>JALGVT010000008.1 GCA_025774555.1 candidate division LCP-89 bacterium
TACGGCACACTTGTACACTTTTTTACTTGCACACTCACTTGCGGAGAGTGAGGGATTCCTCCGTGGGAGTGGCTACGCCAGAACCCCTGTTCCGCCATGTTTATACATAGTTTCACCACAAAGATCACTTGATCGCACGATTTGCGGAGAGTGAGGGATTCGAACCCCCGGTAGCGCGAAGCTACAACGGTTTTCGAGACCGCCCCGTTCGACCACTCCGGCAACTCTCCTGAATTTCCTAGTTTATTGCTCTCGATTTAAGCCGTAAAGAACATATGACACTACAACGGTTTTTCCCAAAGGGACAGCTTATCCCGTAAAAGCGGGATTTCGCGGCGAGACCGCCCCGTTCGATTGCTCTTCCGAAGGGACCACTACATGATTCGTGGCGGCAACTCTCCATCTACATAAAATCGATCCAACTCGTATCGATCTTCTGATCCTTTTGGCGAAGACGTTTGAAGAATTCGCTCAATATTCCGCCGCATTCTGCTTCAAGCATACCGCCGACTACATTCACCCTATGATTTAAACGTTCATCTCGAGGGATATTGTATAGAGTGCCGCAGGCTCCCGCTTTAGAATCATACGCTCCGAAAACCAGACGTTCTATCCTCGCCAGTATCAGAGCGCCCGCGCACATGCAGCAAGGTTCCAATGTGACGTATAAGGTCACGCCATCCAGCCGCCGTGATTCAAGCGCATCGGCGGCGGCGGTAAGCGCCAGCATCTCCGCGTGAGCGGTGGGATCCTGCAGCCTTTCCGTCTGATTGTATCCTCTTCCGAGGAGTCTCGAATCTTTCACTGCGACAGCGCCAACAGGGATTTCACCCTCTCTTGCAGCTTGATTTGCAAGGGCTAAAGCCTGCCGCATCCAGCGTTCATCTTGGTTCATAAAAATGTAAATTTCAATGTACGCAATTTCAACAGTGAAAGCAAGTGAATTTTCCGAACCTTTACGATCTCTAAACCAACGAGTTTGTTTATTCCTGCGTAGATAGATTGAGACTATTGAAAAGCATTAAAACTAATATGCAACTGTCAATCCCGCGCGGCATAGCCATCCCTTCGGGAAAAGTGGGTCCGAAGGTCTATAGGATTCCTATAACGACTCTTATGGTGAGTCCAGAATAATCAGTTACATAACTGGATTCCTGCCTTCGCAGGAATGATAAAATGGGTATATTTCAACAGTCTCAATTCAAAATCCCTGCAATAAAGGGTTGCTTTCTCACTAAGATTGATATATATTTCTGATGGATAAGAAAGGATACTGAGGAATAAAATGGCAACACATCATCGAGTTATAATTTTAGGTTCGGGTCCGGCTGGATCGACCGCGGCTATTTATGCTGCGAGGGCAGAATTGGAACCGGTAGTTTTCGAGGGAATCCAACCCGGCGGTCAATTGACTATCACGACCGAAGTGGAGAACTATCCCGGCTTCGTCAATGGTATTACCGGTCCGGAACTGATGGACATCTGCAAGGAACAGGCGGAACGCTTCGGCGCCAAATACATTATGGATGAAGCGATTGAGGCAGATTTATCACAAGCGCCCTTTAAGTTAACCATGAACGAAGGAGAATATACCTGCGACGCACTGATTATTGCCACAGGCGCCACCGCCCGCTGGCTTAACATCCCATCAGAAGCAAAATATAAGGGGCATGGCGTCTCAGCCTGCGCCACCTGCGATGGTTTCTTCTTCAAGGACAAGGAAATCGCAGTGGTGGGCGGCGGCGACAGCGCTATCGAAGAAGCCACTTTCCTGACCAAATTCGCCACCAAAGTTACGATAATTCACCGCCGTGATGAACTGCGCGCATCGAAGATCATGCAGGAAAAAGCACGGAATAATCCGAAGATCGAATTCGCTTACAGCTATGTTATCGATGAGATACTGGGTGAAGATGATCCTCCGCATGTCACCAGCGTGCGGCTGAAGAGCACTAAGGATGGATCAACTAAAGAAATTCCTATGGACGGCATTTTCATGGGTATCGGTCATACGCCCAATTCCAGTATCTTCGAAGGGCAACTCGAAATGAACAAGGACGGATATATCATCACTCTCGGCAAATCAACTAAAACGAACGTTCCGGGCATCTTCGCAGCCGGTGACGTGCAGGACTTCACTTATAAACAAGCAATCAGCGCTGCTGGTTCTGGCTGTATGGCGGCTCTGGACGCAGAAAGGTATCTGGAAGAGATTTAGTATCTTTCTAAGCTGTTGAAATGTAAAGGCTCCACTGCGGCGTGTGGAGCTTTTTTTATTTTTGTGATCTGGATCATTGTAAAGCATCTATTTTATTCTTATATAAAATGACTTGACATTTAAGAGAAATGATTCTAATTTACGAAGCAGATATTTCGACTGAAAGAAATAATCGTAGAGTTACATAACAGAAAGCGGAGAAAAATAAATATGAGAGTGAATTTACATCAAGCGTTATCAGCGCTTATCGTTTTATCCTTGCCTGTGTTCTTTATAATGGGATGCAGCAACGATGATAGTGATCCTATAACCGGACCCTCGGGACCGGAGCCGGGTGAATCATCCGAAGTAATCGGCGCGGCAGGGGGTGATGTCACTTATGAGAATGCTGGCGTCTCTATTCCCGCCGGCGCATTAGCCGGTGATTTAACGATTACAGTTGCCATACTGGATACGCAACCCACGTACACCGAACCAGATAGCGCCATGCAGATCGGCGCCGTTTATGAATTTGGACCGAGCGGCACCGTTTTTAATCAGTCCGTGGACGTGGAATTCAGCTACACCGACGGCGAAATCGGATCGTATGATGAAAACGATCTAGTCATCCTGACTTTTGAAAACGAAGGCGACGTTCCCGATACTCTGGGAAATATCGAAGTGGATACAGTCAATAATACTGTCACCGGTAGAACTAATCACTTCTCTTTCTTCGTACTGGTAGTTTCTACCTCTGGCAGCGTTGTCGATCCTGGTGACTATCCTGATCCGCCCATCGGCGGCGATCCAACGGGATACTGGGCATTCGACCACCTCTACGTCCCAGAACCTTTTATTGCCATGAACGATTCAGTTGCCATAACCATCACCGGCACCGGTGATGGCTGGGTGGATTTCCAGCCGACCTCGAACGATACCGGCGACTACGAAATCTATATCGAATGGCTGTTCGATATCAGCTACTACAGCACCATCGGCGGCGATACTACATTGGCGTTTGAAATGAACGACGTCGATGACAAGGATCATCACTGGGGCGATTACTGGTACGAGGATGCTACTATCTGGTTCTACGTGGAAGATACCGCAGATCAGCACCCGGAACGAATTGGCATGACTTACGATAATCTCTATTCGGTGGTAGATGATGTGTTCTATCTGCACATGCCGCTGGCGGTCACCGGCAGCGAAACCGCATGGATGTACGCCGTATTCCTGAGAAGCACTCCATAGAGCTTCACGCGTGTTTCATCAAGTTAGATACTCAGTTACAACTGAAGTTAACAAGAATAATACATTATCAATACGATTTAAGGAGGTAGACCATGTATCGAATTCTAATGGGCGCATTTGCCCTCTGTGCAATGACAGTTCTCTCATTGAATGCACAGCCTGTCATGCAATCCGGGGATCTGGTGGGTGAACCGGGGACCACTATCATATTTGACACAAACCTCGATTTGGTGCCGGTCGATATGGGACCGTCTGGCGCCAATCAAACTTGGAATTTCACTTCTATAACCACCAATTTCGAACAAGCCCATCACTGGGTCGATCCCGCCACCACACCCTACGCGGCGAATTTTCCCGACGCGAACCGCTCGTTTTACATCGCAGAAGTTGAACCTATGTACCACTATTTCGAGCACACTCCCAGCAACTATTGGACTCTGGGATATGGATCAGAAATTATGGTCACGAACTACAATAATACACAGCCGTTATTGACATTTCCGGTTCAATACGGGGATATATGGGATACAGTGTACAGTTATGATATGATGGGAATGCTGGTAACCGATTCCACACGCTATGAGGTGGATGGATATGGCACGGTGATCGACGGGCAGAATACATACCATAATATTCTCCGCACGAAGAGCCATAAGATCATAACCACGACTCTTATGGGAATGCCCGTCTCAACGGTTACCTCCTGGACCTATAGCTGGGAGGAAGTCGGGTACGGTTCCGTGGCGTCTATGACTTCAGATATTGATGAACCCAATCCTAACTTCACTATGGGTTACTTCGGAAGAATCATCGAGATCACCGGAGTCGAAGAGTTACCGGATATCGAGATGATGCCCATTTCATACTCGCTCGATCCCGCTTATCCTAATCCGTTCAATCCGCAAACGAACCTGACTTTCCACCTGCCCGTCGCCGGGGATGCTGTGTTGTCAATCTTCGACGTGCAGGGTAAGGAAGTCACCACGCTGCATAATGGCTGGCTGCAGCCGGGCAGCTATCACACTGCCTTCAGTGGTGATAATCTGGCGGGCGGCGTCTATATAGCTCGTCTGACCGCCGGAAACACGCAACAGACGCAGAAGTTGGTGCTGGTGAAGTAGCAGCTTCAGCCTATCTACACTAATAATGGGCTGTCCAAAAAGTCCATAAACTGTCATTACTCCGAAGGAGCGCCTTTGGCGCGAACGAAGTATGGCAATCTCTAATATCCTATAATATAGGAGATTGCCACGTCATCAGCCGGACGGCTGATTCCTCGCAATGACTACAAAAGTTACTTTTTAGACAGCCCCTATTCTATTCTGCGTCGGATTCAGGGGAATCCGACCTACGTTTATTAATCGTGTCGTCGAGTCTCCGCACTCGACGTTATGTCTTATCCGGCTTCTTTCGCCAGCTCCACCGCTCGTTTGGAAATCTCTTCGATGGGCGTCTCGATGCCGTGAATCTCAATCTTCTCAAACAGTTCGGGATTGGCTTTTTTCTCCTCCTCGAAGATCTTCACGCCCGCCTGCCATTCGTTGCCGGTGAAACGCATCACCATCGGCTTGGACAGTCCGTGATCCTTCAAAAACATGATCACACCGTTGGCGAAATCATCGCAGCGGGAGATCCCACCGAACCGCGCCCCGAAGATCACTTTAACCTGCGGATTCTCATCCAGTAAAACCAGCATCTTCGCCAGCCTCTCAGGAGAAGGTCCGCCGCCGGAATCCATGAAGTTAGCGGGTTTGCCACCGTAATGGTAAATGAAGTCGTTGCCCATAATCCCGAAACCGGCTCCGCCGGGGAACATGCCTATGTTGCCATCCATATCGAGGTATGGTATGCCCCATTCGCGCGCCTGTCGTTCGCGGGGCGTCATCTCGCCCTCTTCATGGCGCTTCTCGATGCCGCGCTCGGCGAATTCCGGGTGACGGAAGAGCGCGTCGTCATCCAGTGAAAAACGGCTGTCCGCCGCTATAAAGCTGCCGTCGGTCAGTTTGACCAGCGGATTGATCTCCACCATCTTGCAGTCATATTTGCAGAAGACATTGAACAGCTTGCGGGCGATTCCGCCGACCGCTTTCATATCATCGCCGCGTAAACCCATGCGGTTGCCCAGTTCATTGCCTTGATAGCCGTACATTTTATCCGAAGGATCGATATTGACGCGGATGATCTTTTCCGGCGTTTTCGCCGCTACCTCTTCGATATCCACACCGCCTTCAGCGCAGCCGATCACGGTCCACTGGTAGTTCACCCGGTCGATGGTAACGCCTAAGTAGTACTCAGAAGCGATGTTCAGCTTCTTCTCGACCAAGATTTTTTCTACCGGATAGCCTTTGATTTTCATCTTGAACAAAGCTTCCGCTTTCTGCCGGAGCTGCTTTTCATCGTCGGCGAACTGGATACCGCCGGCTTTACCTCGTCCGCCGGTTAAAACCTGGCTTTTCAGCACAACCGGATAACCCAGCTTATTCGCCGCTTCGACTGCCTCATCGACCGTTGTGACGATCTTGCCTTCAGGGATGGGAATCTTCGCTTCAGCGAAGAGCTGTTTGCCTTCAAATTCGTATAAGCGCATGTTTGGAAACCTTATATGAGAGATCGGGTCGGCGCAAGACCGACCCCTACGCGATGAAATTCGTTTTTCCTGTCGGGGTCGGGGGCGACCCCGACTACGGAATTATCTGTTCTATGGGGCTGGTGATTGTAGGGGCGAGGTGACCTCGCCCCTACAATCACACCGCGTACCTTCTGGTGGTGTCGGACACCCTCGTCCGACACTTTAATATATTTAAAATACTAATAAAAAATCCCCTGAAAATCAAGGGAATTCGGAGGATTTGGTGATGAGGTAAAAGCGTCAGGAGGAAACTCCTGACGCTACGATAAATGCCGATATAGACGCTGATGTTCATTTTCCCACTTCCCATTCCCTTTTCCGCAGAGCCGCCTGAGCCGCAGAAAGCCGCGCAATGGGAATGCGGTACGGTGAGCAGGAGACGTAGTTGAAGTGCTGGTCGTGGCAGAATTCGATGGATGATGGTTCCCCGCCATGTTCACCGCAGATGCCTACTTTCAGTTTCGGGTTGGTGCTGCGCCCCTTGAATACGCCGATGCGAAGCAGCTGACCAACGCCATCGCGGTCCAAGACCTGGAAAGGATCTGCTTTGAGGATTTTATGATCGATATAGTCAGGCAAAAACTTACCAGCATCATCTCGACTGAATCCATAAGTTGTCTGTGTCAAGTCGTTAGTGCCGAAGCTGAAGAATTCCGCCACCTCAGCTATCTCATCAGCAGTCAGCGCCGCTCTCGGTAATTCGATCATGGTGCCGACAGAATATTCGATCTCAATCCCCTTTTCCCGCATTACCTCCTTAGCAATCTTCCGCACGATTTCAGCTTGCACTCGCAATTCGTTTACATGCCCGACCAGCGGAATCATGATTTCAGGCATCGCTTTCACGCCGTTCTTCATCACGTTCGCCGCCGCTTCGAATATGGCTCGCGATTGCATCTCGGTAATCTCAGGATAGACAATCCCCAGACGGCAGCCACGGTGTCCCAGCATCGGGTTTATCTCACGGAGGTTGTGCACCTTAACCGCCAATTTCTCGTAATCGACTCCTGATTTTAAAGCCAGCTCTTCTATATCTCGCTGTTCCTGCGGCAGGAATTCGTGCAATGGCGGGTCGAGCGTTCTGATAGTTACCGGCAGACCATCCATGGCGCGAAAAATCCCTTCAAAATCCTCCCGCTGCATGGGCAGCAGTTTCTTCAACGCTTTCCAGCGACCCTCGGCATTCTCAGCCAGAATCATCTCGCGAACCGCATCTATACGATTCCCCTCGAAGAACATATGCTCCGTGCGGCACAGCCCGATTCCCATTGCGCCGTAGTCCCTCGCCACCTGTGCGTCTTTGGGAGTATCGGCGTTGGTACGCACTTTCATCCGGGCGAAACGGTCTGCCCATGACATGAACGTTTCAAAGTCATCAGTCAGTTCGGGCTTTTCCAGTTTTACTTTGCCGATTAACACTCTACCAGCGGATCCGTCAAGCGTAATCCAATCGCCCTCTTTGATTACCTTACCGCGTACCTTAAACCGCTTGCGATCATAATCAACCATCACTTCGCCAGCGCCGGCGACACAGGTTTTTCCCATCCCTCGAGCGACTACTGCGGCATGCGACGTCATGCCGCCGCGAGCGGTTAGGATACCGACAGCAACGTTCATTCCATGGATGTCCTCTGGACTGGTTTCATTGCGCACCAGAATCACCTTACTTTTACCCTCATCACCGGACTCAGTCCACTGGACGGCGTCATCTGCAGAAAAGACCACACGTCCTGTGGCAGCTCCGGGAGAAGCTGGCAGTCCGCGCGTCAACATCGTTACTTCCGTTCTCTGACCGATGGTGGGGTGAAGTAGTTGGTCTAAAGTTCCCGGTTCAACTCGCAGCAGTCCCTCTTCCTTGGAGATCACGCCCTCGTTGACCAGATCAACAGCTATCTTCAATGCTGCCTGAGCGGTCCGCTTGCCGACTCTCGTCTGCAGCATCCAGAGACGCCCTTGCTGGATGGTGAATTCAATGTCGAGCATGTCCCGATAATGCACTTCGAGTTTCTGGTAGATATCGACAAGATTATGATATGCTTCAGGCAGAGTTTCTTCTAATGAAATATACTTTGCTTTACGTTCTTCTTCATTTACCTGATGATCGACAGCCCATTGCCTGGATCCAGTTATCGTTAACCTGCGAGGCGTCCTAATGCCGGCGACAACGTCCTCCCCTTGAGCATTGGGGAGATATTCGCCGAAGAACAGTTTCTCACCGGTTGACGGATCGCGTGTAAACGCAACGCCAGTGGCGGAATCGTTACCCATGTTTCCGAAAACCATCGCTTGAACGTTCACCGCCGTTCCCCATTCCTCCGGGATAGTATGTATCCTTCGATAAGCAATGGCGCGTTTTCCATTCCATGAAGCGAAAACCGCGCCGATAGCTCCCCACAACTGTTCATACGGATCGTCAGGGAAAGGCTGCCCCAGAGTATCCTGAACGATAGATTTGTACGTCAGGACGAGTTCTTTCAGATCGTCTGTGGATAGATCGGTATCCTGTTGGTATCCGCACTCTGCCTTCAGTTCAGACAACGCTTGTTCCATTTTGTCGTGCACCCCCTGACCGTTGCCAGAATCGTTTCCGTTGCCCTTTTCCATAACGACGTCGGCATACATCTGAATCAAGCGGCGGTAAGCATCGAAGACGAAGCGCTCATTTCCCGTCTTTTCCAACAGCCCTTCGAGCGTTCTTTCGGTGAGTCCGATATTCAGTACGGTTTCCATCATGCCGGGCATGGAGATGCGCGCCCCGGAACGCACCGACACGAGCAAAGGATCGGACGCGTCGCCGAAACGTTTGCCGATGATGTCTTCCACGCGTCCTATGGCATCGCGGACGAGATTGCGCAATCCTGCCGGATAGGTTTGCTTATGCTGGTAAAAATAGGTGCAGACCCCGGTGCTTATCGTAAATCCAGGTGGCACAGGAAGTCCAAGATTGGACATTTCGGCAAGCCCTGCTCCTTTACCGCCGAGCAGATTTTTCATCTTATAAGAACCTTCGGCTTTCCCGTCACCGAAACTATACAGATACCTGTCGGACATACCGTCTCCGATATTTATTCTCTCTGTAAATTCTAAAGAAAGTTAAGCGTAATATTTTAATAATCAAGGAAAAATAACAAAAAAAAGAAGCCCGTGAAAAAATCACGTCGTCGGATGGAGAGGGAGCTGTTGGTATCGTTAATGAAGTCTAATCTTTCAACGGATCTGAAAGCGCAGCGTAGAAAGCCTTATACACTTCCTGGAGTGGTATCCCTTCAGCTTCTGAAATCCTGCGGCATTCTTCGAACTCCGGCGTTCGCCTTATATTGCCTTTCCAGCGCGCTTCTTTTCCCTTCAGAACACCCCAGGGAGTCTTAACTTTGATCACCTTCCGGGGAAGTTTCAAGCGTTCCACTCGGGACAATCTAATGCCCAATGTCGAGGTTTCATCATAGACCGCGTCGATCATTGCCTTTTCGAGATCGGGCGGACATAGCACTGATAACATGACTCCCGGTCTTCCCTTTTTCATGATGATCGGAGCAAGAAAGACGTCCATGGCGCCCTGCTCAATCAGCTTTTTGATGACATGGGGATAAATCTCCGGGTTCATGTCATCTATATTGGTTTCCAGGATAACCGCTCGATCCGTCTCTAAATTCTTCGGAGTTTCCAGCAGCAGCGCGCGCACCACGTTGGGCAATTCCGTTAGAATTTTCGCGCCCGCGCCGTACCCGGTTTTCAGCATGGTGAAGTTATCCGGGATGGAGTCAAACGACGCCAGTGCTCTTATAATGGCAGCGCCGGTCGGGGTCGCCAGTTCAGTATCTATTTCATGGAAATGGATCAGACAACCGCTTAAGAGTTCCAAAGTTGCTGGAGGAGGCAGCGGCATGGGACCGTGATCGCATTTCGATATCCCCCTGCCCAAACCTATCGGACTGGAATACACTTTGGTAATCCCCAGCCGATCCAGAGCGAGACAAACGCCTACAATATCAACGATAGCATCGACAGCGCCCACTTCATGGAAATGGACTTTGTCGATGGTCGAACCATGTACCTGCGCTTCCGCTTCAGCGAGGAAAGTAAATATGCGGAGCGCATTATTTTTTACTTCCCTGGGGATCTGACTGTCATTGATGATTTTTTTTATATCTTTGAGATGGCGATGCGGCTGATCTTCGGTAACCTCAACGATCACCTGCTGCGCATAGATACCGTGCCGCTCAGTGCGGTCAAAGCTGACGTCATAGCCTTCGACCGCCAGCCCTTTCAGCGAACTGAGCCAGAGGTCCCGGTCAACCCCGAGATCTAAGAGGGAAGCTAACAGCATGTCTCCGGCAACGCCGGAGTAACAGTCAAAATAAATGTAGCTCATTGTGTTCTGTTTGTTTCGTTTAATTCTCTTTCCACTATGTCTATAATGCGCTCTGTCGCTCCGGCGCCAGTCTGCACCAGCCTGCCTGTTTGTTCTGAGGCATATTGCCACCCATTCTGATCGGTGAGATATTCACGCAGCGACCGCTCGAACTCTTCCGGGGATGTAACGGAAATTGCTCCGCCACGTTGAACTAAGGACTGCGCTTCATGCGCCATATAGTACTTCGGACCGAAGAACAGCGGCACACCATAGACCGCCGGTTCCAGCACAGAGTGAACTCCATCTCCGAATGCTCCGCCGATATAAGCCGCCCAGGATATCCGGTAAAGCGCGGCTAAGATACCCACCCTGTCAACCACCAGCACGTCTGATGTGGGCAGGCTGCCATTTAACTGCGACAGCCGAATCGACCGCAGATTATACTGTCGAAGGTAGTAATCTGTATCGGCTAAGAACTCTTCATGGGGTTCGTGCGGAACCAGTATCAGGTAGAGATCGGGATAATTTTTCTTGAGAGCCGCGAAGGCAGGAACCATGATGCGTTGATCCGGACCCCAGGTGCTGCCTCCGATGATAACCTTCTTATCCTCGAACCAGGCAGCGGGCAGAATATCGTCAACCGCTCCCTGCGTCTGTTCCATGCGGTCGAGTGTCCTATCATAGCGAGAATCGCCCGTTATATTTATTTTCAGCGGACTGACCAGATTCGCCAGCCTCTCAGCATGCGATTCGCCCATTGTCAGAATCGCCGTCAGTTCTCCCAAAAAGCTGCGGTTTAGACCCCTGGACATAAAACTCAGCCGCTTGGTCTCTTTGTGGAGGTTGGCATTGATCCAGATGGAAGGGATGCCCCTGACAACAGCCGCCCAAACCATATTGGGCCATATATCATGTTTGATTATCAGGAAGGCTGCAGGCTTTAGAATGTTGAAGAATCGTCTGGCAGAGAAAAAATCATCGAAGGGCAGGTAACTGTACGAATCGATATCCTCGGCGTGTGAAATCGGTTTCATGCCGGAAGGTGAATAACAGGTGACGTGAATGAGTAGCTCGGGTTTACGTCTGTGAAGTTCCACTATCAGCGGTTTTGCCGCCTCAAATTCGCCTGCTGAAGCGCAGTGAATAACGACGATGTCCCGCCCTGCAGGATGATCCTGCTTAATCTGCTCAAGCTTTTGAAACAACCCCCTTCTATCACGGATCCCCTGTTTGATCTTCCGATTAAAGAACCAGGCGACACGAAGACCGACATACAGAATCGGTATGACTAAGAAGTTGTAAAGACTAAACCAGAAGGGGTGTTGGATTTTCATTGGATTGAATAGATACTATTTATTTCTTCGATACGGACGCTTATTCCGCTACAACAAAGAACAGCTTCCCCACTCTTTGAAATTGTGACACGGCAAATCCGGTAATCATAAGGTGATCACGGATGCGCTTTTCGTTGTAAAAATAGACCGGACAATCCAGGACTCCAAGACGGATTTTACGAATTGGCGCGCGCCAGGTATCCGCTCTCGGGAAGGTCATAACCGCCTTACCCCTGGTAAGCTGCCGCATCTTCTGCATGATCTGTCTGCCGTCTTTCAGGTAATCGAACAGACCGATGGCTAATATATAATCGAACTTTTTCGTGCTTTGATAATCGAGGATGTCTGTGCATTCAAAGGAGCAGCTTTCCGGAATCCCTTTCTGGGAAGACAGTCTGTTCGCCTCGTCAATCATAGCTTCGGCGAAATCGATGCCGACAACCTTTACAGCGCCCTGTTCGGCAAGAGGGAAGCAGAACCTTCCTGTCCCGCATCCTACATCGAGGACACTCTTGCCTTCTATGGGCTGGCAGGCAGCGATTGTCATTTCCATACGCGCCTGCATATCCCATCTTAACCGTCTGTCTAAGAATCTCCTGAAGGCTGATTTATTACCGCTATAGATGGAATCGAAATCCGCGGTATGCTGGTGAAAATGCCGCTGAACTAGTTCTGATTCTTTGCTCATAAGAAATCCCTGCACGGAGCAAATTTAAAATCCTGCAGCAACTGCGCGAATTTCTCGCGGTTGGTTTCGAGGTTCACATAATGTTTAAACCGCCGCGGCAGATTCACCTTAAACTGCGGCTGATCGGGATCGAATTCCCAGGGATGGACATAGACCATCACCGGAACCCCGCGGCTGTTCCAGCGCTTCATCCCCCAATGTGTCAGCTTATACGGGTAGAGTCGGAAATAGCCGCCTCCCGCAAAAGGAATGTGATCGAATAATGGCAGGTAAGCTTGCGGAAAGAGGTCGATGCCCTTGGTTTCATTGAACTTGAATCTCTGCGGTCCCGGGTTGGAACAGACCCAGGGCGCGTTCTTAGCCGGGAAATACCGAGCCGACAAACTGGCGTCGTATTTTAGCCCGCACTCATCTATAATCTCCCACGCCCAGCGCGTCCCCGGGGTAATGGAGAATGAGGGCGCGCGGTGTCCGCGTAGATCATCGACGCCTAATCCCTTCAGCAGTTCGATGGTGCGCATGATATCAGCGCGGAATTCATCAGGCGTGAGCGCATCGATCCTCCGGTGCCTCCACCCGTGCACGCCGATTTCATGCCCTTTCCTGAGGATTTCAGAAATCCACTGGGGATGACGTTCGGCTATCCAGCCGAGGATGAAAAAGGTCGCCTTGGTTTTATGGCTGTCCAGAATATGAAGCAGCCATTCCAATCCGAGATGAAAACGGCTTTCATACTTTTCCCATTCAGAAAAGGCAATCTTCTTTTTAAATCCCTCTACCTGATAATAATCCTCAATATCAACGGAGAGAATGTTGGTGACGCTATTGGAATTTTGATCGTTCCGGCGCGTTGCTGAATTTTTCTCCTCAGTCACTTCTATCTATTTTCGTTATATTGAATCTGCCCGATTTAATCTGCTATCCTTAAACTGTAAATATACATCTATCAAACGCTAATATAGCGGTTGAATATAGATTTTGCTCGTTCAGTGTCAGATACACCCTTGACAAATGAACGACCGTCCTTGAACAGATATATTTCTGCTTCCGGCAGTTTAATATGTAACAGATCCTCGGTGCAGGTGCACTCATAATCCGCAGGCAAGAGATCCGCCATGCCGGGAAGATTGAGGTTCTGCTGGCGTCCGGGTGAGATATGCACCATCTCTCTGCCGCAGAGTTTAACAGATTGGGAGACTGTCTTCCCGGATAAATAGCTGTATTCATGATGAACACATACTGGACAATCGCCGGACCATTCAGGGTGAACCTTCTTCCATGTGCCTGCTTGAATATCCAATTCACTCAGCCCAAATTCCGGCTTGCCATCGGTGATAATCCGCAAGGCTTCCGTTAATCCCACCGCTGTGATGGTCTGCGCTGCCGCTGCCCAGACTCCTGCTGTTTCGCAAGTAGGCAATTCCCCGGTGTCAGGCACCCTTTCCATCATGCAGCGAAGGCACGCGGTCACGCCGGGAATAATCGCCATACAGACGCCGGTATATCCCACCACGCCGGTATAAATCCAGGGGATGTTCAGCTTAACTGCGACGTCGTTGATCAAAAAGCGAGTCTCGAAGTTATCCGTCGCATCGATGATGAGATCAACTCCGCCCAACAGCTCTTCAGCGTTGTCCTGCCGCAATTCGGACGGACAGGCTTCGATTTCACAATCTTGATTTATGGCATTCAAACGGTTCTTGGCGGCAGTTACCTTCGGCAGTGGGTGTTGAACGTCATACATGTCATAGAGCAGTTGCGTCGAGAGGTTATGTTCCTCAACGATATCACGGTCAACCAGGCGAATGAATCCCGTGCCTATACGGACGAGGTTAAGGGCATACGCTCCGCCCAGAGTTCCGATGCCAACCAGAACAATACGGGCGTTCCTTACTTTTTCAAAGCCTTCATCCTGCACACCTGCAAGACGTATAAACCGGGAGTATTTATGGGCATCCACGGTTACTTCTCGATTAATTTCTGCCCAACCTTCAGCGCCTTCAGATTCTGCTCATGTACTCTTGGTGGAAGGCACTGTCTGACTGCCTTTTCAACCGTTTCAATTTTCAGCATCCCGGTCGCTTGTACTAATGCGCCAAGTCCGATAACGGTAGCTGAATTCCCGTTTCCAAATTCTTTTAAGGAGATATTGGTAAATGGAAATGGTTTTTTGACTCCCGGACACTCTATCTCTTCGTTCACGGTTCCGGGATCGTAGAATATCAAGGTGTCTTCATTAACGCCGCGTAGATTCGACTTCAATCCCTTAGCAGCCATTATCAGTATCACATCAGGTCGGCGCACTTCAGGGAAGGATATTTCCCCTTCGCTGATTAAAATATCAGCCGTCGATGCCCCACCGCGCGATTCGACGCCGTATGCCGTCGTCTGCACTACGTGAAATCCGGCTGTAATGGCGGCTTCACCCAGAAGACGTCCCGCAAAACCCATTCCCTGACCGCCGACACCGCAAAGCTTAATTTCCATTATCGCCTCCCGCCTTGCGGATAACCTCGGCATAAGCGTCAGTGTATTCCTTTTTGTCGATATTGCGCAGAATACCGATGGGCAGTTTATCTGAATCTGGCTCCCATCTCTTGACTGGCACGACTTCGTCGCGTATTTTCTGAATCATCTCGGGCGCAGCGCCGAGCTTGTTAAACTTGCCATACATAGTTGGACATGGCTCTAATACTTCCACAAAAGAGAAACCGCCTTTAGTGATGCCCTGCTTTAAGTACTTTACGAGATTGTTATAGTGGAAAACGGTGGAACGCGCCACAAAGGACGCTCCCGCCGCCTGCACCAGAGCGCAGAGATCGAAAGCAGATTCAGGGAGACCGTACTTGGACGTTGCGCTGAAGTCGCCGAACTGACTCGTGGGCGAGTATTGCCCGCCGGTCATGCCGTAATTGCGGTTATTGGCACACAGCGCCAGGATGCCCAGATTGCGTCGGGCGGCGTGGATCAGATGGTTGCCTCCGATGGACGCGGCATCACCGTCGCCCATCAGAGCGACTACCGTCAGATCAGGATTCCCGATCTTTACGCCGGTGGCATAAGCAACGGCTCGCCCATGCAGAGTGTGAAAGGCGTTGGTCATGAAATAATCATCCGCTCTGCCGAAGCAGCCAATGCCGGTCACAACTACTATTTTATTATTTGGAATTTCCAGCTCGTCAAATGCCTGCGCCAGAGCTTTGATAATTACGCCGTGTCCGCATCCTGGACACCAGAAGGTCGGCAGTTTTGCTTCGTTAATGTAAGTGAAGATTGACATTTAATTTAAACTATGTAACTGAAGGTATTATTACAGTTTTGCGATGATCTCTTCCGGCTGAATTATCAACCCGTTGGTTTTGTTCACTAAGATAGTCTCGATGTTTTTACCGACTACCCGTTCCACTTCCAGCGCAACCTGCCCCCAGTTGAGTTCTGGAACCACAATCCGGCTCACGCCTTCCGATGCTTCCTGAACCGCTTTATCAGGGAAGGGCCATAAAGTCTGAAGTTTCAGGAAATTGACTTTTTTGCCTGCTGCTCGAGCTTCGATAACTGCCTGTTTTGCGCTGCGCGCTGATATGCCGAACGAGACCACCATTGCGTCTGCGCCTGTTTGAAGATCGGATTCCCACCGGCAGATTTCATCAGCCCGGTCCTGAATCTTTCTAAAAAGCCTCTCGTTTTTAAAGGTTATCTTTTCGGGATCAGACGTCGGGATACCTCGCTGATCGTGCGTGGTCGAAGAGGCGCGCACTAAATGCTTCCCCCCGAAAGCGGACATAGCCGGAACGTCAGTCAACGACTCGGCGCGATAGGGCAGGAACTCATCATTCTCTGATGCCGGTTCACGGTTGATTATAGGATAATCCTTGAACGAATCTAAATCTACGTCTTCGCGCAACTGAGCAATAATCTTATCTGTCATCAAAAAGACAGGGACACGGAATTTTTCAGCTAAGTTAAACGCTTCGATAGTAAATTCCACCGTTTCAGCTATTGTCGATGACGCTAAGGCGATAACAGGATAACCGCCGTGCGATCCCCAGCGTACCTGATGAACGTCTCCTTGTCCAACTTTGGTCGCCAAGCCGGTGGAAGGTCCGCCGCGCTGAACGTCAACTATTACACAGGGGACTTCCGCCTGTATTGCCATCCCCACATTTTCCAGCATCAGTGATAAACCTGGACCGGAAGTCGCGGTCATGACTTTTAAACCGGTCAACGATGCGCCTATGCAGGAAGCTAAGGAGCCGATCTCATCTTCCATCTGAATGTATTTACCGCCGACCTGCGGCAGTCGCGCGGATATGTGCGCCGCTATTTCAGAAGAGGGAGTTATAGGATAACCGCCGAAGAAGCGGCATCCTGCGATCATTGCTCCTTCTACAACTGCTTCGTTACCGGATAGGAATTTTTTCATATTAGACTATATCAGTGCGTTATTCTAAAGTGTAATCCATATATTCATTCTTCTTACTACCCTCCTACAACCTTCACTTCAGCGAAGTTCCACGCTAACGTATCACCAGACATACTGATAACATGAGCATATATCTTTACGTCAACTGTGTCGGGGCTGCCCAGACCAGTATATCGGAACCAGACCGGAGGACTGATGCGGCTGTCCGCGTCCAGATCGATGTAACTGTAGGGAAAATCGAAGAAGAAACCCGAATCGGGCACAGAACTGAAACCGACCAGCAATCCATCCATCTCGCTGAATTCAAGAGTCAGCACAGGCGAGAGAGCTATAAACGCATTCTCCAGCGGCGCCATTATATCCGGCGTTACGATAACGTCGAAGTAAGGTATGCCTGTTTCAGGGCTGGCGGGATCCTTGGTGTCAGCACATCCCAGCAACAGCAAACCAATTATGCCGAGTAATATTATCGTTGATCTATTCATTTTATGGATGAATGATGTTCACCGTAATGGAGCTTAAGGCAACTGTATCGCCATCATCTTCATACAGGGCAAACAGGGTGTCGATATCCCCTTCATAGTCATTGGGATAATAAAGTACGGGCATGACCGTGCCGGTAGCTGTTGTGGAATCAGAAAATGAGTTCAACGGGTCAATTATTGAGTTTGAATAGTTTGACGATGCTGCCCGAAAATCTATTTCCTCATTAACCAGCGGGACGCCGTCAATTGTCAGGAAACACGAAATGAGCCCGCTACTGTCTTCATACACCGAAATCGGATCAATTGAGAGATCAATCTCTATTAAGGGGTGATGAATCTCTACTGAGACAAAGTTCCAGGCTAAGGTATCGCCTCCATAAGCGGCGTAGTACACCGCGTATATCGTATCGATATCACCTTCATAATCGACTGGATGATAGAAAACAGTCGGATTGAAGCCGGATTCAGAAGTTGTATCTGTCCACGAACCGGTCGTCATATTGGCAGACGAAATCTCGGAAGCCACAGAGCGAAAATCAAGTTGCGCATTCTGCATCGGGATATTATTTTTCTTCAGAGATCCATGTATAATCCCAGTCCCGCTCTCACTGGTCACGACGGCAGGCACAACAGAGATTTCAAGCACGTATTCATCGACAGGGGGTGGAGTGCCGTTATTACCGGGTCCTGATGGCGTTTTCGTGCACCCTATCGCCCAGATCAAGCCTAAGACAGGCAGGGCAAAATAGGACAATACTTTCAGTATGCGTTTCATGGCAGGCTCCTATCTCGCATTGCTGCAGCAAATCAACGTAGACTCTCGACAACGCGGGCATTATAACGTATTAATTCAACGACAAACTACCGCTTTGAGATACGTCTTATTTAACAGCATATTGTGCAGTTAATCAGAATCTCACTCTTCGGCTTCTCCATTACCGCGCTTTTTCCCACTCTGGATCAAGTAGAAGATCACACCTATAGCCAGCGTGAATCCCAATGATGCAAGGAAAGGGAATCCGATAAACGATCCGCACAGCGCCAGGAGGATCAACGCGGCGATCAGTACCAGTTCGTTGTGTGACATTTGAAATGCTTCTGTTTAGTTATTGTCACCGACTCATCAAAAGGACAGGGAGAGCCCTTACTCCCCCCTACCCGCTGCAAACGCCTTCAAGTTGGCTTCAGTCGTTCCTTTCGGGACGCGGCGGCTGATGACCTCCCGCCAGGTCTCCTCTTTGATGTCCTGCGTCTTCGATAGAGCGCCTAAGAGAACCGTATTGGCGAGACGCGGGTTACCAAGTTTTTCCGCGACGTCCGCCGCATTGACGACGTTCAAATGCTCGACCTTCTCTTTCAGTTGATCCAGACTGTCATCCGGATAGACGTACTTCGGATCGACTGCAATCGGCGGAATCAGCTTGTGGTTGTTGACAATCATACTGCCGCCGGATTTAAGTTCGTGCGCCCAGCGCAACGCTTCGGCTTTTTCAAAAGCGAGGATAACGTCCGCCTTGCCGTTCGGAATCAGCGGCGAATAGACCTTCTTCCCGAAGCGTATGTGTGAAGAAACCACTCCTCCCCGCTGTGCCATGCCGTGCACTTCGCTCTTTTTCACGTCCAAGCCGGATTGCAGAGCGACGTTGGAGAGAATCTGTGATGCTAAAAGCACACCTTGACCGCCGACGCCGACGATCAGGACGTTGACTATACTGTTTTTATCTGCGGAATTCATGCTTCAACTTCCTCCTTCTCGTTCAGTTTGGACAGCGGCAGAATGCAATTCACCGGACATATCTCCGCACAGAGATCACAGCCGGTGCATAAGGTTTCATCGATGATCGGGATTGCCAGATTCTTGTCGGTAACCTCATCGGAATTTGATATCGCGGGACATCCAATCTTCAGACAGACGCCGCAGCCGTTGCACTCTTCTGCGATGATCCGGTAAGATTCATCCTTCCACTTCTTCGGGAAGAGCATACAAGGTCTGGTGGTAATCAATACGTTCACGCCTTCGCGTTTTGATGCTTCTTTCAGCGTGGCGCGAGTTGCCTTGTGATCGTAAGGATCAAACTCCTCAACGTGATCCGCGCCCAGCGCTTTGCAGAGTTGCGGCAGATCGACGGCTTTAGTATCTTCACCCATCAGCGTCTTGCCGGTAGCTGGATGCACCTGACCACCGGTCATGGCGGTGATGCTGTTATCCAGGATAATTATGTTGACGTTAGCCTTGTTGTACACCGCATCGAGCAGACCTGTGATACCGGAGTGCAGGAAAGTGCTGTCACCGATAACGGCAAAAACGGGTCTCTCAGAACCCTCGACCTGCTGAATTCCAGTCGATACGCCTATAGATGCGCCCATACATATACAAGTATGCAGAGCTTCCAGAGGCGGCAGCGCCGCCAGCGTGTAACAGCCGATATCGCCGGTAACGTGAGCATTCATACGCTTCAGTGCATAAAAAACCGAACGGTGTGAACAGCCGGGGCAGAGCACGGGCGGACGCGGCAGCACCTCAACCGCATCAGTTGTGTCATCGTTGGAAGGAGTCAGCGCTCCTGCCTCTTCGTATCCTTTCTGCGTCAGCGTGGGATTGAGTTCGCCGAATATCGGAAAGTATTTCTTCCCTTCGCAGGCGATCCCTGCTACTTTCAGCCCCTCTTCGATGAACGGTTCGAGTTCTTCGACGACGAGCAGCTTATCTACCTGACTGGCGAAATCGGCGATCTTCTTCAAAGGCATGGGATAGGAGAATCCAAGTTTGAAAAAGCTGGCGTCGGGCAAAGCCTCCTTTGCATGTTGATACGAAACACCGGAAGTCACCACGCCGACCTTTTTATCGCCCCACTCGATCACATTTAAAGGCGTCGTTTCACTGAATCGCCTTAAATCCTCGAGGCGTTTTAAAACGATCTGGTGGCGCGGCTTGGCGAAGTTGGGCATCATGACATATTTGTTGATGTCTGGTTTGAACTTAGCACCTTCAACCTCTTTCCATTCCCGCAGTTCAACCGGAGTATGCGAATGGGAAATGCGCGTGGTCATGCGCATCAATACCGGCGTGTCGAACTTTTCGCTGATCTCCAGAGCTTCACCGATGAAATCGTAGCTCTCCTGGCTGTCGGATGGCTCCAACATGGGGATTTTTGCGAATTTTGCATAGGTGCGGTTGTCCTGTTCGTTCTGCGATGAGTGCATTTCGGGGTCATCCGCGCATACTAAGACGAAACCCGCTCCAACACCGGTATATGCCAGCGTCATCAGCGGATCGGCGGCGACGTTCAAGCCGACGTGCTTCATGCAGACAATAGTTCTCGCTCCGCCCAGCGAAGCGCCGATAGCCACTTCAAAAGCGACCTTTTCATTGGGCGACCACTGCGCGTGGATACCCGGTAATCTGGCGATGTTCTCCAGAATTTCTGTCGAAGGGGTGCCCGGATATGCCGATGCAAAGCGCACTCCGGCAGTGCGTGCCCCTTGAGCGACTGCTTCGTTGCCGGATAGTAAAATACGTTGGTTCATGGTTTTACCTACTCTGTATCTATCTATTGTCAGAAGGCGACTTGCCGATAAAAAGCTGGTGGCAGCACCTTCCGGGTGTCCGTATGGCTGATATGTTAGTTTTTCTCTACATCTTTACTATTGAGATACTTCTTACCATAATCGGCAGTTATTCGAATTTTTCGAATAACTGAATCTTAGAAACATCCCAGCGCCCAGCCCTAAAGGACGTGGGCTACGAATACTTTCTGTAACCCCCCTGAAGGGGGCTGGATCTTTTTTAGGGGGCTGTCCCAAAAGTCTATAAACTATCATTATCCCATAGGTCCGTAGGACTCCTTCGGATGATGCCTTCGGCACGAACGAAGTGAGGTAATCTCTTAATACTTGTAACATAGGAGATTGCCACGTCACTTCGTTCCTCGTCCCGTAGGGACTCCTAAGGAGCAATGACGTTGTTTTCTTCTTTTGGGATAGCTCCTTTGTTCTATACGTAGACTGGCGCTTTTCCCGTGGGGATCACTAAAGGAAGCGCCAAGTTTCTATTTCTTATCAGCATAGCTTAGCAGCACCTTGGTAACCACCTGCCATTTCCCGTCCTGCCTGGTCATGACGAGCATCTCCTGACCAATTTCATGGCAGGATTTGCCCGCCATATCGTAAGCAATGTCAAAATGATAGGTTACTATAGCCAGCTCACCGTCATTATAGAGCAGAATATTGGGATCGGATTCTTCCAAATGGTAGATCTTCGCCGCTTCGATGAAGGTTCTGTATGAATCGACACAGGCTTCCCCACCTTCACCCTGTATGCCATCCAGCGGAGATATCACCACCATATCTTTGTGAAAATAGACCGCCAGCTTGGAAACATCACCCTGCACCGCCCAGGCGCGGTTGATGTCCTGTACCGTTTTCCAGACTTCCTCTTTGATTTTTTCTGTATCCATGAATAAACCTTAAGTATAGCTCTTTGCTCTCTTTAGTCGGATTTCCGCTCGAATCCACAATAAAAGTACAATAACAAGCAGCGCTATGATGCCATAGAATCCTTTGCGGGCAGCCTTTTCCCAACGCAGGTCGAAACAATGAGGAAGCACGATTTCGGGTTTGATATCCATAGCCTTCCAAAGTGGATACTCTTTCATGTAATCGTTGGACCCAAGTTCTTTATCGTATGCATATTCACCCGGTGAACCCAGTTGGGCGATAATGCTGTCCTGACTGTTTCGGTAAAGGATAAACATACTGCTATGGAATGGTTCTCCCCGCCCTACTCCTTCAGTGAACAGCTTTAAAAGCGGGAAATTATCTTTTGCGTGTTCCAGCACTTCAGGCAGGACGATTTGCCTGAATTTATTGAGATCGGTGATCAGTCCAACAGCTTTTGGTTCTTCTTTATAGAGCAATCCCTGTAAATTATAATCACCGGTCTCATCTTTGAAATATGCCGGGATTCCGCCGGCTTGTTTTTGACTTAAGGTAGAATCAATGATGGACGCTATTTTACTTTTCAAATGATCGATCAGATCCGGTGGTGTATTGAAATCTTCAGTAGTTGGGCGTATGTTAAAGCTGTGTTCGGTTGAATTATAAGTGAACCAGAACAGCGCCGCCTTTGAAAATTCGGGTTCCGCATCCCAGTATCCTTGCGAACGCCACCGTTGGATTTCAGATGGTCCCCTGAGTTCCTCACTTAAATCCATCCAAAGTTCTGATCCCACCTGATCAGCCATGTACTTCGTCGGCATTATCACGCCGATGTCATCCATAAAAAGCCAGTGCATGGAATACAGAGATACAAAGACGAAAAGGAACGCAAGCAAGACGATCAGCCCTAAGATGAAACCCCAGTGAACTCGCAAGGAAAAGAATGATCTCTTTTCCATGATAACCTCCATTTTAATCATTGTCCGATTCCCCCATAGGGGGCTATACTCCAGACCATCCAGAATGACGGCATTAAGTTACCTGAGCCCTAAAACCGGCAGAGCTATGGAATAAGCTATCAATGTTATTATTATAATTCCCACAAGATTCAGCCAGATGCCGATCCTCGCCATTTGCGGAATAGTAACCTTGCCAGAAGCAAAAATAAGCGCGTTCGGCGGCGTGCCCACCGGCAGCATGAAGGCGCACGACGCCGCTATCGCTGCAGGAACCATGAACAGCAGCGGATCCTGCCCCATAGTTACCGCTAAAGCCCCGCATATCGGTAAAATCATCGCCGTGGTTGCCGTGTTTGACGTTACTTCGGTCAGGAAAATGACCAGCGCGACCAAGATCAGGACAATCAACAGGTGCGGACAGCTTTTGATAAGCTCTAAATGATCTCCGATCCAGACGTCCAGACCGCTCTGCTTAAACCCTTCAGCTAATGCCAGCCCCCCTCCAAACAGCAGCAGAATACCCCAGGGGATATCTTTCGCAGCGTTCCAGGTCAACAACCGCTGTCCTGAGAATCTCTTCGCAGGAACGATGAACATGGCAATTGCGCCGGTCATGGCAATGGTGCTGTCCGTGATCCCAGGGAAAATGGTCTTCAAACCGGGAATAGTGAACGATCCGAAATTCTTGGCGTCCGATAGAATCCAGGCTAAGGCTGTCAGCGTAAAGATCAACGCCACTCGCCGCTCTTGAATCGACATCTTACCAATGCGCGCTAATTCTTCCCGGATTATTTTCCCGCCGGATAACTTGCCTCCGCCTTTTATGGGACAAGCGATCCGCGTCAGGTAAATCCATACCAGAGGCAGAAACACGATCACAAGCGGCAGACCGACGCCCAGCCACTTAGTGAATGTGATCTCCTTTCCATAGAGATCTTCAGCCAGCCCCGCTAAGATGATATTAGGCGGCGTGCCGATCAGAGTGCCGATCCCGCCGATCGACGCGGCATAAGCAATCCCGAACATCAACGCCGCGCCGAAATTACTCAGCCGTTTGCTTTCACCTGGAGGAGTGCCAAAACCTTCAAAATGCTTGATGACCGCCATCCCTATCGGCAGCATAATCACCGCCGTCGCCGTATTCGATATCCACATCGACAGGAAAGCCGTCGAAATCATGAATCCCAATACCAGCTTTGACGGTGAAAATCCGAGCAGTGAAACCGTCTTTAAGGCAATGCGTTTGTGCAGATCCCATTTCTGCACTCCCAGCGCGATTATAAAACCGCCTAAGAATAGAAATATCAGGTGATTGGCATAGGGCGTCGCCGCAGTTCGGGCGTCGGTAATACCGAGCAGCGGATAAAGTACCAGCGGCAATAGCGCCGTTACTGGAATGGGAATTGCCTCAGTGATCCACCACACCGCCATAAGGACGGTTACTGCAGCCATCTTCTGCGCGGCAACGGGCATCCCCGCCAAATCAGGGATAATCAGAATTATGACAAAGAGCAGTAGCCCCAGAACAAAACCTATGCGGTTGTAGAGCGAAGGAGACTCCGCATTTTTATCGCCATTGGGACCGGGTTGGTTCATGTGGTTATAAACGCAATGTTATTAGGGTACCCTATCCCCTCTTAGCCAGAAGCGTCGCCAACGCAATAGAATTGATCTTGGCCTCGGCTGATTCAGATCGGGAGGTCAGGATAATCGGCTGTCGCGCTCCGATGAGCAGTCCGGCAGACCGTGCTCTTCCGAAGATGAACAGTGACTTGCAGAGCGTATTGCCCACTTCGATCTTGTTGACGACTAAAATGTCCGCCTTGCCAGCAACCTCGCCGCCAACGTTCTTCTCCCGGGCGGCATCCGGCGAAAGAGCGACGTCCAGCGAGAGCGGTCCATCAACCAACGCATTCTTGATCTGCCCGCGATCCGCCATCTTGGATATAATTGCGCCCCCCATAGCAACTGGCATGTTGGCATAGACCGCTTCCACTGCCGCCAGTAATCCTACTCGCGGCTGTTCGATCCCCAGGCATTCGGCAACGCTGACCGCGTTGGCAATGATCCGGGGAATTTTCTCCAGATCAGGATCGATGACCACGCCCCCATCGGTGATCAGCAGGAATCTCGATAACCACTGGGGCCAAAAGATACCGATATGCGTCCACAACTGATTCTTTTCGCGCAGACCAACTCCGCTGTGAAGCGCTGCCTGCAAAAAATCGATGGCTCGGATACGTCCCTTCATGAGCAGATCAGCCTGCCTGTTAGCAACCAGACTGGCAGCTTCAGCGGCGCCGCGGCGGCGATGCTTCTCTTCGATGATCTCAAAACCTGACAGATTGATCTTAGCCTTTTCGGCAATTTCAGAAATTTCGTCCTTATCACCGATGAGAATCGGAGTTATCAATCCCATCTTCGCTGTTTCGCTGAGCGCCTCGATAGAATACTGTTCATCAGCGCAGGCTAAAACCAGCCTCAACGGTCCATGTATTTTTGATTGATCTACTGCCTTGCTCAGCAATTCGTCAAAATCTTTCATCCTGCTCATGACAGCGCCTCCTCTCTGCGGAGGTATTCTGAAAGGACTACCGCAATTGCAACCGATGCCAGTTTGTTTCTCGGTGGATCGCTACGGCTGACCAGTGATACCGGCACCGCAGCACCGACAATTACACCACAGAAGACCGCACCGCCAAACAGAATCAGTGATTTTGATATGATATTCCCCTCTTCGATGGAATTGGCGACCAGAACGTCAGCCACTCCCGCAACCGGACTGCTGATGCCGTAGTATTCTGCGACATTAGGCTGGGTCGCCGCATCTATGGTCAAAGGACCGTCAACGACAGCGTTGCTGATCTGCCCCCTATCCGCCATCTTGGCGATGATTGCATCCTCGACCGCGCGCGGCATGTCAGGATTGACCACGTCTGTCGCTGCTAATAGAGCGATGCGCGGCTTTTCGATACCCAAAGCTCTTGACACGGAAACTGCATTTTCGATGATTTTCACTTTCTGCTTAAAATCTGGACTGACCACCATTCCGCCGTCGGTGATGTTTAAGAGCCTCGGGTAATCTGGTGGTGACAATACCGCACAATGCGACAGCACATCGGAACGCCTCAGCCCGCGTTTTTTTGATAGGACTGCTTTCAGCAGCACTGAGGTGGGCAGGAATCCCTTCATAATAACGTCGGCATCGCCGCTGGCAGCCATGTCAGCGGAACGCGCCGCTGCTTCCTCGACGTCAGGGGAATCGGTAATGTATAGCTTGGATATATCGATCTCATGCTCATCGGCAAGCCTGCGAATTTTCTCCGCATTACCAACCAGTGTGGCGTCGGCTATCGACTGAGCGCGAGCGTCAGCGACGGCTTGTATCACTGAGCCGTCAGCCGCTGCCGCCACAACGACATTGCGCATTCGTTTTGCGCTGATTTCCTGCGCTCGTTTAATAATACCCTGCCAGTCCCGAATAGGCTTTTTAAGTTTTTCTTTCATTGTTATTTATCTCTATCGAACGGCAGTCCTGAAGACCGCCCTGTTGATTTAATAGATTTTTGCTTCTTCTTCGCCAGTAATGACACGAAGCGCTCCTTCAGCCAGCGCTTCCATCTCTTTTTCGCCGGAATAGACGAAAACGCGCCCTAAATAGGATATGTACTGCCTTATTGATTCGACCAGCCGGGTGGAATTCGCCATTCCGCCTGTCAGGATAACACCGTCGATGTTTCCTTTCAGCACCGTCGCGGCAGCGCCTATCTCCTTCGCTATCTGGTAAATCATGGCGTCGAAATAGAGGCGGGCATCTGCGTCTCCCTTGTCAATTCGCTTCTCTATTTCCACAAGATCGGCAGTTCCGAGGTATCCCTTCAGTCCGGATTGAGAAGATAACCGTCTTATCAGCTCCTCTTTGGAATATTCGCCGGAATAAGCAGCTTCAACCAATGCTCCGATAGGCAGCGCTCCAGCGCGTTCAGGCGAAAAAGGTCCCATTCCCAATAAAGCGTCGTTGACGTCAACGATCTTGCCTCCCGCCAATGCGCATATAGATAGTCCGCCACCCATGTGCGCGACCACGAAATTTGTGGCTATCAGCGGCTTGCCCAGTTCATCAGCCGCCAGCCTCGCAGTCGCCTTGATATTCAGAGCGTGTGAACGGCACTTCCTGACGATTCCCGGGAAACCTGAGATCCTCGCAAGCGGGGTGAACTCATCGACGGTAACAGGATCTACCACGTAGCAGGGCAGGTTCAATTCGCCGGCTATATGATGTGAAATGATCGCCCCGAGGTTGGACGCGTGGTTGGAGTATTTTGCCTTTTTCAGATCGTCGAGCATCTGCTCGTTGATGGCATAAGTGCCGCCTTGTAAGGGACGCAGCGGTCCACCGCGTCCGACAACGGCTGAGAGTTTGCCCGATCGCAGCCACGATTTAACTGCTTCGCGTATGGCTTTCAAGCGCAGATCGAACTGATCGACGACTTTAGGCAGCTTCGCCAGTTCATCCGCGGGATGTTTTACTGTTTCCTGCAAAACCAGTTTATTTTCAGCCCAGACCGCCACTTTCGTCGAAGTCGATCCGGGATTGATGATTAGGATTGTGTTGTTCATTTTTGAAAGATGAAAGTATGCATTGTTGATATAGTCAACAAAGCCGGGGTTTATTAAGCCCCGGCTTCTTTATAATCTATTTACCGGTGAAATTAGCCGGGCGTTTCTCCAGGAAGGCTTTAGTGCCCTCCTTCATATCCTCGGTGGCGCAGATCAAACCGAAGAGATGCGCTTCCAGTCTGAGAGCATCATACAGGCTCATCTCCATGCCGCGGTTGACCGCGTGAAGGACGAACGAGACCGCCTGCGGTCCCTTTGACATTACAGCTTTGCAAAATTCCTTAGTCTTTTCGAGAAGTTCTTCCTGTGGAAAGATCTTATTCACAAGCCCGATACGGTAAGCTTCATCCGCTTTGATGGGCGCGCCGTTAATACACAACTCAATAGCTCTGCCCGCGCCAACCAAACGCGCTAATCTCTGTGTGCCTCCATATCCAGGAATAATTCCCAGATTCACTTCCGGCTGCCCGAAGCGAGCGTTCTCAGAAGCAAATCTCAGGTGACAAGCCATGGCAATTTCGCAGCCGCCGCCTAAGGCGAATCCATTCACCGCGGCAATGATCGGCTTATCCGAATGTTGTATCAGGTTCAGCGCTGCTTGACCATTCAGAGCGAATGCCGTTCCTGACGAAGCGTCTTTGGTGGCTATTTCGCTGATGTCAGCGCCGGCAACGAACGATTTCTCACCTGCGCCCGTTAAAATGGCACACTTGATATTAGGATCATCCGCCACCCGCGTAAATGCCGCTTTTAACTCGGCGACAGTCTGCGCATTTAAAGCGTTCAGAACTTTGGGACGGTTGATGGTAACAATTGCGACACCGTCTTCCAGATCGAACAGAAGGTTTTCGTATTTCATAAGAATCCTCGTTTATTGTACAATTTGTAGCGCAACATAGGCTGAAAGTATCATTGCGAGGAGGATAAACGCTATCGAGAAGATCGTCTTGAACGAAATGACAGAACGGTGTTCGTGCTTCCTACGGCTGCGCTTCTTCTGCTCGTACTCGGAGCGGGGAATTTCTTTCGCCGCTCCTTTCCGGTTGACAACCTTTATCATCTCTTCATCCGGATTGGCAGCGCCAGTTTCCCGATCGAGGTTATTCGATTGTGATTCCTGTTTCGGAGTCTCTTCCATTGTTTCTCCCGGCATGAGATCTTGACCGCAGTTTGTTAAATTGTAAAAGTCCAATGCTGCAATCAGACACATATGCCAGATATCAACCACATAATTAGCTCTGATTGTGGGATCTTCGGTGTTGATACAGCGAAGCTACAGGCGAACATAAACCGCTCAGAAGTAGAATTAGATCAATCACACACCCGTATAATAACGCGGCTCGGCGGGAAGCTCTTCATCCACCTTGAATCCTCGGTTGACAAGAAATGAACCGTTCTCTTCATCTGCGCAGAGATCGAATCCCGGCACGTCATCCGTGTCCCAGATTTCAGCAGCGATACGCGTCAATTCCAGGATCAACTCCCGGTCCTCTTCCAACTCGGGTGGAATCCAGAAAGTAAGGCGCCAGAAATCCTCGACGTCTCCCCAGCTCCAAATCCAGATGACAGTAGTTATTGTCTTTCCATGGTATTCCAACTCGACCCTGCGAGCCTGACTGCGATGGATAGCTCTCTTCATTTCAGGAAGGAGTTCGAACTCTTCCCATACCGATGCCCAGTTGTAGAAAGGCGGTATGGACTGATCCACACAGAAAAGGTTTTGGATGGCTAACTCGGCGCGTGCGACTTCTTCAACTTTATGTGGAAGTTCACAAGGGCTTAAATCAGCGCGGGAGATCCTGTACCTGCGTGTCAAAGCCAGCAACTCCCAGCGGCTGTCATCTAAGTTCGAGGAAACTGCATTAGAGCCGAAGGGACAGATCGCCAGAGTTGAATAGGCGCGCGCTCGGATCTCTTTTTTAGCGTTGGCATATAGCTTGGGAATGGGATCTTCAGTGAAGGTCGTATCTGCTTCTATTTTGATTATCGAACCCGTTTTACCTATAGGTGAGGGCTCTTCGATACACCAGATTTCTGCATAAGCGACGATGCGTTTCATAACGCCCACCGTCTCTTCAGCGGCGAGAACAAAGCCGCCATTTCTGGTCAGCCAGTTTAAGTGATTTTTGTACAACGTAGGGTCACAGGCAACGCCGCCATTAAGATATTTCTGGAAAAGCGTCAACTTTTCCCACGGGACCAGATTGGCTTGATTGATCGGATCCGTATGCCATTCATCGACTCCGGAGTGGTGCTGCCACAACCGGCGATTAGATAAACTTACGATTGCATTGATGTCGGATGGTCGGATTGGTCGCAAAGTAATCAATTTTACCTCGTGCAAGAATATTTTGGTTATATGTATGTGTGTTATCTATTTACTGCTTGTGCTATTGATGAGCGCCTCGTTTGATTTGATCCGCGATAAAATCGCCGACCTGGCTGGTAGTCAACCTTCCACCCAGATCATTAGTTATGTTTTCGGTGTCAATAGCGTATTTCACGGCGGCATTGATCCAGCGGGCTTCCTGTTCAAACCCGAAATCACCAAGCAGCATCGCCATGCAGGTTATCGCTGCCAACGGGCTTACCGCATTCTTTCCGGCTTGATCGTTAAGAGGACCGTGCACCGGCATGTAAAGCGAAATTCTTCCTGGATTGAAGCTCTTTTCAATTGCCTGTGTACAGCCGCCCTGTATTTCAGATCCTATCTCAGCAATGATGCTGCCAAAATTATTGCAAGCCACAACAAGCTCTAATTCTTCAGGTCGGTTGAGTAGGATATTCAGCAACTCCGGAAGAGTTACAAAATCACTCTCTATCTCCTGGAAATCTTTACTGATTACATCAACTTCATTCTTCCAGAAATCGACCGGGGGGTAAAAGTTCGGTCTGCTGTCACAGATGGTTACCTTCTTATACCCTTTTTTGCGAGCATAATCGAAGGCGAATTGATGTATCCTTCTGACGCCGCGCCGGGTGATAATCGACTGTTGAATCAGTTCTTCATTTTCAGTGCCGCGTTTAAATACTCCGTCGACACATGAGTTTATCCCCTCCAAATTCTCACGGAGTATCTCAAAATCAATCTCACCGGCATTCTCCCTTTTCAAAGGGCAATATCGGTCGTTGATAAGTCGGATAGGGCGATAGTTAACGTACAGGTCGAGCTTCAGGCGAAGCGCGGGCAGTATGTCTCTGACATGCGCATCGTCGGGTATTCTTGGATCGCCCAGAGCGCCGATAAAAATAGCAGCGTAATCACGGTGAAATTCTTCAATTTGTTCGTCTGGCAAAGTTATGCCTTCATCAAGGTATTTCTGAGCGCCGTAATCGAAATGATCCACCTGCAATTCCAGCCCGGAACGATCAACCACCGCTTGGAGTACTTTTTCCGCCTCGCCAGCAACTTCCGAACCGACGCCGTCACCGGCTATGAAAGCTATTTTTCGCATTGGATTATCTGCCTCCTAATAATCTCAGCGTTTATGCTCTTTTCATACCACGTTTAATTGAGCAGTTCTTCCAGCGCCTTAAAAAGCCTCCGATTCTCTTCGGGCAGACCAATGCTGACGCGCATACAGGTCGGCAGATCGTAAGGCGCCATGGGGCGTATTATTACGCCGCGCCTGAGCATCTCCTCAAAAAACTCTCTGCCCGGTCGTTTGAAATCGGCAAGAATGAAGTTGGTGACTGAAGGGACGTATTCGATGTTCAGCCTGTTAAATCCGGCTTCTGTATATTCCATGCCCTGGCGATTAACCTCCATCGTCCTGGCTAAGAATTCGTGATCATCCAGCGCGGCTTCCGCGGCGATCTGCGCCAGGGAATTACAGTTGAATGCTTCTCGCACTTTGTGCATGGAAGCGATGACGTCAGGTGACGCAAACCCATAGCCACAGCGAAGTCCCGCCAGTCCATAAGCCTTGGAAAACGTGCGTAGAACTATCACCCTCTTGCCGGCTTTGAGAAAATCCAATCCATTCGGATAATCATCGAGATCGACGAATTCGAAATAGGCTTCATCGAGAACCAGTGTCGCCTCTTTCGGCAGAGCATCGATCAACCGTTCAATCTTATCCGCTTTCAAGTATGTCCCGGTCGGATTATTTGGGTTGGCGATAAACACCAGTCTGGTGTTTGCGTTCATCGCTTCAATCATGGCGTCCACATTGTAGGTATAATTCGGCATCGGGACCATGGTCGGTCGAACCCCCATGATCTGGCAGGCGATGCGGTACTTGAAGAACGCCTGAGGTCCGGTAATCGCCTCCAGCCCCGTTTCTAAGAAAGCCTCACAGATCAGTTCAACAATCTCAGTCGATCCATTCCCTAAGATAATGCCCTCCGGCGGATAGTCGTGAATGCCCGAAAGCTTGTTCACCAGAGAATAACCTCCCGCGTCAGGGTATAAATTGACCTCTGAAATGGCGTTTTTCAAAGCCTCGATAGCGCGGGGCGACGGTCCCAGCGGGTTTTCGTTCGAAGCGAGTTTTACTATATCTGTCACGCCGTATTCCCTGGCTACCTCGGATATCGGCTTACCGGGAACATACGGATGGATTTCATCTAAGATTAAACGTGCAGTTGTCATTAAAGTAGCTTACTCTTGGTACAATTAACAATCCCAATTTTTTGCTTTTTCCGCTCCTATTATGGCTGGACATTAAAGTTACGGAAAAAATCATTGGCTTGCAAATTGTTTTTTAGCTTTCACCCTTGAATTCAGCGCACAATTGCGGTGGTCATCCTGTCTGATTTCAGATATCGCTTGGCAACTCTGGCAACGTCATCGCTGGTAACGGCTCGGATGTCATCCAGCCATCGAAAGTGTCGATCAACTCCTTCGCCGCGCAGTTCACCCAGTCCCATCAAATACGCCCGGTTAGCCCGTGTCAGACTTCTCATCGCCATTCTGCCGGAATAAGCGTTACGGGCTTTTGCCACCTCCTCTTCCGAGAAATTGCCTTTGGCAGCTTTTATTACTTCTTCAAGTATCCCATCTTCGGCTCTCGCGAGGTTTTGTGAACCAGTGCCTATACCGGCAGACCAACTGCCCCAGCTTCCGTGGAATCCGACGGAACTTCCGAGAGAATAGGCTAAACCTTCTCTCTCTCGCAGTTGAAACTGCATCCGGTCAGAAATGATGGAATTCATGATGGTAAGCGGCGCGCGGTCTTCAGGATCATCGAGATCGAAGACATATCCCATAGCAAGATAGGACTGTTCTTTGCCGCCTGTCTCTTCTGCGCGTTTAGCTATTTGCAGCGGAGCGGGGATACTCACCTCAGGAAGAGGCGATCCCGATTCCCAATCTGTAAAAATACCCTCGATCTCGTCCAGTATCAATTCAGCATCGCGGCTGGTGACTACGGTTAAAATCAAATTTTGAGGCGAGAAATATTTACTGCCAAACTCCTGTAATTCCTCCCCTGTAATAGCTGAAATATCATCACTGTTCCCGACGACGTCTGCGGCGAGATAAGAATCGCCGTAGAGCAGCGATCTGAACAGTTTCCTGCCTTTCTTACTCACCGATCCCTGACTCTTCTTCGATAATCCTGTCATTTGTTCCCGCGCCGATTCAATTGCATCGGTATCGTAGTTTGGATTAAGAATACACCGGCTGACCAGTTTTAGCGCCGGGGAGTAATTATCATCCATCACTTCCAACCGCACATAGGAAAACTCGGGGGTGGTGTAATAATCGTCAAAGGGGATGTATGACATGTCGTAGAATTTCACCCGGGCGCCTAATCTGTCCAGCTCATCTGCAAAATGCTCTTCCCCCATATCCGCGGGTCCGTCTGCCAGCAGATGATGAAGGAAATCTACCATGCCCTGTCTGCCGCCCAATTCAATCTCATAGGCTGAACGATGCTTAAAGAGAAAATGCGCGGCAAATATAGGATTATCCTCATCCTGCTGAACGATGATATTTAATCCGTTGGCAAGCTCTCTGCGAACTGTGATCTTCTCTGCTCCGGCTGCGATTTCATCGTCCGCTTTCGTATTCACCGCTTCATAGACAGCCACAACTGGAGCTTCCATCCCAAACGCGCTCTGCAACTCATTCAAGTCCTCTATTGTTACTCCGGCTAAAAAGTCGGGATAATCTAACATGAAGTAGGGTCCGCCCTGAGCTATATCGGCGCTTTTCATCATACCATAGAAGTGCGGACGTTCGGCATTGAAAGCATCTTCCGACAGAACCGACGTAATGATCGCATCGACTTTTTTCTGCTCAAGTTGACATTCTCTGAACCCGTCGATGGCTGCACGAAGTTCATCTATCGCCGGATAAAAATCCAGAGCTGGGTCTTGCGTCAAGTCGATGTTCAACAGAGCAAAATCGACGTCTGCAAAATAACTCACCGATACACCGCTGATTCCCATATCGGGTATTGAAGTCAGGTCCTTTTGGAGGTAATCCTGCAAAAGATCGGTTAATACCATGTAAGCGGGATATTCGGGATAGAGCCTCGGCGGCGCCCAGTAGGAGAACCGTATTTTATGACTGCTGGCTTCACCCTGTGTGGAATAAAAGGATTCCCAGGTATGCGGATCTCTTATTGGTGTGCCGAAGATCAGAAATTTTGGTTCAGGGAGCGTTCTTGGTGGTTCCTGCCCGAAAACGCGTTCCACCATCTCGATCATATCAAGCGTCTGGAAATCGCCCATGATCAGCGCGGTCATGTTGTTCGGCACGTAGTGGGTCTTATAGTAATCCCAGACTTGTTTGCGTGTCATATCGCGGACACTCTGCCGCGATCCTAAGATGGGACGTTCGTAAGGACTCCCCTTGAAGATTACGCTATCGAAAAAGTGTTCAATGCGGTAGCTTTCGCTGTCTTCTCCCTGACCGATCTCCTCGGTAACGATCCCCTTCTCCTTGGCGAACTTTTCTTCTGGCAGCGTGGAATGAAAGAGCATATCCGCCTGAATTTCGAGTCCTTTCTCGAAGTTTGAGCTTTCCACCAGGATCATGTAATTGGTATGATCATGTGTGGTATTGGCGTTATTATACCCGCCTATGAAATCCATCTCGTCGTAGAGCTGTTTCTGAGTCCGGGTCTCGGTCCCGTTGAAGAGGAGGTGTTCCAGGAAATGAGACGCGCCGCTCATTTCGATGGATTCGTGCCTCGAACCGACGTTCACCACCACGGTCGATGCGATCACCGGACTGGCGTGGTTCTCAATCAGTATGATCTCCATGCCGTTGGTGAGCGTATAGATGAGCGGCGCATCGCCCAGCGTGTGCAGCTTCTCTGCTTCTGCGCCCTGCTTCTGCCCCATGCCCATCATTTTCATCATGCCGGGAGGTTGAGCTTGAAGAGCGGAAACAGCAAATATCCCGCTTATAATAATTCCTATATAAAGTTTTCGTATTCTCATGATTCGCCTCATTTTTATATCACCGCTCCATCCGGTATTACTGCGTCTTTTTCGATTACGGTAATGCCGTCTCGCACCATATATCCGTGTCCGGCATAGTTCTCATCCGCTTTCTTCGGATTGATCTTCACGCCTCTGCCAATTCTGGCATTCTTGTCGATAATGGCGCCTGATATGAAGGTATCTTCGCCTATGCCGATGGGCGGCACTGCCCCATGAATCTCATGAATTACTTCCGGATCATCTTCGTAATAATCCGCTCCCATAGCGTAGGTATTTTCAATCGTCGCGCCCTCGTGCACAATGGTTCGGACACCGATAATGGCATTTTTCAAAGTGGACTGATTGACGATGCACCCTTCGCACAGCAGAGATGATTCAGCTTTAGCGCCCAGGATTTTACTGCCGGGCAGAAACCGCGCGTGGGTATAAACTTTAAAGGGCTCGTCGAAAAAGTGATAATTTGGCGTCGCTGACAACAGATCCATGTTGGCATTGAAAAACGACCTGATCGTCCCCACGTCCTTCCAGTATCCATCGAAAACGTGAGCATGAACTTTTAAATTGCCGATCGCCGCAGGGATGATATGCTTGCCGAAATCGGTGTGATCGTAGTTCTTCAAGACTGCTTTCAATACGTCTTTCTTGAACAGGTACACACCCATACTGCCCAGAAGACATTTCTCAGTTTCTTTAATATTGAAACGTTCTCTCGCAGAATCACTGATCTCATATTGCGACAACAGATCGTCGGATTTCGGCTTCTCGACAAAGCTGGTGATCTTGCCGCTGTCATCCACGCTTAATATTCCGAACCCTTCCGCTTCCTCCCGAGTCACAGGAGAAACTGCAACCGTAATATCCGCTTCGGAATCGCGGTGAGTCTGGATCATGCGGCGGTAATCCATCTGATAGATGTGATCGCCCGCCAGAATGAGGTAATCCTGCAGGCTGAAGCGTTGGAAATGCCGCAGAGTCTTGCGCACCGCGTCCGCCGTTCCCTGGAACCAGTCCAAGCTGTCCATGGTCTGTTCAGCGGCGAGGATGTCCACGAATCCTTCGTGAAAAGCGTCGAACTTATACGCCAGATTGACGTGCCGGTTCAGTGACGCCGAATTGAACTGCGTTAAGATAAAGATCCGTTCGATGCCCGAATGGATGCAGTTCGACACCGGGATATCGATCAGGCGGTATTTCCCCGCTATCGGCACCGCCGGCTTGGATCGGTAGCGCGTCAGAGGGTATAACCGTCCCCCCTGCCCGCCGCCTAATATGATGCTTAAGATGGATGACATGGTTTTACTGCTCGTTTAAGTCTTTCTTAGAACTTTTTCTAATTCAGTTCGTAATCGTTCGCAAATAGCCATTGCCTCTTCAGCCTCTTCACGATCAGCAAAATCACCCGGGTATCGAAAATCTACCGCCGCGCGTGTCAGAAAACGCAGATCCTCTATTTCCAGTTTACAATCCTTACAAATCTGTTCAAATTGATTGTAAAGATAAATTAAATCGTGAGTCTTTGGGGGGATAATATTATGTTGAATGTGAGCAGCTTTAATCAGTTTCTCAATACACTGCTGTGCGTGAAAACAGACAGCGTCATAGTTTGGATTCTCTGTTACCTTGATTTCACGTTTCGCTGTTTTAAAATCTCCCTCGGCTTTTTGAATCCACTCTTTAACGATCTCGTTCATATAGCACCTTTCCTTTATCGAACGCTTCACGTATCAGCGGGTCTCCCAATGCATAGCGTCGGTTCGCCTCATCGGGTCTGCGAGCAATCAAATCCACACTGAAAGAAGGATTAACTAAATTCAATATTTCCAGCGATTTTCGGAAGCTTTTCCCTTTAAACGGTAATATAACCAGTAGATCAACATCAGAATAAGGTGCAGGGGTACCGTAAGCATACGATCCGAAGAGGACAATTCGTTCTGGATTGAATTTCTTAACAATCTGCTCTGCTATCTTTCTGATTTCGTTCTGTTCAACCATTTTAAACCCGACTTTTAATGAAGATACCAGATTTTGCTCTCTTAATGAACTGCTGGAAATTCACGATGCTATTTCCTATCTGTTTATCTAACAATCTCCACACTCGCCGACGTCCCGATACGGTTGGCTCCCGCTTCGACCAGTTCCATCGCCTGTTCGTAGGTGCGGATGCCGCCCGAAGCCTTGACGCCCATGTCCGGTCCGACCACCCGGCGCATCAGCTTCACGTCTTCGGGATTTGCGCCTGCTTCGTTAAAGCCCGTGGAAGTCTTCACAAATGCCGCGCCGGCTTTTTGAGCAATCAGGCAGGCTTTGACTTTCTCTTCATCCGTCAGCAGGCAGGTCTCGATAATCACCTTTACGGCTATTTTACCTGCGGCTTTCACAACCGTCCGAATATCTTCTTCGACGAGGTCGAGCTTCCCCGACTTCAGGAAGCCTACATTCATCACCATATCGAGTTCGTCCGCGCCGTCTTTGACCGCCTGAGCTGCCTGCGCTGCCTTTGCTAAAGTATGATCGCCGCCCAGCGGAAAGCCGACTATCGTGCATATCACAAACGGCTTCGCCAGCTCCAACGATGCGCAGAAGGACACCCAGCAGGCGCTGATGCACGCCGTCGCGAAACCGTATTGCACGGTCTCTTCGCAGACGCGCCTGATATCGTCTTCCGTCGCTTCGGGTTTCAAGATGGTATGATCTATCATCCCGGCAAGCTTTGATCTGGGATCACCCTCTTTGGTCCGCTGCTCCGAAATCACTTCGGACACGATCTTATCGATGTAGTCATCCATTGAATTATACTCAGATTAATCGAAACATAGCCGGCAAGAGCTGCTGATTACTATTCTCCGAACACATCCATATCGTCAACGACAGCCACAATAACTGCCTGCAGAGGTATATGCGGGTTTTCAAAGATAATGCGGGCGCTGCCGCCCTCTTTATTCACCAATACAATATCATCGACGCCGGCATCGACGCGGTCCAACGCTAAAAACGTATTACCCTTCGGCGATTTATCGGTGTTCAAAGGCTGTACAATCAAGATCTTCCCGCCGGAAAAATGCTCGCTCTGTATCGTAGCATAGACATCTCCGACGACCCGCGCTAAGATCATTTCTTTTCCCCGCTCTTCGGCATGATCTTCTCCAGAGCCGTTATCGCTTCCTGTACCAGCGCGTTGGCGCTGTCGGAATCCCTTCCTTCGGCATAAATGCGCAGGATCGGTTCAGTATTGGATGGTCTCATTTGGAACCAGCCTTCCGGGCGGACGATCTTGAGCCCGTCGGTGCGGTCCTGCTCACAATCGCTGAAATGAGCGGTGAGCTGTGCTAAGATCTCGTCCGGATGCTGATCTATGATGGAGACCTTCTGTTTGGTCATAACGTAATGAGGCAGCCCTTGCATCACTTGCGACAGTGTCTTCTCTTCATTTACCAGCATTTGCAGTACCATGATAGACCCCACCGCAGAATCCCTCCCGAGGTGAATATCAGGGAAGATGACGCCGCCGTTACCCTCGCCGCCAATCACCGCCCCGATTTCCTGCATCTTCTTGACGACATGTATCTCACCCACTTTGGACCTGTAAATCGGAACTCCCATCTGCAGAGCAATATCATCCAGCGCTCTGGTAGTGGAAATGTTGGTGGCAACGGGTCCCGGTTGTTTAGCGAGTACCAGTTTCGCCGCCAGCACGAGTGTATTCTCCTCGCCTATTGGAGTGCCATTTTCATCGACGATAGACAGCCGGTCTGCGTCAGGATCGAGTGCCAATCCGAGGTCGCATTTTTCCTCTGTAACTAACTTTCCAAGTTCTGTTAAATGTTCAGCCAGAGGTTCAGGATTGCGCGGGAAAGATCCTGTAATTTCGCAGTTTAACTTGACGACCTCGCAACCGAGTTCTGCCAGGAACTGAGGCAGCAGGTTGCACCCGGCGCCATTAACCGCGTCAACGGCGACGCGGAAAGCGCGTTTTCTTATTGCGGGCAGGTTGAAAAGCGGGTTGCTTAAAACCAAATTGATATGATCATCCACGGAGTTCGTGTAAGCCGTTACATGCCCGATCTTGTCCCAGTTGACGTAATCAACCAGCCAGTTATCCTTGATCTCTTTCAGTTCGCAGGCTTGCCCCTCATCGAGGAAAAGACCATTGCCAGCAAAGAATTTCAAAGCATTCCATTCATCCGGGTTATGCGAGGCAGTAAAGGCGATTCCGCCAGAAGCTCCACTTTTCTCAACGGCAATCTGAATGGTTGGCGTAGGAACTATCCCCAGATCGACCACATCGCAGCCGACGCCTGTCAGTCCTGCCAGTGCAGCATGGCGCACCATCTCACCCGTGGAGCGTGAATCACGTCCGACAATGATTTTACCGCCCTTGCAATAGGTGCCGAAAGCGGCTGAGTAAGCTGTGATCACATCCGGCGTCAACCCTTCACCAACGATGCCGCGTATGCCGGACACCGAAATCATCAGACGTTTCATATATTACCTCGTTTATGGCTGCTTAACCATATATCTTGTTAAAAACCAGAAGCTAAAATTTATCCACTTTTAGGATCAAAGTCAAGGGCTTTCTCTGGAAAGGGATTTGGAAGGATTTTGAGACTGTGATTCAATAAGAGAGCGGACACTTGTGCGCACACCAGCAGCATCTCCGACACCAGCGGCTTTATCAACCGCCCACAAATGTCATAAACGCCCAGCTTGACGAAACTCGCAACACGAAACTCCAGTTAGATTAGCCGGATTGGGCCCGAAGGTGAACTCTAAACCAAACTGTGGATGTTTGATTTTAGGCTGCACTCCCGGCGGCTCATCCGTTACGTTGCAGAAAAAGAGTCAGCCGCCGTTGCTGATGCCAACGAATATATACTCATCAGAATCAGCATCAATATCCGTAAAGTAAGGGTAAGCCGGGAAGTCCTTTCCGGTCGCCGTACAAAGCCCCAAATCGCTCTTCAAAAGACATCCAGTCGATCTGGCTGGCAAGTATTACCGGCGGATGACACATGTCAAGTATCTGATCTAAACGCGAGCGGAACATATTAGAATCGCATTGCTTTTATTAGGACGCATAAATCACCATGTTTTGATGGATTAGCGGGGATTTCTGTTAATATAAGCATCCTATAAACTAAATACAAGTATTGAATAAACAATTTGTTACTCAGTTTTTCAGGGACGACTAAGTATATTAATTGTTAATCAAGATTCAAATAGAAAAAGGTAGTATTTTAAAGCATCAGCCCTTATTTAGAATTATCAGGAACGTAGTTCCTGTAAAAAAGAGTCAGTATATGAAAAAAATATCTACCGATAAACAGCAGATATTTTAGAGATTATTGTGATATTGCTGATGAATTGTTACCAGTATTGATTCCGGCTCGCGGTATAAATTACCGGTTATTCTTCTTCCAGTTATTTTTCAGCTTTATACTAATTTCCATGAAAAACGCATTATTTTCCAACTTGAAGGGGACAACCATAACGTGTGTGCCGCCCTTGTGAACGATGGAGTGATTTTTTCCGACGACGACTGTGGGGATAGAGATGTGATAGGTTATTCCCATCGACGAAAATTCTTCTTTAGCACCTCCAGCGATAATATTCGCCAGTTCACCGACGGTATCCTGAATATCTTCATTGGTTCCGTTGGTCTCTTCCCCCATCATAACGCTATATATTTTTTTTACTGTTTTCTCCGGAAAGGTCAGAGCAACTGATCCAACGATTTCCTGCGATGCGAACCCGATAATACCGGAGACGTCTCCTCTTGCGATATTGTTATCTTTTAAAAATGGAGCGAGTCGTTTCGGCGAAGTGTTGACCATCATTTCCATGGTGGTAACTACCGAATTGATGAAGGGATTGATATATTTTACATCCATAATCTCACCTGTTAATAGACTTTATTCTGCCAGCCCTTTGACTTTTTCAGCGATTGTGCCCGCCGTAAAGGGCTTGACAAGATAATCGTTCACGCCGTTCTTCAGCGCCTCTATAACTTCTTTCTTGGCTGCCTGCGATGTGATCATCATGATGGGAACGTCTTTATAGGCATCCATCGTTCTGACGGTTTTTACAAACGTAAGCCCGTCCATTACCGGCATGTTCCAGTCGGTTAAGATGAGCTGAATACCTTCCAACTTCCCGAGAGCCTCTTCGCCATTCTCTGCTTCAGTTATATCGTCATAACCGGCAGAATTCAGGTTCTTGGTGATGATCCGTCGCATTGTTGCAGAGTCGTCAACTACTAATATTTTCAATAGATCTCCCCCTGTGTTGCGACATTTATTTTTTCTGAAAAGAAGAATTATGCTTAGTTTTACGTCTGATGACGAAATAAACTAATCCCTATGGGAGAGAATCTCTTGTTTATCTTAACTTTATGATTCTTTCGAGACTCTTCGTTTTACTTAGAAAGACCCTTTTGGGATAATCCCTTCATCAGTGATAATAATTTCTACCAGCGTCGGTTATATTATCTTTTTAGACGCATTCTCGCTATACCACTCAATCGTCCTTCTCAACCCTTCATCAAATCCCATCTCTGCTTTAAAATCGAACTTCTCTAAAGCTCTGGTCGTATCCAGACAGCGGCGAGGCTGCCCATCCGGCTTACTTGCATCCCATACGATCTCGCCCTGATAACCGGTTACACCAGCAATCTTTTCAACCAGATCCCTGATCGATATTTCAATGCCGGAACCGAGATTGACCGGCTCGGATTCATTGTATCTCTCTGTCGCTAAAAGGATGCCTTCTGCTGCATCAGCAGCGTAGATAAATTCACGCGTCGGTTTTCCTGTGCCCCATACTTCAATCCTATCATCACCATGATCTTTGGCGTCAATACATTTCTTTATCAGCGCGGGTATCACGTGACTGGAATTCGGATTGAAGTTGTCGCCGGGACCATATAAGTTGACCGGCAGGAGGAAGATAGAGTTGAATCCATATTCCTGACGGTAAGCCTGCGATTGAACCAGCAGCATCTTCTTAGCTAACCCGTAGGGCGCGTTTGTCTCCTCAGGATAACCATCCCAGAGATCGTTCTCACTGAAAGGGACCGGGGTGAATTTGGGATAGGCGCAGATCGTTCCTATGGCGACAAATTTTTCGATTTGGCGTAGCCTTCCCTCCTCGATTAGCTGTACACCCATGATGAGGTTCTTATAGAAAAATTCACCGGGATGTTCGCGGTTAGCGCCGATTCCACCGACGACTGCCGCAAGGTGGATCACGATGTCAGGCTTCAATTCGTCATATATGCGGCGGACGTCAATGATTTTCGTCAAGTCATAGTTGTCGATGTCTGCGATAAAAACGTGCCGGGCATCTCGCCTTTTCAGACCTTCAAGCACGTTTTTACCGAGGAAGCCAGCGCCCCCGGTAACAACAATTCTTCGGTTTTCCCAGAAATGACTCATTGTTCCCCTGTATAATTATACGGCGGTTACGCCGTTATTACTGTTATGATGATTCTTCAATACCCGTTCTTCTTCAGCCAGTCTCATATCGGAATCCACCATCATCTTGACCAACTCTTTGAATTTTATTTTAGGCTCCCAACCGAGTTCTTTTTTAGCTTTGCTGGCGTCTCCCAGGAGGTAGTCCACTTCGGTGGGCCGGAGGTAGCGTGGATCAAGTTCAACGTGCTGCCCCCAATCGAGATCGAGGTAGCTGAAGGTCTCTTCCAGAAACTCCTTGACAGAATGCGTCTCACCAGTAGCGATGACATAGTCTTTGGGCTGATCCTGCTGCAGCATCAACCACATCGCTTCCACGTAATCTCCGGCGTATCCCCAGTCACGTTTTGAATCGAGATTACCGAGGTAGAGCTTATTCTGCAGCCCGAGTTTAATCCTCGTTGCCGCTCGAGTGATTTTACGGGTCACGAACGTTTCCCCTCGCCGTGGCGATTCATGATTGAAAAGGATGCCGTTACAGGCGTATAGATTATAGGCTTCGCGATGGTTGACCGTCTGCCAGAAAGCATAGACCTTGGAACACCCATAAGGGCTGCGGGGATAAAATGGCGTTGTCTCTGTCTGAGGTGTCTCCTTTACCAAGCCGAACATCTCTGAAGATGAAGCCTGATAATACCGAATGCCTCCGCCTATCTGTCGAACTGCTTCTAAGAGACGCAGATTTCCCAGAGCGTTTACGTCGGAAGTGTAGATTGGCTGGTCGAAGGATAACCTGACGTGCGATTGAGCGCCGAGGTTATAGATCTCATCCGGTTTAATATCGTTCAACAGGATATTGATATTGCTGCCGTCGGATAGATCCCCGTAAACGAGATTCATCTTGACGCCTTTGTCATGCGGATCGTGATACAGATGTTCGATGCGGTCGGTATTAAATGAACTGCTCCGGCGGATGATCCCATAAACCTCATAATCTTTGCCCAGTAAAAGCTCCGCCAGATACGAACCATCTTGACCCGTAATACCCGTTATCAACGCCTTTTTCATGGATTCCCTTTCTTATGACCACACTGCCGGGACAGAAATATTTGCCTGTCTTGAAACTATCACAACGAAATATAGAAAAATTATGGAATTAGTCAAGTAGTATTTAAGAATAATGAAGGGTAAGGTTTAATTATGAAACGCCAACAGGACTTTACAGAGTCTGACGCATGTGTGAACGCGCTGTAATAGGGGGGACTACACTCCTGGTCTTTGCCCGGAATGGCAAAAACTAATTTATGCGCTTTAATAGTCAGTTACAATCTGCGATTCGAACAACAGAGCCCGACGTTTTGCCGGGCTGTTTCTATTATTTATCTATCATGCGGGATTTGACCCCTTTTTCGTTACTTCGGCGATTATTCTCTTGTTTGAAGGGGATGGATAGTGTTATATTGCGAAACACGGCAGCCTGTGACCTGTTAACTACAATCAGAATATGAGGTGAAGGATGCTTAAACAGGCAACCCTTTACGCCATTATCGGGAATTGGATTGGAAATAGACACTACCAATAAACTAAGGAGGTCAACATGGCAGAATCTGTCTACAAGGTCATCGAACTGGTGGGTTCCAGCAGTGAATCATGGGAGAAAGCTGCTGCTGCAGCGATCGCCAGAGCCACCGAGAGCCTGCGTGATCTGCGCGTCGCAGAAGTTACCGAAATGGACCTGCAGATCAATAACGGCAAAATCGAAGCTTACCGCACCAAGCTGAAGGTATCCTTCAAATACGAGGGCGAATAGTAAAATCGCCGCTATGACCACGGACGAGCGTCAGGAGGAAACTCCTGACGCGATAATGGCTACCATTGTAAAAGAAATATTAAAGAAAATCAAATGAAATACTTATTAGTGGCAACGATTTCTGCTATTCTGTTATGCAGTGTGTGGCTGGTAGCATCGTAGAAAAAAACTCTGGAAGAGCGAGTAGAACTGTTGGAAGAAAGAATATGCTACTTACAGACTGAGATCCGGGATCTCGAATGCAACTAAGGGAACTTAATGACGATGTGCATCCCCCAGCTTCAGGTAAGATGGTACTGATGAAATAGTTTCAAGTTTCAAGAGGCAAGTTGCGTGTAAAGGCGCACGGCGGTGCGCCCTGAATGAGGACTGATCTCCCCTTAATGGTGCTGTCAAGCAACTACCTGATTTCAATTATAGTCACTTCCGGCGGAGCCAAGAAGCGCACGGGTGGTCCCCAGGTGCCGGTGCCCCGGCTTACATAAATATAGGAATTGTCGGTCAATTGCTTCAATCCGGCATTGTAAGTGAAGAATAGTCCCGTAAGCAGGTTAAACGGAAATAACTGACCTTTGTGGGTATGCCCTGAGAGCATCAGATCGAAAAGACCGTTGCTTTCCGCCTTGACGATAGGCTGATGTTTCAGAAACAGTCTGAATCTCCCCTGAGGCAGATCGGATAGCAGCTCTTCTTCCGAGGTGATTTCTGCCTTACTCATCTGCCGAGCTGTAGGATCATCAACTCCCGCGATTGCCATGAAGTCACCGACGAGAGCGGTGTCGTTGCGCAGCATTCGGAAACCAGCTCTCTCAGTAAAATCTACAGATTTATCAACTCCCGCATAGAATTCATGGTTGCCGGTAACGGCATATTTACCATATTTCGGATGCAATTCAGCAAGTATAGCGGAGAGTCCATCCAGAGAAATACCCTCGGAATTGACCAGATCACCGGTGGAGACTAAAATGTCCGGTTTTTCAGCTTCGACGATATCGGCGATTTTGCGCAATTTCTCTTTACAAAACGTTATGCCGAGGTGTACATCCGAGATTTGAGCGATTTTAAAAGGTTTTGCTTCGTATGGAATCTTGGATGAGTTTAAAGATATGCGCTCAATTTGTATGTTTTTTGCTTCAAAAAAGCCGTAGGTTACGGCTATCGCAGCATAAACAAGTGCAATGATGAAATGCCAACGCGGTACGAGTATGACTTTCTGTACGGTTTCAGGCGAGATCAGTCCGATGAGATGCACAGCCAGCCGATAGACTTCCAGGAACATCGCTGAGCTGAAGAAGAGAAATAGAAATCCCATCCAGACATAGCCGATTACAGCTGCAATGACGGCTGCGGTGTTCAGGCTGTAATGTTCCAGCCAGTGGACGATAATCGGCGCCAGTACCATGATAACCAGGGAGGTGATCAAACACAGATTAACAGCTGGGGACATGGGAAACGCATTCTTGATGCGAAAGAAAAAGTAGTAGTGAACCGACCCGTAAATCAGCAGGTAGGCGGCGATGAAGAAGATCATATTTAAGTTGCCTGTAGTTAAGAAGATTACATCTCTATCTTAGTGGGATAGTATAATAATTGTTCCCTGATTCTTTAAGCAAATAATCAATTAATAGGCAAATTCACAAATTCTAATCCAATTTCTTCGTATCTTATCAAGTTATCTGAATATTTCACTGCAATTACTAAAACAGTAAAAATAACCCTACAACCCATCTAAACGTGGAGGTTCCCATGAAGAAGTACACAATTGGCTTTCTGGTTTTATCGATGGCTTTCAGCCTTTATGCTTACGCTGATGATTACGTAAAATTTACCGGTCAGATTCGCCACCGCTTCGAGATGAACAACAAGGATTTCAACAGTGGAACGGATTACAACAGCTATAACCTGTTGCGCACCCGCATTGGCGCTCTGATTAATCCTGCAGATGATATCGAAGCGTTCATTCAGTTGCAGGATTCGAGAATGTTTGGTGAAGAGACGAGCACTTTGACCGATGGCACTGCAGATGCAATGGATCTTCATCAAGCGTATTTCAAAATCAAGGATTTCGCCGACCTGCCTGTTGACGTTAAAATTGGCCGGATGGAAGTAGTCTATGGTCCGCAGCGCCTGATCGGAGCGGTGGGCTGGCACAACATCGGACGCAGCTTCGATGGCTTGATCTTTACACTGAAACTGTCCAAAGCCAAGATCGATCTTTTCAACCTGAAGCAGGTCGAAGCGAATGCAGTCCACAATGACGGCGACCAGAATGTCTTCGGTATCTACGCGGATTTGGATCTGATCGCCAAGCAAAAAACTCAGGCGTTCTTCATTTACCAGTCCAAGATACCCAATGCCGATCTGGCACGTTACACGGCTGGGTTCTATGCCAGGGGATCATTCAGTGGTTTCCATCACGAAACCGAATTCGCATTTCAGGGTGGAACGACCGTGAATGAGACCGACGTTTCTGCGATAATGTTCGCTTTGAACCTCGGTTATGCTCCGCCTGACGTCTCTTTCAAACCGGACCTCACAGCCGGTGTCGATTATCTTTCAGGCGATGATGATCCCAACGATGATACCTACAAAGCATTCGATACCATGTATGCCACCAATCACAAGTATTACGGTTACATGGATTACTTCCTGAATGTTCCGGTGAATGCCTATGGCGCCGGTTTGATGGATATGCACGTCAAGCTTTCTGTTAAACCCTGTCCTAAGGGTTTGCTCAGCTTGGCATTCCACATGTTCAATACCGCGGAAGACTACACACTGGCAGATAATTCGACTACCACGGCACTGGGCAATGAAATCGATCTGACTATGAAACGAAAGTACAACGAAAATGTGACTTTCGTCGCTGGCGGCTCGATGTTCATGCCGGGCGACATCTTTAAGGAAACTTGGGGTGAAGACAATTCAACCTGGTTCTACCTGATGACCACGGTAGGTTTCTAAGGAAATTCTATAACGAAGAGAAGGCGTCCCTTCAGGAAGGGACGCCTTTTTTTATTTTAAGTTTTCTGTCTTAAGTTATTTCAAAAGCGCCATCTTCCCAGATGCCGTAAACTCTCCTGCCGTCAAGCGATAGATGTAAATACCGGATGACAGACCCGATCCATCGAAGGTGATCTGGTGCGTGCCGGGATTGTAGGTGCGGGTCGGCGCAAGACCGACCCCTACGCGGGATCCGGAAATATCGAACACATCCAATCTCACCTGCGACTGCACCGGCAGAGTGAAGCTGATAGTGGTCGAGGCGTTGAAGGGATTGGGGTAGGGTTTGTGTAGGGCGAAAGTGTAAGGAGTGGGTTCCGGTTCTTCTTCGACTGCGGTGGCGTCGATCCATTCGATAACCTTGCAGTAGATGTCTCCCTGACCGCCGGGATTGCGGAAGTCGGTCCAGGTGAAATAGAGGCGGTCTTCCGGTCCGAAAGAGACGGCAGGTTCTTTCTGCAGCGGTCCCACAGGATCAGAATTTACGCGGTATTCCCTGCCATATGTGGTGCCGTCCGGGTTGAATTGACGGCAGAAAATATCACCTTCATCGAACCGCTCATCCTGCCAGCAAATAGCGAAGTTGTTGGAGGAATCGGAGACGGCGAGGTCGATGTCACCAAATGGTGACGTTCCGGTTGTACTGTGAAAGATAGGATCGCTTATGAGCACTCCGTCTGCATCAATATATTGTATGTAAATTCCAGATCCATCAATCATAGCTGTGATATAACCGACATCGGTTTTTTCAAGATCGAAATAACCGGAAGTCATTGATGTGATCTGAATCGGCTCTCCAATCAATTGATTGAAATTGGTACCCGTTACAAGAGATGGAATCCAGGTATTCAACTCGTATATAATTATAAATCTACCGTCTTCACGCAATGCTACTTTACTATCATTACAGGTTACTAGATAGGTTTGAGGTTGAATCAGGTCCATCGTTGGTCCCATATTCTGGAATATATTATTGAAAGCCTGATAATGCATTTGACTCCTTGTTATCCCATAATATCCATCCCACCATACTCTTAGCCAGATTAATAATACATCATTCTGGTTGTTTATATCTATAATTGGTTTCATCTCTTGACTGACAGGTAAGTCACAACCAAATGAATAAGCCTGTTCCTCCCAACTATTACCATCGAAACGCGTGCCATATATATCTTCATCATACCACCATATTACCAAAGCTTGATCATCGTTGGTTTTAGCGATACTTCCCCCATTCGTGAATATCGGATCTTCAAAACCGTTCATTGATACAAAATGATCAGGTGCTGATGGACTGCCTAAATTATCGAAATGGCGCGTGTAAACTTGTTTACCTAAATTAAAGTGATTATTGTATATAACTCTGTAATCTCCCTGTTCATGGACACAGATGAAGGATTGATCCTGAGGAATTCCAAAGTCTGGTTCGGCTACAGTCATGATCTGCTCTGTAGAATCGAGTGTTGATGCGCTATACAACCTTAAACCGATAAAATCGTTCTCTTCATTTCCATAATAGTCGTATCCGAATGCGTATAAAATACTATCACTGCTCAACTGGCAGATATCATACTGCGGTTCATATATCTCGCCCCATGGAATTATATAATCACCATACTGCGTAGAAAACAGCTTATTATAATGATAATCCCAGACAGTCCCTCCCATTAAAGATCCACTATCCCAATACCAAAAAAGAGCCACATATTCCTGATTAGAAAAATACACTAAATCAGGGAATGAATACATCTCTAGGCTACTATGAGAACCTCCAGAATCTGCTACTCTCCACCAATAACCAATTGGGTTTTTAGACCCCGTCGCCAAACCTTGAGAATCAATATATGTTAGATATGTTTGTTTTTCTGCATAATAAGAATACCAAATTTCAGTACTTGAGTACTGATAAATTAATCCGTTCTCAACTTGGTTAAACCGAACCATCGAACACGCAATATCTTCGTCCTCCCACTCATCCGCCATATCAAACACATCACCCATAAACACACCCGTATTATCTAACCACCTGCCGCGGGAGTATTGCTGGTTGGTCACCCACGAGACGAGAACGCGCGTGTCCGGGTGGTTCTGTGCTTCGAGTCCGAGGATAGATCCAGTGCTGTCGGGTCGAATAGGGAAGTTGCCACCGATCAGGTCACCGTCGAAGTTGACCTTCTGCGCCCAGATTCTTGATTCATCGCGCTCATCGTACCAGACCAGCAGATAACCGTCACCTAACGCGCAGATGGAGAGGCTGTCTTTGGTTTCATCAGCGATCTCTTCTGCTACTGATACTGGTTCGGAGAAGGGATTACCGTTATCGTCATAGGAACGGAACATGATGCGGTTAGGTGAGTTCTCCTCAATCCAAGCGGCTCCATAACCGGCGGCGCTTAAAACGAGACGAGGCTGTCGGCAGTCATAGGTTCCTGTGCGGATATTGAGATAAAAGGCATCGCCCAGCGGTTCAAGGTCGTAATCGAAGCGGTTACACGCAACATCCCAGTTGATACCGTCTCGTTGAGACAGCCAGGTAACGTAGATGGTCTCTGTATTCCAGTTGGCGACGGAATACGGACTCTTCTGCGGCGGATGACCCGGTGGTTCTATGTTCACCTGGAAGTCATCGAGGATGGTGTCTGCGGTGAGGGGTGAAGCAAAAAGCAGTGCGAGGAAAAACAGGGGGATAATGGAAAATGGGTATCTGACATCCATGTCTGCCTCCTCAAATATGAATGGATATTATAATATAACTAATATTATCGAAAAGTCAAGTGCAAATAACTGCATTAGGCAGATTTTTTCTCTGTCTCTTTTAAGAGAAATAAAGGGCGTTCCTGCTACTGCGGGGAAATAACAAGGGGTTGCAACCCCTTGTTATTTCAGCCTGTTTTTTTCAGCGACCAGCCCCTATTTCATCAACACCATCTTACCTGAGGCTTGATACTCTCCAACCTGAAGCCGATAGATGTATATTCCTTAGACCAGATACAACCTGGCTAATAAATGCGAACAATGTGCCACAGAGAGATAATCACTTATACGCATTATTGCCGCTTCGAAAGGGAGGCGGTATGCAAAAACAACAGAATGGAAGTTGCTTTATTGCATAGTTTTGAGTATTTTCTCTAACACTGGAAATAAGCGCTGTTATGAACCAGACTTTTATCGTCTTATCCCTGAATACCAGAAAAAGTGAGGCAGGCGCCATGAAATCAGACATCAGATGGAATTTTGCCAATATAGGTCAAGATCAGGTTGGGGAGAAATCCGGTCTCAGCGAAGATGATATTGCGAAAATGTCTCAGCAGTTGGCTGCAACTCATAATGATTTGAAAGAACGCAGGAACAGAGGTGATCTTCCCTTCTATAATCTGCCTGAGAAGGTGGAGATCGTAGAGGAAATTCAGCAATATGCCGAAGATGCGAGGAAGCGATTCAGCGATGTGGTGGTGCTTGGAATCGGCGGAAGCAGCCTGGGACCGGGGGCTCTGCAGACAGCTCTGGGGAGAAATCCTGAGTGTGCCGCAGATGCGCCTCGAATACATTTCCCCGACAACGTCGATCCTTTTGAATTCGATGATCTCCTGGGGCGGCTGGATCTTGAAAAAACGCTATTTAACGTGGTAACTAAATCGGGCGGCACACCGGAAACGCTGGCTCAGTACCTGATCGTACGCGAACGGCTGGAACATAAACTTAAGGATAAGTACAACGAACATCTGCTCTTTACGACCGATCCGGTAAAGGGGCATCTGCGCCGAATTGCGAACAGTGAGAAGATCCGCGCTTTTGAAATCGATCCGGGCGTGGGGGGGAGGTTCTCAATTCTGACGCCCGTCGGGCTTCTGCCCGCGGCGCTGGGCGGATTGGACGTCAGCGGATTATGTGAAGGCGCTTCTGCGGCTGAAGAGGAGTGCACTTCGGATGAACTGCTTATTAACCCAGCTTACCGGTTTGCGCTTTCGCTCTGTTTATTGCGGGATTTGAAAAACGTCGGCACTGTAGTTATGATGCCTTATTGCAACCGGCTGCTGGGGCTGGCTGACTGGTTCCGGCAGCTCTGGGCGGAGAGTCTGGGGAAGAGGTTTAATTTAAAGGGCGAAGAGGTCTTCTGGGGACAGACGCCTGAAAAAGCCTTGGGAGCGACAGATCAACACTCCATGGTGCAGCTTTACATGGAAGGACCTTTTGACAAAGTAATCTGTTTCCTCGAAGTTGAGGATCACGGCGTCGATGTGGTTATCCCGAGGATATATCCGGATCAACCCGACCTCGATTTCTGGGGCGGACGAACGCTTTCGGAATTGATCAACGCGGAGAAACACGCCACAGAGAGCGCACTGCGGCAAGCAGGGCGTCCTTCCATTACGGCCGTTTTTCCGCGCGTTGATGCGTATGCAGTAGGTCAATTTCTGATGACGCTTGAAATAGCGACTGTATTTGCGGGAGCGTTTCTCGGTATCAATCCGTTGGATCAGCCGGGTGTGGAACTGGGCAAAGTACTGACGAAAAAGAGGCTGGCTGGAGAAAGTTGATTGCAGGGTTCAACAGGGTGAATTTGTCTCTTTTAAATCGTTTAGCGAACAGTATTAAACTGACGGTGAAGAATCGAACCCAAAAGAAAAATCAGAATAACCTTGCATCTAATCCTTAAGAATATTTTATTTAAATGTTTAATAATTTAGAGATATCTTTGATAGACTTACACACTCATACAACTGCTTCAGACGGCACCTTTTCGCCCAGAGAACTGGTTAAAATGGCGAAAGATGAAGGGCTTGAGGCGCTCGCTATAACCGATCACGATACCACCGCCGGTAACGCGGAAGCTGCTGATGCTGGCAGAGAGTACGATTTCGAGGTCGTTCCGGGGGTGGAGATAAGCGCAGATGCACCGTTCGGATCACAGCATATCGTGGGGCTGTACCTCAATTCCGACGCTGAGAAGATGGAATCAGCGCTGCGGGAACTGCGCGATTTCCGCGATAAGCGGAATCAGAAAATGATAGTTCTGCTGGAAGAGTTAGGCATTCCCGTCACCATGGCTGAACTACAAATCGAAGCCGGAGGCGATCTGGTCGGAAGACCGCATTTCGCGGCTCTGCTCCTGAAAAGGGGATACGTTAACACTTATCAGGAAGCCTTTGAGAAATATCTCAAAGCCGGCGGAAAAGCTTATCTTGACAAAAAGCGTCTGCCTGCAGATGAAGCGATTCAGATGATTCATGACGGCGGAGGTATTTCCATCATTGCGCACCCTTACATCCTGCGCCGGAAGGATGAGGAAAACTTTGAAAAGAATATCGAATATCTCGTCGAACGAGGCATCCAGGGGATAGAAGTGTACTATCCTGAACATTCCCGCGGCGATGAAGCTCTCTTTGCCGATCTCGCCAGGCGGTACGATCTGCTCATCTCCGGCGGGACCGATTTCCACGGGAGTATCAAACCGGGTGTCAGGCTCGGGAGAGGATATGGAACGATGGATATTCCCTATGAATGTCTCGATGCCATCAAGGAGGCAAGATCATGAAAGTTCCTCCGCTGGATTTAAAAGCGCAGTTTGCCACCATTCGAGAAGACGTTGAGAAGCGTTTTCAGGAAATTTTCGATACCCAGCACTTTATCCTGGGACCCTTTACCGCTCAGCTCGAGAAGGAAATGGCGGAGCTGTGCGGCGTGAAGCACGGAATCGGAGTGGCTTCGGGTTCGGATGCTCTACTGCTGTCGTTGATGGCTGCGGGCATTGGCGAGGGCGACGTTGTGGTCACGACGCCTTTCAGTTTCTTCTCCACGGTTTCTGCTATAACGAGATTAGATGCGAAGCCGTATTTCGTCGATATCGATCCGCGGACGTGCAATCTAAGCTCGGAAACGCTGGGCAGCATTTCTGATGAGAACGTCAAAGCGATTCTGCCGGTGCATCTCTACGGACAATTGGCTGAGATGGAAGATATCTGTCTTTGGGCGGAAGTACGCGACGTTGCCGTGATTGAAGATGCCGCTCAGGCAATTGGAGCTTCCAGAAACGCCAGGATGGCTGGAAGTTGGGGCACTGCCGCGGCTTTTTCCTTTTATCCGACGAAAAACTTAGGCGCGGCGGGTGACGCCGGAATGGTCATCACCGATGATGATGAGATAAATGACCGCATCCGCTGTTTGCGGGATCACGGCGCGAAGGAGCGCTATTACCATGATGAAGTCGGCGTTAACAGCCGGATGGATGCTTTCCAGGCGGCGGTGCTGCTGTCCAAGTTGCCGCATCTGAACGAGTGGAACGAGAAGCGCAAGGAGATTTCAGATCGCTACCGAGCTGAGTTAGCCGATCTGCCTCTTGAGACGCCTTATGAATTGATCGGCAACGATCACATCTATCATCAGTTCGTGATCCGCACTGAGCGGCGCGATGAGTTGAAGGCGCACATGGATAAAGAGGGTATCTATACCGCTATCTTTTATCCGGTGCCGCTACACTTGCAGAAGTGCTTCGCCTTTTTGGGTTATAAAGAAGGCGATTTCCCCATAGCTGAAAAAGCGGCGAAGGAAGTGCTGGCTTTGCCGGTCTTCCCGGAAATAGGCGAAGAGCGTCTGAGCATGGTAGTGGATGCGGTGAGAGGATTTTTTAAATAAGTATAGTTGGTAGACTGTCCCATAGGGATGCCTTCGGCACGCACCGACTTCGTCGGTTCTTAGTCTACCCTACAATGATGCGAGAGAGGGTAAATGTAGGGTGGACTAAGCGAAGAGAAACGTAGCGCAGTCCACCAGAAAGAGAGGACATTGGAAATGTCCAATTATCGACGCTTTTGGATAAGAGGAGGAACATATTTCTTTACGGTTGTTACCAGAGAACGCATATCGATATTAACGGATAAACATGTCAGGGAAACACTGAAGGAAGCTATTCAAAAAGTAAAAGATCGTCATCCTTTTGAAATTATCTCCTGGGTTTTACTGCCTGATCATTTACATATGGTTTGGACATTGCCCGGAGATGACGATAAATTTGCTTTGCGATGGATGTTAATAAAGAGCGCTGTAACCAAGCAACTCCATAAATCAGGAGAATATCAGGGATCTATTTGGCAACGAAGATATTGGGAGCATTTGATTAGAGATGAAGTCGATCTAAAGAACCACGTTGACTATATACATTTCAATCCCGTAAAACACGGATTATGTAAAAAGGCTCATGAATGGCAATGGTCAACATTTAATAAGTTTGTTGATTTAGGTGAATATCAGAAGAATTGGGATATTGAAGAAAATCATATTATACGAAAATTGGATTTTGAATAGTTGTTGGTAGACTGCGTTTCGGCTACGCCTGCACTTAGTCTACCCTACAATGATGCGGTGATTTTGAAGGATTACGCGGATTAGAAGAGCTGTAGTTATGTTTGATCCTGGAGTTTTTATCTAAATTTTGACTTTATCGCTTGCATACGTGTAAACTTATTCATGGCTGATTCATGAAGAAAATGGCAGTAATCTTCATGGGGATGATGCTCCTGATGGGGTGTCAGGGGAAAAAGGAGGCAGATCCTCTTGCCGGGATTGCCAAGATCGATCTCCCTCAGATCAGGGAGCGGGGCAAGCTGATCGCCGCCACCGGTTACGGAGCCACCAGCTATTTCATATACAAGGGTCAGCCGATGGGCTACGAGTACGAACTGCTGGAGCGGCTGGCGGACCATCTCGACCTCGAAGTCGAGCTGAAGATCGTGCGGGACATGGATGAAGTCTTTGACGTTTTAAACAAGGGTGAAGCGGACATTATTGCGCTGGGTTTGACAGTCACCAAAGAGAGAGCCCAAAAAATTGCTTTCACCCGGCATCATAACACCATCCGCCAGGTGTTAGTGCAGCGTAAGCCTGATAACTGGCGCTTGATGAAGCTGCATGAAATAGATCGTCTGCTGATACGCGATCCCATTGACCTGATCGGAAAACAGGTGCACGTCTGGAGTGGCTCGTCATACTATTCGAGGCTAGCCAACCTTTCCGATGAAATCGGCGGCGACATAGACATCGTCCCCGTATCAGGCGATCTATCCACAGAAGAGCTTATCGGCATGGTGGCTGACGGTGAGATAGATTACACGGTGGCGGACGAACATATCGCCAGAATCAATTCCTCTTACTATTCGAATATTGACATAGAGACTCCGGTAAGTTTTCCGCAGAGAATTGCCTGGGCTGTGAGGAAAACGTCACCGGAACTATTAGCCGCCGTCGATGATTGGGTCACGGAGATGAAGGGCGGCGTTGAGTATTACGCGCTTTACAATAAATATTATAAAGACCGCCGCGCTTTCAGGGAGAGAGCCCGCAGCCAGTATTACGCATTCAAAGGCGGGGCAGTTTCCAAGTACGACAGTTTGATTAAAGTGTGCGCTGACGATTTGAACTGGGACTGGCGGCTGATGGCTTCGATGATCTATCAGGAATCCGGTTTCGATCCGGGGACGAGGTCGTGGGCTGGCGCAACCGGGTTGATGCAGTTGATGCCGGAAACCGGGAAGCAGTTCGGCGGCAAGGATCTGTACGATCCAGTAGAAAACCTGCACGCCGGAACGAACTACCTGAAGTGGCTTGATAAGATATGGAAAGACGTCCCTGATTCTCTGGAGCGAATAAAATTCATCCTGGCATCCTATAACGCCGGACAGGGGCACGTCTTCGACGCCAGAAAGTTAGCCAGAAAGTACGGCAAGGACCCTGCGATATGGGATGATAATGTGGCCTATTACGTTTTGAAGAAATCTTCCAAGGAGTTCTTCAATGATGATGTGGTGGAACACGGTTACTGCCGGGGGGAAGAGCCGTTCAATTACGTTAACGAAGTATTGGACAGGTACGAACATTACAAGAGGCTGGTGAGTCTTTAGAAGAAGACAGAAGAAAAGAAGGGGGATCGCGGATTCACACTGATTTAAAAGATTGCACAGATTTATTCCGTGTCGTCACCGTAATCCGCGAAAATCAGCGATCATTAGCAAAGTTGGTGAACTGCGTTTTAATCCTGGCGAAAACGAATAGAGTAGGTCGTCATTCCGGTTTGTCTGAGCTTTTGGTATCCGGGATTATACGATGGGCGGTAATAACAAAAGGTATATGGTGGATCGACACTCAAGACCGACAGATGTAGATAAACGTTATAGGCTCTATATCGATGAGTCTGGTGATCATGTTTTTCGGGATACAGGAGAAACCAAACATCGCTTTCTGTGTCTTTTAGGCTGTTGGTTCTCAAATCCAGAATATTTCATTTTTCATAATCAGCTCGAAAAGTTTAAAATAGACTATATACCTCATCATCCCGATGAACCTGTAATTCTGCATCGGGAAGATATTGTTAATGCTCGCGGCGTTTTCAAGAAGCTGCAGGATCAGAAATTTCGACAGGATTTTGACAGCTCTTTGCTAAACCTCATTGATAAGGCAAATTTTCGAGTTGTTGCGGTTGTGATTGACAAATTAGCTCTCTTCCAATCTTACGGAGATGACGCTGCGCATCCATATCACCTGGGATTGGGATTTCTACTTCAACGATATGCGGGATATTTAAATCATATAAACCGTGTGGGGGATGTATTGGCAGAATCAAGAGGTGGTAAAGAAGATAGGAAATTGGGTGAGTCATATAATTTCATTTATCATCGTGGCGCTTGGCGTTTTTCTGCAAACAGTTTTCAAGAAGCTTTAAGTTCCTCACAACTGAAAATAAAACCTAAAACTGCCAATATTGCAGGTCTCCAATTAGCTGATATTTTAGCCCATCCGGTGAAAGAATGGATATTAAGACAATATGGCTTAGTTAGTTCTAATCTCGCGCCTTTTGCTGAACAACTAATTGCGATCATTAGAAATAAGTTCAATAGACACTTATACGATGAGCGAATAGAGGGATATGGGTATGTGCTATATCCGAAATTAAAATAAGGAGGCCTCGAAATCGAGACCCCCTTACGCTTGCCCCTACGGGCAATCCACCTCCGTTAAAACGGATTAGCTATAATATAAGCTGAATTAATTCAATTGTCAACTTTTTTTCTTCTTTTTTTAATCAAAATTATGAGAATAAAGCATAATTATCCTCATTTCGGTTTCGTTCGGGAGGACTATCATATATAGATGTTAACAACATACACCTTAAAACCTTACACGGATGGAGCATAGATGAGCAATAGACGAGTACTGATAATCGGATTAGACTGTTTTACTCCGCAGTTTGTCTTCGATCAATGGAAAGACGAACTGCCCAATATAAAGAGCCTGATCAACAGAGGCACACACGGACTGCTGGAGAGCACCATTCCCGCCATCACGGTTCCGGCGTGGCAGTCGATGATGACGTCCAAGTACCCGGGGCAGTTGGGTTTTTACGGATTCCGCAACCGGAAGAACTATTCGTATGACGAGATGTTCTTCGCCAACGCTCTGGCGGTGAAGGAACCGGCAGTATGGGATCTGCTAACCGAAGCAGGGAAAGATTCGGTGGTTATCGGTGTGCCGCAGACCTATCCTCCGAAACCGCTTAAGGGGAACCTGATCGGTTGCTTTCTGACGCCGGACACCGACAGCGAATTCACGTATCCAGCCGAACTGAAAGATGAAATCTGGAAGAACGTCGGCGAATATATCATCGACGTGAAGGATTTCCGCACCGATGACAAGGTCAAGCTGATCCGTCAGCTTTATCAGATGACGTCCCGCAGGTTTGCCACCGTGCGCTATATGATGGACGCCAAACCGTGGGATTTCTTCATGTTCGTCGATATGGGACCGGACCGCATCCATCACGGCATGTGGAAATACGTCGATCCCGAACATCCGCTGCACGAACCGGGCAATCGTTTCCAGAATTCGATCCTGAATTACTATAAGTATCTTGATGAGGAGATCGGCACCATTCTCGAGAAAATCGGTGATGAAACGGTCGTTCTCCTGGTTTCAGATCACGGCGCCAAGAGGATGGACGGCGGCATCTGTTTCAACGACTGGCTGATCCAGCAGGGCTGGCTGGCGGTCAAAGAGATGCCGGATAAACCGGCGCAGTTGAAGAATGACAACATCGATTGGTCCAAGACCAAAGTCTGGGGTTCCGGCGGTTATTACGGCAGGCTGTTTCTGAACGTCAAGGGACGCGAACCTGACGGTCAGATAGATCCCGCTGATTACGATAAATTCCGCGCTGAAGTCATCGAAAAAGTGGAAGCTATAACCGATCCGGACGGGAATAATATCGGTTCAAAGGCGTTTAAACCGGAGGAGATATATCCTGTCGTCAACGGGATAGCTCCGGATTTGATCGTCTATTTCGGCGATCTAAAATGGCGGTCGCTGGGATCAATCGGCAATCCGGAGATATGGTCGTTTGAAAACGACACTGGTCCGGATGACGCTAACCACGCTCAACATGGAGTGTTCATCCTGTACGATCCAAAAAATCCCGGCAACGGGAAAACGTACGAAGGTGCTCACCTGATGGATGTCGCTCCGACTGTGCTGGACGCGCTCAGCGAACCGATACCGGAAGATTTTGAAGGTAAAGTGATTCGATAATTGTAGGTGATGGATTATCCACACAAGCTGCCACCTGCGGAGAGGCGGCAGTACAGATAATATAGCGATTCGATAACCGTAATAAAACGGAAGATAAATAATAAACAGGTAATAGTTAGCAGTTACAGGGGGGATACAGGGCTGTATAAAGCTCTATAACAGGGGAAAAACAATGACTGAAAAGAAAACAGATCAGGGATTTACTTTGTGGGTAACCGGGCTTTCCGGCGCGGGGAAAACCACCGTATCGAAAATTGTTGCTGATAAGCTGAAAGAGCGCGGGCGGAAGGTGGAAGTTTTAGACGGCGACGTCATTCGCAGAAACCTGTCGAAGGGATTGGGTTATTCCAAGGAGGATCGTGACACCAATATCCGCAGGATCGGATTCGTCTGTAACCTGTTATCCCGTAATGGAGTAGTAGCGGTCGCGGCGGCAATCAGTCCTTACGAATCGGTCCGCCAGGAAAATCGTAAGTTGATTGGCAATTACATCGAAGTTCATGCCCGCTGTTCTATGGATGTTTTAGTTGAACGTGACGTCAAGGGATTGTATAAAAAGGCACTGGCAGGTGAAATCAAGAACTTCACCGGCGTCAGCGATCCTTATGAAGAGCCGGTGAACCCGGAAGTGGTCATTGATTCTGATAAAGAGACGGACGAAGAATCGGTCAATAAGGTGCTGGCGAAGATAGAGGAACTGGGATACATAGAGCCGGAAAAGACGATATCTGGTTATACACCGGAGGAAGAAGAGAAGGTCAACCAGAGACTGACAGACTTAGGATATTTGTAGTTTCGAGCGAATGAGAAACGACTTAAAAATATAACCGAACATAGATAATAATGAAATTCTTCTCACGATCTGGAAAAGCAAAGCGGAATCGGCGGGTCGTCGTCATCGGTATCGACGGCACGCCGCATTCCTTTTTAAAGAAGCACATAGATGCCGGTGATTTCCCGCATTACAAACGGATACTGGATAGCGGCGAACTGCACCGCATGGATTCCGTGCAGCCCTGTATTTCATCGGTGGCTTGGTCCACGTTTATGACAGGAAAGGGACCTGCCGGACACCGCATTTTTGGTTTTATCGACCGCAAACCGAACCCATTTCAGATCTTTCTGCCCAATGCGATACACATGGGCGCCAAAACCATCTGGGGGATGCTGTCGGAAATGGATCGGCGGGTGGCGGTGATCAACGTGCCGGTAACTTCGCCTCCGCAGCCGGTGAACGGCATATTAATCGGCGGCTTTCTGTCCGTGGACGTATTAAAATGCGCTTACCCGCAGGAGTTTGGGGCTGAGCTGAAAAGTTGGAATTACCGCATCGACGCTGACGCCAACTTAGGACGTAAGGATAAAGACGCGTTTTTCGAAGATCTGAATGTGACGCTGGACCGCCGCTGGGAAGCGGCGCGCCGGATTTACGAAAAAGAGCCCTGGGATTTTTTCCAGCTTCACGTCATGGAAACCGACCGGATCAATCATTTCTTGTGGGAACAGTACGAGAACGAAGACCCGTTATATCACAGCCGGTTTGTCGATTTTTACAAAAAGGTAGATGCGCTGCTGGGCGAATTCTACGACCGTTCCCGGGACGATACCGAGTTCATCATTCTATCCGATCACGGTTTCTGCACGGTGAAGAAGGAAGTGTATGTCAATCAGTGGCTGGAAGATGAGGGTTACCTGAAGTTGAAAGGGGATGAACCCAAGAACGTGATGGATATGGCTGAGGGGACGAAGGCTTACAGCTTGATTCCCGGGAGGATTTTCCTAAATCTTGCCGGCAGGGAAGAGAACGGTTCAGTTCAACCCGGAGCGGATGCTGAAGCTGTCAAGGTCGAACTGACCGAAGCGCTTCTTAACATGACCGATCCGGATGACGGCAGCAAGATCATCGAGCAGGTGGTCAGACGGGAAGACCTCTACGAGGGACCCTACACGGAAGAAGCTGCTGATCTTATCGCCATTCCCTATGACGGTTATGATCTGAAGGCGAACGTGCGCCAGCCGAGCATCACTTTTAAGGGTGATCTGGTGGGCATGCACACTTTCTGGGACGCCTCGCTTTTCATTAAGGACAGGCAGATATCGGCGCAGGATTTCAGCATCTTAGATTTAGCGCCCACGATCTTCAAGATGATGGAAATAGAGCCACCTGAAAAATTCGACGGAAATTCACTGATTTAACTTAAACAGCAGTAGTAATTTGCAATTTAATGAATCTGTAAAAACAGACTGCAGGCATTTTCTCGGAGACCGCCCTTGTAAGCCTCATAAAACAGAGGGCGTCCATTGTGAAAACTGCGATCATTATGAAAAGATAACTCGGCGCATCCTGATTATTAAGCTGGGCGCAGTGGGGGACGTTATCAGAACTACTCCCTTGCTTCATGTTTTGGGCGGCAAAGGCGTCCATATAACCTGGCTGACAGAGACACCGGAGATTCTGCCTTCGGACCGGATCGATAGAATATTTAAACTGGATGCTGTCAGTTTGGCGTTTCTGCAGGCGGTTTCTTTCGACGCCTTATACAATTTAGATAAAGATCCGCAGGCGATTGCGCTGGCGAAGCTGGTTCAAGCTGAAGAGAGATTCGGGTTCACGATGGAGGACAGCGTCTGCCGCCCGCTGGACGAACGCTCGCATGACAAATGGATGACCGGGCTCTTCGATGATCTGAACCGAGCGAACAAATTCAGCTACCCGGAAGAGATATTTGCTATGTGCGGATTGAAATTCCGGGGAGAGAAGTACATTGTCCCGCTGGATGATTCGCCGCGCTTTGAACTCGATCTGCCGCACCCGATAATCGGGATGAACACGGGGTGCGGAGCGCGCTGGGTATCGAGGTTATGGAAGGTCGATAACTGGATTGAGCTGGCAAAGCTGCTTCAGCGGCGGGGGTACGGCGTTCTTCTGCTGGGCGGACCAGACGAAGATGCGAGAAACCGCGAAATCGCTCTGGCAAGCGGAGCGATGTACCTGGGCACCTTCCCGCTTCAGCGTTTCCTGCATCTGGTCAACGAAGCGGATCTACTGATTACCGGCGTAACGATGGCGATGCATATCGGCATCGGTCTGGGAAAGCGCATGGTTCTACTGAACAATATTTTCAATCGCAACGAATTTGAGATGTATGGTTTGGGCAGTATCATCGAACCTGACGTGGACTGCCTGGGTTGCTTCAAGGCGGTTTGCGACCTGGATTGTATGAACATGATTGAGCCGCGCGAGGTATTTGAAGCTCTTGAAGCGGAAATCGAGAAATTGAAATAGGCAGACTGTCTGTGAAAGATTTCACGGGGAAGGCTGTTATCATCAGCGAAATTCCTTGACTTTAAGATTTGGGTTTATTAAATTTAGCCTGATCTTCCAAAGCATTTTTAACAGATTTGAATATAGAGACTGAATATAGCCAGAAGACGAGGGAGGAATTAAAGGGAAGAGCAGTGCTCGTCACAGGCGCGGACGGTTTCATCGGGTCACACCTGACCGATGCTCTGACTGCCCTCGGCGCGGACGTTTCCGTCCTGGTACATCGCAACATTGATCAGCTTAAACGGATAGGACATCTGGCAGACCGCGTTCGATTCTGCCGCGCCGATGTGCAGAATTATACGGAAGTCTTCGAGGTTATCAACCGGCTGCCAAAAAAATCAGAAGCGGTTATCTTTCACTTAGCAGCTCACACACACGTTGGGGATTCATGGGAACACCCTGAAGAGACACTGAAAACCAACGTACTGGGCACGTTGAACCTGCAATGGGCTATCCGCGAATCCAATCTCGAGCTTCATAAGTTCTGCTACACTGGATCATCCGAGGAATACGGCAGTTACGATTCATTAAAGGCGGCGGGGCACCGACATGTGCAAAGCGACCGGATATTCCTGGATGAGACTGCTTCTTTAAATCCCAAAAGCATCTATGCCACCAGCAAAGTCGCCGCCGATTTCCTGTCGCGGAATTTCTTCGACGCATACGGCACCCCGTCCGTTGTGGTTAGGATGTTCAATATTTTCGGTCCCCTGCAGAACCCTCGATTCATCACTGGAACGGTGATAACTCAGGCGTTGTGCCGGGATTTAGTCGAGATCGGAAGCCCGTACGGCAAGAGGGATTTCAGCTACGTTGATGACGGTGTGCGGGGGTTGTTGAGGAGCACGCTGTTCGGCGAGCCGGGTGGATTGTACGTGCTGGGGAAAGGTGAGAATATTTCCATAGGAGATTGGGCGAAACTCATCCTGGAAATCGGTCGTGAAAACAAGATCTGGGGTGAACGCAGATTAGTGACCCGCGAAGATCGTTTCCGTCCGGGGAGAACCGACGAAGCCGAACTATTAGCCGATTCAACGCGGCTGAAAGAAATCTGCGGTTGGGAATCTGAAGTAAGTTGGGAAGAGGGTATTTTAAAAACCATTCACTGGTACGCTGAGAACCGTTCTTTTTGGGAGACACAGGTAGATTGGCAGTAAATCAGATGACTGACACTGAAGCAGAATACGAATTTGAAGTTTCCGTGGTTATGCCCTGTCTGAACGAGGAACAGACTGTGGGCACGTGCATCCGCAAAGCCCTGGAGACCATAAAAAAACTCGGCATCAATGGCGAAGTCGTTATCTCCGATAACGGTTCCACGGATCGCTCGGTTGAAATATCCGAGGAGTTGGGCGCCCGCGTGGTGCATCAGCCCTTGAAGGGATACGGAAATGCTTATATTAAGGGGCTTTCAGAGGCGCAGGGTAAGTTCATCGTCATGGCTGATAGCGATGACAGTTACGATCTGACCGATCTTGAACGATTCATTACACCGTTGCGCGAAGGCTACGACATGGTGATGGGATCGCGCCTGAAGGGCGAGATCAAATCCGGCGCCATGCCCGGACTGCACCGCTTCGGTAATCCGGTTCTGTCCAGGTTTCTTAACCTTATCTATAAAACCGGTATGAGCGACGCTCATTGCGGTATGCGTGCCTTCACTAAAAAGGCGCTGGAGAAGATGCATCTGCAGACCGCAGGGATGGAATTTGCGTCGGAGATGGTGGTCAAGGCAGCCAAGGCAAAGCTGAAGATTACCGAAATCCCAATTACACTGCACCCGGACGGCAGGAACCGCCCTCCTCATCTGCGCACTTTCACTGACGGCTGGCGTCATCTGCGCTTTATCTTGATGTACAGCCCGCATCATCTCTTCGGTTATTTCGGCATGATCCTTTTCCTGGTAGGCGCAGCTCTTTTCGCCGCTTATATATTCGAGGCTCTTGACCTTCGCCTGGGGCTTATCGGCGGATTCTTCGCCTTAACCGGCTGGGTGATCAGCCGTTTCGGATTATACGGGAGAGCGCATCAGTTCACGCTGGAATTTCCCGATTGGGATCTGCCCTTGCAGAGATATTTTAAGAAATTCAGTCTGGAGAGGAGTCTGATTCTCGGCGTTGTTCGCTGTATCGTCGGGGTTGCCCTGCTGGTCTTTTCCTATTATGCGCCGCCTGAATTCTTTGATAGGATATTCTATCTGGGCGGACTTATTACGGCGTTTGGGATGCTTTCCATATTTGATGCTTTCCTTACGCGCATTTTACAATTCGAAGGACTAAAGTAGATATCAGGCATGCACAGGGGTCGTAGCAAAAAATATCTGTTGATATTTCTATCAGCCGCTTTATTCCTCGTATGTCATTCAGTATCCGGCGCGGTTTGGGAGACACTCACGCCAGATCACTGGGCGTATGATGAAATCCGCTGGCTGCAGGCGCTGGGTTACCTGCACAACCTGGATCCATCACAGAAGCCCTACACGCGCGGCGAAGTCGCGAATGCTCTGAAAACTTCGACTCGTCCCGATTCGAAACCGGCTGCGGATATTTTTGAAATTCTCGATCAAGAATTTGCGTTTGAAATGAAGCCCGGGGGGGCCTGGGAATTTACAGCAGGCGGCAGAGTTTACGCGGGAACGGAGACCCGCCAGAATGATGATTGGAACAGCGCTGGATATGGTGTTGTATCCGCAACCGCGGGCAATGCCCGGATGGGGATTGTTACATCACTTCGCCTGGACCGCGACCTGATGGATCACCCCTTTTATAAAGGGAAAGTCTGGAATGATTTTGCCGGACTGACCGAACAGGCATATTTCGTACTCTGCGGTGCTAACCGACGTTGGGAATTGAAACTGGGACGCGATCACCGATACTGGGGAGCGGGCGATGACCACCTGCTGTTGAATTACGCTCAGCGGGGGATAGATCAGATCAGTTTTCGGGTGCGTTGGGAGTGGGGTGATTTCACCGCCATGGTGGGCCAGGTCGACGATTTCGAGGAGGCGGACGGCGGGCGCATCAGCCGATACCTATCAGGACACAGGCTGGAACTGCTTCCGTGGGATTGGCTGAGAATCGGTATTTCTGAAACGCTGCTGTTCACCGGCGGTGTGCGTTTCGGTTCGATGAATCCTTTCCTGCCGTATTATGGTGAACTGGTCAACGAGAATTCGGAAGGCAACGGATTCATCGGATTGGATTTTATTGCTTATCCGGCAGGAGGCTATGAAGTGTACGGTGAATTGCTCATCGATGACTTTCAACTGGAAAACGAGGATCCAGGCGACCTCGAACCGACGGAGTGGGGCTGGTTGATAGGAGGGCGCTGGAATGGTTTAAACGGTCTGCTGGGCGCTGGCGTAAGCTATACAGGCGTTGCCAACCGCACCTATAACGCTTTAGATCCGAAATACCGTTATTTGAATTACGGTCTGCCGCTCGGTTCAGAAATCGGCAACGACGGCGATCGGTTCAGGTTTGAGTTGTCCTGCCTGCCCGAAGCCAGGCTGCGCTTGTCCGCTTTCTTTCAATATGCCAGGCAGGGTGAGGGAGGCGTAGCCGTTCCGTTCGATACAACTTATATGAATTATACCGTTGCAGAAGGTTATGCGGAATCATTTCCGACGGGAGTTGTCCAGAAGACCAGCACGTTCGGCGTTGAATTTTCGGGCTTAGCCAAACCGTACCTGCAGATACAGGGTTGGATAGGCTATGACTGGATCGACAACTATGGTCATACCTCAGGATTGAAAGAGGAAGGCATCAGGGGACGAGTGACGCTGAACCTACGAGGAGACAGATTAATTAAATACTAACGCTTTTTTGAGGTATTAATGAAAGGTATCGTCCTGGCGGGGGGATCGGGATCTCGGTTATACCCGCTGACTAAAGTGACCAATAAACACCTCCTGCCCGTCGGAGAAATCCCCATGATTTATCATCCGATCGGCAAGCTGCTGGAAGCGGGGATCACTGAGATTCTCATTGTTACAGGCTTGGAACATATGGGGCACGTTGTCGGTCTGCTTGGTTCGGGCACCCGGTTTGGCTGCGAATTTTCCTATAAGGTACAAGACGAAGCGGGAGGCATCGCTCAAGCGTTGGGACTGGCAAAGCGCTTTGCTTTCGGCGACAGAATTGTCGTGATCCTGGGTGATAACATCTTCGAAGATTCAATCACCGAATACGTCAAGAACTTCTCTGTACAGAAGGCGGGTGCACGAATCATCCTGAAGGAGGTTCAGGATCCAGAACGATTCGGGGTTGCTGAACTGGATGGCGAACGCGTTATAGGCATAGAAGAGAAGCCTTCCGAACCTAAGACCAACCTGGCGGTAACAGGAATCTATATGTACGACGCCGATATTTTCGAGATCATAAGGAATATCAAGCCTTCCGACCGCGGTGAGATGGAGATCACGGATGTGAATAATGCCTATATTGAGAGGGGAAGTCTGGCATTTGACATTTTCAAAGGATGGTGGACTGACGCGGGAACATTCGATTCGCTGCATCACGCCAATGAGCTGCTTAGAAACAATGAATTGAGTCATCTCAAGTACCTACGGAACAAATAAACGAAATGACATTGTTCAGGAGAAAACTTAATAACGGAATAGATGTGCTATGAAAATCTGCGTAATTGGATCAGGATATGTCGGGTTGGTTGCTGGTACCTGCTTTGCTGAAACCGGTAATGACGTTATCTGCGTCGATGTGGATAAACAGAAGATCAAGTTGCTGAAGAAAGGCATTATACCGATTTATGAGCCGGGCTTGAAAGAGATGGTTGACCGGAACATGAAGAAGGGACGGTTGAATTTTTCCACCGATCTGCCGCAGGCGGTCAGGGATTCACTAATCAATTTCATCGCGGTGGGAACTCCCCCGGATGAAGACGGGTCGAGCGATTTGACTCACGTGCTGGCGGTGGCTCGTGAGATCGGCAAGGTCATGAACGGCTATAAAGTCATCGTCGATAAAAGCACTGTTCCGGTTGGCACTGCCGATCTGGTGCATGAAACGATCAGAAAAGAGACTGATGAGCCTTTCGATGTGGTTTCCAATCCTGAATTTTTAAAGGAGGGCGCCGCCATTGACGATTTTATGCGACCTGATCGGGTCATTATCGGAGTGGATGATTCGAAAGCGGAAGCTCTGATGAAGGATCTTTACAGCCCCTTTGTGCGCACCGGCCATCCGATCATCGTCATGGACGTCAAGTCCGCTGAAATGACGAAATACGCTTCCAACGCCATGCTGGCGACGAAGATCAGCTTTATGAATGAGATCGCCTATTTGTGCGAGAATGTAGGCGCTAACGTCACGCTGGTCAGACAGGGCATGGGTTCCGACACGCGGATCGGGCATCAGTTTCTGTTTCCAGGATGCGGATACGGCGGGTCCTGCTTTCCCAAGGACATCAAAGCGCTCATCCATACCGGGAAAAAGTACGACACCGATCTGAAAATTCTGCAATCGGTTGAGGTGGTCAATGAAGCCCAGAAACACCTTCTCCTGAAGAAAGTGAAGCGGTTTTACGGTGATGATCTGAGCGGGAAAGTTTTCGGAATCTGGGGCTTGTCATTCAAGCCGCGCACCGATGACATGCGGGAAGCTCCTTCAATCGTCATCATCAACGGACTGTTGGAAGCCGGAGCGAAAGTGCAGGCGTATGATCCTCAGGCGATGGAGGTGGCGGAAAGCATTTTCGATAAAAGAATAAAATTCACCAAAGACGAATTTGAAGCGGCAAAGAACGCTGACGGACTCCTCATCGTTACGGAATGGAATGAGTTCAGGGAGCCGAATTTCGATCATCTGAGGAATTCCATGAAGTCGCCGACCATTTTCGATGGCAGGAACATCTATGAATCGAAAAAGATGGGTGCGCTTGGTTTTCGCTACTTTTCCATTGGGCGTCCCGATGAAAACGGCGATAAATACAGAAACTAAATAGAAAAGCGGAACTAAAATGCGGATACTGGTAACGGGAGGAGCAGGATTTATCGGCAGTCATCTCTGCGACCATCTCCTTGAAGATAGCCACGAAGTTATCTGTCTGGATAACTTTTTTACGGGCTGTAAAGATAACATCCGGCATCTGCTCGGTCACGATCATTTCGAGCTGATGCGTCATGATATCATTCAGCCTGTCCTGGTCGAAGTTGACCGTATTTACAACCTCGCCTGTCCCGCTTCGCCTATCCATTATCAATATAATCCCGTTAAAACCATTAAAACGAGCATTTTAGGCACCATGAATATGCTCGGTCTGGCGAAGAGGATAAAAGCGCGAATTCTCCAGGCATCGACTTCAGAAGTCTATGGGAATCCACTGGTGCATCCCCAGGTGGAGACCTATTGGGGCAATGTAAATCCCATCGGGCTGCGCAGCTGTTACGATGAGGGTAAACGCGTTGCTGAAACTCTGATGATGGACTATCACCGCCAGAATGACGTGGATATTCGCATCGTGCGCATCTTCAACACCTACGGATCCCGCATGGCTGAAGATGACGGACGGGTGGTCTCCAATTTCATCGTGCAGGCATTGCGCGGGGAACCTTTAACGGTATATGGTGAGGGCAAACAAACCCGCTCATTCTGTTACGTCGATGATCTGGTCCTCGGGATGATGGCAATGATGGAATGCGAAGATATCACAGGACCGATCAATCTGGGCAATCCCAACGAATTCCCCATCATTGATTTTGCAAAGATCATCCTTAAACTGACGGGATCGAAGTCGAAGATTAAATATATGCCTCTACCGGCGGACGATCCGGTGCAGCGGCAGCCGAATATCGCTCTGGCTAGAGAAAAACTGAGCTGGCATCCGCAAATCGATCTTGAAAAAGGATTGCAGAAAACTATAGATTATTTTCGCGAGAAATTGTAGTGCACTGTTTTCGGGTTAAGGCAGTTCTCTGTTTATTTGTCCTTTTGTTGCTGTGCGGCTGTGCCAAGCAGGGTTATCCGCCCGGCGGACCGATGGATAAAATCGGTCCGGTAATAGTCTCTGTCTATCCATTGCCCGAAGCCACAGGAATATCTGGCAGTGTTAAACCTTGGATAATACTGGATGAATACCCCAACCGCAATACAGTTGAGAGCTCAATTTTCATCAGCCCTGAACCTGAAGAGGGATTTGATGTAAAGATACGCGGCAAACGAATAACCGTTATTTTTAAACAAGAGCTTCCTATAAACCGCACTGTCGTTGTGACATTCGGTGCGGGGATAAGCGATCAAGTCGGCAACCAGATGGCGGAGTCGTATGTCCTTGCGTTTTCAACAGGAGATAATGTTGACAATGCATCAATTTCTGGTTATATTGAAGGAATGGAAAATCCTGGCGCGGTGTGGGTTTGGGGTTATCCTCTTGAATCATTCGCAGAGCCCGATCCGCGCTTGAATAAAGCGCCCTACGCGACACAGCCTGATCTGGAAGGTTCTTTCACACTTTCATATCTGCCGAAAGGCAGTTACCGTATTTTTGCTGTAACTGAAACCCGGCGAAACCGGCTCTGGGACAGTGAAAGAGAGAGTATCGCTTTACCGCCCCGCGACGTTCCGGCGCTTGAAGATCAGATGGTTTCCATCAATCTAAAGATGCACTCGGTAGATCTGATCCCACCTTCATTCAGAGGAGCGGAAGCGATTAGCAGGCAGACTATTCGATTGAGCTTCGATGAACCTGTTGCTGCGTTAAAAGCGGATATTTCTGCTATGACTGAGCGAGGTCAGACGCTGGGGATAATCGATGTGTATCAGAATCCAGCGGATTCAAACGCAGTGCTGCTGACAACCGGAATTCAGCGCGAAGGAGACGTCTATCATTTCGAGATCGACAATCTCTGCGATCTCGCCGGCAATGAAGCCGATTCGCTGATCTTTGAGGTTGATGGATCGACCGAAATAGATACCGTTGGACCTCATTTCACCTGGAGCAGCCCTTCGAACGGGGAGACTGGCGTGGTCTGGGGAGACGCTGTTTTGATCGGTTTTTCCGAGTCGATAACTACAACGACTATCCCTGCAGCGGTTAGAATAACTGTCCGTGACAGCGCTGTTGTGGAAGGTAAATGGAGTTTCCCAAGTTCTAATTTAGGCAAGTTGGAACCTTCAGAACCCTTTGAGAACGCCGAGTACCACACTGTTACTGTATATTGCGATTCCGTTAAGGACATCTTCGGCAATACTTCGCCTGACAGCGTTGGGACCTTCGGTTTTACAACAGCGGACGTTGAGAATACTGGCGTGTTCAGCGGGCAAGTCGCCAATGCTCCCCAGGAACTGCGAATTATCGCAACAGGCATCGAGGCAGGCGGCGCCTGGGAAGAGGCGGTCTTGGAGGACGGCGCTTTCAGGTTCAATGATCTTCCCGCATCTTTATACTCACTTACGCTTTATCGGGATCTGGATGGGAATGACAGATTCTCACCCGGCATTATCGAACCCTTCACTTTCGCGGAACCTTTTAAAATCTGGAGCGATACACTAAGAGTAAGATCCAGATGGGAGACAGGCGACTTCAATTTGTATTGGGAGGCATCAGACGACAGCTCCTATTTCAATCGAGCGAAGTCCGAATGAATTCGGTTTTAACCATGTGGTTTTAAAATGATTCATGCAGTAATCATGGCTGGTGGTGTCGGAGCGCGGTTTTGGCCCCGTTCTCGCAAAAAGAAGCCGAAGCAGGTTCTTAACATTTTCGGATCCAACACACTTCTGCAAGAAACCGTTTCCAGAATTTCCTCTCTAATTCCGCTGCCTCAGATCCTCATTATCACCACCGTAGAGTTGGTTGAGCATATACGCAAACAGCTGCCTGATTTGGCAATAGATAATATCATCGCTGAACCTGTCGGGCGCAATACGGCTCCCTGCATAGGTCTTGCCGCTCAAATTTTGAAAGAGAGAGATCCCGACGGAATCATGGTGGTACTGCCTGCTGATCACCTGATCTCTGACGGTGAACGTTTTATTGCCTGTCTTCAACAGGCGATAGAGACCGCAGAGCAGGATGATGCGTTGGTAACCATCGGTATAACGCCAACTCAGCCCGAAACTGGATATGGTTACATCCAGTACGATCAATCTGCAAGAAGTGCGAGCGGCGCTTACAGGGTTAAGACCTTTGCCGAAAAACCTAACTATGACACGGCAAAGCGGTTTATCGAAAGCGGCGATTTCCTCTGGAACAGTGGGATGTTTATCTGGTCTGTGAAGAGTATCCTCAGTGAGATAGAACATTCTCTGCCTGAATTGTACGCCGCTTTAGAAGCAATAAGCGCCATTTCAGGGGAAAGTAAAGAGACCGAATTCGAGCATCTCTACAGCGGACTGCGACCTATATCCATCGATTATGGCGTTATGGAAAGAGCACAGAACGTTGCTGTAGTCAAAGGCGATTTTAGCTGGTCCGATATCGGAAACTGGGCGGAAGTTTATCGTCTATCTCCCAAAGACAGTGATGGGAACGTAAATCTGGATGGTCATGTATTAATAGATTCGAAGAACTGCATGGTGGATTCCACGGATCATCTGGTAGCCACTGTAGGCGTTGATAATCTGATTATTATCAACACTGGTGACGCTCTCTTAATCTGTCACCGCGATCATGCTCAAAACGTGAAGCAGATCGTTGAATACATGGAGAGAAACAAGTTAGACCAGTATCTGTAGGTGATTTCGTGAAAGACGATAAACTACTGGAAGTGCTTATTGAATTAGCTCGCAGCCTCGAATATGACGTCCGGTATGACCGGGGTTCATTCAAAGATGGAGCATGCCGGTTTGAAGATAGAAATATGATCGTCCTGAACCGTTCTTCAACGACCAGCAGGAAAGTAGCGGCGGTATCTAAAGCTCTGAGCCAACAGCCGCTGGATGGTATATTCCTGCTCCCAGCAGTCCGCGAAGCCATAGAAAGGGCGAAACAGCATAATCCATAGCCTTCGAGAGGGGTATCATGGAGGATTGTCGGTTAGAGAATATTCCACTGTTCGCTGATCTTGATGAAGAAACACTGCTCGAACTCGATCAGCTCCTAACTGTAAAGAAGTACAAAAAGAACAACTTGATCATCTTTGAGGATGATCGCGGCTTGAATCTCTTCATCATCAGCGAGGGCAGGGTAAAGATCTCCCAGATTAGTGAAGAGGGAGGCGAAGTGATCCTGGCGATTCTGGGAGAAGGCGAATTTTTCGGCGAATTGTCCGTCGTTGACGGTCTGTCCCGGTCAGCAACGGTAACTGCTCTCGATCAAGTTGAACTGCTGGTGATGAAACGAGATGATTTTATCGACGCGTTGCAAAAGCACGCTCCGATTTCCTATTTCCTGCTAAAAGAACTGGCTCAACGCATCAGGAAATCAGACGCTCAGATCAACAGCTTGAGCCTTCGCAATGCCAAAGGTAGAGTAGCAACGACATTGATCAGGCTGGCGGAAGACATCGGCAGGTTTAAAGATGGAAAAGTAACCATACCAGCGCTGCCGCTGCAACGCGATCTGGCGAATATCGCCGGTACCAGCAGGGAAACCATCAGCCGCGTAATTGCCGCCTTTGAAAAAGAGGATCACTGCTATAAGAAAGACGACGCGCTCGTCTTTGAGAATTTCGATAGCTTCAAGCGGAAGTATGATTAATAGGTTATGAATTTGTCCGAATGGGTTGAACGTTTCAATGGAGGTGACGTACGAGCCCTATCCCGGATTATATCCCGGGTAGAGAATTCCAATGGATTGATACCGGCTGAATTGAAACCGATTTTTTCGCGAACCGGAGGCGCATACAGGATCGGCGTTACTGGTCCTCCGGGAGCCGGTAAGAGCACACTGGTGGATTGGCTCTGCTCACTGTACCGCCAGCAGAATCTTACCGTTGGAGTCATCGCCGTCGATCCGACCAGCCCTTTCAGCGGGGGCGCGCTGCTGGGAGACCGCATTCGCATGACCAGAGCCGGGATTGATCCCGGCGTTTTCATACGTTCCATGGCAACTCGCGGAACCCTGGGCGGTTTAGCCGAATCCGCAATGGACGCCGCAGACATCCTGGATGCCTTCGGAAAGGATATTGTAATCCTGGAAACTGTCGGCGTGGGGCAGTCTGAACTGGACGTTGCCAGAGCGGCGGATACAACGGTGGTCGTTTTGGTCCCCGAATCGGGCGACGGCGTGCAAGCGATGAAAGCCGGCTTGATGGAGATCAGCGATATCTTCGTCCTGAACAAAGCTGACCGACCGATGGCAGAACGCGCCGCATTGGAGATTGAGGGTGCGCTCGAACTGAAGCAGACCCGGGCAGATGGCTGGAAGATTCCGGTGCTCATGACGGTTGCCAATAAAGGGGAAGGATTGCCCGCCTTAGTCGATACGCTGAAAATGCACTTTGACGCCATGAAAAACAGCGGCAGTTTAGAGGAGAAGCGCAAAGACCGCCGCAGGGAACGTATCCGGAAGGTGGTTGAACGTGAACTGCGCCGGAGGCTATGGAGCGAGGAGCGTTTCGCCATGTTGACTGAAGAGATAGAGAACGGCGATAATCCGTTCGAGATTGCGGCGGATATAATAGGGGATTTTGAGGGGAAAGAGTAGAGCGGCAGATAGTGGTGAGGAGCTGATTAGCCAACTAATGAAAAGGGGCTGTCCCAAAAGCCTTAGAACTGTCATTGCGAACGAAGTGTGGCAATCTTTAATAGTGTGTAAATAAGAGATTACCACGTCACTGCGTTCCTCGTAATGACGCGATACTTTTCTTTTGGGACAGCCCCCTCCCCGGTTTATGCAACGTATAGGGAAGACAGATAAGAATGTCCGTCCTCCCCAAAATCTGTGCGGATGGGGAGGTCAGGCATTCTCCGTAGGAGTCCTTCGGACCTGCCTGACGAAAGGATAAAACAACACTTTCAGAGACTTTTCAGCTTAGTGGTAAATGGTGGTTGCCGGAAGAATCCAGCAAATCATTTTCGGGCGAGCTTTCATTTTCTCCAGAGGGATTATCAGAACTTTTTCTTGATGGTTCCTTTAGAGATCCCCCATATACAATTCCAAGTGATTTTTCTGCTCCTATAATTAATGGCGTGTCACAAGATGGAAGACGATGTACTCTTTTCGATACTTTTGAATCGTTCAACGATACTGACAAGAGTAAGTTCGTCTATAATAAGCTGATTATCGGTAGTAATTTTGTGGATTTAAATCTTACCACATTTGAGTCTGCAGTTTTCGAGTTAACAAGTTTTCAAGGATGGCTGCATAGATCAGGTATAAAAGTAAAAACTCAATTTGGAAAATTACCTAAAACATATACTCCAATTGAATATAAGAGACCTAAGGACGTAAGCATTAGATTAAATAGCTTAGAGTCACACTTTCTATTTGAATCATATCCAAGCCAGACGCATGAGTATAACAAGTTTGGTCTCACACAAAAGGATATAATAAGAATTAAACCTAAAACAAAGAAGAAGTTGGATTGGTATCTTGATAAAATTTTTAAATTTCGTATATTTATTAGCTTATTAGCAAATAAACCTGTTGATCTTGTATCTATTCGAGTATACTACAAAAAAAGGTCTAATCACGAAGGAAAGTTAAAATACATTCGTAAGTCATTCGATGTGTGTTTCCATGTACTGACCCCCAAAAAACAAGACAATTTCATGCGGCTTTTTGTTTAGAGTTTCGGGACCATTCAGTCTCGAATTCTACCGGGCTCAAGTATTTCAAGGCTGAGTGCGGATTCAGGTAGTTGTATTCATTGATGCACTTTTCGATATCCAGTTGGACTTGATCCAGGCTATTCCACTC
>JALGVT010000031.1 GCA_025774555.1 candidate division LCP-89 bacterium
CTACCTCGGTATCTTTATGCCGCGTTCTCTGGCGACTTCTTCTGCTCTCTCATAGCCTGCATCAGCATGGCGCGCGACGCCGATGCCGGGATCGTTGGTCAGAACTAATTCAGCACGCTTCGCTGCGAGATCGGTGCCGTCAACAACGGTAACCTGACCGGCATGGAGCGCATAGCCGATACCCACACCGCCGCCGTGATGGAAGCTGACCCAGGAAGCGCCCGAAGCGGTGTTCAGCATGGCGTTCAGGATGGGCCAATCGGCGATGGCATCGCTGCCGTCCTTCATGCTCTCCGTCTCACGGTAAGGCGACGCCACACTGCCGCAGTCCAGGTGATCGCGTCCTATTACGATAGGAGCCTTGATCTCTCCCTGGCGCACCAAATCATTGATGGCAAGACCGAATTTGGCTCTGGCGCCGTATCCCAGCCAGCAGATGCGGCAAGGCAGTCCCTGAAATTCAACTTTTTCGCCAGCCAGTTTGATCCAGCGTTCCAGCGCTTTGTCTTCGGGGAAGAGTTTCAAGACCTCTTCATCGGTCCGTTTTATATCATCCGGATCGCCGGAGAGCGCTACCCAGCGGAAGGGACCTTTGCCTTCACAGAAAAGCGGTCGCACATAAGCCGGGACAAATCCGGGAAATTCAAAGGCACGGTCATAGCCGCCTTTTTCAGCCTGTCCGCGGATGTTGTTGCCATAATCGAAGACGACAGCGCCGCGTTCCTTCAGCTCCACCATGGCGCGCACATGCTCAACCATGGAGCGATAAGCCATCTCCTTGTATTTCTCGGGGTTGCTTTTGCGCAGTTCAAGCGCTTCAGCATAGGGAATTCCGTGTGGGACATAGCCGTTCAGTTCATCGTGCGCTGAAGTCTGGTCGGTTACAACGTCCGGGATGATGCCGCGTTTGACGAATTCCGGAAAGACGTCGGCGGCATTGCCTAATAGACCGATGGATATTGCCTGCTTCTTTTCCTTGTAATCCAATGCCAGTTTCAGAGCTTTATCAATATCGATCTCCATGACGTCGAGATAGCGTTTATCCAACCTGCGCTTGATTCTATTCTCGTCCACTTCAACAATAATGGAAACGGCTCCGTTCATGCTGGCTGCCAGGGGCTGTGCTCCTCCCATTCCTCCAAGTCCGCCGGAGAGGACAAGTTTTCCTTTAAGATCACCGTCAAAATGAATCCCTGCTAAGGAAGCAAAGGTTTCATAGGTTCCCTGAAGGATTCCCTGAGTGCCAATATAAATCCACGAACCGGCGGTCATCTGACCGAACATGATCAGACCTTTTTTCTCAAGCTCACGAAAATAATCCCAGTTCGCCCAGTGTCCGACCAGATTGGAATTAGCAATCAGCACGCGCGGCGCCAGTTCATGCGTGCGAAAAACGCCGACCGGTTTGCCTGACTGCACGAGCAGTGTTTCATCACTCTCGAGTTCTCGTAATGCTCTTACGATAGCGTCGAAGGCCTCCCAGTTACGGGCGGCTTTACCGGAACCTCCATAGACAATCAGTTCATCTGGCTTTTCAGCATTTTCGGGATCCAAGTTGTTCATCAACATACGCAGGGCGGCTTCCTGCTGCCACCCTTTGCAGGATATAGTTGTGCCCCGAGGGGCTCTAATTATACGGGAAGACATGATATATACCTCACTACAGAGGGGTAAATAACCCTCATGTTTTAGTTTATTCAGTCAGCAGGTCTGGGGCTGTCCTAAAAATCTATTAATTGTCATCGCTCCGAAGGAGCGCCTTTGGCGCGAACGAAGTGTGGCGATCTTTAAGAGTCTGTGTAATATGAGATTGCTACGTCACTTCGTTCCTCGCAATGACGTTGTTTTTTTGGGGACAGCTCCCTCCAATATATACAAGATTAGAAATTACTTTCGAGCATTGTATGTACACATAAAAGAAAATGCATTCGCTCTTGAAATGCAAGTAATTCTTTTGCATAAACTCGAGCGAATGCATTGATAATCTGATCACTATTTACATAATTACAAGCGGATTATTTCACCTATTTAGTATGGCTCCGATTGCCTTTACGACCAGCTTTGCCTTTTTGCACAAGGGCAAGTTTTAAGGCATCCCCGATGTTATCGACAAAGTGGAAACGCATTTTGTCCTTTATGTTGTGTGGAATTTCTTCCAAGTCCGGTTTATTATCTTTAGGAAGTAGAATATCCTGAACGTTCGCCCTGTGAGCAGCTACTAACTTTTCTCTGAGACCGCCGATCGGCAGAACGTTGCCCTGCAGAGTCAATTCGCCGGTCATGGCAAGGTCGTTGCGCATGGGCATCCCTGTGAACAGGGAAGCCAGAGCCGCTGCCATGGTGATTCCCGCCGAGGGACCGTCTTTAGGAGTGGCGCCTTCTGGAACGTGGAGATGAATCTCTTTCCCTTCGATGAAATCAATCGGCAGACCCCATTGAGCGGAATTTGAACGCAGGTAACTCAAAGCAATATCGGCGGATTCCCGCATCACCTCGCCCAAATGTCCCGTCAGATGAACTCGCTCGCGTCCCGGCATCCAAGAACATTCGATAGCCAGGACTTCGCCGCCCACCGGCGTCCAGGCAAGACCATACGCCAGACCCACGCCCGCTTTTAAACCGGTTTTCTCGGTTCCATATTTGGGGATGCCGAGGAAATTACGATAGCTGCGGTTGGTTACTCTAAGCGGACGTAGATCACCCTGCGTGATACGCATTGCAGCTTTACGGCAGATAGAGGCAATGGTTCGTTCCAGACCACGCAGACCCGCCTCGCGGGTATATTCGCTGATGATTTTATCGAGCGCGGAATCGCTGATAGAGATCTGCTTGGTATCCAGTCCGTGCTCCTCGATCATTCTCGGGATCAAGTGGCGTTTTGCAATAGCAATCTTTTCGGGGGAAATATAGCCGGAGAGTGAGATGATCTCCATCCGGTCGCGCAACGGGTGCGGGATTTGATGTACCTGATTTGCGGTGGTGATAAACAGCACCTTTGAAAGATCGAAATCGATTTCGAGGTAATGGTCGCTGAAGGCGGAATTTTGCTCCGGATCCAGAACTTCGAGCATGGCAGACGACGGGTCGCCCCGGAAATCGTTCCCCATTTTATCTATTTCATCCAGCATGAAAACGGGGTTATTCACTCCGGCAAGACGGAGCTTCTGGAGGATGCGTCCGGGCATAGCTCCGATATAGGTTCGCCGGTGTCCGCGTATTTCTGCTTCGTCCCTCATTCCGCCCAGCGAGATGCGGACGAATTCGCGCCCTAACGCCCTGGCGATTGATTTCCCCAGTGACGTTTTACCGACGCCTGGAGGACCAGCGAGGCAGAGAATGGGACCTCGCACATCTTTGCGCAGTTTGCGGACGGCAAGGTATTCCAGAATGCGCTGTTTGACGTCTTGAAGCCCGTAGTGATCTTCTGCCAGAATGTTTCTTGCCAGTTCTATATCTATTTCCACTTCGGTGGACTTATTCCAGGGTAGAGCCAATATCCAGTCAATATAGGTGCGGGAGACGGTATATTCTGCGGCAGCGGGATTCATCTTTGACAAACGACGGAGTTCCTTCAGCGCAACTTCTTTTGTCTGTTCGGGCAGAATGGCGCTTTCGATCTTCTCTTCTAACTCGCTGATTTCAACCGAGAAGTCTTCATCATCCCCCAACTCTTTACGAATCGCCTTCACCTGTTCACGCAGGTAATATTCTTTTTGCGACCGATCAAGCTCATCTTCCACCTGATTCTGGATTTTACGTGACAGCTCCTGGAGCTTTATCTCACGGTTGACATGAACAGAAACCTTACTCATCCTCTCGCTTAGCCGCCAGGTTTCAAGGAGTTCCTGCTTCTTTTCTATGTCTATGTTCAAATTTGAGCCAACCAGATCAGCAAGCGCTTCTGGATCGGAGACATTGTTCAACGTGATTCTGATTTCTTCGGAAAGATGCGGTGAAATTTCAATCAGATGCTTGAAGCGATCCGCCACGGTTCGAGTCATGGCTTCTAAATCCAGCGGTCTTCTGCGGTCGATCTGCATCATTTTGATGCGGGCAATAGGATAGGGTTGCTTCCTCTCTATTTTAGACAGCACAATGCGAGCAATTCCCCGCACGAGGAGACGGACGCTGCCATCCGGCACACGGAACATTTTAATAATCTGGCAGCATGTTCCCGCTTTAAATATCTCCTTCTCGTTCGCTTCTTCGCCATCGGACGGTTTCAAGGCGAAGCAGCCGATCAGTTTATCTCCTCCCAGCGCATCGCTGACGAGATTAACCATAGCTTCATTCGATACCACCAATGGAACGATGGTGTTCGGGAAAACTACAATTTCGGAGAGTGATAAAACAGGAAGTGTTTCCGGCACAGAAGGATTGTTTAAGGTGTCAACTGGTTGGTCGGTGACGCTTGAATTCATTTCTCTCCCCCATTTACGATCCGCAGGTTTCCGGTGAATTTGCCAGAACTTGCTTCACGGATGTGCAGATAGATTTTCCGATGATGAGAAAATGTTTCACACGATCTCATCATTACTCTATTTCAATCTAATGCCTACCCCCGTATTATACAGGCATTAAAATCAATTTGGATGATTTATTAGATTCCGGCAGATTTATCTCTATCCAGATTGCGCAGAATAGTCGCCAGCATGTAACCTGCCGCAAAACCGTTATCGATATTCACAACTGCGACGCCGCCCGCACAACCGGTCAACATGCCAAGCAGAGCGGATACGCCGCCAAAGCTGGCTCCGTAACCGATCGAGGTTGGAACGGCGATCACCGGCACTTCAACAAGACCGCCGACAACCGACGCTAAAGCGCCTTCCATACCCGCAACTACTGCGATGGCGTCCGCTCTCTCAATTCTTTCGCGGTATGCCAGCAAGCGATGCAGACCTGCAACGCCCACGTCAGAGAGCAGATCACAGTTGTAACCGAAAGCATCCACCGTAACCACGGCTTCTTCGGCGACCGGCAGATCGGACGTACCCGCTGTAATGACAAGCGCTTGACGCGAGGAATGCGACACTGCGCCTTCAGTCTTGATTGCGGGAACGGTTACGGTTCTGGCAGTAAGATTGGCTTTTGCAGGACAAAATTCCTTCTGCAAAATACGGCTTTGATCCTCGTCAAGCCGGGTAATCAGCACAACCTCGCCGCTCTCGTGAAGTTTATGCGCAATGGCAATGATCTGTTCAGTCGTTTTGCCTTCGCCATAAATGACTTCCGGGAATCCCCGCCGCAGAGTTCTGTGGTGATCTATTTTTGCGAAATCTATATCTTCAAAGGGCAGATTCTTCAACCGTTGAACGATCTCGCTTTCGTCGATTGAACCGTTCTTGTAGGCGGCAAGCCACTGTTTTATAGAGCCTTCATCCATGATCTGCGCCTACGGGATAGATTCGATTTTGAAAGAACTGTCTGCAACATTCATGCACATCTTCCGGTTTTTCCATTCTGAATACGGCGGCGCGGAAATTAGCCGCACCGGGCATCCCCTTGCTGTACCAACCCAGATGCTTGCGCATCTCACGCACGCCGACATTGATACCTTTGTCCTCCACGGCGCTTAACAGGTGATCTTCGATCAAATCCCATCTATTGGACGGATCAGGCGTCTGCCAGGCATCACCGTAACATGCCGCACGGCAGGCTGAGAAAATCCACGGATTACCCAAACTGCCCCTGCCGATCATGACACCGTCGCAGCCGGTCTGCTTTTTCATAGCGACCATGTCATCGGCAGTGACGATATCTCCGTTGCCGATGACCGGGATACCGACCGCATCTTTGACTGTGGCAATGACTTCCCAATCGGCTTCGCCTTTAAATCCCTGCGCCGTCGTTCTGGCATGAACCGTAATGGCGGCAGCTCCGGCATCCTGGGCGCCCTGAGCCGCTTCAATAGCTGTCAGACGATCATAAGTCGGACCAGAGCGAATCTTTACGGTTACTGGAAATGAGCTATTTTCGACAACGCTGCGGACAGCCTCCGCCAATCGTTCCGGATCTTCCATGAAACCGGCTCCTGCGCCGCGTCTCACGACTTTTTTGACCGGGCAGCCGAAATTTATATCGAGAGCGTCCGGTTTGAGTATCTCGAGGCGCGCCGCGGCTTCACTTAATGCAGCCTGATCATGGCTGAAGAGTTGAACGCCGATGGGGCGTTCTTCGTCTTGAAATGACGCCAGATTCCAGGTCTTTTGGGAATCCCTGATAATCCCTTCTGCGGCGACCATTTCAGTAAAGACCATTCCCGCTCCGGCTCTGCGGCAGATCTTCCTGAAAGAGCGGTCGGTGATTCCGGCTAAGGGCGCCAGCATAACCGGCGTTTCTATCGCTCTATCTCCGATCACTATCGGAGAAAATATACGTGGTGTAGTTGAAAGTTGCAACTTATTTCTCTTCAAATCCAAGTGTTCGGCTATATTGGGAACAAGAGCGGTTCAACTTACCGACTGGTTTTACATTTACGAGGATGGTGGATCGTCAGATTCAGCCTGATCAGCCGCATCCTCAGTTTTATCGGGTTCAGCGTCAGTATCTTTCGGCTTATTCATCTCCTCGAGGTAATTCATTTTCAAGTGGCTAACTATCTGTTCAAGCGTACTGGTCTGTTCCGCATCAACGTTTCCCTTAGTTTTAGCCGCGAGCATATCCAGCATATCGATGAAAGCTGAGGCGTCCTCTAATTGCTTCTCGGCTTTCCCGGTGGCAGGATTTACCATCTTTCCCATAGAGATCAGAGCATTCTGCTGGAAAGAGGTAACCAAGCTCATAAAAAGAACCGCATGTTTGTCAGGTGCTTCGTTTTCTGGCATTTGATTTCTCCATATTGTTTATGTCAGGGAGGCATATGTTGCCTGTTGTTATTATTGAAAAGTGCAGCGAATAGTAAAAATAAGAAAAAACGGGGCAATGACCATTATTAGACTTTTGGGACAGCCCTATTTTCATCACCTGCCTATCGAATCGCCTCTACTCCACCCTCTCAGTTGTCAAATCATCTCTCTTCGCTTGCCTGACCGCAGATAGTGATTTAATCATGACGTTAAATCGAATCTTAGCTACCTTGATACAGATCACCAGACAGATACCCATGAACAGGAAATAGGATAATCCTCTTATGAGAATATCATGATCAAGATAGAGCAATGTGATAACTGCAGAAACCAGCATCCCTGCAGCGAAAGATACGATGACATTGTTGTTCAGAAAGAACTGCGCGAGAACACGTTCGAGGTGCCCTTTGGAATCATCCTCTTCGCGGAGACCCGCTAATACCACATAAAGTCCACTGTATTCTACATAAGGATCAGCTCTCTTTTCAGCCTCACTTTCTTCCGCAGTATCTGCTTTACCATACCACTCGTTATCTACGAATCTTTTCTCGATAAGTATCCCCACTGCCTGCGTCAACACCATGATCGTAATCGCGATAGATGCACAAATCCAATCATTCGCTAAACACGCAGAGAGCGCTCCCTGATTGAGGAGCGTCGGATTGATGATTGCAAAAGCTCCCCATATACATGCAATGGTGATGCAGCCGGGGACCACCGTTGCCAGCGCCACCCATAACGAAATACCCAGCAGAGCGCCCATATTTCCACTCCTTGATTGAATAGCGACAAAGTACATCGAGGAAAACGCTAATGCAAGGAGTATCTCCATGAAATGTATTTGGTACGGTTCCAGGGTATTCTGTTATACATGCCGTCGTACGCCCTCGTGCGATGGTGGTTGAATAGAACAGTCAGACGGGGGCGTCTGACTGCACAGTAACCACAGGAAGGATCGGGGTCAGGGACGACCCCGATTACGGAATTGAAAAGCCATCAGGAGGAAACTCCTGACGGCACAGGGGAAAGGGCGAACACATAGGTTCGCCCTTACTGGATTCCCGTTTTCACGGGAATGACAATAAGGAAATCAATACAATCTGAAGTGGGCTGAAAAACCTGAACTGCAGTTGGTTGTCGGATTCGGGGAATCCGACCTACAAACTGGATCCCGGATTAAGTCCGGGATGACATGAAACGGGCAAGGCATGCGACTCTACACGGTAGGCGTCAGGTCTCCGCTTCGCTAAGGACCTGACGCAACAGGAAGGGGTTGGTCGTCGGATTTCGGGGAATCCGACCTACACTCTATAATCTGTTCGGTTGTTACTCGACCAAGCTCTTAATATCGGCTAAAACGTCTGCCGTAGGCGGAACGTCAAACCACTGCTTACCGGTTAAATCATTCGCATAGTTACAGTAGATAGCAGCAATCGAGTTGAGAAATTTGGGCGGTAAAGGCGCTGGTTCTGGTGTGACCAGATCCCGCCACTGTGAAACTCCCTGCTTCTGGGCATTGCTGACGTCTTTATGCCAGTCGGTGCCACGATAATTAATCCGAGCCAATTCCTTACTGATAGGCAGTCCCTGGAATGTGAAGCGACCTTCATCCAGCGTTCCCAACGCGTCAACGATGACCAGCTGCCTGTTTTCATCGAAGCCAAATTCGATCTTGCCATCCTCATGAAACAGACCCAGTTTAGCGGCTTCTTTGGTGATCAGATCGTTCACCTGGAGGGTTATTCTTCTGATCTCACCCAACTCATCATCCGTGAGGTTGGCGATAGTTTTCGCCTCTTCCCAATTAATGTACCTGTCTTTTGTCTCAAGTTTAGTTGAGACATCGAGGAGAGGTTGATCGAAAATCGTTCCAGGTTCAGGCATTTCTGTCAAACCGATATCTTCCAGCTTCAGGCTTCCCGCTTTTAACCTTCTGAAGACGGAAGAACCTTCCGGCAGTGAATTCCGGAAGATCACTTCTAAAGGTATCAGATAGTTGCCCTTAAGTTCTTTAAAGACTGAATAATCGTAGATGTCACCGTTTAGTTGTGGTTCGATCACGCGCAGGAATTTCACTTTCAATGTATCTGAGGCATTATTCAACTGGCTAAGCTTCTTAGCTTCGCCATCCTCAACGACTCCGAGGTAGTGTGAACTGATACCAGATTCTTCTAGCTTTTCGAAGAAATATGATGTAGCAATACAGATAGCTTTCCCTTTATCAGGGATCTGATCCGGCATTTCACCCCAATCAAAAACGGAGTACCGATCCGAGAAGACAAAATGGCCCGTTCCAAGCTGATTTTCGGTTGGTTTAATCTGGATAATAGGATCTTTAACGCTTCCCATACTTAGAGACCTTTCAGGCTGAAAAACCCGATCATTTTTTTCTTTATAAGATTATGGGGCTGTCCCAAAAGTGTCACTCTGAGCGAAGCGAAGAGTCTCACACTATTCTTAAGTATAGAATAAATAAGAGATTCTTCGCTCCGCTTCCAGCGGGCTCAGAATGACATTACTAGTTTTGGGACAGCCCCAATTATATTGACATTCGACTGAAATTCTGGAACGGGACTAACCCTTTTCCACCGGTTCAAAATCAGCCGGATGTTTCATGATTGAATTAGCGGTGCCTTTGTAGATGATAAAGATGGTTTCGTCGAGACCTTCCTTCTTGAGGTAATAGCGGTTCTCATCGCTTTCCTGTGGTACAATCGCGAAATTATAGGCATCGCCGGCATAGGTTATAATCGAGAATTTCAGATCGGGCTTGCTGAAGTCAACCGCGCGGGCGGAATCTCCATCAAGGAAGTCGAAAGTGCGCAGACGGCTGAGGACGCTCAAGGTCTGGTTGAGGAATCTCTGCTCCACCGGCTTGGATACATTACCAGAATCGAGCGACCACAGAGTATCCCCTTTGACCAATGAGAAATTCTCGTTTGGATATTCAAAATCGACGCGGGATATCAACTCCTGGTCAATTTCAATGATCTTCTTGTCGCGCCAGTCTTTCTGCTTGCGCTTAAACTGCCCGGAGAACGTGCCCTTTACGCGATAGATTTCGTCTTCGCCGATCATCCTGCAGTAGGTATGACGGTGGTTGTCAGCCGTTTTGCCAATATGGAAGTGAGCTGCTTCTTCTCCAGCGGCAGAGAGCATTACTTCGACGGCGGCGGTGTCCAGACCATATAGCGAATCCTTATCGGTATCGGTGGTAACCAGATTTGCCACTGTCATCGAACCGAGTTTCCTCATCAGATCGTTGATATAGCGCACATCCGCCGGGTAGTCGATAGGTTCAGCAACGCGCCAGACAGCGCCCGATTTTTTTAAATTGATAACGTTATCCTTATTGTGAATTATTATCCCGTCCACTTTAGCCGTATCAACGTCAAAAAACATCTCAGCGGTGCTGGTGACGTCTCTCGATGAGTCGATGATAAAATAGGCAACGAGTAGGACAACGAGAATTATCAGAGGGATTGCTAATGAGCGATTCATGTTTAGAACTCCACTTTTTTCCTGCCGCGACGAATCTGCCAGCGGATTAGACCTATTGCAATGATCAATATTGGCGGAGCGAATATGTTGGCATATTTTACAGTCGCTTTCATGCCGCTTGATATATCCGCCAGCGGACGCGCGGTGACGTCACGGGTACGAATCCCAATCAGGTCTTCTTCACCTGCCAGCCAATCGACCAGATTCAACAGAAACGTCAGGTTGGAAGGATCCCCGAGATACATATCTTGCGCTAAATGACCATCGCCGATAACGGCGATACGGGCGTTGAGACTGGAAGGGATAATCTCGATACCGGACGGCGCTGTCATGGTGCTGTCGCCCTCAGGCAGTTCTTTGCCTGCGAAGAAACTTTTGAATTCACCTGAAAGAGCCGCTCCTAAGATAAACGGACCATCATTGAAATCTGCAGGATTCAACTTTTCGACGGGTTTTATGTCAAAGCGTCCGGCTTGCAGTTTTGATTTATCAGAAGACTTGAATAGCGGCGTAACTGTTATGGGCAGATCTGTGCTGTAAGAGGTATCTATAGTGCTGGGGAAGAAGAGCATGATGTTCTCCAGATCCTTCACCATGACGTTGTTCTGCGTGAAATCCAATACCTGCGGGAAGAAGGGGTAGTTCACAGCATTTGATATAGTGAAGAATCCCATCCTCTGCTGCATGTTGACCATGCCGCAGTGAATGTCCATTACGAGGTCATCGTTGATCTTGAATCCGTAGGTTTTGAACCATTCATCGACGTCTAAGGCAGCCGGGCGCGCCATCTGGTTCTGCAGATCAGAGCTGACTTTGTTCAGCATGAAGGCAACGCTGCCTCCGCGCATGATAAACTGGTCGATGGCGAATTTAGACCAATTATCAAACGTTTCAGTTGCGCCGATTACCAGCAGTACGTCAACGTCATCCGGCACCATGCGGTTGCGCGTCAACTCAACGGTCGCTATCTCGTAATTCCGCTCCATGATCTGACGCAGGTTGTTCATTGCCTGGAAGGCGTCCGGAGCGCCCAATCCCTGAAAGATTCCCACTTTCGAGCGATCAGAGGATGTAAGATGCTTTATGGTGCTGGTGATTTCGTATTCAAGACCGGCGATAGTCTGCACAACAGGGATGGTTTCATGCTTGTCCTGATAAAGAAAAACCAATCCCATATAGACCTTCTTCACTTCGAGACGGTCCTTCTCGACTGCGTTGACCTGCACCGGTGGTATTTGAAAGTCCTGCGCTTCCTTCTCCAACCCTTCCTCAGTCGAAGGATCAGCAAATTCATATTTAAATTTACCGCCGGAATACGCCTTATAGTCATCCAGTTGATCCCGCAGATAACGGGCATTTGAGTTATAGGGCGCGGGCAGGTTTTCTGAGAAGTAGGCTTTGACGGTCAGGGGATCGTCGAGATTAGCCACCAGTTCTTTCGATCCGTCTGACAGGGTGTAAATTTTACCTTCGGTCAAATCCAGCCTGCCGAAAATCTGCGTTGAGATCAGGTTGATGACCAGCAGGATTCCCAGTAAGATAAGGGTTGCGGTTACGGCTTGCGCTCCGCGTTTTGAGCGACGTTTCATGATGTTATGAGACGATAAACAAGGTTAAGATATACTGAATTTACGATTATTAGTTGTTAGTTGATTTGCGTTTCTATACGGATTACCATTTTCGGCTTTCGAGGGATCTTCCCGCCAGCACGAGCATAAACGCAGTCATTGAGATGAAGTAAATTATATCTCTGGTGTCGATAACGCCTCGGAGGAGGCTGTTGAAATGGTAATCGACTGACAAGTATTCAAAGCTGGATACCAGCGGACCCGGCACAAAAATCAGCACCTTATCCAGCATGAAAAAGACGAAGATGATAAGGAAACTGATGATGAACGCGGTGATCTGATTTTCGGTCATCGATGACGCAAAAAGCCCGATAGACAGATAGATAGATCCCATCAAGAGCAGACCCAGGTATCCGCCGAACGTGGGACCTCCGTCGAGGTTTCCCAGCATACTGGCGGTCAGCGCGTATGTCAGCGTGAACATTATAGCAATTGTCAGCAATACCAAACCTGCTAAAAATTTGCCCAGAATGATATCCATATCCTTGGTGGGCATGGTGACCAGCAGTTCGATGGTGCCTGATTTCTTCTCTTCAGCAATCGAGCGCATGGTGATTGCCGGGATGAAGAAGATGAAGATCAAGGGTATCACCGACAGCGCGGTGCGCACCGTCGCCTGTCCCATCAGGAAGAAGTTCGTCGAGAAGAACCAGCCTGATATCAGTAAGAACACCGTGATGACGATGTATGCCACCGGTGAATTGAAGTACGATTTCAGCTCTTTTCTAAAGATGGAAAGAATGTTGTTCATTCCATGTGCTCCTGTATGTTCAGTCTTGATAATTTTATGTCGGTTGTATTATATTTACCCCTTGGTCAACTGGCGGAAGACATCTTCGAGGGTGGTGACTTCGCGGTGCAGTTCCAAGAGCTTCCATCCCTCTTTGACAGTCAGGTCGAAGATCTGTTCGCGCAGGTCCTGTCCTTTTTCGATCTCGATTGTGAAACACTTGATTTCGCCATCGGGCGTTCCTTCGTTGACCTGTTTGACATTTTCAATGGTGCGCAATTTCTCGGCACAGCCGTTCTGGGGCGCTTTGATTTCGATGGTGATTCTTTCCATGCCGTGGAAAGCCGCCTGCAAATCCTGTAAGGTTCCATCGGCGACGATTTTACCTTGATCGATAATTATAGCCCGGTCGCAGGTTGCCTGCACTTCGGAAAGGATGTGCGTTGAGAGGATGACTGTCTTCTCTTTGCCGATTTCTTTAATCAGGTTGCGGATTTCCACGATCTGATTGGGATCCAGTCCAGACGTCGGCTCGTCCAAGATCAATATCTGGGGATCGTGAATCATCGCCTGAGCTAAACCAACCCGCTGACGGTAGCCTTTAGAAAGCTCGCCGATGCTGCGGCTGATAACCTTTTCCAGACCGCAGACATCCATCATTCTCCTTAAACGGCTGTCATGCTGTTCTTTGGGAATGCCTCGCAGTTCAGCGACGAATCGCAGGTAATCCACTACGTCCATATCCTGATAGAGAGGATTCTGTTCGGGGAGATATCCGATCTGCTGCCGGATGCTCAAAGAATCTTCCATGACGTTCATGCCGGCGATGGTAACGTCACCAGACGTTGGAGGCATAAAGCAGGTCAACACCTTCATGGTGGTGGTCTTCCCGGCTCCATTCGGTCCTAAAAATCCTAAGATCTCGCCATGCTTAACTTCGAAGGAGATATTATCGACGGCAACCGTCTCGTCGTAGTTTTTTGTTAATTTACTTACTTTGATCATATTCAACTCTGAGCTATAAATTCAGCTTTATTTTTCAAACTATTTAACTCGCGTTTTTTGGGCCGGTTCCCGCATCTATATGAGAAATTTAATATGTAATAAAGTGCCGTCAAACACCTCAGCTTTTCCCGAAATATCCTTTTATAATGCTCTGCACGACGTATCCGGCTATCTGCGGATTTTCCTTTAAGCGCCTCACCGAATAGGCGAACCATTCGGCTCCAAAGGGAACGTAAACGCGCAGCCGGTGACCATCGTCGATGATAATCTTGCGCAGTTCTTCCTGCACGCCAAGCAGCATCTGGAATTCGTATTGGTCTTTGGGGATGGACATCTGTTTAATTAGCTTATAAGCTCCCCAGATGAGATATTCATCGTGCGTACCGATGCCGACATAACACTTACTCTCCAGCATCCTTTCGAGGAGCTGCAGATAGTTTCTGCGAATTATCTCTCGATCTTTGTAGGACGCGGAGTACGGCTCGACGTAAATTCCTTTACATAGCCTCAGATTGGCGTTTAAGGGAATCAATTTATCGAGATCGCTGTCTGAACGGCGCAGGTAAGCCTGCATGACAGTCCCCACCGGCATGTCTTTCTTCAGCTCCTCGTACAGCCAGAAGGTATCGTCGGTGCAGGTGATATCCTCCATGTCAATGCGGACGAAGTTATGGTACTCTTTTGCTTTGGCTGCGATACTGCGAATAGTCTGCAAGCAGAAGTCCTTATCCAGCTTGAGACCCATCTGGGTCGGTTTCAGGGAGACGTTGGCATCCAGATTTTCAGCTTTGATCGCATCGAGGACCTGGAGGTACTGCTCAGCATAGGCAGTCGCTTCTTGCTTGCGGGTAATATTTTCGCCAAGCACATCCAGCGTGGTCATCATCCCCCGGCTTTGAAGATCACGGGCGGCACGGATGGCGTCTTCTATAGTATCCCCGGCGATATAGGGCGAGGAGAAGTATCCGACAATCGGTTTGGGCACCGCGGGAAGCGTTGCTGCGATCAGTTTATTAAAGAGGTTCATGTATTTTTATTTAGCAGAACAAATTACCGGAAACCTTTAATTTAATGAAATATTTATCAATCTGCAAGTAGAAAACGATAAAGAGGTTTTCTGGAAAGATTTGTCACCCAGTCATGCTCCGAAGGGGCTGAGAAACAAGTAACTGTGTCTTTGGTCTCGCTGGTTTGCTAAGGATCGTTGTCATTCAACTCCTGGGCCAGCTCAAAAAGCTGCTTGCCTATCTTTGTCAGTCTGACGTTTGGCGGAAGCTGAAGCCATCATCTTGGTGCCATCTATAGCAACGCTTTTCAAACTGGGAATCCCCAGCTTTTGGCACAAACGCACTATCTGCACGAAATAGTCAGTGATCAGATCTACATGATGCTTGTGAAAATCAGGCTGCTGGCCTCCTGTCAGATGCATGAAGCGCACGTCAAACGGGGGCAACTCAGCAATGCGGCGAGACGAAAATATCCCCAGTGAGTAGGCGAAAAACAATACTCCCGGCATCATACCTGGACGGCAGGCGTGCTGACCTGAGCGATGGTAACGCGGCGGCTCAGAGTGACAAACCCACCAGTTACCAGCCACCAGCCCCTAGTTCCCAACCACCGACAAAACTGGTGGACACACAACATTAGCGGATAAATCTATCGCAAGTTCGTGCTTAGCTCGAGAGTATAAATCAGCAAATCCACCCGAAACCACGACAAATTTATCATTCCAAAGGGCAAAAAAAAGGGCGATCACTTTAATCGCCCTACTGAATTCTGGATTCTGCTCGCCTCTTTCGGGACTACTGAATTCTTTTTTCTATCCTCACTTCAAATCCGTTTCCAGCTGCATCATATGACCTTGCTTAAATCCGACGGAATTGAACAGACCTTTGATGTGGGAATCACTCGCCACAATCATAGTATAGACGGTCTTAACATCAAGCGTTTTAAACTGCTTGAGTAGATCGTTCATCATCTCTTTGGCTACACCTTTACGCTGGTAGTCCGGATGAACACCCATCAGTTCCACCCAACCAATCCCTGCGCTGACGCCGAATTCCCAACCGGATATGTTGCCCATTATAAAGCCCACTACTTGATCGTTAATGGTGGCAACCAGCGATAGATTAGGATGACGCAGACGGAATATGGCAAATTTCTTTTCCCAGTATTCACGGCGTTTCTCACTGCCTAAAAGAATGGCATCCAAGCGCACGAGACCATCATAATCATCAGAACTAAGTGTTCTGATGACGATTTTGTCTTTTTTTGATTCAGTCATGGTTTATTGTATTTTATTGATTCGATGGTTAATTTGACAAATGAATAATGGAATTTAGCTCGGTACTTTCTGAAAGTCAAGTAAAATATAAAAACATTCTCTTCAAGATTCGATCAATGAGCCAAAAGTCTCTGAGAATACACCTCATCCCTTATTATTTTCTTAATCTATCTTCCTCAGCTTGAATCCTCCCTCATCGAGATCAAGCGAAAAGCCTTCCGTCGCTTCCAACCTCTTCAACAGGGATTTCTGTTTCCTGTTCAATTCAGATGGTACGCAGAGGCTGTATTTTACAATCAAGTCGCCGAATTCACCATTTTTGCGAAGCATCCCTTTTCCATGCACTTTCAGGATACCTTCAGGCATACTGTTCGGTTCAATGGTCAGTGATACACTGTTATTCAATGTCGGCGCTATCAGATCACACCCTTCCAACCACTGGGTAAAAGTGATATTGCAATGATAAGTCAGATCGGCGCCGTGGCGCTCGAAATAGCGGTGCGGTTTCTGATTTATGACAACTCGAAGATCGCCAGTATTCCCACCCACTACGCCTTCGTGTCCCTGCCCCTTGACAACGATTTTATCCTTCGATGAAGTTCCCGGCGGAATACCAACTTTTATGGTGACATCCTGGAGGGTTCGTCCGCGTCCTTCACAATTGGAGCAGGCTCGCATGGGCTGCAGACCGCTTCCACCGCACTTTCGACAAGGCATGGTTTTACCATTGCGGCGGGCATCGGCATTGATCAGATCAGGCACTTCACCCGAACCGCGGCAGGCGGAACAGAGAGTCCCCTCTGCGCCCCCGGCAATCCCCGTCCCTTCGCAGAGCTTGCAGATCTGGTTACGCTGGTATTTAACTTTCGCAGTAACACCTGCAGCCAGTTCCTCCAGCGAGAGGAACATGCGCACCACGATATCTTCCCCTTCCTTCGATCTGGCTTTTGGAGCTTCAGGAGGTGGTTTAGGTTTCGCCTCTTTATAGGTTTTCTTTACGCGGGATTTCTTTGCTGTGTCTCTTTTCGTGTGGATAATTGTATATGTATAGGTTTTGCGGCGTTCCGCATCGGAAAGTATCCAGTAGGCGTGAGCGACTTCTTTGAATTGTTCGGCAGCGTGAGAGTTGTCCGGATTGACGTCCGGATGGTACTTCTTGGCGAGTCTGCGGTAGGCGTCTTTAATTTGGCGTCCAGAGGCGTCGTGGTTGATCTCAAGTATTTCGTATAAGTTTTTCGCCATGCCGTTTCCCGAATCCGTTATTATAAGATTATAGCGGCTTTAAAGAATAAAATCAAGGATATTTATAATTATTATTAAGGATAGAAAGGAGAAAGGTAAGAAAAGTGAAGGAAATTGCGCTGCTGGAGGGATTTTAACAGGTTGTTCGACCTCATTAAAAAGCCATTGTTACTCGAAACTCGCAACTCGTGACTATTCATCGTGAGAGAATGAAATGCCTTCCAAGTGTCCGGGCGATTCCCGCCGCCATACGCCATTTGGGAATAGAAATGCGGTGATTTAGAACGTTGAACTTCTGCCGCTTCATTTCATCGAGGACTCGTAGATAGACACTGCTCATGATTTCGGCAGTCAGCAGATATCTCCTCTGTTTTCCCGCCAGGTCGGGTTGAGCCTGATCGAAGCAGCTTAAAGCTCGCTCGTATTGAAATTGCATCAAGCTGATGAACCGCTGATCATAAACCGCTGATTTTAGATCGTCTTCGCTGTATTCAAATCGCTCCAGGTCTTCTGTCGGGAGATAGATTCGGTCTCGCTGTATATCCTCCGAAATGTCACGCATAATGTTCGTCAACTGGAAAGCGATTCCCAGCGCATCGGCGTATTCATCTGCTCCCGGTTCCGTGCAGCCGAAGATGCGGACGGAAACTAGACCCACCGAAGAAGCGACGCGGCGGCAATAAACGATCAAATCGTCAAAAGTCTGATACCGCCGGCTGGTGAAATCCATCTCGATCCCTTCTAAAAGATCGAAAAAAGGCTGCGGTGGAAGATTGAACCGTGAGATTGCATCCGCAAGCGCGAGGAACAGAGGCGTCTCAGGATCGCCGTTTATGCACTGCTTAAGTGAAGTGCGCCAGGCGTCCAGCTTTTGGCGCTTCTCCTCGACGGTTGACTGGTTTTCATCGGCGATATCATCGGAGAGACTGCAGAAGGCGTAATAGGCGGAAAGCGCCGACCGCCGCTCCCTGGTGAGAAATCGAAAGGCGGGATAGAAATTCCTGGCGCGCTGCCGGGCGATGTTATCGCAATACCGGTAGGCATCTTCCAGTTCTGCCGTCGATGGTATAGGCATTTAAGGTGTGTCTTTTGAATAACTGCCAGCAGGTGACGTCGAAATATAACGGCTGTATTGCTTGAGGGGTCGCAGCGCAGAAATGAGTGCGCTTCTCTTCTGTCTTGAACTCAGCGTGATACGCTGGTATAATGCTGTCAGAGGCTCAGCCCGCAGATTTTCTAATATCTGCATCCCGCCTAACGCGAAAAGGCGGATGGATACTTTCAGCCTCCCCTGCAAACGCTCGGTGAGCGGCAGTCCGTTCAGAAGAAATTTATGTGCTCGGATATTCTGGTAATGGAGCAGTCTTTCCAGGCTCGGGCTGGATTTTAGTTCGAGGATTTCGACTGGATCGACGTCAAATTTCTCACATTCATCCAGCGGGATGTAGATTCTCCCTCTGGCGGCGTCTTCACCGACGTCCTGGCAGAAATTTGCTAATTGCAAGCCGGTGCAGATATTATCTGATAATTCATCAAGTTCGGAATCGTCAGAACCATAGAGACGGAGCATGAGACGTCCGACCGGATCGGCGGAACGACGCGTGTAATCCCTGACCTGATCGAAGGTCTCATATCGAGTGGTGGTCAAATCCTGTTTGAAGGCACTGAGTAGATCGAAGAGAAGTGCAGGCGGAAGGTCGAACCGTGTTACGCTCGCCCGTAAAGCGTGCATGATAGGGTGGTCGGGGTTTCCATCTAATGCGCTTTGCAGTTGCTGTTGCCATTCATTCAGCCGCTCTGCCGCTTCCTGTGTATCTGAGATTTCATCTGCGATGTCGTCAGCATAGCGGCTGAAAGCGTAGAGCGCGGCAATGTGCGGCACGTAACGCAAGGGCGTAAGTGGACCTATCACGACGAAATTCTCGTAGTGATTAAGCGCTGATCTGATACAGTGAATCTGTGATTTTTTAATCTTAAGGCTGAATAAGCCCATCCTTACGCCGTTATTCTTCCATGCTGGCAGCAACAGACCGCATGGCAGGTTCTGAATTGGAATCCAGCCCGGGAATGTTGATAACGCCAACAGCCACCGGAATCCGGTTGCGGCTGGCTTCAACAAAACAGTTCCAATGATAAGTGCCTTCCATAGCAGCCTGCTTACTGATATAAGGTTTTTCTGGTGCTTTAATTTCCCCCTCACAATACTGACAAATCATCGTATTCCCCCTTAGTGTGCTCTTAACTCCGTTTGAATTCCTCCAGTTTGCTCTCCATGAGAGACTGAATTTCCTTCAGCCGGGCTTCGCTGGCAGCTTCGAACCGCATGACGATAACAGGCTGCGTATTCGAAGCGCGAATCAAGCCCCAGCCGTCCTCAAAGATAACTCTTACACCATCTACATCGACAACTTCATACTTAGACTTGAAATATTCGCTGACCCGGGCAACGAGATCGAACTTGACCTCATCGGGGCAATCGTTGCGAATTTCCGGAGTTGAAAAGACCGGCGGCAGCCCCCAGAGAAGCTGCGACAGAGGCCGAGCCTCTGCGCATAATATCTCAAGCAGCCGTCCGGTTGCGTAGATAGCGTCATCGAATCCGAAATAACGGTCGTTGAAGAAAATGTGACCACTCATCTCGCCCGCTAACAGGGCGTTTTCTTCTCGCATCTTCTTTTTAATCAACGAATGACCGGTCTTCCACATGATGGCATTGCCGCCATGCTGTTCGATGTCGTTATATAAATTTTGTGAACATTTCACTTCACCGATAACAGAAGCTCCGGGATTCTTCTTCAAAATAGCTCGGCTGAACAGGATCAATAGCTGATCACCCCAGAGTATATTTCCCATATCATCGACCACGCCGATACGATCGGCATCACCATCATAAGCAACCCCGAGATCATATCCCATAGATTTAGTCCTGTGGATCAAGTCATCGAGATTGGATGCCACTGTCGGATCCGGGTGATGGTTCGGGAAGTTTCCGTCGGGTTCGCCGTAAAGCACATCCACCAGGCATCCCATATCCTTAAAAATTTCCGGCGCCGCCAAACCTCCGCATCCGTTCCCGCAATCCAAAACCATCCTTACCGGCTCGTCTATCAGGAGACTCTCCTTAATGTATGCCTGATATTCAGGGATTATTTCATAAGTGCTGACCGATCCCTGACCCGATTCAAACTCTCCACCCTCGATCAGATGATAGAGCCGCTGGATTTCTTCACCGAAGATCGAATCCCTGCCGACGCAGAGTTTGAATCCATTGAATTCCGGCGGATTATGGCTGCCGGTGACCATAACGCCGCCATCGGTTTTCAGGTGCTCAATGGCAAAATAGAGCACCGGCGTGGGGACTTCTCCCAGATCGACGACATTCAGACCCGTGGAGGTTAAACCTTCCACCAAGGCGTCGCGGATGCGCGGCGATGAAAGACGGACGTCGCGCCCGAGAGCGATTGTTTTTCCTCCGTTGCGTATCAGCTTGGTGCCGAAACCTGAACCGAGGGCTTTAACGGTCTGGTCGTCCAGTTCTTCTTGTGCTACCCCCCGAATGTCGTATTCTCTGAAAATTAACGGATTCATGATTTCCTGTTTTTATTCCCTGTCAAGTTACTCATCTGTTTAAGGATGGGTTCCTTGTATATTTAAAAAAAACATATTTATCCTTTGAAAAAAGGCATAATAAGGTAAGGAAGTTGCCACTTTAATTCAACAGAAAAAAGTGAAATTTTCATCCATGCAAAACGTCTTCATATACCTGCAGATACATATTGAGAATCCGTTCCACATTGAACAACTCAATCGCCATCGCTCTGCCGGCTTTGGCAACCTTGATGTACAAGTCTCGATTGGAGAGCAGTTCCATCGCTTTGGACGCCATCCCCACAACATCGCCAACCGGCAGCAGGAAACCGGTTTCACCATTCACAATCACTTCAGGTAATCCTCCCACGTTGGTGGCGATAACCGGAGTACAGGCAGTAGCAGCCTCTAATGGCGTTAAACCGAAGCTCTCCGTTTCACTCGGCTGTAGTAAGATGTCGGATTCATGCAGAATCTTATCTATATCCAATTGTTTCCCTAAGAAATAGACGTCGCTGTCAACGCCGAGTTCGCGAGCTAGACGTTCTGCGTGTGCGCGTTCAGGACCGTCACCGACCATGAGTAGTTCTGCAGGACGCTGAGAGCGAACTATGGAGAATATTTTTACTACGTCGCAAATCCGCTTCACCGGGCGGAAATTCGATATGTGCACCAGAGTCGCGGTTTCATCTGCTTTAGAAGGTCCGATATCGGGGCAGTTGACCGGGCAGTTGAATTGGTCATTGCGCACAAAATTAGGAATCACTTCAATATCACGGACGACCTGAAAAACTTCCAATGTCTCATCTTTAAGGAACTGACTGACTGCGGTCACCGCATCCGATTTCTTCAGGATAAAGCGGGTGATCGGCATAAATGACGGTGCATTGCCCACCAGCGTAATATCCGTTCCGTGCAAAGTCGTGATGACGGGAATGCGGTATTCTTCCTGCATCTCTTGAGCAAGATAGGCTGACACGGCATGCGGAATAGCGTAATGAGCGTGGAAAAGATCGAGGTGCTGTTCGCAGGCGACTTCCATCATTTTGGATGCCAGTGCTAAGCTGTATGGCGGATATTCAAACAGCGGGTAATCGGTCACTTCAACCTTGTGAAAGTGCAGATTAGGATGATGCCGGGTCAGGCGTACTGGCTGGGCGTAGGCGATGAAATGGACTTCATGCCCCATCTCAGCCAGTTCAAATCCTAGCATAGAGGCAACCACGCCCGATCCGCCGAAAGTCGGGTAACAGGATATGCCGATGCGAAGGTGATTCATAGTTCTTTTCTTGTAGTTCATTGTTGAAATATACGGATTTCTTGAGGAAATGTCAAGAGGGAACTGAAGGTGTGGGGATCATCTCAAAATCATAAACAGTTTTTCCAGCAGACATTAGAAAGTGTCCGCTGCCATGAAAAACAAGCATATATAGGGCATTTCTGCTTGTGAAAAATAACAAAAAAAACTATTGTTTCGGTAAAAAATTTTTTATATTAGTATATAACAGTTTGTCTATGAGCTTTATAAGATGCGGTTCACTCTGAACGAATCATTAAGGTGCCTTGACATTCTGAGTAAATTACATCATTTATTTAAAGGAGTTAGCAATGGCGCAAGGTACTGTGAAGTGGTTCAACTCGCGCAAGGGTTATGGCTTCATCAACGTTGACGATGCCGATGGTGACGTCTTTGTTCATGCCAATGAAATCAAAGGCGATGGTTTCCGCAAGGAACTGTACGAAAATCAGAGAGTCGAGTTCGAAATTGTTGAAGGGGAAAAAGGTCCTATGGCGAAAGACGTCAGCGTGATCGAGTAATCTTCCCGAACCAGGAGCTTTGAACCCGGCTGAAAGAGGTCGGGTTTTTTATTTTCTGATGCAAAAGCCTTCAATCGTTAAGACTAAGAATAATATATTCTGCAGGCAGAGCGCTTTATTCCAGCATTGCTGATCCCTAACCCCTAAATTCTAAAATCACCTTGACTTTCGCCCGATAATTTCCTTAAATTGAACCGTTTAATCAAGGATAGGTTATGGAATACATCCGTTATCGATTCGGTGATAAGGTCCACTGGGGAAGATTACGCGGTGACCAGGTCATCGAACTAAGCGCGGCGCCGTGGTCCGAACATAGTAAAGAGGTCCGCCGTTTTACACCCGCGCCCGATGCCCCGATCCTACCCCCATGTGAACCAACCAAGATCATCTGCGTCGGGAAAAATTACTTCGATCACATTAAAGAACTGCACCCCGGCGAAGATCGCCCTGAAGAACCACTGCTGTTCATGAAACCGTTATCGGCGCTTCTGCCTCCCCGCGGTAAAATCCTGATTCCACCGCAGAGCGAGCGCGTCGATTATGAAGGCGAACTTGCTGTGGTTTTAGGCAGGCAATTGTACTGTGCTTCCCGGGAAGCCGCAGAGAATGCGATCTTCGGGTACACGCTGGCAAACGACGTTACTGCCCGTGATTTGCAGAAAAAAGACGGTCAATGGACGCGCGGCAAAGGTTTCGATACGTTCTGTCCTGTCGGTCCTGTGCTGGTCAGGTCTATCCCCGAAGACGCCGTCTTAATAACTCACGTCAACGACGAAGAGCGTCAGCGCGCTGCGTTGGATCGGATGATCTTTAAAGTCCCGGAAATTATCAGCTACATTTCACAATGTATGACGCTGATGCCCGGTGATCTTATTTTAACCGGAACGCCCGAAGGCGTGGGTCCTCTGAGAGCCGGTGACGTTGTAGAAATAAAAATGCACGGCATCGGTATCCTGCGTAATCGGGTTGCGGAAAGAGACGCATTATGAAAGTATATGACAGCCTGTTGAATATCTGCAAACAGCAGGGAGCTGGATTCCTCATCCTCCTGGACCCCGACAGCGGCACACCTGCTGAATTGGCAGATCATGCGACGATATGCGAGAGCTCCGGAGCAGAAGCGCTGCTTATCGGCGGCAGCTCGATACTGCGAGATCATTTTTGCGAGGCAGTAGCCGCGGTCAAGCAAGTAACTTCTCTGCCGCTTATCATTTTCCCCGGCAATCCAGGTCAGCTTTCACCTGATGCAGACGCACTGCTCTTCTTATCGCTGATATCGGGCAGAAACCCGCAGCATCTCATCGGTGACCAGATTATCGCTGCTCCCGCTGTTAAGCAGATGGAACTTGAAGCAATTTCTACAGGCTACATGCTTGTCGAATCCGGCAATATCACAGCGGTTGAATATATATCCGATACCAAGCCGTTGCCGCGCAACAAGCCCGGGGTCGCGGCAGCGACTGCTTTAGCGGGACAGTGCCTGGGATTGAAGCTGATTTATCTTGAAGCGGGATCCGGAGCAGACCAATCCGTTCCTGAAGAAATGATCGCCGCTGTTCGAGCGTGGATCGATCTGCCGATTATAGTCGGCGGAGGCATTCGCACGCCAGCAGAAGCCGCTTCGAAAGTCGGAGCGGGCGCTGATTTTATAGTCATAGGCACAGTATTTGAAAATGATTCGAATGCTTCGATGATGAAAGAATACTGTGATGCGATTCATGAGGCAGGAGAGCAGCGAACGAAATTATAGACGTCAGCATGAACATGAATAAGAAAAGCGAAACACTGGATGTCTTAGCCGTCGCCGCGCACCCGGACGACATTGAATTGACCTGCGCGGGAACTATAATTAAAATGGCGAAACGAGGCTATACGACCGGCATTCTCGACCTTACCAGGGGCGAGTTGGGTACACGCGGCACACCTGAGGAACGGATGGAAGAAGCTGCCAGAGCCGGCAGGATCATGGGATTGACCACCAGAGAAAACGCCGATCTGCCAGACGGACGATTAACGCCTGATCAGGATACGAAGATGGTGCTCATCAAAGCGCTGCGCAGATACCGCCCGAAACTCTGGTTGATCCCCTGCACAGAAGACCGCCACCCGGACCATGCAGCGACTGGGCGTGCGGCTCAAGACGCTGCATTCTTAGCGGGACTACGCAAAATCGATACCGGACAGGAACCCTTTCGTCCGACCTGGACGCTGTACTATTTCTGCCGGTGGGAAGAGACGCCCTCATTTGTGGTGGACGTTTCGGATGAATTTGACACTCGCATCGAAGCAATAAAAGCATACCGCTCCCAGTTCGACGAAGACGCCGATGGTCCCAGGACTTTCATCAGCAGACCACAGTTTTTAGAGAGCATCATCGCCAGAGCAAAATACTACGGATCGAAGATTGAATGCGCTTACGGGGAACCGTTTCATTCAAGAGAAATGTTACGAGTGGATGATCCCGTTGCTTTCCTGACAGGTAGAGAAGCGGATTGGGCGATGCTGAGATAACCAGCGGCGGAATCGCTCCTAAAACAGATCCCCCCTTGTTAAAAAAAGAGCGCACCGCCGTGCGCTCCTTACCAGTCCCCAGAACCCAGATCCCAGCCCCTATTTTAAAAGCACCATCTTCCTGCATGATGAAAACTCCCCAGCCTCTATCCGATAGAAGTAGATACCCGAAGCCAGTCCCGATCCATCAAACGAAACTTCATGCACCCCCGCAGTAAGCCAGACGTCCGCGTAGGGGTCGGTCTTGTGCCGACCCGAGGGCGAGGCACGCCTCGCCCCTACATTGCGCCCGTTAATATCAAAAACATCCAGCCGCACTTGGGCAGCCACTGGCAGATCGAAGCGGATGGTGGTGGTGGGGTTGAACGGATTGGGATAAGCGCCATAAAGGGCAAATTCGGTAGGGGCGAGGTCTCCTCGCCCTACTAAGCCCTCGCCCTTGCTGATCTCATCGAACGGGTTCGGAAATTCAACATCAGGAAGATAAGGGATAAATCCTGCGGCATGATCCGTGCCCTCTTTCACGAACGGGAAACCACTGGCGTCCCAGGCAATATCTGGATGTTCGCCAACTTTCCCTGTAAAGGTGTAATTACCAGCAGGATAGCCCGGATCTATGGGATACCACATATCCGGTCGGTTGATCGACCAACCGGGGAGGTAATTATTAAATGAACGCATCACTGCGGTGAAAGGAATCCCCCCTTCATAGGAAATCTCCAACCAGGCGTCAAAATCAAGCGCAATAGTGTCCTGATTCTCGAGGAAGAGTTCAAAATAGAGGTTCCCGCCGCCAATACCTACAGGAGAACCGGAAACGTATGTGAGTTCGATGACCATATCGGGGTAATTCGCATTTGATTTGGAGGCTTGTTCGGTATTACCATACACCCCCATATTGACAATACCGCCATTCGGCTCCGGTTCAAGCGAGAACGGCGACACCGGATCTCCCGCGTCAATACAAGGACTGTGATTTAGATCAGGCAGCCAAGCGCCTCCATGATAACTCCCGACTACCGATTGCAGGTGATAATCCCCGTTTGCAGGATCGACGAAGAGGGGATCTTCGTCTATATTGCCAGTGCCGGGCCAACTGCCTTGAACGTTGCAGTACGTTATCAGTGAGGAACCAATATTTACTACAATTTGATCACCGAGATTGGCCCAGATTATATTATTCAGTAGTGTTGAATTGGAATCGTATGCATAATAGCCACCCGCTTCAGTACCGCCATCGTTTTCAGTGATCGCGCAACCTGTTATCGTAACCGTGCTGAAATCGGCGCTGATACCGCCGCCGTGCCACCAGGTGGTATTCCCATGTATAAGAGTCCGCTCGATGACGAGATTGGATGAATGAATAGATATCCCACCGCCTGCCGAACTATAATATCCGTAAGAAGAGTTATTTACAATGACGCAGCCCTCGATGTAAAGTCCACTTGTGATAGAGCCAATCGCGCCACCCAAACTGCTGGTGTTATTCCTTAAGGTACAATTGGTCATTGCAATATTGGAATTACAACAGGAAACACCGCCTCCAACTTCATATATTGATGCAGAATGATTGCTGCTGTATTGAAGGGTGCAGAACTTCAAGATGCTGCTATCCGGTGCATCAATAAACCGTATGGCATCCCATCCTTCACTGGTATCTGCGGCGGTGAAAAGGATAGAGTCGGTCTCTGTCCCTTCTGCGAACAGCCAACCGTTTACGATCAGCTTGTAATGCCCCTGGAAGATGACATCTACACCCGGTTCGATGATTAGAGTATCATCCTCAGCTATGGTGATTTCACCATCAATTAAGTAAGGCGATTCCAGAGCTGTCCAAGTCCCGGAAACATTACCTCCTGGAACGATAGTCTCGGTTTGATGGTAATAAAACGCCCCGATATCTGCGATAGTACTATCTGGATCCAGGGCGAACGCCGGATCACCGGCATCGATGCAGGGTGAATTCGACGTTAAAAAGTAGGCTGAGTCACCTATTGTGGAATAATACTGGGGATTCTCAAATATATTATAATAGATATCGCAGGAGTCACCATTATTATTAGTCGTTACGATGATACCCGCATCTGGCGGGACACTACCAACGAGATCACCGCCCTCATTATTATAGAAATCGCAATACATGATGGTATCATCGATCGTGCCAGTCAAGTTGACACCCCCTGCACCGAAATTGCCCTCGACAAGGGTATTGATAATCGTATAACCACAATAAAGGAACCCGCGTATGCCACCACCAATTACGACACCGGTATTTCCGGTCACCGTGCAATTCAGGACCCGGACTCTGGAGTATTCATCAGCAAAAATCCCGCCACCCCATTGAGCCCAATTGCTATCCACCAGACAGTTTGTAATTGTGGGATTGGAATACCACATGAATCCCATTCCTCCACCGGTTGTGGCTCTATTATTTGTGAAGCGACAATGGCTGATAACCGGACTGCTGGTATCGCAGTAAAGACCTCCACCAATATGTTCAGGGCCACTAGGACCGAAAGCACGAGCGTACTCAACAGTACTATAAAATAGAGAAAAGGCGTCACTGCCGTATAGGCGAAAACCCCACCAGCCCTCGCTGGTATCGGCAGCAGTGAACCTTATCGAGTCTATTTCAGTGCCTTCAGCGCTTAGAGCCCCGCGTATTATAAACATATAATGTCCTTGGAAAATGACATCGACGCCAGGATCTATCGTCAATTGTTGTTCGTTGGGGATATTAATTTCACCTTCAATGAGATAAGGTGATCCCGTAGCAAGCCATATCCCCGAAACATTTCCACCCGGCACTGTCGTCTGCGCTAATGCGTTAACGGCAATCAGCACACCCACAAAAACCATCATCTTCCGTAACATTTTCTACTCCTCCAGCTTATTGGCGGTTAAGGAAATGTCTATGTAGAGGCGCACGGCGGTGCGCCCAATTGTCAGAATCACTGATTCCCAC
>JALGVT010000032.1 GCA_025774555.1 candidate division LCP-89 bacterium
AAATCGTCCCGGCATGTGGTATCCGGTTCCCGGAGCATGGGCAGCGGGCAACTACGACTTCTTCCTGCGTGTCGGCGGTGAACCCGGCGATGTATGGGATGAAGACAGCTTCGCATTCACTAAATCCGGCGTCTCCGATGGCAGTGCCTTCCAGCCCTGGGCTGTTCCCGGAGCACCGAATCCATTCTTCGATAATGCTGGTCCAGTACAGGGAGCGCCCGAAGATGAAACCTTCGGAGCTTGCGATCCCATCCTCGGCAACTGGTTAACCGATGTTGTTTCCTGGACCCAGATGCCTGACGCAACTGCAACCTTCCGTCGCGCCGCTTCAGGCGCTATTGGTGAATGGTGGTATTGCTTCGGCGACCAGAATGTCGCCACAGCGCATGCCTTCAACATGACCACTAACACCTGGGTACCACAAGGAACCTGTAACTGGCAGGGAACCACCACTAACGACGCCCTGTATATTGTTGGCTTCTACAATCCTGGTTACGGTAACACCATGCAGCGGTTTGTGCCTGACGGCACAGGAACCGGTACGTGGACACTGATGGCTAACTATCCTGAAGCTGCCTGCGGTGTCGCATCAGCCTGGGATGGCGGCGACCATATCTACGCCACCGGTGGCAGCAGTTCCATAGCAACTGCCTACGTTTACTCGATCGCAGGTGACATGTGGATGCCGATTGCCAATCCTCCGGCAGGAACTAAATATTCCGGCGGCGCTTTTGCAGGCGGTGAATTCCACGTAGTCGGCGGTCTCTATCCAGCGGCGACTGGCGGTGTGACCCACTATGCGTACGACCCGGTAACTGACACCTGGTCCACCAAGGCTCTTGTGCCGACCCCGGTCTGGTTCTCTACCATGAGCACCAGTAACGATCCTGCCATGACTAAAGTCTACATGATTGGCGGTGGCGGCGGTTACGGTACCTGGCCCGCCACGGACGCAGTTCAGATTTATGATCCTGCAACCGATACCTGGTCACAGGAATCAGTGCTGCCGGCAGCCTACGGCACCAATGCTTCAGATTACTTCGAAATGAGTGGTGTTGGTCTGGGTATGTCCGCCGGTGGTTATGACGGCGTTGCCAACCACGCTGAAACCTACAAAGGCATCGGCTGGCCCGGCGGTGGAGTCACTTACAATGTCGTGGTTGACATCACCTACGTGGGTGGTTCTCCTGTTCCGGCAGGCGGCGGCAACCTCGACTTCGACGTCTGGGTGCAGAATCAGGATACCGTTCCTGCGGCATTCGACGCCTGGTTAGCTGCCGAATACGCAGGCGGCGCACCTACGACATTGGTGCTGCGCTCCTTCACGAACTACCTGCCAGGTTGGACGATAAATCGTCCCGGCATGTGGTATCCGGTTCCCAAGACAGCTTCGCCTTCACTAAATCCGGCGTTTCCGATGGCAGTGCCTTCCAGCCCTGGGCTGTTGCAGGCGCACCAAATCCGTTCGATCAGATCGACAAGAGCGGTGGTATGGTAGTCGAAGAGTTCGTCCTGAATGGCGCATATCCGAATCCGTTCAACCCGAGCACAACCCTCAGTTACATGCTTGACAGCAGCAGTCTCGTCAAGCTGACCGTCTATGATATTACCGGTCGTGAGGTAGTTGCGTTGGTTGATGGTTTCAGGGATGCAGGCGTTCACGAAGTAACCTTCGATGCATCAGGATTGGCTTCAGGCGTCTATATTTATCGTCTGACCGCCAACGGCAATACTGCCACAGCAAAGATGGTCCTGATGAAGTAAAGAATACAGAATTCAGCATTCAGTATTCAGAAAAGGCGTCCCCTGCACATGGGACGCCTTCTATTATAATAATACTCGGATTATAGATTTATCTACTTTCCCTTCACAGTCAATTCGATCAGAACTCCCGCGCCGCTTTTCGGATGCAGAAAAGCAACTCGACTCCCTCCTACCCCTTCAGCCGGTGTTTCGTTTAAGAGGCGCGCTCCCTTTGCTTTCAACTTCACCATCTCCGCTTCTATGTCATCCACCTCAAAACAGATATGATGCAGTCCCGAGCCTTTCTTCTGTATAAAGCCAGCGATAGGAGACTCATCTGATGTTGGTGAAATCAGTTCAATCCTGCATTCACCGATATTGAAGATGCTGGCCATGACCTTTTGCCCAGTGACTTCTTCTCTACCCTCCCACTCGAGTTCCATTACGTCGCGATAGGCTGATTCAGCAGCATCCAAATCAGCAACCGCAATTGCAACGTGATCTATCTTCTTCATTTACTCTCCATGATTGATTAATTGCGCTTCTTAAAAAACATCTCCAGATTGTCTATTGTCTCTTCAACCGAACTCAGCGCTTTTACTTGCGAAGGCAGTGATTTTAAAAACGCTTCGCCATAACGCGTCGAAGCCAATCTTGAATCGAAAAGCAGAACGGCTCCACGATCCGTTTTAGAACGAATCAAACGACCGATTCCCTGCCGCAGTTTAATGATAGCCTCAGGAACGGTATAATACATAAAGCCATCCTTACCCTCCTTCTTCAGCTTTTCCAGTCTTGCTTCTACTAACGGTTCGCTGGGAACCTCGAAAGGAATTCTGGCGATAATCAGCATCTCCAGAGCCTCTCCGACTACGTCTATACCTTCCCAGAAGCTATCGGTGCCGAGCAAAACGGATCCCGGTTCCTCGCGGAACTGGCTCAGAAGCTGATTTCTCGATCCGTTGATCCCTTGAATGAGCAGACGTTCAGTAGATTTGGTTTCATCCAGAACCTGTCCAACATTTCGCATCATCCTATGAGAAGTAAAGAGACCCAGCGTCCCGAATGGGCATTGCTGGAGAATTGTCTGCATCAGGCGAACGACTTCCACCTCGAATTGAGCGTGCTTCGGCGAGGGTAAAAATGCAGTCAAGCCGATGAACATCTGAGTGGAAAAATCGAACGGACTGCCCAATTTCAGTGTTCGCGCGCTATCCCGCTCACCAAGCCCCACCTTCCGCAGGAAATAGTGGAAGCGATCTGCAACCGTCAATGTTGCAGAGGTCAAAATCCCTGCTCGAAGTGGATCGAACAGCATTTCGCGCAGGATATCACCGGCATTCAGTGGAGCCGCATAAAGAGTGGCGTCGTATTCAACCTTAAACGGAAGCTCCGCCCAATAAACCCAGTTCTCGTCAGCTTCTTCTTCGAAGAATTGCAGTATCATGCGAATCTGAGACAACTCTTCACGCGCGCCGCGAAGATCGTCAAGCCAATCCTCACCGAGAGGGAGTACGTTAAACGGGATATCACCGAGGGTATCGATTATCTTGTAGAATCGCTCTTCCGTATCCAGAAGCAGCTCTTCGATGGTAGGATTGCTGTCTGGGATTCTCTCGAGAAACTGATCCGGTTCGCGCAGCCGCAGTTTCTGTGTGTATGAGTGCCCCTGGGATGGAATCTCTGCCCTGAGGGCTGCCGTAAGTTCCTTAAAGAAATCATCGGTGATGCCTCGCATCGAACTCACATTAGCGGCGGCTCTTTCGACGACTTCAGTCAGAGATTTCAACAGAGGATGACTGCTCTTTGCCGTGCCTATACCGAGGATAATCTGCGCGAGCAGACCGGTTGTAACCCCTTCGGCGTCATACATACGGTTGGTCCATGAACGAAACATCCATGAGTTTAACTCTTTACCGAGGTGCTGCGAGGCGGCGCGCTGCAGATGATGCGCTTCATCAACAATTAGAGTACTATAGGCTCCAATGGGCACTCGATCGGCGGCGAGATCCGCCATAAGCAGAGCATGATTCACGACCACGAGATGCGCTCTGGAGGCATTGGTGCGTATGCGCGTGTGGAAACATCGATGACGCTCCCGGCATCGTCTGCCTCGACAACTGCCAGCGTCCGAAGCAATCCGCGACCAGAGACTGCCGCTGCCTTCACCGCCAAAAGCAGATGCTTCCGATACATTGCCCGTGATTGTCTGTTCTGCCCAGAGAACGAGCGAAAGCAGCGCCTGTCTCTCGTTACTCGCAAGTTTCAGCGGATGGCTGGCAATCAGGTTTCCCCATCTTCTCCTGCAGAGATAGTTATTCCTACCTTTTAACAGCGCCGCGCTGAATTTCAAAGGAAGGGATTCGATCAAGGCGGGAATGTCCTTATAAAAAAGCTGTTCCTGCAAGTTTTTCGTGTTTGTAGAAATGATGACCCGTTCCCCGAGATCGCGATTCGCCTGCGCCCAATAGATAGCCGGGATCAAATACGCCATCGATTTCCCAACGCCGGTCCCCGCCTCAACTGCCAGAAGCCCTTCCTGATTCAGAGTTTGCGTAACCGCCAAAGCCATTTCCTGCTGTTCCGGGCGAGTTTCAAACTTAGGGAATGCTCCTGAAAGAGGGCTTCCGTCATCAAAAAAGGAGATTATTTCATCTTCATCGACCTGTTGATGCAGCGGTTCGCCTTCTGCCTGAGCTTCAGTGGCATCCGCCGTCGCCACTGATGGCAGTTTCCCTATGACGTTATCCTTTAAGAAAGGCAGTTTATACTCGGAGAAAGTCCCTTCAACTGATGACGTTTTTATCAGGTACTCAGCCCATACTGCGAATATCCAGGCTGAAGGATGACGAAGTCCATCGGATAGACGGCGCAGGAGATCAACTGTTTTAATATCGACACGGGGAAAGTAGGAGAGCAAATGCAGCAGTAGCTGCCCTGTTCTACGGGCGTCTGCAGTCGCCCGGTGCTGCTCCTTGACGTCCAGATTGAAATACTTTCCAAGCGATGTCAAGTTGCGGGAAGGCAGTGTCGGCAGTAAAACTCGCGCCAACAGCGCTGTATCGGCGGCTTTATTCTTGAAACTGCGAGGGTTCTCACCGAGACGTTTTAATGCCTCCTTGAGAAAGGAAAGGTCAAATGAGACATTCTGTCCGACAACCGGATCATCCCCGATAAATTCCAGAAGCTGCGGTATGATCGCAGATTCATCTGGCTGATCTTTCAGCATACTATCGTCGATGCCGGTGAGCTTGACTATGTTCGGTGGAAGGTTGAAAGGGCAGGCTATAAAGGACGTGTATTCATCCTTCTCTTCTCCACCTTCAAAACGTACTGCCCCCACCTCTATAATCAGCTCTTTTTGCGGATTAAGACCGGTGGTCTCCACGTCAAAAGCGACAAAGCGGGAAAGTTCAAGAGTGTTTAAGAGGTCAGGTGGCAGCGGCGGAGATGATTTAGACATTTTCAATTGATCGTTCGATGAACCGGTGGTTAAAGCTCATCGTTCGGCTTATAGGCAACGTCGAGCGCACGCGCTGCGGCGGCTTCATTCAGACGACCAACCGGAGTGGTAAATGGAGCGCTATGGAGTAAATCTGCGTTGTCCGCAGCTTCATCAGCAATCTTGATCATCGCATCCGCAAAAGAGTCCAGTTCAGCTTTCGATTCTGTCTCGGTCGGTTCGATCATCAGGGCTTCATGGACGATTAACGGGAAATAAATAGTCGGCGCATGGAAGCCGTAATCCAGCAGCCGCTTGGCGACGTCTATCGTCTTCACGTCATGTTTTAACAGTCGGTCGCCGGAGAAGACGACTTCATGAAGAGAGGTGCGCTTGTAGGGCAGATCGTAATGGTTTTCCAGCAGCCTGCGCAGGTAGTTGGCGTTGATGATAGCTCGTTCGGTGGCTTTGCGGAGACCATCTCCACCCATCATATGGATATATGTGTAGGCACGGACCATAACCCCGAAATTGCCGAAGAAAGCGCCGATCCTGCCGATTGATTTCGGTGACGGTTCAGCCCAGACATATCGATCGTCCTCTTTTACCGGCATAGGTCCTGGCAGGTACGGAGTCAGATGATCTTTAACGGCGACGGGACCGGAACCGGGTCCTCCTCCGCCGTGAGGCGTGGAGAAAGTCTTATGCAGATTCAGATGCACCACGTCGAAACCCATATCGCCGGGTCTTGCCACGCCCATTAAAGCATTCAGGTTGGCGCCGTCCATATATAGCTGTGCTCCGACACCGTGAACTGCTTCTGCAACCTCGAGGATGCGCGATTCAAACAGCCCCAGAGTGCTCGGATTGGTGATCATCATAGCTGCAACTTGATCGTCAAGCGCTTCTTTTAAGGCATCTAAATCAATCAATCCCTCGGCGTCTGACTTGATCTGGACAACTTCATAACCGGCGGTGATGATGGACGCCGGATTCGTGCCGTGCGCACTGTCGGGGATGATCACCTTCCTGCGGGGATCGCCATTGGCTTCGTGATAGGCGCGCATCATGAGCAGACCGGTCAGTTCACCGTGCGCTCCGGCAGCCGGCTGGAGCGTAATGCCATCCATACCGGTTATCTCCTTCAGCTCTTCACCCAGTTCCACCATCAAGTGAAGAACACCTTGAGAATCTTCCGCTTTCTGAAAGGGATGCACGCCTGTGAATCCCGATAATCGGCAGGTTACTTCATTGATCTTGGGATTATACTTCATAGTGCACGATCCCAGCGGGTATAAACCCTTGTCAATGTGATGATTCTTACCCGATAGATTGATAAAGTGGCGCACCACTTCCGGTTCACTTACTTCAGGCAGACCGATTCTGCCTTTCCTGAGCATATTCTCGGGAATCAGATTGCCCTTCGTTGGTATATCTATAGCAGACAGGCGCACGCCTCTTTTGCCTTGTTCGGAAATATCGTAGATTAATTTGTCGTACATGTTCTCGCTTCGTTCAGGTTATTCAGGTTGGATTATCCCATTTTTACTTTCCAGTCATAGGGGATTTCATCACTGTCGAAAGGAAGACGGAATTCGTCAGGATTTTTATAGTTATACAGTTCCGTGGGTATGTTGACCACCAGCGATTCCGTTTCGCTGATGCACTTCCAGCCATGCCATACGCCGGCGGGGATATGGACCAGTTTGCGGTTGTGATCGCCGAGGAAAAACTCGTTCAGGCGTTTTCGTGTCGGACTGCCTTCACGGTTGTCAAACAGCGCCAGCTTGATCATCCCTTTAACGCAGACGACATTATCGCACTGGATCTTATGATAATGCCACGCTTTGACCACGCCGGGGTAATTGGAGGTTATATAAAGCTGACCGAATTTCTCGAAGAATTCTTCATCGGAACGCAGGATTTCCATCAACCTGCCGCGCTCATCCGGTATGAGCTTCAAATCTTTCAATTTAACGCCGTCAATCGGGTCTTTATGCGGCGCTTCGTAATGCTTCAATTTAGCCTCAGTTTATAATGGGGATTCACAAGTTGAAGATGTAAATTTAACGATTTTTAATGTAAATGTCAACCTCATTCCCAACCTTCATCTTCATCAGGAATCATACTGTTCGAGAACAACCCACTTCCTCGGACTGGACGGTTTGACGCCGCGGTCGAAATAGACCAGCAGATGAAGCCCGCAATCAGTCCGAATTTCAAAGTAATTCCTGTGACGGCGGTTCTTCCAGCTCTTCTTAAAAGTGCCGGCAGCATGCCCCCAATCCTGCCAGTCCTTGATTATGTCAGTAACGACATGCGCCTCATTCCGATAGATAAACCTGACCGGTTCGCCCACTTCGGAAGTTTCGAGCATTTCGATCTCTTCACTGATGAATTTAGTTGCTTTCTCGGTCATTGTCATCCAGGCTTATCAACCTGATATGTCCATCAATTTCAATCCGGTAGGCTCATCCAGCGCGCGGGATATTTCCCATTCGGCAGGTTTTACAATAAATTCGCCTGTCACTATAACATCCGCGCTGAAGAAATGACCGGATCTGGCGATATAATCCCCGCCGGATACCACCGCGTGCGCATGTATAAACGGCTCGCCATCCACGAGAGTAATATTACCCCAGTAGTGGATCAGTTCCAGATTCCCCGCTATGGTCTGCCTGAGATAGGTTTTGCTGGGAAGGTGGTAAAATCCCAACTCGGCATCGCCGATCCCGCCCAGACCTTCCACCGTCCCCGCATGAATCCGCTTCTCTTTGAGAAATCCGGTCAGCGCTGCGGTGACTTCTTCGCCTCTATCCAGACGAAGGATATAGCCACCGGTGAATTCCTGTGCTTTCATTTATTCCTCAATTCTATGTTTTATTTTGGTGTGTATCCGTTCTTCACTTTGAATCGATGAAATATCTGACTTCTTTCAACAGTTCATCGACAATATCCGCTTCAGGAACTTTCCTTATGACCTCACCTTTGCGGAAAATCAAACCGGTTCCTGTGCCGCAGGCGACACCGACGTCAGCTTCTTTCGCTTCGCCGGGTCCGTTGACGGCGCACCCCATCACAGCGACCTTTACGGGTTCCTCTATTCTTCTAATAGCTTCATCGACTTTCAAAGCAATAGAAATCAGATCCACTTCAGTTCTGCCGCAGGTGGGACAACTGATTAAGGTCACACCGCGTTCCCGCAATCCCAGACAACGCACGATTTCCCACGCTACCCGTACTTCATCAACTACGTCCCCGGTCAATGATACCCTGAGCGTGTCGCCAATTCCCTCAGCCAGCAGCGTTCCTATCCCGACAGCAGAACGCACTGCGCCCGTCATGGTGATGCCCGCTTCGGTAATGCCCAGGTGAAGCGGATAGTCTGTAACTTCAGATATGCCGCGATACGCCTGAATTGCGGTCTGGACGTCGGAGGCTTTCAGAGATAAAACGAGCTGAAGATCCTTCACTGAAGAGACAAGATCGATCTGACGTATTGCGCTCTCAACTAGGGCATCTGCTGTCGGACCACCGTGCTTCTGCAGGATATCCTTTTCTATCGAGCCGGAATTAACGCCGATGCGAACAGGAACTCCCCGGTTTGCAGCTTCCTGCACAACTTCGAGAGTCCGCTCTGCGCCGCCTATGTTGCCGGGATTGATACGGATTTTATCAGCCCCGGCTTCCAGCGCCGACAAAGCGAGGCGATAATCGAAATGGACGTCTGCGATCAGAGGAATTTTAACTTTCTGGCGTATCTCGCTGAAGGCTGCAACAGCATCCTCATCTGGTATCGCCAGCCGAACGAGTTCGCAGCCGACTTCCTCAAGACGGCTGATCTGTTCCAGTGTGGCAGCAATGTCCGTGGTTTTCGTGCTGGTCATCGATTGAATGCGGATCGGCTCATCTCCGCCAATACCAATATGCCGCACCTGGACTCTTCGTGTTTTTTTCCTGGAAATGGACATTTTTATTCCGATTTGCCGCTTTCCGCTGATATACTGTCACCATAAGCCGGTTCCAGTTCTCCGTCGTAATTGACATGCCACGATCCCAGACGCTGAGATTTAATACCATCAGCTTCTATAACCAGAGTCACGGGTTTATCCGGAGGACCCAAGGAATCCAGAATATCTTCCCCAAGCTCCAATATAAGACCGCCTGCATTCCCCACAACAAGGTGAATCTCATGATCGGCGCTTAATGTTAAAATATCATCTGGATTGAGGAAAACGTCACGAATTCGGGATTGATCGATGGTTGCGTACAACCAGCATTGTTCTCGGGCTATGGCTTTCAGCGTGAATTTTTCAACTACAACTTCCTCTGACTGAGTGAGGTTTTCATCACTCCTTGAAAAGTCATTTTCAGTAGGTCGTGCAGCATCGTCTCTCTCTCCTTCTGAACGACTTACATCTTCCGTTTCGCCGGCTGAACTTATGGCAGGTTCGCCTTCGTCACTGCCGTTTCCACCGAACAGGAAAACAATTAACGCGATGACAATAACGATCGCTGCTATAGCAGAACCGATCCATACAGCTATCTTTCTGAGTTCGACAGATGAAAGAAGAGATGGAACGTCTGGGGTTTCCTCGTTATCGGGGAATTCATCGGCAACCTCTCCATTCTCATTTGGACAGACCATCTCGTGGTATTTCTTCATAACCTTGGGAACGTTCATTCCCACGGCTTGCGCATAAGCGCGCAGAAAAACTTCCATATACGGTTTCGGCAGAATAGACCACTCGCCTTCTTCCATCGCCTCAAGATAGGAAACCGAGATTTTCGTCATTTCCGATATCTGTTCCAACGTGATGTTTTTATAGTTCCGGGCGTTGATCAATTCCTGCCCGAACTCTATGACGGGATCTTTTTGATCGGTCATTATTCATTACCTTTTGCGGCATTTAATAAGTCCCAAAATAATGAGACGGGAAGTCCTACGACATTAAAATAGCATCCTTCAATTCGCTTTACCCATAATGCGCCCATGCCCTGTATACCGTATGAGCCAGCCTTATCCGTCGGCTCGCCCGATGCAATATATGCTCTTATCTCAGCATCGCTTAATTCCCTGAAGGCAACAGTTGTGCTGCATATCCCCGTGTGGCGTTTTTCATATCCTTCTCTTATCAGACACAGAGCAGTCCAAACTTCATGGGTTTTCCCTGACAGGGCTCTTAAAGTATCATCAGCTTCTTGAGAACTGCCAGGTTTGCCAAACACCAGGCTATCCAGACGAACGACAGTATCCGCAGCAAGAACCGTCTTTGCAGGATTTCTACCGGCTATGTCCTCTGCTTTTTGAACAGCGCTGCGCTGTAACAGTTCCCCGTTATCCCAGGCTGAATATTTCTCCTCATCTATGGCAGGAATGAACACCTCGAACGGACAACCGATAGATTTTAATATTTCAGCGCGGCGCGGTGAACCCGAAGCCAGAATGATCGGTTGGTCAATTCCGGCGAGCCGCCAAACTTCACTTGCATCAATATTGTTCGTCTGAGACATGAAGTGTATCTATCCTATATATCTGCCCGCCAGCAATGCTGCTAATCCGATAACCATATCCAACTTAAGAATGACGCCCAGACGATGCAATTCTCCAACGCCGGAAAACCGCCAGACAGAAACTATGACGTAGGTGAGGGCCGGCAGAACTCCGCAAAGCACAATGACTAAATAATAGATATTGAACTGCCCGTATAGATACGGTAACGGCAGCGAGAGGATTAAAAGCAGAAGCGCCAGAGAAGTCGCATAACGCGCCGCTTTCAGACCGAAACGCACCGCAAAAGTATAAGCGTTTGACTGTTCATCTCCTGCCTGATCTTCCATATCCTTGACAATCTCACGTCCAAGGTGAAAAAAGAATGCCATCCCCGCCGCCCACAGAACAGCTTTTATCGAACCGACTGCCACGCCTCCATAAATAAACGCCAATCCCGAAACAAATGAAACGGCTATATTTCCCACGAGAGGTTCGCGCTTCCATCGCCAGCTATAATAGATCAACAGAAAAACCGCCCAGGATGCGATCAGCAGAGCCAGTCCGCTAATTAGAACGGATAAAAACAATCCAATAATGAAACAGACAGCGCTAAGCCGCAAAGCGGTCATCGGTAGCACCTTCCCTGAAGGAATTGGTCGATGAGCCTTCTGGATGCGATCCAGATCCCGGTCGCAGAAATCGTTGAAGGTGTTCCCTCCCGCTGCAATCAGAGCCGCGGAAAACGCCGCGCAAAAAAGCGGAATTCCAAACTGCCAGTTGGCGGTTGAAATCAATCCGCCGATTATAACGGCGAGCGCCGTAATCAGAACGTTGCCGGGACGAGTGATAGTAATAAGCGATCTATTCAAAATCACCTGCGCGTATGAATGATTCAGGGATACGAATATGTTGTCTGTTCAAGAAAAATCCGGATAAAACGCTGCTATCACGCCATCCGGATCGAAATATAACAAAAATAAACGGTAATGTCAATTATTTTCTGAACGATGGATCCTGTGAGCATTCTGCCTCTTTAAGGAGACGATAAACCAACGGAACTCCGATGTCTGATTGTTTCTGAATAGCGGATTCCATAAAAACATCTTCAGGGGACGCATCAGCAATAATTTGACCTCGGCTCATTATCATCAGTCTGCCGCCGATCAGAGCCTCTTTGGGGAACTGTGTGATTAAGAAGACGGTTATCTCACTTTTAAGCTTACTTATCATATTCAATACATCGCTTCTGCCGACCGGATCGAGGAGTGACGTTACTTCGTCGAGAATGAGAAGTTTGGGTTCCATAACCAGCACAGAAGCCAGCGCCACGCGTTGTTTTTCGCCACCGGATAGATGATGCGGTGATCTCCGGGCAAACTTGCGGAGGTCAAAACCATCCATTAAAGCATCGACCTTTGCGCGTATTAAACCTGATTCAATCCCCATGTTCTCAAGCCCGAATGCAATTTCACGTTCCACAGTCGATGCGACCATCTGATCATCGGGTGATTGGAAAACGATTCCTACTTTGTCCGCACGTCTATAGCTCGCGGATGCAGCCTGCAAATCCTGTCCAAATATCTGCAGAACACCCGAAGTTGGAGCTATCAGACCCGCCAACAGCTTTGCCAGTGTGGATTTCCCACAGCCGTTAGGTCCCATCAAAGTGACGCGTTCCCCTGATGAAATGCCGAACGAAACACTGCCCAGAGCCGGCTTACTGCGTTCTGGATAACGGAATGTCAGATTTTCGGCTAAGATACAATTGGAGCGTTGAATCAAGGTGGTTACCGGGATTGTATTTTCTGGAAAACCTGTGGTACTATAGAATACCATCCAATAGGCATAATATGGACGCCGTTACAGAGACTTCGGCATCCGCTGATTATATCTTTGCAGATAGCGATGGATTCTGCGGTGCGGTCGTTGGTCTTTTCCATCCGTTCGATAAGCTCATCCGGGACGTTGATGCCGGGGATATTCTGATTCATATACCTCGCCATATTTGCGGATTTCAGTGGAATTATACCAACCATAATTTTTGCATCGAGGTCGCTTATCTGGTTCATGAACTCTTCGAATATCTTCAAGTTATACACTGCCTGCGTGAAAAAATATCTGGCGCCAGCCTGCGCTTTCTTACGCATCTTCAATATCTGCAAATCCAGCAGGTCAGAACCCGGATTGACCACCGCGCCGAGATAGAAACTTGGCGTGCCTTCGAGGTCGTGACCGTTGTAGTCCTTGCCCCCCATCATCTCAGTGCAGAGTCTAAGAAGCTGCACTGAATCGAGATCATAAACCGGCTTTGCCTCTTTGTGATCTCCCATTGATTGATGATCACCGGTCATAACCATCACATTCCTGATACCCAGCACGTACGCTCCCAGCAGTTCGCTCTGCAGCGCCAGCCGATTGCGTTCACGGGTCGTGATATGAAAAATCGGTTCAACTCCGTGTTGTATAAAAAGGTGGCTGAGCGAAAGGGAATTAAGCCGCATAACCGAAGCGGGATTCTCATTTACGTTCACGGCCACAACATGGTCTTTAACAGCGCTGGCATACTGCAAGACTTTCCGGATGTCAGTCCCTTTCGGCGGCACGATTTCAGCGGTCTGTATAAATTCGCCGGATTCGAGAGCGGTTTGCAAGCTGGATATGCCGTTAGGCTTAACGTCATCCAGTTTAATCTGCCAGTTTCGTTTTCCAAATTCGCTGAAAGCGTATTTCTCTTCACGGCTTTCCACTACGGTTGCGAGGCGTTCGGAACGTGCGTCCTGATCTTCCATGCGCAGATTGACCGTACCGGGCTTGATGGAACGCTGGAAATCCTTCATCGGCTGGTATTTATCCAGCAGCAGCTCTCTACCCTGCTTTTCTAACCGTTCAGAGATCAGAGCCCAGACGCAGGGACGGTCTCCGCCTACTTCGCACATGCCGTCTTTGGAACCTCCGCAGGGACCATTTACTAATGATTTTGCACAGCGTGTAACCGGACAGATTCCAGCCGTATCGGCGATGATGCATTCACCGCAAGTAGAACACCTCTCTTCGAACCATCCGTAGCGTTTAACGTTGCCCAGAAAGAGCGAATTCAAGCCGGGTGTCACCGGACCTTCAAACAGGTCGGCGACTGCCTGTGTGCCCGCGCCGCATGCTAATACTACAATAGCTTCCGCTTCCGCCAGTTCATCGGAAACTCCCCGCATCTCCTGTTTAATGCGTAGATTGTGGCAGGGACCATCCGACAACAGCGAACCCACAACTTCCTTGCCCGCCTGATTAAGTCTAACAGTCATCTCATCCAATTCGGGCTGTCCGCCAGTCTGTGCCAGAGCCGCGCAGTCAGCGCATCCGATCAGATAGATTTTATGGTAACCTTCGATGCCGTGCAGAATCTCATCGAAGGGTTTTTTCTCGGTGGTAATCAAGCTAATCTCACTTTATATTAGCAATGCCGGATAAACCGGTAACAGGTAGTACGGATTTACGGCAGTTATCGTGTGATTATTTATTTTAAGATAATATAAAAATCGTGGTTAGTCAAGTAAAGGGTTGGTGAAATGGGGGATGTGCCAGTGTTACTGCAGTTTCATATTAATTGATATTTTGAAGTCCGGGCGTCTGCAGCCCATGATAATCGTAGCAGGTACGACATATAGCAAGTTCATCATGCCGCATATCTGCCAGCATAGTCCGGTAGTGAGTCATGCTCTTGCTTCGCCATATCTCTTGCAGCGAATTGGTCTTCAAATCTCCCACGAGCATCATGTTATCGTAATCTGCGCAGCAAGCGCTGACAGTTCCATCCCAATTGATAGATAGTTTGTCAAATACTTCAGGACATTCCGGATGTTTCTTTACGACAGTTTCCTGTTCCTTTAAGTGCTTCAGCATTTCTGTTTCATCTTTGCCCAACCGGACTTCACTGACGTCGATATGTTCCAGTACCGTCCGTCCGATAGACACAAGGTCAACGGAATCCTCAATACGCTCACGAAAACTCTTCACCTGTTCAGCCGTTTCGTAGGTAATGGTTGTGGAGATGTGAATAAATGGTTTTGCTCTTTCCCCCCGTTTCACATAGAATAGTTTCACGATTTCCATCAATTCATCAAAGAAGTCGATATTTCTCATCTCACTGTAACTCTTCCGATCCACTCCCTGAAAAGAAAATTTAATACTATCTAAAGGTATATCCAGTAATTCATCGATCACTCTTTCATTCAGAAGGCTGCCATTGGTATTAATATGAGCGAGTGAACCGATGGATTTCAGCTTTTTAATAAAATCGATCAGTTTGGGATGCAGCATCGGTTCGCCCCATCTGATCAGTCGAATAGGTGTTTTATAAGGTTCAATCTCATGAATAAGTTTATCGAACAAATCCTCTTTCATGACGCCCTTTTTCCTTTTCATGGTAAGAGTCCCTGAAGGACACATCAGGCAATGAAAATTGCAGCTGTTGGTCAATTCGACGTCAATGTATCTCGGAAAATCCGGCAGCGATGCCAATTTCTGTTTTGAATCTCCGCGATTGCAGATATCATAAATTGGTTGGAATGGGTTCTCCCTGTGCTGCATTTCTGCAATCCCTCATACGTGTTTGAGAATAACAAAGCAGGTATATTTCAACAGTCTCAAGTAACTATAATAATATTATACAATACACCTTAAAGAGTCAAGGTGTTTTATTGCTTTTACAGAGCCTTATATCACCGTGTCACCAACCAATATCCGCTGCCCTGACAATCAAATAAACCGGGATAATATTCTTTCAGTAATTTCTCAAAATTCCTCTTGTGCTGGATGGATAATCATGGTATATTAATATTTCTTTTCTAAGGGGTCGTAGTTCAATTTGGTCAGAATACCGGCCTGTCACGCCGGGGGTTGCGGGTTCGAGTCCCGTCGATCCCGCATAAATCCCAACCTCTGGTTGGGGTTTTGCATGTAATATCTTTCATATATACTTCAATTTGGTCAAAATATCCCGACAAGTCGGGAGGGTTGCGGGCTATTCTGGTAAGATTATCAATTATCACATAGAAATCCCAACCTCTGGTTGGGGTTTTGCATGTAATATCTTTCATATATACTTCAATTTGGTCAGAATATCCCGACAAGTCGGGAGGGTTGCGGGCTATTCTGGTAAGATTATCACATAGAAATCTTAGCCTCTGGTTGGGGTTTTGCATGTAATATCTTTCATATATACTTCAATTTGGTCAGAATATCCCGACAAGTCGGGAGGGTTGCGGGTTCAAGTCCGATAAATCCCTTGCTTTATTGTTTGGATTTTAATACTACATAAGTGAGACTGCTATTGTACTATACTTATATCCTCGAAAGCCAGTCTAATGGCATGCTCTATATTGGATCAACAGCAAACTTGATCGACCGACTTCATCGCCATAACGCCGGCAGAGTGAAAAGCACTAAATCCCTGAAGCCGTGGAAAGTAATCGGAAAGATTGAGCTTAATACCCGTGCGGAAGCAGTCCAATTGGAACGCAAACTTAAAAACTGGAAAAACCCGCAAAAAGTAAAAGAGTTTCTCAAAAGAGCCGTAGATTGAACGCCGGGGGATTGTCCCGACAAGTCGGGATCGAGTTCCGTTATAAACATTAATCAATTGTATCCAGAGGTCATTACCCTCACCCAGCCCTAAAGGACTGTGCTACGAATACCGTTGGTAACTCCCATAAATGGGGCTAATTTGATACAGCCCCGTTCACGGGTGTTTTTAATATGTTTCCACCATTTTTTCCCTCGCTTGACTATCAATCCTATTTTGGTATATTTTATGCTGAATTTGTTTAGTTACTATGACCTTTGATTTAATTAGCTATAGGAGCACCCATGAAACGCTCGATCACTGCTTTTGCTGTTGCAATATTTGCACTATTATTGTGCGGGAATGCCCTTCAAGCTGAAGAGCCTGCCATCTATCTCCTGCCGCCCGAAGCTGAATCGACTCTAATCCAAATGAAAGCAACCGTGAGACACGCCAGATTAGACGGCGATCTCGTTGCTCAACTATCTGTGCAGGAAGTAGATGAATTGATCTCCGCCGGATTCTCACCTGAACTTCTATACCATTCAACCGCTGAAGAGAGCAGAATTTTCGACGCCACTGACGATTTTCACACCTACAGTGAACTGCGCGATGGGTCTTATGCTCTGGCAGCCGCTTATCCCAATATCGCACAGCTCGAAGTCTTCGGTTCTTCGGTTCAGAATCGCGAACTGTTCGGGATCAGAATTACGAGCAACCCGATGGTTGAAGAGAATGAGCCCACCGTCGTATTCTGGGGTTGTATTCACGGCAATGAATACGCCGCGGCGGAAATCCCCTATCTTTACGCATATTATCTATGCGAAAACTACGGCGTCGATCCCGTTATCACGGAATATATCGATAACAACGAAATCTGGTGTATTCCCATGATCAATCCTGACGGGCGCGCTAACGGAACGAGAGAGAATGCCAACGGAATAGATCTGAACCGGGAGTTCGGATATAACTGGGATGGCTGGGGTGGAAGCTCTTATCCCTTTTCACAGATCGAAAGCCGCAAAGTTCGTGAATTCTTGCTGGATAACAATGCTTCACTCTCAATCGTTTATCACACTTCAGGGAACGAGTTCTACTATCCGTGGGGGTTTTTCCCACACCAGGCACCGGATTATGATATTCTCTACAGAGTGAGTGAACGTTACGCAAATGCCGCTTCATACGCTTTCATGAGTTCATTTCAGAGTTATCAAACGCATGGTGAGATTCTTGACTGGGCTTACGGCTGTTTTGGAGGCTTAAGCTATACTGCTGAATTAAGCAACTGGTCATCGCAGGTTCAGCAAACCTTTGAGAGAAACCTTACGGGCATGAACTTCTACTGCCAAATCGCCAGTGAGGGACTGCATGGCATGGTTACGGATGCTCAAACCAACGAACCGCTCTGGGCTGCTGTCTGGATCGATGGCAATCCGATACCCGTTTATACCGATCCTCAAATAGGTGACGCGCACCGAGTGGTGTTGCCGGGAACGTACAATCTGACGGTATGGGCTAACGGGTATCATCCTCAAACCGTCAACAACGTTACCGTCAGTTATGGTTCGCCGGGTGTATTCAGCGCTGAACTTGAACCGGCAGACAGCGAACACGCTTTCATGGTCACATCCGTCAACCAGGATGATCCTAATAATGCTTATAACAACGTAACTTACCCCGCCTGGGCTCTGGGTGAACCGGATGGATTACCCTGTTCTATCGGCTCTGACGGTTTCATAGTCCTCGACATGGGCGAAGGACATGAGATCATAGACGGACCGGGCGATGACTTCACAGTAACCGAAGTCATTCATCCCCGCGATCCTGACCCGGAAGCTTATAGAGTTTATTCAGGAGATGCATATAATCAAAACACACCTCTCGGCAATGGTATGGGCACAACCTCCTTCGATCTGGGCGCGGCAGGTGTGACTTCCACGCGTTACCTTAAGATCGAGGACAATTCTGGCGCTCCGCCCAGTTCAGCTTTGGCAGGAATGGACCTGGACGCTATCACGATTTTAAATGGAGCTGATGCTTTAATGGGAGAGGCTGCTTCGGAAATTATATTACCTGAAGAATTAAGCCCGTCTGTTTATCCCAATCCTTTCAATCCGACAACAGCCATAAGCTATCAGCTTTCAGCTTTCAGCTATGTAAATCACACCGTCTTCGACATTCAGGGACGCGAGGTCGCTAAGCTGGTCAATGACTGGAGAGACGCTGGTGTGCATGAGGTTACCTTCGATGGATCGGATCTATCTTCCGGCATCTACATTTTTCGGGTGACTGCTGGTAACTTCACAGCTTCAGGCAAGATGGTACTGATAAAATAACGGTTTATAGCAGTATATATGCATGCAGGATTTCTATCGCATTTGATGGTACGAATCTTGCTTTATGCATTTATCATTGCTGCATTCAAATGGATGAGCAGTCAGCAGCTAAAAAGATACTGTATATGTAACAACCGTGAGCATTAAACTGCTGTACCGAGTGCTATATCAGTACGCTTTTATGCCGATTGTTACGGTAATATCTAACCAATATACAATGCAACTTTTTCACAATCAGATGAGGATAAACCCGAATCGCCGAGTTTAGCTCAGGAGATACAACGATGACGAAAGCAACACTAACTCTGCTCGTTCTTATGTCCTGGATCACATTAGCTTTTGCAGGCGAATGGACAGCTTTGCACAGTTCTGATGATCCTTACACAGTTCAAGTATTAGAATCTGACGGCAACTTCACTATCCTGCACTATGTCGTCAATGGTTACGGCTCTGAGGAAATAACCATCAACGATCAGAAATATACCCTGCTGCAGAAGCCTCGCAAGGAGAGCATGATCGAAGAGGCTGGCTACCCGCGCCTCCCGCGCATCAACCGCTCTATAGTCATTCCTGACGATGGTGTGATGGGCTGGGATATAATATCCGCCGATTATATAGAAGTCACCGACATTGACATCGCTCCTTCAAAAGGAAATTTCTCCCGCAAGATCGATCCTTCAAGCGTGCCTTACACCTTCGCTGACGTATATGAAGAAGACGCCTTCTTCCCCGCTGATTTAGTTCACCTACGCGATCCTTACATCATGCGCGATATTCGCGGCGCCGTGGTCGAACTGAACGCATTCCAGTACAATCCGGTTACCAGAACGCTGCGCATCTATACTGACGTTACTGTAGAGATCACCAAGAAGTCCGGCGGCGGAGAAAACGTTCTCGTGCGCCGTGGAATACCGGAAAAAATCGACAGCCAGTTTTTAAAACTATATCAGCGCCATTTCATCAACCTCGACGATCTCGACTATCCTCATCTGGCTGAACCGGGCGGAATGCTGGTGATCTGCTATGACGACTTCATGGATGCGATGGAGCCTTTTGTGGAATGGAAAAACCTGCGCGGCATCCCCACTGAAATAGTCCCTGTCTCAGCAGCTGGCAGCAGCACCACAGCAATCAAAAACTATATCCGCAATTATTTTAATCAAAACGATCTGACTTTTGTGCTGCTGGTCGGCGACGCCGCACAAGTGCCGGCTTTCGCAGTGGGGTCGGATCCACTATATTCCCTGCTGGTTGGATCGGACAGCTATCCGGAAATCTTCGTCGGGCGTTTTTCAGCCGAAAACCGTGCCCACGTGCTCACTCAGGTGGAACGCACCATCAACTATGAGAAATATCCGGATCCCGCACTGTCATGGTATCACATGGGATTAGGCGATGCGGACGAAAGCGGTCCCACCAACGACGAACAATACGATTTCCAGCATATAACCAATATCGCCAACAAGTTGGTGCATTGGAACTACACACAGGTGGATTCTGTCTATACCACTTTCGGCGGCACCACGCAGATGATCGCGGACTTCCTGAATGATGGACGCAGCATCTTAAATTATGCGGGACACGGCTGGTATGCGGGCATGGGACCGGTCTATTTTGACAATGATGACGTCAATGATCTCGTCAACGACAATATGCTGCCGCATATAGTCACCATTGCCTGCGACGTGGGCAGCTTTATCAATCACACCTGCTTTGGAGAAACCTGGCAGAGAGCAACCAATGGTGTGACCGGCGCGCCGACTGGCGGCATCGCTAATTATATGTCTAAGATCAGCCAGACCTGGTTCCCGCCCTATGATATGCAGGATGAGGGAATTGATCTACTGGTGTCCGATTCGGTGGTTACTTTCGGCGGTATGTGTTTCAACGGCTCGGGGCTGATGATCGACATTCACGGATCGGGCGGTGAATACGAATTTGAAAACTGGACGATATTCGGGGATCCATCGGTATATCTGCGCAGTATGGCGCCATACGATTTGACGGTAACGCACGACGTAACGCTCCCGGTCGGTTCTTCATCGTTGAACGTGCAAGTGAATGGACCGGGTGGTCCTTTGAACGAAGCGATGGTATGCGCCATGAACAACAATACGTACGCTCATGGATTCACAGACGCATCAGGATATATCTTACTGAATTTCGACCCGCCGCTGTTAACACCCGGCACGTTGACCCTGACGGTTACACGGTCGAATCCGATTCCCTATATAGGCGATGTTGAGATTATACCGGTATCGGGACCTTATGTCATTTATGAAAGCCATGCTATTCGTGATGACATTACGGGGAACAATAATAACCAGCTCGATTATTCAGAGTCAGTTGAACTTGACATCGAGGTGGCAAATGTGGGGATTACCAACGCGCTCAACGTTACCGGCAATATTTCATCATCAGATTCCCTGATTACGTATTCCACCAACAGCGCCGCGTTCGGCACCGTCAACGCAGGATCGACTGTAACAGTGGAGAGAGCATTCACTCTTGAACTTGCAGCGAATGCGCCGGATGGATACACCATCCCCTTTACTCTATCAACAACTGACGGGTTCAACTCCTGGGAGTCCTCGTTCACTATTACTGCTCATGCACCGGAAGTCGTTTTCTCGTCTCTGGTTATCGATGACGTAGCCGGAGGCAATGGCAATGGCGCTCTGGACCCCGGTGAAACAGCAGACCTTCACGTTACCATGACCAACGATGGTTCGAGCGATGTGGATGATGTCATTGCCATGCTCACTACAATCGATCCATTTGTAACGGTCAACACCTACAATTCCCAGTATGGCGCAATGCTGGCTGGAGCTTCTGCTTCAGGAACATTCAACGTCTCAATCGCTTCGACCTGTCCACAGGATCATTTGGTTGAATTCGACATGGAAGTGTCAGGCGCACTGAATTATTCCAATAATACGGGATTTTCGACTATCGTTGGAAATATCCAGTATGTGCCCTCAGGTCCTGATAATTACGGATACCTGGCATACGACGTCAACGACGCTCCGGAGCTGCCGGTTTTTGACTGGGTGGAAATCAGCGCTTATGTCGGCGGTCCCGGCACACTTGTCCCTATCGTGAACGACGAGCAGGTTATCCACTATGAATTGCCGTTCACTTTCAAATACTACGGTGTAGAATACGACAGTTTCACCGTCGCCGCAAACGGCTGGATCGGGATGGGAATTGTTCCTGAAGATGACTATTCTAATTCCGGCATCCCGAACGATGACGGACCTGCTCCGATGATTGCACCTTACTGGGAAGACCTTTCTCCGCAACTATCCACATCCGGAGGCGTCTGGCAATGGTACGATGAAGTGAATCACCTATTGATCGTTGAATATTCGATGGTTGAACAATACGCGCCGTCAGGAAGCATCGAAACGTTTGAAGTGATCCTCTATGATCCCATTCATTTCCCGACAATGACAGGTGATGGACAGATCAAGTTCCAGTATGGAAATATGTCTGAAGCTTCAGCTTCTGAAGGGACTATCGGGATCGAAAATCACGCTGAGAATGACGGCATCCAGTACTTCTTCGATAGCGATTATGACGTCCATGCCTCCCCTATCGACAGCGGCATGGCGATTCTATTCACCACAACGACGACTACGCCTGAGATGTCGATAGAACTAACCTACGTCTCGGGATCACCTGTGCCGGCAAACGGCGGCAATGTCTATTTTGACGTTTACGCTGAAAACTACGGAACAGTTGCCTTGAATTTCGATGCCTGGATCGAGATTTCCTACGACGGCGGCTCGCCGGTTACAGTCGTGCAGCGCACTTTCGCGAATTACCTGCCCGGCTGGTTCATCGAGCGATCCGGCACCTGGTTCCCTGTTCCGGGAGGATATGCCGCAGGTTACTATACGCTTACAGGTAAAGTCGGGAATCACCCTGATATCGCCTGGGATGAGAGCGGCTTCCCCTTCATTAAGGACGGCAATACAGGTATCGGCGATTTCACGCCCTGGATTCCCAACGATATACCCGATCCATTCGATCCGGGCGATGGTCAGAATCCAACGAGCCTTATTCCGTCTGAATATGCCCTGCACGGAGCGTATCCCAACCCGTTCAACCCGAGCACAGCTCTCAGCTATCAGCTTCCAGCTCGCAGCTTTGTTGAACTCACCGTGTACGATATACAGGGGAGATTAATTGCAGAATTAGTCAATGACTGGCGGAATGCAGGCGTGCATGAAGTGACGTTTGATGCGTCCACTTTAACATCTGGCATCTACATCTACCGGTTGACGGCAGATAGTTACAATGCCAGCAGTAAGATGGTGCTGATGAAATGAGAAGAAGAGAATAATAAAAAAAACATAAGAAATAACTTGACAATAATATAGAATCCTAATTACATTGTTCCATTATATAGAATATTTTAATGATAACACCCTCTACATCATAGATTAGATTCACATTTTAATTAATTTGGAGGTAGAAATGAGAGGCAAAAATCAAAAGAGATGTGTTACACTCATTATGACTATTATAATGGTCTCCTTGCCATTCAGTAGTCTTCTTGCATCCACCTCGAGAACTTTCACGTACTCCTTTAATGATGTATCGTTTGATACGCTCGATGGTTACGATGTCGTGAGTATGGATGAAGCATGTCAAATCGATTCAGCAGGAAAACCTGATCTACCCTATTTCACTTGCCGCTTCCTCATTCCCGATGGTTCGGATGTATCTTCCGTGACCATAACTTCTTCCCAGCATCAAGATAGCGCTGGATCATTCAACATTTACCCTTTTCAACCAGATTATGCTCCCGGCGAAGAGCCTGATTTCGTTGAACCGGACACCGTAACCTATAATTCTTCGGATCCTTATCCCGGAGTATTAGCAGAATGTATAGGTATGGGATTCTTCGATGGAGCTAACAAAATTGCGACTATCGCGATTTATCCTTTACAGTACCAGCCTGCTGATGAGGAGTTAACACTTTATACCTCAATCAGCTTTAGTCTATCGTTCACCACTTCTTCGGATGAACCTACTACTGCAGATATCCGCACAAGCTGGGGATTAGAATATTATGAAGAGGCATTGAAATCATTGATTATAAACGATGAAGATATGGGAGTTTATGATTCAGCGCCCACACTTGCAAATGAAATACAGGTGTGCCCCAATATCGCCGTCTATCCTTATACTATCATTACCAGCGCAGCTAAGGCGTCGTACTATGATGATTTCGTAGAATGGCAACGCATGAAAGGTATCTACACCGGCGTTGTTACCGTTGAGAACATTTGCAATGTTTTCCCGGATGGTGATGAGATGTCAAATATCGAAGACGATGCCGGCTCAATCCGTCAATACCTGCAATATGGCTGGGAGAATTTAGGCTTAGTCTTTGCGCTGCTGGCGGGAGATGACGATACGGTACCAGTCAGGTACAACGGTTATGGCTACGATTGCATGACCGATTTCTACTTTTCTGAATTCAATAGTGTGTGGTCGTTGCATTCTTCTGGATTGCCATATTACACCTGCCATGGTAATATCGACTACTATCCTGAAATCAGTGTGGGGCGGATTACTGCGTCCACGCAGCAGCAAGTTGATTGGTGGTTCAATAAGGTTAAAAAGTATGAAACTTGTCCAGGAAATGGTGATCATTTTTTCGACATGTGCTGGTCGCAATCCGATCAGATGCAGGGGCAACAACAGATTCAAGGAGGATCCGGTGGGTATTTAACTGATGCCACCTGGTGGCCCGGTTTCTTAGACGTTGAAATTTTCGAAGAGGTTCCTAACTGGTATTGTCCCAGCACAAATCCATATGATCCGCGAACAGTGACAGATCCACAGGGTGCTGATGTAATCAATGAGATGAATACATCGCCATATTACGGCTGGCTTAATGTCTATGGACATGGTAATTTTATGGATATAGTAATAGCCAGTAATGGAGTTAATTCAGCGCCTGGTGGATGGGGATTGTTTACATTCGACTCTTATTCGCATTCACCCTGGTTTCAAAATGAAACAGGAAATGGATTGGATAATATTACAAACATAGATGATAAATATCCAATCTTCTATACTATCGCATGCCGCAGTTTTGAATTTGACGATGAAGATTATTATACTCCAACTGAGGGATTCACTTGTTTTTCAGAAACTGGTGGTCCTGCTGCCCTGGGAAATACCTGCGTTGGTTTGATATCCTCATCCTATAAACTGCATAGTAGATTTCTGGAGCAACTATGGTCTGAAACTAATTATGTCATAGGCTTTGCTAACGGACTGTCAAAATCAATGTTTCAATCATACACATTGGCAATGAACATGACTTTAGTCGGATCTCCAGAAATGAACGTCTGGATAACACAACCGCTTGAATTCACCATCATATCTCACCCGCTGTCGATTCCAGAAGCAGGAAATAGTAGTTTTACGGTGAATACCGGCATCACAACTGCTGGTGTTAATGGTGAAAGAGTGTTAGTATGCATCTATCAGGAAGATGGTGGATTCTGGGAGTTTGGTGAAGTGGACTCAAACGGTGACATTACCTTCGACATCGATTTGTCATCCACGGATAGATTATGGGTCACCGCCAATCGATATGATTACATTCCGTATCAATACTCGATGGTACCCGGTGTCCCCGCCCCGCCCCAGGGGGTAACCCTTGATGCTGATGCCAACGATCATCCCTTGATAGAATGGGACGCGAATACAGAGGATGATTTTGAGTGTTATCACGTGTACAAGCGGGTAACCCTGGGAAGTACTACAACGGAGTGGAGGAAGCAGAATACTCAACCGATCACAACCGAATCCTGGGTGGATACGACCTTCGAGATTAATCCTCAATCGTCGGCAAAAGCTGAATACTTCGTGAAGGCGGAGGATGATGATGAAAACGAATCAGAGAGCTCTGAAATAGTTTCTACTGTGGGGCATCAAAGTCAATCATCTGAGTCTGCAGATTTCATCACAATCCTCTTACAGGACTACGATGGACTGATGGCAGCTCCGAATCCCTTCAACGAAACCGTCCGCATCAACTTTGCGTTGCCAAAAGCTGGAAAAGCGAACATTTCCATCTACGACATTAATGGCCGTAAAGTAGCTGAATTGTTCGATGGTATAACAGAAGCAAAACAAGCTAAACAGCTTAATTTTAATGCTTCACGTCTCGCGTCCGGGGTCTATTTCTGTAAACTAACTGCTGATAGTAAGGTGAGCGTACGCAAACTGGTTTATCTGAAATAACTACAGGTCAATTTCATGAGTGTAGATACTTGTAAGATGGCGGTGATTACTATCACCGCCATCATCCTGACATTTGCGTTTATATCTGACGCTAAATGCGAAGATTTCTACTTTCTAACTGCTGTCTCTGGCGACAGTCTGGGTGATCGATTTTACTATGTCGCCAAGGGACGAGGCGACGTCAATGGAGACGGTTTCGAGGACGTTTTAATCGGCGCTTCTGGAGATTATGCCAAGCTGTTTTTTGGCAGCGCTGCATTCGACACCATTCCCGATCTTGTTCTGCACGGAGAACCCCATCCAATGCCTTCTGCTTTTGGAATCTGCGCTTTTGCTGGGGATGTAAATAGTGATGGATTTGATGATATTTTAATAGGTGATCCTGAATACTGCCCTTATGGATTTCATACTGGACGTGCCTACCTCTATTTTGGAGGTTTGGATATGGATACAATACCGGACTTGATCTTCGATGGGGAATGTTTTAGTGATGTTATGGGATCTAATGTTTCCGGCGCAGGCGACGTCAATGGAGATGGCTATGATGATTGGTTGATTTCTTCGCCAATGTATTTTCAGCCGGAAAGCGAAATTTATCTTTACTATGGAAGCGAATATCCGGATGCTGTTTGCGACGTCTGTTTCGAGGGTGACCCGGAAAACAGTCTGCAGTTTGATGCTCCAGCTTTAGGTGACGTCAATGGAGATGGATTTGATGATTTGCTTTTCTGTACTCTAAATCCCGCAAATCCTCCGCTTTTTCAAAAGCTTTATTTAGGTTCTTCTACAATGGATACGATTCCAGAATTAGTATGGAATGGAGGATATGATTATGCTCCGACATCCGGCGTTGGGGATGTTAACGGTGATGGCTACAACGATTGGGTGTTGAATACTTTTTTGGTAGATGGCATAGAACTGTTTTTTGGCAGTCAGCACCCTGATACTATACCAGACATGGTTTTTACGCCAGAGGCACCCAGTACAAGTTTCGGCTATGTCTCCCGCGCAAGAGGTGATATAGATGGTGATGGCGTTGATGATTTGCTAATAAACGGACGTAGTGACAGCGGTCTCCATACCGGACAAATATTTGGCTATCTCGGTGGTGCTATGCTGGACATTCATTACGATTATTTCTTCGATTCCGGCGTACAAAATCTAAATCTCGGTACCATCCTCGGCATGGCTGATATCAATGGCGATTCCATTTGCGAAGTTCTGGCTGGAGCAACGCAGTACCAAAGTCAAGGCAACAACTGGGGTCCGGGTCAGGTGTGGTTTTTAAGTACGCAGTTGATTCCCGGTGTGCCGCAGGTGGGAGAGAGCCTTTATCCTTCCGAATTTAAACTTTATCCTCCTTTCCCCAATCCATTTAATCCGACGACAGCTTTCAGCTTTCAGCTTCCAGCTCGCAGCTTTGTTGAACTCACCGTGTACGATATACAGGGGAGATTAGTTGCAGAATTAGTCAACGGCTGGCGTAATGCAGGAGTGCATGAAGTGACCTTCGATGCTTCCGATCTGGCTTCCGGTATCTACCTGTGCCGCCTTGAAACGGGGGATTTTATAGCGACAGGCAAGACGGTATTGATGAAATAAAAAGGCAATAAGGTAAAAGTAGGGCGATCCCGCCGTGGCGGGATCGCCCTTTTTGCTCATGCCTGAACCGCTGAAATTTCTCTGTTTTTTAAAATAATTAACATTATTTTCTTGTTTTTGATCAAATAAATTGTTATCTTTATCGTCGAAAGTGGGTCCAAAGCCCCACTTTTTTGTTTAATCGGAAGGCAGATGGACCCAGTTGAACTGGAAAAACGGGTGGAAATGATCGTGGAAGCTGGCGGTTTCCGTTTGGTCAGCGCCAACTGGACGCCAATCAAGGGCAGACAGCAGCTCCGCATCGTCGCCGACGCCGAAGATCATAACATCACCATCGGCGAATGCAGCGAAATTTCCCGCGCCATCAGCGATCTGCTGGACAGTTATCCGCACGAATTTCCAGATTACCGGTTGGAAGTTTCGTCTCCGGGGTTGAAGCATCCGCTCGAGAAGTGGCAGTTCAAGAAGAACCTCGAGCGCAGGGTTGAAATCCGGTTTATGGAGAATAACGTTCAGCAGCGTTTCGCGGGGAAATTATCCGCCGTAGAAGAAAAAGATTTTACCATAGAGGGGAAGGCTGAATCGCGCCAATTTACTTATACCGATGCTGGTGATGTATTCGTTCAGCCATCGTTTTCAAAAACAAAATAGAACGTTCCAATTAACATATGAAGTCAAAGAATATTTCGATCATTCAGCATGATCGTAATTAACCCAAAAGACCAAATCCTGCGAGGGATGACATGATTACGAATTTTCTAATTAGAGGAATAGCGCCATGAACCACGAAATTGTGGACGCCATTTCTCATCTGATACGTGAAAAGAAGATAGAAAAAAACGCGTTTCAGGAAATTATCGAAAGCGTCTTTCTCTCCATACTGAAGAAGAAGTATGGGACTTCAGATAATTTCGATGTAATTTTCAATTTAGAAAAAGGTGACATAGAGATTTACTGTGAGAAGGAGATCGTTGAAGATGACGCGGTTGAAGACCCCGTCACCCAGATCGCAATTTCTGATGCACTTAAAGTCGATGATGACTTTGAAGTTGGTGAAGATTTTGTCGAAATCATCAATTACAAATCGTTTGGAAGGCGATTGATCACTTCAGCGAAACAGAACCTGTCGCAGAAAATCAAGGAGATCGAAAAGGACAATATATACGCGGAATTCTCGGACCGCATCGGGGAAGTTATACTGGGAGACGTTCATCAGATAAACCGCCAGGAAGTCCGTATCAATGTGGACAAGACCGAAGTCGTCATGCCGCGCAATGAAGCAATTTATAATGAAAGATACCGCCGCGGCGATACCATCCGGGCGATCATCAAATCGGTAACGCGAACGTCGAAGGAACCGCAGATCGTGGTCAGTCGCGCGGATATAAGCTTCGTCCGCAGACTCTTCGAACTTGAAGTCCCCGAAATTTACGACGGTATCGTTGAAATTCAAAAAATCGTTCGTGAACCGGGCGATCGCACCAAAATCGCGGTTGAATCCAACGACAATCGTATCGATCCGGTAGGAGCCTGCGTCGGTTTAAAAGGAGTGCGTATTCAGGCAATCGTACGCGAATTGAACAACGAAAAAATCGACATTATTCATTGGACGGAGGAGCGCAGTCTCTTGATTCACAGGGCGCTTTCTCCGGTTACGCCGCTCGAACTGATCCCCGATGAAGAAAATAAGCGGATAATCGCCGTCGTTCCCGACGAACAGATGTCGATGGCTATTGGACGTAAAGGTCAAAATATAAGACTCGCATCTGAATTAGTCGGCATGACAATCGAACCGATTAAAGAATCCGATTTTTATGAAGAAGAGGATTTACCTTTAGATGATATAAAGGGATTGACCCCATCCGTGTTGGAAAAACTCAAAGCTGCCGGTTATACCAACGCTGAAGAAATACTGGATAGCGGGAAAGAGAAGCTCCTTGAAGTTCATGGCATCGGTGCAGCAACCGCCGATAAAATAATTGAGCTTTTAGAAGCCTACTATGAGGAATAAACAGGACATCTGCCCTGATCTGAGAGGTTTTTTTGGCTAAGTACAAAATCTATAAGATCGCCAAGGAACTAAACCTTGCCAGTACGACTATTATCGAGTTCCTGAGCAATATGGGACACGATTTGCCCAAAGGGCATATGAGTTCCATCAACGAGGAACTCCACGGCGAGGTATTGAAGAAATTCGACCGCACTTTGTGGCTCTCTCTGCAAGAGGCTGACAAGGAAGAGAAAGTCATCGAGCAGAAGCGCGAATCCGAAAAAGCGCGCGAGGAGGAATTACAGAAAATACTCGCCGATACCTCTGAGATATCTCTCGGCGAACAGGAAATTGAGACCGAAGCGGCAAAGCAGGAAATCGCTGAGTTTAAAGAATCGGAAGAACCTGTTGAGGAAATTACTGAAGAGAAGGTAGAGACAAAAAAAGAAAAACCTGAAGAAATATCCGCTTTAAAGAAAGCCAAAGTATCTAAACCGAAAGAGAAGAAAAAAGAGATTATTGAGGAGCCGAAAACTCCTGCCGTTGAAGAAATAGCCGCGCCAGAAGCTGAAACTACTGCGCCTGAGCCTGTAAAAGAGAAAGAGAAGAAAAAAGGGAAGAAGAAAGAAGATTCGCCGAAAACCTTTGCAGAAATGATGATTGCGGCGAAAAAAGATGACACTATCGCCAGAGCGCGCGAACTGGCGCGCGTGCGTGAAGCTGAAGAGCAGGGACTTTCACCTGAAGAAGCTCATACTCCACCGACCAAGAAAAGACGCCTTAAGCGCAAGACAGACGAAGATAAGGCAGTAAAGAACGCTGTCGAGCGGGCTCAGAAGGCGGCAATAGGCCGTAAGCGAGGGACTAAAGCAACTCCTGTCGCTGGAACGCCAAAGCAGCCTTCCAAGAAACGGAGAGCCAAAGCAAAAACAGAGAAACCTGTACAACTGCCGGAAACGGGAAAGAAGAAGAAGCGTCGTCGCAGTAAAAGGCAGAAGGTGGATCAGAAGGTCGTCGAAGCCACGCTCAAGCAGACACTTGCTTCCATGGATGAAAAGAAGCCGAAGAAGCACCGGCGCAAAGTTCAGGACGTTGGCGAAGTGCTGCCGGATGAGAATATTCTGAAGGTGATGGAATTCGTACCCACCAATGAGCTGGCGAACCTGCTTGACGTTCCGGTTTCCGAGTTGATCAGGAAGTGTCTCGATATGGGTCTGATTGTCACCATCAACCAGCGCCTGGATCGTGACACGATAGAATTGCTCGTGGAAGAATATGATTATGAAATCGAATTCCAGAGCGAGTTTGAAGATACAGCGCCGGGGATTGAGGAAGAAGTAGAGGAAGAAGACAAGCCGGAAGATCTCAAATCCAGACCACCCATTGTTACGGTCATGGGACACGTCGATCACGGTAAGACCTCCCTGTTGGACTACCTGCGCAAATCGAACATCATTGGCGGAGAATCGGGCGGAATAACGCAGCATATCGGCGCTTACTCTATCAAATATGATGATAAACCGATCACCTTCCTGGACACCCCGGGACACGAAGCATTCACAGCTATGCGTGCCAGAGGCACACAGGTAACCGACCTTGTTGTCTTGATCGTAGCCGCAGACGATCATGTAATGCCGCAGACTCTAGAAGCAATTAACCACGCCAAAGCTGCGGGAGTGCCCATAGTCGTCGCCATTAATAAGATAGATAAACCCACTTCTGATCCAGATCGCATCCGGCGGGAGCTTTCCGACCATGATATGCTGGTGGAAGAGTGGGGTGGTCAATACCAATGCGCTTTGATATCGGCTAAGACCGGTGACGGCATTGATAATCTATTGGAAGAGGTGGTTTTAGCGGCGGAAGTTCTCGATCTCAAAGCCAATCCTGAGCGGTACGCCAGAGGAACGATCATCGAATCCCGCCTCGATCGGGGCAGAGGTCCGCTGGCAACGGTTCTGGTGCTTAAGGGCACGCTCAAAATTGGCGACACTTTCGTAGGTGGAGCTAATTCAGGGCGCGTTAAGGCTATGTTCGATGAGAGAGGGAAGAAACTGAAGAAAATTGAGCCAGGCTATCCTGTACAGTTGCTCGGTTTCGATGGAACGCCGCAAGCTGGTGAAACTTTAGTTGCGACCAAATCTGATAAAGAAGCAAAATCAATCTCGTTGAAACGTCAGGCGCTGCAGAGAGAACAGACTTTCCGTCAGATTCGAGCACTCAGCCTCGAAGGATTATCCGAACGAATTAAAAAGGGTGAATCCCGAGAGCTGCCTCTGATCATCAAGGCGGACGTCAACGGATCTGTTGAGGCGCTGAGCGATTCCTTGATGAAATTGAATACAGAAGAAGTGGCAGTCAATGTCATCCATCGCGGAGTGGGCGCTATCACTGAAACGGACGTTAATCTTGCCGCCGCTTCTTCAGCGCTGATTGTCGGATTTATGGTGCACCCGAACCTCAAAGCGAAAGAACTTGCCGCTTCCGAAAAGGTAGAAATCAGAGTGTACCGAATCATCTATGACGTCATCAATGATGTAAAGGCGGCGCTGGAAGGGATGCTGACGCCTGACATCAGCGAAAAGAACATCGGCACGCTGGAAGTTCGTCAGACTTTCAAGGTTCCCAAAATCGGTCTCATTGCCGGCAGTTATGTTCAGCTTGGCAAAATCGAACGAAACAGCAAGCTGCGCCTGGTACGCGATGGACAGGAGATATACGAAGGCGATATCTGCTCATTGAGGCGATTTAAGGACGACGTCAAAGAAGTAACCGAAGGATTTGAATGCGGCGTCGGTATCACCAACTTCAATGACATTAAAGAAGGCGACGTCATTGAAGTGTACGAACTTATTGAAACCAAGAGAACGCTGGAATGAGCCGAAGACGCTGGGGCGACCCATTAGCCAAAAATCCCGGCAGGCGGCAGGCGCGCGTCAACGACCTGCTTAGAAGGGAAGTTGGGAATCTGATTCAAACGAAGTTCTCTGACAGCTTTCAACCGCTTCTCACAGTAACGGAAGTCCGCACCAGCGGGGACCTCAGGCATGCACGCATCTTCGTCGCTATCACGGCAGAGCATGATCAGCAGGAAATCGCAATGAGAACCCTGCGGAACAAACGCCAGGCGCTGAGGAAGCTGCTGGCTGAGCGAATTGCGCTGAAATATGTCCCTACTCTCGATTTCCTGATTGATGATTCGGCAGAACACGCGCAGCGAATAGAAGACCTGTTAGCAGATAAAACAACCGATGGACAGAACGACTGAGAGTATGCTATCTTTAGCGGCGCGTTTCCGATCCGTTCTCTCCATCCCCGGACAGAAACAACCAGCGATTATCACCTCGCACGCATCGCCTGATGGAGATGCAGTTGCATCTATATTGGCGGCGTCTGAAATCCTGAGAATGCTGGGTGTCGAACCTGTCTGTGTCATCGAAGGCGGCGTGCCACCGCGCTTTCAATTCATGGAAGACGCAGAAAAAATAAACAGCAGCGATTCACTTAAAGGAACGCAGTATAAACAGGCGCTGGTTGTCGATTCTGCGAATAAAGCGAGAATCGGGAATGTTAATCGCCTGTTCACTGATGATGCGTTTATCATAAACATCGACCATCACGCAGATAACAGCCTGTTCGGTTCGCTGAATATCGTCTATCCCGAGGCAGCTTCGACGACAGAGATCCTATATGATCTGTCAGCAGCTCTGGATCTGGATATTGATAAAACGATGGCAGAGTATTTATATACCGGGCTGCTCACAGATACCGGCAGATTTCGATTTTCAAACACTACAGCCCGAACTTTTGACATTGCTTCAGCGTTAGTAAGTTCCGGCGCACAGCCGAACGAGATATCAAAACATATATACTCAAGCAACTCGATCAAAGCTATGCGTCTCATCGGTGAAGCGCTCAGTTCATTAGAAATATACGCCGATAACCGGGTCGCTGTTATGACGATTCATCCGCCAAGCGACAGTGAAGAACCCGAAGAGCTGGCAGAATACACGCTTAAGATAAAAGACGTTCGCGCAACGGCTCTCTTTCGTATTATAGATGGAACCACGCGCGTCTCATTAAGAGGGCGCGGTGATTACAACGTCGCGCAGATAGCACGGAAGTTCGGCGGTGGAGGTCATCCAAAGGCGGCTGGTTTCACGTCTGATGAAAAACCGGACGTTATCCGCAAACAGGTCATTGAAGCATTGATACAGGAAGTTGAAAAAGACTCCCCCGGTTCTGCTTAAGAAAAACGATCAGATTGATAATATCGATTTCGAAGCGGGAACTGCACTGTTAATAGATAAACCCCCGGGGATCACGTCATTCGGTGTTGTGAACCGGGTCAGAAAACTGCTCAAAGTCAAGAAAGTCGGGCATGCAGGCACGCTTGATCCAGCAGCGACGGGACTGCTGATCCTGTTGACAGGCAAGGGAACCCGTTCGCAGGACGATTTCATGGGACTGGATAAGGAATACCTGGCGACGATCCTCATGGGCGTAGAAACCACCACCCGGGATATGGACGGAGAGGTCATCAGCAGAAAGCCTGTTCCAGACATTTACAGATCGGAATTTGAGAACCTGCTGAAAACGAGATTCACCGGAGAGTTCAACCAGACTCCACCAGCGTTTTCAGCTATCAAACAGAACGGCGTGCCCGCCTATAAGCGTGCCAGACAGGGACAGAAGGTCGAACTGAAACCACGCCGCGTTCGTGTTGACCGAATTGAAATAACGCGCTGGGAATTGCCGGAAATCACTTTCATGGTGAAATGTAGCAGCGGTTTCTACGTGCGCTCACTGGCACACGACATAGGCGAAGCTCAGCAATGCGGCGCAGCACTGAAGAAACTGATACGAACACAGATAGGACCGCACCGCCTTGAAGACGCTTTTAATTTGGATGAATTTGCAGAGTTAGTCATACCATGTCCGAACTGATCGAGGTTTACAGAGACGAGAATTTCTGTCCGGAGAAATCCGGCTCATCGGTAACTACCGTGGGAACATTTGACGGTGTTCATCTCGGACATCAGGAAATTCTGGAGCGGTTAGCCGCCACGGATCAAGGACGCCTCAGGACGGTTGTTACCTTTGAACCTCACCCGCAGACCGCCATGCAGCACCGACCGGGAGTCATGCCGAATTTAAGCAATCCCGTCGAGAAAATCCGGTGGCTGCGCGCCGGCGGCGCTGAGCGGGTTTTCATTCTGCGCTTTACAGAAGAATTGGCGCAGTTATCCGCTGAAGAATTTCTCGAGAAAATACTGCTTGACAGGTTAAATTCGTCGAAGCTCATCGTCGGATACAATCACTCTTTCGGGAAAGACCGAAAAGGTAACAGCGAATTTCTGGAGCAAGCCAAGGGTAAATACGGCTTCGATCTCGAAGTGGTTGGTCCCTACTACGTCGGCGGAGAAATTGTCAGTTCAACAAAAGTCCGTCGCTCATTGGGAGAAGGCGACGTTGAAAAAGCGAGGCAGTTTCTGGGACGTCCGTATTACCTGACAGGGACGGTTGTAGCGGGACGAGGCATCGGGCGCGAAATGAAATTCCCCACTGCGAACTTGCAGTTGACGCATCAAGGCAAATTGATCCCCAAAATGGGCGTCTACTCCGTCGCTGTCGGCGTCGATAATCAGGTCTATCCCGGAATGTTGAATATAGGCACGCGTCCCACGTTTGGTGAGGGTGAAATCACCATCGAGGTTCATCTCATCGATTATAGCGGGAAATTATACGGAAAAACAATCAGCCTGTTGTTCATTACCAGACTACGCGAGGAGAAAAGGTTCAACAGCGCGGTGGAACTGATTGAACAGATAAAAAATGACCAGACTGAATGTCTGGCGATCTTTCAGTCCCAGCCGCCCGATCAATTCAGCGCTGATCTGTTTTAAAATGAGATTGTTAAATATACTTATCTTGTCATTCCTGCGAAGGCAGGAATCCAGTTATGTAACTGATTATTATGGACTCCCGACTTCGCGGGAGTGACAGTTGGATACTCATTATAATGATTTTCAACAATCTTAAAATAGTTAGCATAGAGACAAAAACAGCATATAGATAAGGTTTAGAAATGCCGGTTGCCAAAGAAAAAATTGTAGAACTGACTAAAGAATTCGGCAGCACCCCTGAAGATACAGGGCGTACTGAAGTTCAGATTGCCATCTTGACCACGCACATCAATGACCTGACAGAGCACCTTAAGATCCACAAGAAGGATCACCATTCACGTCGTGGTCTGTTGAAGATGGTCGGTCGCCGCCGGCGGCTGCTGGACTATTTAACCAGAGAAGACATCGAACGCTACAGAGCAATCCTGAAGAAATTAAAGCTGCGTCGATAGCTTTCTCGGTTCACTTGTATATTTACTAAGCAGCCCGATAAAGACCTGCAAAGACAGGCGCGGGCTATGGAGACGTTATGAGTTACAAAGAAGAAATTACTGTCGGCGGACGCACCCTGTCCATTGAAGTCGGCAAAGTTGCCAATCAGTCAAATGGATCCGCCTGGGTCCAGTATGGCGATACCATAGTATTAGCCGCTGCTAATTCTAAAAAAGAGCCGATGGAATCGGATTTTATACCGCTGATGGTGGATTATAGAGAGAGGATGTACGCTTCGGGGAAGGTACCCGGCGGATTCTTCAAACGAGAGGGCAGACCGGGTGATGCGGAGACGTTGATCGCACGTCTGATCGACCGTCCGATCAGACCACTCTTACCTAAGGATTACCGTTGTGACACACAGGTTTTATTAAATACCTATTCAGCGGATATGGACTGTCTTCCTGATATGGTCGCTGGTATTGCTGCTTCTGCGGCGGTAACCTTTTCAGATATACCGTTTGACGGTCCGGTTGCTATGGTTCGTGTGGGTATGATCGACGGCGAATTTATCGTCAACCCCACCACCAGCCAGCTTGAGGAATCTCAGTTGGAACTGATAGTCGCAGGCACGATTGACGAGATCACCATGGTTGAAGGCGGCGCCAAAGAGATCAGCGAGGAGCAGATGCTGGCGGCAATCGAATTCGCACAGACACACATTCGCGAACTTGTGGAACTACAAAATCGGATTCATGCAGAGGTCGGCAAAGAAAAGCGAGAGCATATTTCTATCGAACTTCCTGAAGGTTTGGAAGAGGCTGTCAGGGAGATCGTTGAACCTGAGATCCCCTCTATATGTCATGTGACCGATAAAGCCGAAAGAAAAGCGGCTAAGAAAGAGCTGGAAGCAAAACTCTTCGAGGCATTGGAAGAGAAATTCCCCGAAAACGAAATGTTTATCGAGGAAGTGTTCGACGGCATTTATAAAGCTGCCGTGCGAAAGATGATGCTGGAAGATAAAGTCCGGCTGGACGGCAGAGGCTACGATGACATCCGCCAGATCACATGTGAACTGGGCGTTCTGCCCCGCGCACATGCTTCGGCTCTCTTCACCAGAGGACAGACGCAGTCTATGGGCGTCCTGACATTAGGGACGAAAGAAGACGAACAGCGCGTCGATGGTCTGGGAGAAAACTTTTTCCGCCGTTTCATGTTTCACTACAACTTCCCCCCATTCTGCACCGGCGAAGTAAAGAGGATGATGGGAGCTGGCAGACGTGAAATCGGACATGGCAATCTGGCGCACCGGGCGCTGCAGTTCATCGTTCCTGAGTGGGAATCATTCCCCTATACGGTTCGCTTAGTGTCCGAAATCCTGGAATCTAACGGTTCATCTTCAATGGCTTCGGTCTGTTCAGGCTCACTCGCTATGATGGCGGGTGGCGTGCCAGTAAAACAGCACGTCGCTGGAATAGCTATGGGTTTGATCGCAGAAGGCGATCAGATGGCTATAATAACGGACATCCTCGGCGATGAAGATCATTTAGGCGACATGGACTTTAAAGTTGCAGGTACAAAAGGGGGCATCACCGCCATCCAGATGGATATCAAGGTCAAAGGACTGCCTACCGAGATCATGCGTGAAGCCATGGGCAAAGCGCGGAACGCCCGCTTGCGTATTCTGGACATAATGAATGAAGCCATCTCTGAACCAGCGAGTGAATTATCGTCTTATGCGCCTCGAATTATCAGCATCAAAGTTCCGGTCGATGATATCGGCACTGTGATCGGTCCCGGCGGCAAGATGATTCGCGAAATCGTTGAAAAGAGCGGCGCGAAAGTTGATATCATGGATGACGGTCAGGTCAATATCGCCTCGGTGGATGGTGAATCGGCTGACATCGCCAAGAAGATGATAGAACGCATCATCGAGATTCCCGAACCGGGGAAAAACTACAAAGGTGAAGTTAAAAAGGTGACCGACTTCGGCGCATTCGTTGAAATCCTGCCCGGTAAGGACGGTCTGTTGCACATCAGTGAAATCGAGCGCGGCAGGATCAATAAAGTCACCGATCACATTGACGTGGGCGATGTGATCGAAGTTAAATTGCTCGCCTTAGAGCCGAACGGCAAGATGGATCTCTCCAGAAGAGCTGTGCTCCTGGAACAGGACGGTCTGGCAAGCGGTGAAGAGGTAAAACCTTACACCAGAAATCGACCGCCCAGAACGGGTGGACGCAATGATCGCGGCGGAAGAGACCGCAGAGACAACCGCAGCCCTCGCGGTGGAGGCGGCAGGCGTGACTGAGCCGTTATACAGAAAGACTGAATCAGACCACGGGCTGAGGATCGTTTCCGAACAGATGCCCTGGGTTCGTTCAGTGTGTGTTGGGCTCTGGATCACGACGGGATCGTTATTTGAAAAGGAGCAGCAAGCGGGAATATCCCACATGCTGGAACATATCGTCTTCAAGGGCACTGCCAATCGGAGCGGTTTGGATATCGTACAGGCAATCGAAGGCGTCGGCGGGCATATCAATGCTTTCACATCTAAGGAACTGACCTGTTTCTATGCTCATATTCTGGACGATCACATTGAACTCGCTCTGGACGTGCTATGCGATCTATTGATGGCGCCCAGCATATTGCCCGACGACGTAGAACGCGAAAAGTTGGTCATCACTGAAGAGATTCGCCATTATGAAGATACGCCACATGAGCTCATCTTCGATTTTTTCGCCGAGACACTGCATGGCAATCATCCCTTATCACGCCCGATTATGGGATCGGTAGAAACGGTTAATTCTATCTCTGACAGCCAGCTTCGCAAATACCTGAATGATAACTATTCACGCAACCGGATGGTTGTTACCGCCACAGGCAACTTGGATCACGATTATCTAGTGCGCGAAATTGAAAAACGGTTATCCCGTGGCGCAACCTCAGAACCAGACGGTGTGCCTCCTGTAGAATATCCTGCGCCGCGCAGAGAAGTATATCCTCGACCAGTGCAGGGAGTTCATCTATGCCGCGGCGTACCAGGTGTCAGTTTCAGCGATGAACGAAAGATAACTGCCTTACTGTTATCAAGCATGATGGGCGGCGGTATGAGTTCGAGACTCTTCCAGCGTGTCCGCGAGAAAGAAGCGCTCGCTTATAACGTCTTCAGCTTTCTCGATACGATGAAAGACACAGGTGTGTTTGGAACCTATATAGGAACCGATCCTAACCGTCTGGAACAAGTTACACAGGTGCTCGATGAGGAGTACGCGCGTTTTGTCGATGAGGGTCTTCCGACTGAAGAACTGAACAGGTTCAAGGAACAGTTAAAAGGCAACCTGATGCTCGGGTTGGAAGGTACGTCGGGGCGTATGTTTCGGCTGGCAAAGCTGGAAATATATCTGAATCGATTCCTCACCCTGGATGAGACGATATCACTTATAGATAAGGTCTCAGAAGAAGACGTAATGAATCTCGCTCAGGATTTCTTAAATTTGAACCAACAATACACAACAATTATCCTGCCCAAGGAGGAATAAGAATATGATAGTCGGAGTCCCAAAAGAAATCAAAGCAAACGAGAACCGGATCGCATTGCAGCCAGTCGGCGCGGAGATGCTGGTTAAGCGCGGTCATCAAGTACTGGTTTTAGAGGGCGCTGGTATCGGAAGCGGCTTTTCGGACGGTGAATATCGCAGCGCCGGCGCGGAAGTATGCAAAACTGCCAAGGAAGTATTCGACCGCGCTGACATGATCATTAAAGTCAAGGAACCACTGGAACCGGAATATAAGCTGATCAGAAAAAACCAAATTCTATTCACTTACTTTCACTTCGCAGCGGCAGAGATACTGACCAAAGCGATGATAGATTCAGGCGCTGTCAGCATTGCGTATGAAACCATGGAAGCTCCCGACGGATCTCTGCCGTTGTTAGTCCCTATGAGTGAAGTAGCCGGTAGAATGGCAACTCAGGAAGGCGCCAAGTACTTAGAAGAAGCTCAGGGAGGCCGCGGTGTGCTATTAGGTGGCGTACCCGGCGTTGCGCCCGGTGAAGTCGTGGTATTGGGCGGCGGTGTCGTGGGCACAAATGCCGCTAAGATGGCTGCCGGTCTGGGCGCGCATGTAACCATTCTGGATATCAACTTGGACAGGCTGCGCTACTTAGATGACGTTATGCCCGCCAATATCGATACGCTGGCATCCAACCCTGCGAATATCCGCACTTGCATCGCCAAAGCTGACCTGCTTATCGGCGCTGTGCTGATCCCCGGAGCCAAGGCTCCGCATCTGGTTACCCGCGATATGCTTAAGTTGATGAAGAAGAGATCTGTCATCGTTGACGTGGCAGTCGATCAAGGCGGCTGTATTGAAACCTGCAAGCCGACCACACACGCCGACCCGACCTTTGTCATCGAAGATGTGCTGCATTACTGCGTCGCCAATATGCCGGGCGCGGTTCCCAATACCTCCACCTTAGCGTTGACCAATGCGACACTGCCGTTCGCAGTTCAGATCGCGGATAAAGGCTACGTCAAAGCGGCCCAGGACAGCCGTGAAATCCTGACCGGCATCAACGTCATCGACGGCAAGGTAACCTATAAAGGCGTTGCAGACGCATTCAATCTGCCCTATACTCCGATTGAAGACGTCTTAGGTTAAGTATGGAAGAAATTCCAGTTCGTGTTAAACGGCTTCACGGCGGGCGTTGGTCATTACCTGCGCCTGCCACTGAATTATCAGCGGGAGTCGATCTAATAGCTGATGTGGATGAGCCGGTAACTTTGCAGCCCGGAGAAACGTTTCCCGTTCCAACCGGCATCGCGATCGCTTTGGAAGACGGCTGGGAAGCACAGGTTAGACCGAGAAGCGGATTAGCGTTGAAACACAGCTTGGGTATGCTTAATTCGCCGGGCACTATAGATGCGGACTACCGTGGAGAAATTAAGATTCTGCTGACGAATTTCGGCAAGCAGGCGTTTATGCTTAATCCCGGTGAGAGAATCGCTCAGTTAGTGCTGGCTAAAGCCTACCATCCCAGGTGGATCGAAGTTGATGAACTGCCAGACAGTGACCGCGGCGACGGCGGATTCGGCAGTTCGGGAAAATGATTTATTGTAAAATGCAAAGTGTAAATTGCAAACTTCAAATTAAATAGGTGGACTGAACAGGCTTTAGTTCACCTGTTTTAATTTTAGCGAAGGTGTCGATCTGAAAACTCCCACCAGATACGTCCCCGGGGATGCGATATATCCCCGCATTCTAACCTACCACGAAGTCAGTCGAAGATTTCAATTCGGCGTGACCAACGTCTCCCCCCGCGCGCTTCATTCACATCTCGAATTCATCGTAAGTGCCGGTTTTTCACTAATTCCACTTAGAGGACTCGCAGACGGCAATCCCGAGAATTCGGTCTGTCTGACGTTCGATGACGGATATGCATCCTTTTACGACGAGGTCCTCCCCACCCTGCAGGAGTTCAACACTCCAGCCACGCTTTTCATCATCAACAACTTTGTGGGCAGATATAATGACTGGGACGTTACCTTCGGCTTGAACCGGCGCAGACATCTCGACTGGAAACAGATCGAAGATATTGCCAACGCAGGAATCGAGATCGGATCACACGGGTGCAGTCACCATGACCTGACGAGGCTTTCAAAAAAAGATCTGCGCGAAGAATTGCAACGCTCCAAAAGTGAGATTGAGGATCATATCGGAAAGGAAGTAACTTCGCTGGCGCTGCCGTTCGGGCAGGCATCGGCTGAGGTGTTCAGCGCTGCCCGGGAACTGGGCTACATGGAAATATGCGGCAAGATTCCGGGGTGGTTCGGACCGTTTCCGGGGGTGCTGCCCCGTGTACCGGTGTACCGCGGGGATGGAGTAAATGCTATCCGCCGCAAGCTGGATATGAACTTTTTTGAAATGCTGCGTTTGAAAACATTGCAGGGTTGTTCACGAGGCACCAGGTTGGTGAAAAAATAGGGACTAGGGGTTAGGGGTTAGTTGGCGACCTGAAGGTCGCTTTTTTTTGTTACTGTGTCATCCCGGACTTGATCCGGGATCCAGTCTTTTTGGGCGATGCGCGCATCGCCTTCTGAATCCGGCGCAACAAGATGTTCGGAAAATGGAGAGGTTGTTGCCTCATTCGGCTTCACTGGACTCCTGCGTCCGCAGGAATGACATAACACAAAGGGCACACATGCGGATGCGCCCTTTTTTTGTTGCGTCAAGGTCCTTAGCGCAGCGATGACCTGACGCATGTTTTCGCTGTCAGGTCACACTCCTTCGGAACATGACCTTGCAGTGTAATAAATTGGATTGTTACTGTGTCATCCCGGACTTGATCCGGGATCCAGTCTTTTTGGGCGATGCGCGCATCGCCTTCTGAATCCGGCGCAACAAGTTGTTCTGAAAATGGAGAGGTTGTTGCCTTATTCGGCTTCACTGGACTCCTGCGTCCGCAGGAATGACATAACACAAAGGGCACACATGCGGATGCGCCCTTTTTTTGTTGCTTCAAGGTCCTTAGCGCAGCGATGACCTGACGCCTGTTTTCGCTGTCAGGTCACACTCCTTCGGAACAGGACCTTGCAGTGTATTAAATTGGATTGTTACTGTGTCATCCTGGACTTGATCCGGGATCCAGTCTTTTTGGGCGATGCGCGCATCGCCTTCTGAATCCGGCGCAACAAGATGATCGGAAAATGGAGAGGTTGTTGCCTTATTCGGCTTCACTGGACTCCTGCGTCCGCAGGAATGACATAACACAAAGGGCACACATGCGGATGCGCCCTTTTTTGCCCCCCTTTCTTTTTCAAGGGGGGAGTAAGGGGGGATTTGTTTTAAGGAATCTGGTGGATTGCTCAATAGGAGTCCTTCGGACCTACGAGACATGGATTTCACGGATTATTGTGGTGTCACTCCTGCGCAGGCAGGAGTCCAGACCAGGGGCTGTCCTAAAAGAAGAAAATAACGTCATTGCGAGGAACGAAGTGACGTGGCAATCTCCTATATTACAAGCACTAAGAGATTACCACACTTCGTTCGTAATGACAGTTTAAATCGGGATCGCCATAGATTCCAATGAGGCAAGGGGTAACTACCCCTTGTTACCGGTTTTTGTTGCGTCAAGGTCCTCAGCGTAGCGTCAGTTATCCTACCCTCAAATATAACCCTATCCCAATCCGTGATCAAGTCTATTTTGAGCGTTTACCGAAGACCGGGAACCGGCGGGGGGTAATCCGTGAAATCCGTGGAATCCGTGGTTCAGACAAAAAAGAGGCGGGGGCAAGCCCCCGCTCTGTTTATTCAATTCCGTAGGATCAGAAGTTACCTCCTGACCCTCATACAAACCTGCTTGAAAAGCCAGCAGGAAGAAACTCCTGAAGGCACAAGAAACCGTCGAGTATGTTTTTAAGAGCATCCTACTTCAGTGGGACAGCACTAAATTAGCCCGGGAATTGATTCCCGGGGAAAGAAACTACCACCACACCACCACCGTATATCAAATATCCAACATATCCCTTGATTACTGATTGTCATTGTTGTATATTATATATATAAACTTTCTTTTATGGTGCCAGACGCCCTCTTTTGATGCATTCCCAGCTACCAGCTACCAGCTACCAGCTACCAGCTACTAAAAAAGAGCGACACGATCTGATGTCGCCCATTTTTATCCTCCATTTTTGTCGCTCCCTCGTCTTTATCACGAGTAAAAAGGTCATTGAAAACAAAATAATGCTTGATTCGGGGGAAAAAATATGTTATATTTAGTGATATCTGAAAATAACAACCTATCCCTGAACTGACTTACCGAGAAATCAAAATGAAACGACCGAATCGACTGCTGACGCTGATTTTAATCATCGTCATCACAGCCACCGTGATTCACGCTGGCACAACGACGCATACCTACTACTTCGACCAGCCTCGCGTGGAAATCATCGGGGGACAGACCGTGGTCATCTTAGACGGCGCCCGCACCTGGGCAAAGGTGGGATATCCTCTGCTGCCGCAGGCTGCCGTGCAATTACTGCTGCCTCCGGGAGAAGAGGCGGTGTCCATATCGGTGGAAACTGCCAGCCCGCTGCTGTTAGGCGACGGTTACCGCATCAATCACATGGAACAGCCGTTCCCGTTATCGGTAGGACCTTCAGGCGAACCAACTCAGCCCAATGAAGCAGTCTATTCCAGTAATAATCCCTTCCCGAATGAACTATCAGATAACCTGCAGACTCAGTTCCTGTCGGGGCACGGACTGGCAATTGCCACCATCCACCCGGTCAGTTATAAGCCGGCATCCGGCGAGCTGTCCTATTATCCATGGATCAAAGTCAGCGTAACGAGCCAGCCGACGGCAAAAGCGCAGTCGGTTCACGCGCAGATGTTGAAGCGGTCTAATGACGTGCAGCTACGAGTCGCCGGCATGGTTGATAACCCTGAATCGGTGGTTACTTATGGTCCGGAAATGCCCACCGATCCGACTACTTATGATATGCTGCTCATCACCTCGGAAGATTTCGTCGATCTTTATCAGGAATATATAGATTACAAGAATCGCAGCGGTGTCAAAACGGTTGTTGAGACCGTTCAGGATATCTACAACTCATACACCGGCATTGACAGTCAGGACAAGATCCGCAACTGCATCATAGATTATTATACGACCTACGAAGTCGCTTATGTCTTCCTCTGCGGAGATAACGAGCATATCCCCACCAGGATGCTCTGGTGCGTGGATGACAACCTGCCTTCCGATCTCTACTACGCCGGATTGGACGGCACCTGGAACGATGATAATGACGAACTCTGGGGTGAACCCGGCGAAGACGATCTGGTAGCCGAAGTCTATGTCGGACGCAGTTGCGCGGATAATGAAACCGAGATAGCTAACGTTGTCAACAAGCTGATGATGTTCCAGACCGAACCGGTGATCGATGAAGTAGAAACGGCGTTGATGACAGGGGAAGATTTAGGCTGGAACGCCTGGGGATGGGAATATAAGGAAGAGGTCAGAACCGGGTCTTCCAATTGGGGTTACACCACCGCAGGAATCCCCGGCAATATCACCGTCGGCACGCTGTATGAATACCCGGGACAGTCGTGGTCAGCGATGGGCGATTGTCTGCCGCTTTTAAATCAGGGACCCATCCTCGTGAACCACTTAGGTCACGCCAACTGGGATTACGTGATGCAGTTCGGCAGAAGTCAGATCAGCGACAATAATTTCAGCAACGACGGCGTCAACCATAATTTCTTCATCGGTTATTCGCAGGGCTGTATCTGCGGTGATTTCGCTCATTTTCTGGTAGATTGCATCATCGAAGAGTTCACTACCATTGAGCACGGCGCAGTAGCTTTCATCGGAAACAGCAGATACGGCTGGGGCAGTTACAACAACACCAACGGCGCTTCCCAGCACTTCGACCGCGAGTTTTTCGATGCGATTTTCGGAGAAAACATCACCAAGATCGGCTGGGCGAATCAGGACTCCAAGGAAGACAATATATGGGCAGTGCCTGGAGATGACATCATCCGCTGGTGCTACTACGATATAAACCTGTTCGGCGATCCGACTATGGACATCTGGACCGCGGAGCCGGGACTATTTAATCCAAGTTACGCCAATGCCATTCAGGCAGGATCGAACACTTTCCTGGTCAACAGCATTGCCGTAGAAGGAGCGTTAGTCACTCTGTCAATGAACGATGATATCCTCGGCAGAGGGACGGCAGATGCATCAGGCAATGCAGTGATCAGTTTAGAGCAACCTATCCAGCAACTGGGCGAGATTACTCTGATGATCACGGCACACAATGTGATCCCTTACGAGGGCTCTATCACGGGCATTCCTTCTTCAGGACCCTACATAGTGTGCACAGACCAGATCATAGTGGATGGTACCAGCGGCAACGGCAACGGACAGCTCGATTACGGAGAAGAGGTTGCCCTTACCGTTGATATAGAAAACATCGGCGTTGGAGACGCTTCGGGCATCAGTTTGTCCTTGAACACAGAAGATCCGTTAGTTACCATCATCGATGAGACATACTCCCTCGGGAATCTCAGCGCAGGAGGATCGACTTCGGCAGATGAAGCCTTCGCATTCGAGATCGTTCCTGAAGTCGAAGACGGTTATGAAGTCGATTTTACTCTGACCGCCACAGATGGTGATTCCACCTGGCTATCGCAGTTCAACGTTGTCGCTCACACGCCGATAGTGACGCATGATAACCTGCTGGTGGAAGACCCGACAGGCAATAACAACAACCTGCTGGACCCCGGCGAGACTGTCAATTTCAATATCACCATCGACAACGGAGGATCATCTGACGCCGAAGACGTTACAATCCTGCTCAGTTGCGATGATCCGGCGATTACGATTACGAATGCGACCATCGATCTGACGATGATCGCAGCCGGTTCGACCATTACCATTGATTTCAATGACGTCATAGCCGATCCGGAAGCAGTGCAGGGAATGGACGTTGAATTCAATATGACCATCACTACTGACAGAGGCTACCTGACAACTGAAGACTTTAGTATCACCGTTGGCGATATATTATTCCGTCCTTGCGGTCCGGATGCCTACGGCTATTTCGCTTATGATTCCTACGACGGGGCGGAAGCGCCTGCTTACGAATGGATCGAAATTGCCCCTGTAACCGGTGGTCCTGGAGTTGATTTGAACCTCACCGATGAGAATAGGACGGCAGTTCTTCCGCTGCCCTTCAGTTTCCAATACTACGGAGTCAGTTACGACCAGATTACGGTTTGCACGCACGGCTGGATTTCCATGGATGATCCGCCAATCTTTTTCCCCCTGAACATCTGCATTCCTCATCTGGTGCCGCCGAATAATATGATCGCCGCGTTCTGGGATGAACTGGATCCCACGGAAAGCGGCGCGGTCTGTTATTACGATGACCCGAACAATCACCGTTTCATTGTCGAATGGTTCCTGGTGCCGCATGCCAACAACGCCAGTCAGGCAGAAAGCTTTCAAGTTTTTCTATATGATCCAGTATTCTACGAGACGCCAACAGGCGATGGTGAAATCGTGGTGAGCTACCAGATACTATCAGAAGCTCTGGGCGGCTGTGCGATAGGTGTTGAGAACGGAGACGGCTCCGTCGGATTGCAATATCTTCACAATGGCAATTACGATGAATGCGCTATGCCGTTAGAAGACGGCTTCGCAATCAGATTTACGACGGTTGGTGAAGTTACAGGCGTAGATCCAGAAACAGAGAATGCTACTCCCGACCGATACGCACTGATGCAGAACTACCCCAATCCATTTAATCCGACGACCGTTCTCAGTTATCAGTTACAAGTTGCATGTTTTACTGAACTGGAAGTTTATGACATTTCCGGTCGTTTGGTTACAAAGCTGGTCAACGGTTGGAGAGACGCGGGTGTACATGAAGTGACATTCGATGGAAGGGATTTGGCGTCAGGAATTTATTTCTACCGTCTTACCGCTGGTGATTTCGTGGGGACAGGGAAGATGGTATTGATGAAATAGAATGCAGAATGTAGAGTTTAGAATCTATAATTTAGAATGGAGTGGCTGTCTTAAAGCAAACGAGACAGCCCCTTTTATTAGTTCAGATGATTTTCTGGCTGCTATTCTTTCCTGATCCAATACCGTGGATAAGGCGTCGGCTTATAATTTTCCTCCAACCATGACCTGTACCCTGAACTACGATTAATCCACCAGGTTTCAGCAAACGAATCGTGGAGAACTGCCGGAGATGCAGTTTGAAGGTCGTGGAATGTATATGGTTTAAAGTCTGGTTGGAGTTGTCTCATAGTTGGCGTGATATAAGTGCCTGCGAACCAGTAATAGAAGGAATCGTCAAGAAAAAGCGGCTGGAAGTAAGCTGTTCCGGCGGCGAATGTGTCACCTTCATCCGCTTGTTCCAATATCCATGCAGCGCGTTCCTGCCAGTAAGACCTGCTTTCTAATCCTCCTCCAGTCCAAAGTCTGTATGACCGCACGCCGACTAATATCAGTCCCCCCAGAAGCAGCAATCCTGCATAATTTAACTTAGGGAGCTTCACCCTCTTATGAATACCTTCAATAAAACGATCATAACCGATTCCGGCTAAGAAACCGAAAAACGGGATCGTCATCAGGAAATGCTGTATAAAGGGACGGTTGCCAGCCCATAATCCGATAAAATTTACTACTGCAAGAGTAAATATCAACCAGATTCCCATCTGCTTCCTCAGATCGCTTTTCCTGATGAATTGGTATAGAAATACAACCACCAGCAACCATAACGGCGAGGCGGAAATTAGTATTTTTATCAGGTTATTCAGAGGTGAAAATGAGGGATATAAAGCTGTGCTGAATCCATACACCCAAAAGAAGAAGGGTTGAAATCCATATACTAAAGCCTGCAACAAAGTGGGCACTATAATTATAATCCCACCAAGAAAAAACATCGCCAGCAGACGATGCACAGGAAGTTTTTTAAAGCTGAAGATGAACAGCAGAACATATAGAGTAATTACAGAAATTCCCGCTCTCGGCGAGAACCCGACAGCCAATCCTAAGCTGAGAAAGATTAAAAACATGCCCGGATAACCATCTTTCGTCCAACGCTTTTTTTCCACTATGGGCACCGCCAGCCAGAGCGAAAACACCAATAGAAACAGGATGAGAGGATCACCGCGCACATAAAGATGCGCCTGAAGAAGACTCAGATTAAATAAGGGGAAACCAATCGAAGCGACCAAAGCGCCCTGCGGGCTGGTCCAGCGTCTTGAGATTCTATAGAATAACAGAATAGTAAATGCGAAAATCACCAGAAAGCAGAATCTTGATGATAAGATTATTCCAAAGGAATCACCGCAGAAAACGTAGTATAACCTGAGCAGATTCCATAATTGCGGGCAGTGGTGCTCGAAGAAATCCACATAGGGCTGCTGCCCCTGTGACATCAGCCAGGCGGCGTGCCAGTGTTCGACTTCGTCGTGCTCCGGTTCCTGTACGAAAATCCAGAAAACCGCCCAGACGATCAGACCGGCGACAACGATCCATGAAATGGTCTTCAGTCGTAAAGTAGGAATGCCTGTGCTGCTGGATTCAGACATATTCAAGATGGAGTTATAATTGGGTTTGTCTTTCTTGGAGGGCATCGCCAGCTTCGTGATAATCGGCGTCGATGTTGACTGACCATACGTCGTAGCTGTTGCCAAGGATGTTGCGTGCCGCCAGCAAGCCTGTCATAATGGCATGATCCATATTATTATACTTGAACATACCGCTGCGACCAATGGGTTGGAGGTTGTCAAAACGGGCAATATATTGCTTTAGAGCTTCTAAGTTCTTCTCGTATCCAATTTCAATGACGGGATATGCTTTTTCATTGCGGACGATGAAACTATCCACAACCTGCTCCGGCTGCAATATATTCATTTTCAACAGTTCCTCTTTGGCTAGCTCAATCAATTCCTCGTCCTGACGATTCCAGATATGATCGCCCTTAAAAGTGAAATACTCGACAGTGATAGGAGTTTTCGAATCATTACTCGCCATCTCTTTGGAAAAATTGCGATAATTAGCGACGCGTGCCAGATTGACTTCTTTAGCGTGGACGTAGATCCAGTTATCTGGAAAAGGATTACCTTCAACTTCGAGATCGACGCCGATATGTGAACGATAACGGAGACGTCGCGCTGCCTCAATAATCTCCGCCGGTGGCGCGGGATCGAATCCAATAACACCGTCAGACAGCGGTGAACTGAATAGAAAAGCGCTGCCTTCTATCTCTTCCGTTTTCCCCTCTTCATTCTGCATTAAGACTGAACGTACTTTTGATCCCTCATGCCTGAAACCGGTCACGTTTTTATTCAGCAGGAACTTACCTCCGTTTTGTTCAGCATGCTTCCCCATCAGTTCGTAGAACATTCCGGCGCCTAACCGGGGGAAGACGAACTCCTCTACCAGAGTTTTTATAATCCCGGATTTGGGTTTGAAAACCGAATTCATTACGGCAGTCCAGAGCGAAAGCCCTTTGATTCGCTGTCCCGCCCAATCCGCGCCAATCTGAGTACAGGGAATACCCCAAACTTTCTCAGTATAGGTCTTAAAGAAAATTTCAAAAAGCCGCCGACCGAATTGCGCTACCACCCAATCTTCAAAACTAACCGTTTTTTGGGGCGAGAATTTTTGCTGAATTTGAGTAGAGAGGTAACTTGATACGATACCCACCGCAGCGATGGGACCGATACCGAAAAGTGCGTTCATCGGCACCAGAGGATAATAGAAGAATTTATTATTATAGAATATTCTCGTCAAGCGTGGCACAGAGAGCAGGTCATCTTTGAGAATGTCAACCCAGAGCTGGTGAATTTCTCTATTTTGCGTGAAGAAACGATGAGGACCGACGTCAAAACGAGTTTTATTTCGATGAATTGTCCTGGATAAACCTCCTACCTGACTCAATCGTTCGATTACAACAACAGGAACATTATTTTTAGAGAGTTCGTATGCGGCAGCCAGTCCTGAGGGTCCCGCTCCGATGATGATCACTGGTTCCATCGATTTGCTCTATATAAATAATTACATTGAAATTAATGTCCCGCCGTTTGGAGGCGGGTGTGTTCTGAGCCACCGAGAGGATTTGAACCTCCGACAAACTGATTACGAATCAGCTACTCTACCAGCTGAGTTACGGTGGCTTAAGAATTTGATAATATAGCAAAATAAATGTTGCAAGTCAAATACAATCTTACCCACTTTCATAGTTGTTGCCCCCCCCCTTTTAAAAGGGATGCTGCTGATAGATTTGCCACCCAGCCATAAATGACGTGGGCTACAAATACTTTTAGAACTTGGCTGTTCCAAAACTAGTAATGTCATTCTGAGCCTCCCTGAAAGCCTGGAGAGCGAAGAATCTCCTATTTATTATATACTTAAGAATAATGTGAGACTCTTCGCTTTGCTCAGAGTGACACTTTTGGGACAGCCCCCATATTTCACAGTTCGGTTCACGGGAAGGTGTGACCTGACGCTGTATTGCCATCCACGCGCCGTCAGGAGTTTCCTCCTGATGGTTCGTCCCTTCGGGACGTAGAACTCCTAATGGAGAGTCCCTTACGGAGAAGGACAACCGGCGCTTTACCAGAAGGTATCGCTTTGTGAAAAACCGGGAATAGTTAAAGTATTATTTTAACGTTTTTTTTTACAAAAATATGTTAGTTATTATTATTTAATTGGTTAAAGAATTTCAGAAATTTGAGTTAGTGTGAAAAAATGCTTGACATCGTGCAAAACATTCCTTATATTATTATTCACCATTAATTGTCTCAATTCAACCGGTTAATAATCTTGATATTTCTCCTGTAATCGGTATGACTTCGAATCTTAAAACTTCTCGAATTTTTCACCCCGGATTATCTCTGGTTGAGCATACCTCTATGCTCGTCCGGATTTTTCATCTAATCGAAAATACCAACCCAAAAATACCAACCACAAAACGAAAGGAATGGTTATGACGAAAGTAAAAACAGTGTTTATTGTCTGCGTGTCTCTGCTTTTTGTCGCATCTGCTTTTGCAAATGTTGACAAAGAGAATGAAATGCTCGCATGGACCTCAGCTACGGACGCATCTCCGAAACTGGGTCCAGTGGCGTCCTCCAATCCGGGCATGGATGCCATGTGGGACATGCTGTTCTACTTCAACGCCGGGGTTAACGCTCCTGACAACCAGTTATTAGGTTGTGAGTTCGCTGGCGGTCACTACTTCGCCACCGGCGGAGGCAATGCGGCTGATCCCAACTACGTGTACAAGTATGACGCTACTGGCGCCTTAGTTACTTCCTGGACTCAGTGGAGTTCCACTGGCTGGGGCTGGCGTGATCTCGCTTATGACGGCACCTACCTTTATGGTTCCGTTGATAATTGGGTGCGCTGCTTCGACCTTAACGGCACCTCAGTACCGGCGCTGGACATCTTAGGACCCAGCAACCCGAACCGCTCGTTGGCGTACGACCCGGTCACAGACCACTTCTGGACGGGAAACTTCGGCTCTCCGTTCTACGAATTCGACCGTGCCGGCAATGTCATCTGGACAGGCGCTTCCCCTTTGACCTCAGTCTATGGTATGGCCTGGGATGACCACACAGGTATGCTCTGGATTCACGATCAGACTGGTGGATGCAAGATTCACGAATATGATCCGGTTGCTCACGCACTGACCGGAACCAGCTACCTCGTGCCGTTGGTTGGCGCTTCGACGTCACAGATGGCTGGCGGTTTGGCAATGACGAACGAAGCCAATCCGGCATACTGGACGATCGTCGGTATGACTCAGGGAACTCCGGACGACATGATTTTCGTCCTGGAAATGTATGACAATGCCGATCCTCTGGCTCCGAACGTTCCAGAGAACTTTACTCTGACACCGGGCGCTGGCGGCGCATTGACATGCGACCTCGCCTGGGACCTCCCGACTACCACCGTCAATGGCAGCCCGATCGGTTCCTATCCGATCACCTCTGTCGAAGTTATGCGTGACGGTAATCCCCTGGCGACCTTGGCGGCAACCGCCACCAGTTATTCTGACGCCGTCACAAGCGCTGGCAACTACGAATACACAGTGTACTGCGTCAACTCTTACGGCGACGGTATCCCCGCCACTGCCGCTACCTGGATCGGACTGGACGTCCCGGGCGGCGTTTCCAGCCTGACCGGCGCGGGAGTCGGCACAGCTCATGAAGTCAACCTGGACTGGGTTAACCCCACAGCAGGCGCTCACGGCGGTTACTGGCCCGCAGGCAGCATCGATGGTTACACCATCGAGCGTTACGGACCGGATCCGGCAACCTTGAACCTGACCGGTATCGCCACCAGCTACTACGACAACACCATGACTCTGGACGGCTGGTACGAATACGGCGTCGTTGCTTATAACGCCTCAGGAAATGGTCCTGAAGTTCTGACCGGTTCCTTCTATGTTGGCGAGCCGGAATTTGAAGAGATCCCCTATGCCTGGATCGAGATCAATCCGGCGCATCCCGGCGCACTGCCCGGCACCGACACCGGCATCACAGGTGACGACCAGAACCTGGGACCGTTCCCCATCGGATTCAACTTCCCCTGGTATGACGGCGTCTATCACAACAGCATCCGTGCATGCTCCAACGGCTTCTTCACGTTCACCTCGACACTGACTTCCTATAGCAACTACGCTATACCTTCGGCGTCAGCACCATCGGATCTGGTAGCTCCCTACTGGGATGACATGAATCCATCAGGCGCTTATGGATCGATCTGGTATTACGCTGATCCAGGCGGCGCTTTCTTCGTCATGGAAGTTGACTCGATGAATCACTATGGCTCATCATACACAGGTGATTATTACACCTTCGAGGCTATCTTCTATCCCGACGGCGAAATTCACTTCATGTACAAGGCGATCGAACACGGAACCTTCCCGGGACCTTCGGCGACTGTCGGTATCCAGAATGCCACGGGTACTGTCGGCGCCCAGTGCACGTATAACGGCTCCGGTCCGCTGGAACCAGTTACCGGCATGGGTATCCGTATGGCTCCGGTAGGTATGCCTTCACCGACTTATGACATCGTCGTTGATTTGACATACGTAGGCGGCTCACCGGTTCCCGCCGGCGGCGGTAACCTTGATTTTGACGTGTTCGTTGAAAATCAGGATACTGTTCCTGCGGCATTCGACGCCTGGCTGGCTGTTGCTTATGAAGGCGGCGCTCCGAATACTTTAGTGTTGCGTTCCTTTACCAACTACCTGCCCGGCTGGACGATCAACCGTCCTGGCATGTATTATCCGGTGCCTGGTGGATGGCCCGCAGGAAACTATGACTTCTACCTGCGTGCTGGCACTGAGCCAACTGACGTCTGGGATGAAGACAGCTTCCCGTTCGTTAAATCGGGTGTAGCAGATGGTTCGTTCACGGGCGAACTGCCGCTACCGGCTAATGCTCCGAATCCCTTCGATCAGATCAACAAGGGCGAGAACCAGATACCGACGAGCTATGCTCTACACGGCGTCTATCCTAATCCGTTCAACCCGACAGCCACACTCGGCTATGCTCTGCCTGAAGCTTCCAAAGTTACGCTGACAGTCTATGACGTCAGTGGACGCCAGGTTGCTGAGCTGATCAATGGTTGGAGAGATGCGGGCAACCACGAAGCCGTCTTCGATGCTTCAAGTCTGGCTTCCGGCGTGTACATCTACAACCTGACAGCAGGTGACTTCAATGCCACAGGCAAGATGGTTCTGATGAAATAACTTCAAACTAAAAGCTAATAACTTGAAGTTTGAAAACAAAACAGGGCGGCTCAATGGGTCGCCCTATCTATATATATTTTTGCTAAAGCCAAGCGCACTCTTGACATCCCATGAAATATTTTGTATATTAAGATCATCACCTGCGATAATGGAGGTTTCTAATGCGATGTTTGTTCCTGTCTTTGTTAGTTGCTTCACTCTGCCTATCATACTCACTAATAGCTGCGAATCCGACACAGAATAAAATCGATCTGCCCATCGAAAACATTAAGATTAACGCCCCATCAACTGCTAATCATGCCTGTTCACCTCCGTTAGGTGATGATCCCAGCGATCATGAATACGAGGAAATTCCATACCGCTGGATCGAAATAAACTCGGCGCATCCAGGAGCCCTGCCCGGCACTAATACCGGCATCACCGGTGATGACCAGAATCTGGGTCCGTTCTCTATAGGATTTGATTTCCCCTGGTATGACGGCGTCAGCCATAGCAGCATCCGTATCTGTTCCAACGGCTGGGCGTCCTTCACCTCAACGGCGACTTCCTATAGCAACTATGCTATACCTTCAGGGTCAGCGCCATCGGATCTGGTTGCTCCGTACTGGGATGACATGAACCCGTCAGGCGCTTATGGATCGATCTGGTATTACACCGATCCAAGCAGTGATTTCTTTATCATTGAAGTTGACTCGATGAACCACTACGGATCATCATACACAGGTGATTATTACACCTTCGAGGCTATCTTCTATCCTGACGGCGATATCGACTTCATGTACAAGGCGATTGAGCACGGAAGCTTCCCGGGACCCTCAGCGACTGCCGGCATTCAGAATGCTGACGGAACTGAAGGTCTGCAGTGCACTTATAACGGTTCCGGTCCGTTGGAACCAGAAACCAACATGGGCATTCGTTTTTACTATTCCATTACAGGCGCGCATCCCATTGAGGTAACCCTCACCTACAACGGCGGTTCTCCTGTGCCTGCCGGAGGGGGCAATGTTGACTTCGGAGTCTGGTTGGAAAGTCAGGGCATAGTTGCCTGCGACTTTGACGCCTGGCTGGCTATAGAATTCGAGGGTGGACCTGCAACATTGCTAATCATGCGTTCCTTCACAGATTTTCAGCCTGGCTGGACGATCAACCGTCCGGATATGTTCTACCCCATAATCGGCTCATATCCTGCCGGTAATTATGAATTCTTCCTGCGCGTCGGTGTTGAACCTGACAGCATCTGGAATGAGGACAGCTTCCCGTTCGTTAAATCCGGCGTTGCAGACGGTTCGTTCACCGGCGAACTGCCTATCCCGGCAGGCGCTCCGAATCCCTTCGATAAGATTGAAAAGGGTGTTTTACAGGAGGGCGACGCCCACGTCGCCCCTACAGGGTATGCGCTGATGGGCACGCATCCGAATCCGTTCAATCCGAACACAGCTATCAGCTATCAGCTTTCAGTTTCCAGCTTTGTTGAGCTTACCGTGTACGATATATCGGGAAGGCAAGTAGCGGAGTTAGTCAACGGTTGGCGGAATGCGGGCGTGCATGAGGTTACTTTCGATGGATCTGATCTGGCTTCGGGGGTGTACTTCTACCGGATTGACGCAGGGGATTTCAAGGCGGTAAAGAAAATGGTGATGGTGAAATAATAAACATCGCAATAGCATAATAGTTATGATTATAGGGGCGAGGCTACGAAGAGATGGCTACGCCACATTCCTCGCTCTTTAAGCGTTTTGCTGCGCGCCTGAGACGAAAATCCATACAAAGACCAACATATACCAACATTGGGAAGAGTGGGGATTCGGGCGTAAATACCGCCTTTTAAGTATGTGCACCCAGAGGGAATCTTCCGTAGGAATGGCTATGCCAGAACCCACAACCTGCGGATTAAGAGTCCGTTACTCATAATGCTTTAATTTGCCCGAAATACCACCTCATAGGA
>JALGVT010000070.1 GCA_025774555.1 candidate division LCP-89 bacterium
TGACGGTGAGCAGGAAGTCGGTGTCTTCGCCCGGATCGAGCGCGCCGTTGTTGTTGCCGGTGGGATCTTCGATGACCAGTCCGTCCATCGCAACGACAGGAGCATTAACGGTCAGTGTGAAGTAGCTCTCCCAGGTGTAGGTGCCCGAAGTTGCCGTTAGAGTGAAGGGGACCAGGTGTTGATCTTCTGCTGTATTGGCAACGGTTACTCTGAAGCCGTCAGGAATTGAAACCGAATCGCCTGCGGCGATGTTGCCGTAGTATTCCGATCCATCGTCAACGGTGACGAGCACGTCATCTTCCGTGATAGTTACGGTCGTTGCTGTTGCAGTTAGAATGCCGACGTTCTTGACTTCGATGGAAAGATCGGTGGTTTCACCGAAGTCCCATTGTCCGTTGTTATTGCCGACAACCGCGTCGTTGATTTCATGCGAATTATAGACGACGTATGGACCTTCTGATGGAATAACGTCGATGGGCGCTTGATAGGGCAGGTAATTGTGTTCGGAAACCGTCAGAGTTAAGGTTCCCGGAATGACCGGACCCGGATCGAACTCAAGCTCAATGGAGCCAGTTGCATCGGTGTAGCCCATCGCGTAAACTTCATCGTTCTGAGCACAAACCATGGCGCCTTCGAAGCCGACTGAGACGTTCAAGGTGTTCGTGCCAAGAAACATCACTGAAGGATGGGTTACCGTCAAGGTCTGCATGGTATTGGTCCAGACATCGATTGCCGCATCGCCCAGCCATAAATACGTGCGGATGTTCGATTCGCCTAAAGATCCGTGAACAGTATATACTGTCACGTTTGCAAAGTTGGAAGCGTAGCCTATGTTATTGATGCCCTGATCGAATATCGCCTTGTAGAATTCCTTGTCGAAATCGTGATTAGGAATCGTGTATGAGGGTACGATTGCGCTCATGGTAGCGACAGCCGCGGCATTCGCTTTCATCATTGATTCAGAGAAGCAGTCACCGTTGTGTCCGGGGAAGTCCATGTTGTCGCAGCATACGTCAAAATGGACGAAGTAACGGTCAACATTCGTCAATTGTGCTATGTGCGATACGTTGAAACTGCCGGAGGCGCCCCATTGCCACCATTCAGTTGCCGATCCGTGACCGCGGTAATTCAGAACGCCTGAACTATAGGTGTTCAAGTAAGTGATGACGTCGGCGTTGGTGGCGCCTGCTCCGCCATAGCACTGCTGGAATATGGGGGTTTGAATTGCGTATGCGTACGTGCGGATCTGTTCCTTACAGAGGGTGTATTTCTGCGGATACTGCTCTGAGTGAGCCACCAGCAGAGAGTGTTCTGCCCAATTCGATACTTCAGGATCAGTCAGGTAGTCTATTGTCTTGGTGATCTGGTGCTCGAGTTCCGCCGCAGTGTCATATACAATACGACCGCATGCCAGATCTGCCAGATAGTCGCCTGCGCCATCCATCATGGTGTACCATGAATCGGAGTATGTATTCGACCAGTAGTACATGGGGACGTCAACGGCTGATGGACCACCGCTGTAATAAGCGTCACCGACCAGCATGACATATTCCAATCCGTCTGAAGTGTACAACGAAGAGATGTAAGCTTTAATCTCTTCTGGAGTATCGAAGTCTGGCGCTATGGTGCGGATTTCAGGTTCATAGCCCTGCGCGTGTCTGAAATCGAAAAGCGGTTGCACGTATGGCACCGCTTCAGACTTACAGACGAGCAGCCATTTCACTCCTGGATTGTCCATTGCACCATTGTCCATTTCGTAACCGAGCTGGTCGAAGTTGATCACCGCGCCCCGGTACAACTTCTGGAATCTCTGGTTAATCGGTGCGCGAGTACGGGTGAACTGCCGGGTCGTGTTCGTGCCGGAATAATCGATCTGAACGCGTATTTTTGTAGCGACAGTCAATTCACCGGCAGCCGCATTGTGGCTGATTGGTCGAACTTCCAGACGCGTCACACGAACGTCGCGCCAGATTTGTGGTGCGTCAACCACGGCTCCCTTGTCGGGATAAGTTGCGCCGCTTGTGTAGTAATCCTGATCGATTACGAATGCCGGCGTTTCATCTCCGTCAACAGTCATTTCCTGAGCGGGCCATACATAGTAACCCTGCAGGGTGACCGATTCGAGCACTTCAATGCTCACCTTCAGGTCGCTCAAGTCCGGGATTCCTACCAGGCTTGTTACTACCGGAAGTTCCGGTCTGCCGATTTTACGCAGCGCGGCGTTGTCGCCGAAGCTGAGTCGGTGGTACAGTACGCCTGATTGAACGGCATCTTCAACGTAGAATCCATGCACTGCCACGTCGATAATTGTCGCTGAAGGCGTATGAGAAACGAGGTTCACGTCAGGCGCTGTGGGCCCGGATGAATCCATCGAAATCCATTCAGCATTTACCGGAGTCAGGCAGAACATCAGGGCTATTAGCCCGCTGCCTAAAACCATACATGTTTTTCGCATTTTTCTCCTCCGTCTGTTTTGCGTGTATTCATTGCGTCTGTTTTTACCTGATACTATACAAGATAAGGAATTTATCTCACAATGTCAAGGAAGTAATTCGCATCAGGCACATTATTTTATCCTTGTTTTCATAATCAGCATCTTAGAAGGGAACGTCATCTTCATCAGGTGCGCCTGTGTTTGCTGCCACGTCATCCGGGGGTGGGATCGGTTCGCCGCGCCCCGCGCCTTCGGGCGGTGGGTCAAGCAGAACGTAATTGTCGGCTACTACTTCAGTGATGTACTTCTTCTGTCCATCCTGTCCTTCCCAACTGCGGTTGGTTAAACGACCTTCGATGTAGATTTTCGATCCCTTCTTTGTATAGTTCGCTATCGTTTCTGCCCGTGCGCCCCATACGACAATATTGTGCCATTGGGTTTCATCCTGCCATTCACCGTTTTTATCCTTCCATTTCCGGTTCGTTGCCATAGAGAACGAAGCTACATTAGTTCCTGATGCAGTTGAACGTAATTCGGGATCTTTCCCCATGTTCCCAATAAGCATGACCTTGTTTAAAGAGCGTGCCATCGTTGAACCTCCTTCAGCCTTGAGCTGTAATACTGTTTATTCTACTTTATTATTATATTGTTGAGCTTTATACGCAGGAATGCCCCGCCAGAATATCCAGAATCCAAGCGTCACTCCGATTATGTCGGCGATGACGTCATACGTCGTTCCCAGCCGTCCCGGAACGTGAAGCTGATGCCATTCGTCACTGGCGGCGTAGATTGCGCCGAACAGGATCGTGAGCGGAATCCAGCGGGAATGTATCCACGCTACTCCTGAAAAAAAGGTGTACCGTGCAGTCAGGTATCCTAAAATGCTGAATTCAACGACATGTGCTAACTTATCCCAGGATATGTACTTGCCCTGCGGTATGATCGCTTTGGGATACGCTGATAAAGCGAAAATGATAATAATCCACAAAAAGAACGGTACCAGCAGTCTGGTCAGGGAGAGCTCTGGAGGCTTATCTGCTTGATAATTTTTCATCATCCCCCTGATGTATCAGTCTGACGGCTTCCGGCAGCAAACGATCGAGATCTCCGGCGATGGTAGCTGCGATACCGATCTTTTCCGCGGCGATGTCTCCCGCCAGTCCGTGGAGATATACTCCCGCGCAAGCTGCATGTACCGGTGGACAGCCCTGCGCTAAAAGCCCCAGGATCATTCCGGCAAGAACGTCGCCTGTGCCTCCGCTCGCGAGCGATGGATTGCCTGTCGGGTTGCAATAGAGTTCTCCACCCGGATCGGCGATGATCGTTGGTGATCCTTTCAGAACAACGACCACGCCCCATTCTTCCGCCTTCTTCGCGGTTAGATCGACTCGTTTCTCAAGAATCTCCGAAATGGAAAGACCGGTCAACCTGGAGAATTCTCCCGGATGCGGCGTTAATATCGATCCGGCAGGCAGAATTCCCGCGAATTCTTCCTCATTTCCGAGGATGTTTAATCCGTCTGCGTCTATGACTAATGGTTTACTGATTTTAGACAGCATCTGTCTAACGGCATCCTTCGTATCAGGATGCTGCGACAGCCCGGGTCCGATGCAGACGGCGTCTGACCAGGCAGTCATCTCTTCGATAGCTGGTATCGCTTCAACGGAGAAGCAGCCTTCTTCGTTTTCCGCAAGCGGTTTGGTCATCACCTCTGTCAGTTTGACTTCAAGGATTGGATTAAGGCTCTCCGGGATGCCGAGGATAACCAGACCGCTGCCGATACGCAGGGCGGCTTGTGAGCAGAGCACGGCGGCTCCCGTCATTCCAGGTGATCCTGCGATTACAAAAGCATGCCCGCAGTCTCCTTTATGCGACGTCGGTTCGCGTTCAGGCAGCATCCGGGCAATGTCTTCGGTTTCCAACAGGTTAAAGGGGATATGCTTTCCCGCTCGAATTGCAGGAGGTAAAGATATAATCGCTACGGTAATTTCTCCAGCGAGATCACGACCGGGAGGCAGAACCAGACCCCTCTTCAGCAGCCCCATCGTAACCGTCCAGTTTGCCACGATTGCTGGTCCATTTGCCGTGCCGGTGTCCCCTTCGACGCCGGAAGGAATATCCACCGCCAGCACTGGTTCGGGACGGTCATTGATCCATTCGATCAATCTTGCCGTAAATCCCCTTGCAGGACCGGTGATGCCCGTTCCCAGAAGCGCGTCAACGATCATTTCGGCTTCGGGAGGCTGTGGCAGAGTTCCGCCTTCTTGAAGCTCCTTGATTTTACCGCCGATTGCCAGGAAGATGTCAGCATTCTTTCTGGCGTCACCTTTGAGCCGTGCTAATGGACACGATGAGAATACCTTTATCGCAGCTCCCCGATTGAAAAGATGCCTCGCCAGCGCATAACCATCACCGCCGTTATTACCGTTACCGCAGACGATGATAATGGCGTGGTTTTTCAGCTTACCGTCATAGATTTCATGGATTTTATCACAGATCTGGAGGGAGGCGTTTTCCATTAAAATCAGACCCGGAATACCGGCTTTATCAATTGCTGCCGCGTCCAGGGATCGCATCTCTTTGGTCGTCGAGATCTTCTTCATGAATCAATCTTGATCTGAATTAACTGTGGAATCTGTCGCATATAAAGGCAGGAGCATGACAACTGCCGCTGCTGTATGTTCGGTATGAGTCAGAGAAATTGACACAGTGCGATTGGAGAGCCGCTCTGCCATGATCCCCGTGAACCGCAGTGAAGGGACGCCTTCTGTCACCTGCGTTTCAATCTGCTGCCAGAGGACGGCATTCATTGTAGGATCGGCAAGAGCTTTATAGAACGCCTCTTTGACTGCGAAGCGCACTGCATACGATTGAAGCTTATCAGGTTTGCCTTCACAATCCTCTATTTCAATCCGGGTAAAGACCTTCTCGCGGAACCCCTCCTTTTCAAGCGCAGCCTTGAAACGGTCCAGGTCTATTAAATCTATGCCGATTCCGGCAGGATTCGCTTCCATCAGCTATCCAGTTCTCCGTTCGATAGAATGTCCAATATTTCCGAAATAGTGTCGATTTCCTTGTCGGCATGCGAACCGGACGGGGATTCATGATAAGCGCCATAACGGGCATAAATCGTTTTTATTCCCACGGCTTTAGCGCCGGCGATGTCCCTTTCGGGCCAATCGCCTATCATAACCGCTTCTCCAGCGGTAACGTTCAGAGTGCTCAGAGCTTTTTGGAAGGGGAGAGGATGCGGTTTGTGCTCGCCGGTGTCATCGAACGTTATGACCGTTTCAAAGAAGTGCTGCAGACCGAGCGAGCAGAGTCGCAGCCATGCCTGCTTGGCGGGCGCATCGGATATAACGGCTAAACGGTACCTTCGCCGAGCCAGTTCGAGGAGGGTTGATTTCACATGCGGATACAGTACCATTGCCGATTCACGGGCTCGCCGGTAGGCAATAATTCCCGATGCCAAGATCTTGTAATTGATCGTGCCGTAATGATCTATAAGAAAGCGGTCGAACACCTCCTGAAATTCAATCCCCTCACGGTCGTAGATCTCCCATATCTGCACTTTTGCCTGATCCCCCGGTATGTCCAAACCGGCGTCGATCATGGAGGCAACGGCTTCATCCACCGCCGATTTCTTCATCTTCATGAAATCGACGAGAGTATTATCTAAATCGAACAGGATGGCTTTGATTTCAGGCATCTTATCAGTTGACAAGTTTTCCTATGACCAGTCCCATGTCTTCGTCTGCGATATAGACGTAATCGCCGACGATACAGAAGTTATTTGGATCGGATGTTTCCATATCGCCAATCAGTGAAGGACCGGCAGGATCGGAGATGTCGACGACGAATGCGCCGTCATAATCGTCCAGCAGAACCGCTTTATTTCCAACGACTTCAATCCATTCGATGTCAGTAGCGTTCTCTATCCGCAGAGAACCCAGCGCCTGCATGTTGGCAGGATCGCTGACGTCAACGGTGATAATCGCTTCGTAGCCAGCAGCCAGGCAGAGGATGTTACCATTTAGCGCGGCGTCGCGAATCTTTCCGGCAGTGTTCAGTTCACCGAGAACTGCGCCAGTGGTATATTCTACGACGGCAATACCCGCGGCATTTCTGCTGACATAAGCAGTATCCGCATTACCGAGGCAGAAACCGTATAACGAATAGGCTTCCTGGTAATTACCGTAAGAAGACGGGGTTAGAAAATTATTATACCAGAGTGAATCGGCTGTTCCGGTATTTACGAATGTTTCATAGTTGAAACCATCAGTATTGTCTCTATCGCAACGGAAAACTTTGAGTAGATCACCATCGAGGAAAATTTCCGCGTCCACATGTCCGCCGCTGCCTCGATTGTGCATGTAATGTCCGTTCAGCAGGTCGAAGAACTGCAAACCGTTGTCCGATTCAACAGCGGCTACACGGGCAGTCGAGTCCACTGCAATTACTCTCGCTTTCACGCCGTTAGCTTGCAAGGCATACGTTTCCGCGAGCTGTGGTTGATTGGGATTTGACACGTCATATATGCTGATACCGAAGGGTTCATCAGCTACGTATGCCATGCCGCTGACGACAGCCACGTCTTTAGCCGCGCCTTGCACCGGCGTCTGGCTGACGAAAACAAGGGCGTTGCCGCCCGGTCCGTACGGACTGACGGCATCTTCACGTTCAGCGCACCCGGTCAGAAGCATCAGGATGGCTATTATATAAATTGTTGCTGTTAGATTGAATCGTTTCAAAGTCGCTCCCGTGCTTGATCTTGGATAGATAAATAATTTACGAAAATAACTTACCTAAGTCAAGCATTGAAAACCGTAAACCGTTAAACGAGAACCGAGAACCGTAAACCGATAACTGTATTCGTGTGTCGGGTTTCCCGCATAGCGGCGCCTTCGGTACGCTGACCCGTTTTTGTTTGTCATCCCCCGACCTGTCGGGGGATCCAGAGACGTAGCGCGGGGGGGGCTTTGGCGAAGCCATGCTTTTGGCGCCCCCGCCTCAAATGTGTCATCCCTGCGCAGGCTTGTGCGCCTCTGGCGTGCAGGGATCCAGAGGAACTCAAATCGGTGTATAAATCCTGCCATTCAGCCGAAGGCGGGGGAAGCACCCAGCACCCAGAACCTATCGTAAGATAACCACCCGCTACACCGCTTCTGCTTTTTCTGTACTTAGGCGAAACAGATACACACCGGAAGAGAAATCTGAGGCATTCCAGAAGTAGGTGTGACTGCCGGGAGGTTGTAAGCCCTGCGCCAGGGTGGCGACTTTCTGGCCCAAGAGGTTGTAAACGGCGAGCGTAGCCCTTTGCGGGTAGGGGAGGTTAAAGGTGATCCATGTGGCCGGGTGGCAGGGGCAGCTACCCCGAAGGGGCTGACGAAGTCAGGATGTCCCGGTTTTGTGCGTAGGGCGGGGGTGTGCCGAAGGCATCCCTACGGGGTTTCCCTCGCCTCCAGTATGTCATTCCGGGCTACGACCCGGAATCCAGTAGGGGCACGGCGTGCCGTGCCCTTTTCTTCCGTAGGGTCAGAAGGAAACTCCTTCTTGTGCTGTCGGGTCTCCGTACCCGACTGCATTCTTTCCGTAGGGCCAGGAGTTACCTCCTGACCCTCATTGAAAAGGGGCTGTCCCAAAAGCCTTAAAACTGTCATTGTCCCATAGGGATGCCTTCGGTACGAACGAAGTGTGGCAATCTTTAATAGTTTGTAAAATAAGAGATTGCCACGTCACTACGAGCTAACTGCTTATAAAACCTCTTGACTCTCACTCATAATTGTTGTATATTATATACAAGACCCCTAATCCGTGAAATCTATCAAAATCCGCGTTATCCGTGATCTTCTTTTACCACCAGCCAGCAGCCAGCCACTAGCCAGCCGCAAAAAACGAGCGACACGATATAGTATCGCCTGAAAATGGGCGACATGGACCTCATCCCGGTCGTTCCAAAATTCTGTCTCCTGTCTTCTTTCGCAAAAATTCCTCTTGAGAAACCGTTTGCTTTTCGGCTGTAATTCCTCTATATTTTTAAATTCCTCACAAATCAAGCACTTCAGTCTCTTCAGAGACTTAACCTGAAAGCTGGGGGGACTGTCCCAAAAGGGATAATGTCATTCTGAGCAAGCCGAAGGCGTAGCGAAGAATCTCTTATTTTTTTTTAACTTTTTGATTCTTTCGAGACTCTTCGTTTCACTCAGAGTGACCCTTTTGGGACAACCCCTTATATTGGATTATGCCCGAATTAGCCAAACAGTACGATCCGAAAATCGTCGAAGATAAGTGGTACCGGTTCTGGGAAGAGAACGACTACTTCCGCACCGAACCCGACCCGGAAAAGAAGCCCTATGTGATCATGATGCCTCCGCCCAACGTGACGGGAATTCTGCACATGGGACACGCTCTGCAGGATGCCGTGCAGGATGCGCTGACCCGCTACCACCGCATGAAGGGACGCGAAGCCCTCTGGATGCCGGGCATGGATCATGCTGGAATTGCCACGCAAAACGTAGTCGAAAAGCAGTTAGAAGAAGAGGGGATAAAAAAAGAAGATATCGGTCGTGAAGCTTTCATCGAAAAGGTGTGGCAATGGAAGGAGAAACACGGCGGTATTATCTCCGAGCAGAAGCGTAGCTTAGGCGATTCTCCCGATTGGAAACGGTCGCGCTTCACTATGGACGAAGGGTTATCCAGAGCGGTTCGGGAAGCATTCGTCAAGCTGTACGATGATGGGCTGATCTATAGAGGAAATTACATCGTCAACTGGTGCCCGCGCTGCGGCACAGCTATTTCCGATGAAGAGGTCGATCATAAGGACAGTGACGGTAATCTCTGGTATATCCGTTATCCGCTGAAAGATTCGGATGAGCATCTGACTGTAGCAACCACCCGCCCTGAGACCATGCTGGGAGACACCGGCATCGCCAGGCACCCGGATGATGAGCGTTTCCAACATCTGAAAGGCAAGACAGCCATTCTGCCCGTCATCGGCAGAGAGCTGCCGATCATCGAAGACTCATTCGTCGATCCGAAGTTCGGAACCGGTCTGGTGAAAGTCACTCCGGCGCACGATCCCAACGATTTTGCCATGGGGCAGAGGCACGATCTTCCGGAAGTGAAAGTACTGGACGAGCAGGGGAAGATGACTGCTGAGGCTGGAGAAGATTTTCAGGGGATGGACCGCTTCGAGTGCCGTAAAGCGCTGGTCAAACGGTTGGAAGACCACGGTTTCATCGAGAAGGTCGAAGCGCATAAGCATTCCGTCGGGCATTGCCAACGCTGCAAAACGATGATCGAACCGTATCTGTCCCGGCAATGGTTTGTGAACATGAAACCGTTAGCTGAACCGGCGATTAAAGCTGTCAAGGAAGGCAGGATCAAGTTCGTCCCCAAGCGCTGGGGGAAGGTGTATCTCAGTTGGCTGGAGAACATCCGCGACTGGTGCATCAGCCGGCAGTTGTGGTGGGGACACCGTATTCCGGTTTATACGTGCAATGACTGCCATAAGGAGTGGGCGTCGGTCGAAGAGCAGACGGAATGTAAAGTTCTGCACAGCAAGAACATAGAACAGGATCCGGACGTGCTGGATACCTGGTTTTCGTCGTGGCTGTGGCCCTTTTCGACGCTCGGCTGGCCCGAAAAAAACGAGGATCTGGATTACTATTATCCTACCGACGTTCTCGTTTCGGGGTACGATATCATCTTTTTCTGGATCGCCCGGATGATCATGGCGGGGATCTATTTCACCGGCAAGGAGCCCTATCATACTGTATATATTACCGGTATGATCAAGGACGAACAGGGACGTTGGATGTCGAAATCGCTGGGCAACGGTATCGATCCGCTGGATATGATCCAGCAGTACGGCGCCGATGCAGTGCGGTACAGTTTAGTGGTTCTCACCACGGAAGGGCAGGACATCAAGCTGGCTCCGACACGCTTTGAGATGGGGCGCAATTTTGCCAACAAGCTATGGAATGCCGCCAGATTTCTGCTGATGCAGGAGAAGCCGGATCGTTTTACAGTTCAACAGCCGACCGATCTAAAACTTGAAGACCGCTGGATATTATCGAGGCTGCAGGATACGTTGAAAACGGTAAAGCAACATGTTGATAGATATAAACTTAACGAAGCGCTTTTAGCGATATATGATTTTACCTGGCACGACTTCTGTGATTGGTACGTGGAGTTGATCAAACCGCGGCTCTATCAGGCGGATGATCCTGCAGAAAGAGAGGGCACGTTAGCGCTGGCTCTGCGGATATTCGAAACTGCGCTGCGAGCTTTGCATCCGTTCATGCCTTTCGTCACGGAAGAACTCTGGCAGCAGGTAGCGGCTATAGAAGGACTCGATCTGGGTATCCAGGAGCCGCGCACGGTGATGCGTCAGCAATATCCTGCGACGGATAAAAAGCTGATCGATCGAGAGGCAGAGAGAGAGATGGAATTGCTGCAGGGGGTGGTTCAAGCCGTGCGCAATATCCGCGCTGAAATGGGTGTGCCGCCAAAAGCCGAGGCGGCAGTACAGGTAAAAGGTCCTAATGATGAGATCGATATTTTATTGCAATATGCGGATATGTTGAAAACATCCGCCCGGGTCAGCGTTCTGGAAGCTGTAAACGAAAAGCCGGGGCACTCCGCAAGTTCTATAGTGGATTCATTGGAGATATTCGTGCCCCTGAAGGGATTGATCGACCTTGACGTTGAGCGGGCACGCCTTGATAAGGAGATTGGCAGGCATGAAGGAATGCTGAAAGGGATTCTTAAAAAACTTGGCAACGATTCCTTTATAAAGAAAGCGCCGAAGGAAATTGTGGATCGCGAACTAGAGAAGAAAGCCGATCTTGAGTTGAAGCTGAATAAGTTAATTCAGAACAGGAGCAGTCTGGATTAAGAAAAATCCTCTCTCATGACGTTAAGGTTTTGCTGCCGTTTTTTCTTTGAGGTTGATTAAAAATATTTTTAATAAAATATAAAAATATCACTTGACTTTCCATTGGAATTATGTATATTATAAGTTTCCGTTATGCTGGCGTAGCTCAGTTTGGTAGAGCAGCTGATTTGTAATCAGCCGGTCGGGGGTTCAAATCCCTTCGCCAGCTCTACCTTTCCTTCGACTCCTTCGACGGAAATTCGAAAAGAGACACAGCCTGACATTAGCTTGTTTTTTAATGAATTACGAGTTAATGGGTGGGTTAGTGTGCTCCTTTTTAAATGGGGAGATGCCCGAGTGGTCAAAGGGAGCAGACTGTAAATCTGCCGGCTGATGCCTACAGAGGTTCAAACCCTCTTCTCCCCACGAAAAAAATAAAGCTTATGCGGGAGTAGCTCAGTTGGCTAGAGCATCAGCCTTCCAAGCTGAGGGTCGCGGGTTCGAATCCCGTTTCCCGCTCATTTAAATATTTATAGGTTCCGCTCGCGTAGCTCAGTCGGTAGAGCGCATCCTTGGTAAGGATGAGGTCACCGGTCCGATTCCGGTCGCGAGCTCGTTCGAGCACCATAATTAATATAATTGCCCGATTGTAACAGGGCAGATAAATTATAAGAATAAGCTGGAGGATTCTCCATGGCCAAGGCAAAGTTTGAACGCACCAAGCCGCACGTGAATATCGGTACGATCGGTCACGTAGATCATGGCAAGACGACTTTGACAGCGGCGATCACACAGATTCTGTCTAATCGCGGCTTAGCGGAAGCGAAGTCTTACGATGAGATTGACAATGCTCCGGAAGAGAAAGCCCGCGGTTTGACAATCAACGTTCACCATGCGGAATACGAG
>JALGVT010000071.1 GCA_025774555.1 candidate division LCP-89 bacterium
GCGAAGATTTCATCTGTGACCGCGCTTTCTGGGATCCGCAGTATCCTTCCGAACCACGCGGCGTCGATACCGACCTTCCATTATCAGCATTTCCGCTGATTTTTATCTCTTCCAGCTTTGAACTCGATCTGATTGCCATAATCGACTGTCTTTTAGCTTCAGGTATTGAACCGGAAGCAGAAAAGCGCGGCGATAACGATCCTGTCATCATAGCCGGAGGCATGTCGCTGACGCTTAACCCCGTACCCTGGGCGCCGATTATCGATCTGGCAATCCTCGGAGAAGGCGAGGAAGCCGTTTTATCCTGGTTGAATATCTATCAAGATTGGTTGGAGGGAGGTAGAGCAAAGGCGTCACTTCTTGAGAGCAGTGATGCGCTGCTTTTTATCTGGATTCCCGGGAGATCTCAGCGAGGGGTTGTTCCTGCCGATTATGAGGGCTATCCCGGCGACCCGGCGCATTCACACGCCGTCCATCCTGACGCGCATTTCGGTGATTGCTGGCTGGTGGAAATAACCCGCGGCTGTCCGAGAAAATGCCGCTTCTGTGCCGTTTGCGGAGCTGTCAAGGCGAGGTTTGCTGAAATCGACGCTGTTATAGAACAGATCAAGCAGACAGATGCGCTGGGAGCGCAGAAGATCGGTCTCGTAGGCGCCGCAGTAGGTGATCATCCCAAATTAAAAGAATTAGTCAGAGAGATCGTAGCAACCGGCAGGGAGATCACTGTTTCATCACTGCGTGTTGAACGATCCGATGAAGAGCTGCTCAGTCTGTTAGCCAGCGGTGGATACAGAACACTCACCGTAGCGCCTGAAGCGGGCAGTGAAGAACTGCGCCGGAAACTGGGTAAAACAGTGTCTGATGAAGAGCTATTAAGGCTGGTTCGTCAAGCCGGTCTGTCAGGCTTGAAAAGCGTTCGTCTCTATTTCATCCTGGGCATGCCTGACAGCGAACCGCCTGAAGCGATTATCAACCTGGTAAAGCTGCTTCGAGATGAGGCTCCCCGCAGCTTGAAATTAGATCTTAGCGCCGCGGCATTCATACCGAAGCCGGGCACGCCGTGGGAAGAAGCGCCATTCTGCGAAACAAGAGCGATAGATGCAGTTAAAAAGGAGCTTCGCTCTGCCATCTACCAGATTCCCGGAACCTCTATTCGCTTTGAATCCACCCGAACCGAGCGCATTGCCGCATTGATATCGCGGGGAGACAGACTCCTCGGAGAAGCGCTCCTGCGGTCACGGATCGAACAGAAACCTCTGGAACAGATATTAAAACAATCAGGCGTCGATCCCGATGCCTGCCTGCAGCCATCCTACCAGAATGAGCCGCCTCCCTGGTCCTTTATCCAGCGTTGATACAATGAGAGAGATAATAGGACAGCCCTTCCCAATGATGGTATATGTTGGTCTGTGTGTGGATTTCTATCTCAGGCGTGTAGTAAATAGCGTAGTAGGAAAAAAGATGCTCTATTAATAGTATGAATTTGGGAGATATGTGAGACTATGGATTTATAGCAATCCTATCAAGGTTCATTAATTTAGCCAGATTGATAAATTCTAACTCCCATTGTGGTACAAGACCATTTTCTTCTATATATTTAACTAATTCTACCAACTCCTCTTTAGATTCGACATCCAGTATAGATTTCATCCGTTGAAAATAATCATTTGATTCAGCTCTACTAAATATCTCGAGCCTATTTGTACCACCGGTGGAATATAATAAAATATGAGGCCACCATCTTCTTTTCCGGACTATTGGGCTTTCCTTTTTTACTGAGTTCACAATTGATCTAATGTAAAGAAGCAAATCAGCCTGATACAGGCTTCGCAGAGGGAAATCCTTTAATTTGGCTCTCTCAACAATCATATCTGAGACTATACTCAAACGTCTGGATTGCAACCTTTGATTTCTAGATTCAAATGCTTCAGTCGTAGTGTAGAAATATGAATAGGGAATTCCATCATTTTCGCGTAGCTCTGATGTATCGGCTGTTAATAGGTAGTCTTTACTCAATAATTCGTTAACACCCTCAAATCTTTCATAAATCAACAAAGCCGCAGTGGAATACAGAAATAGCTCATTGACTATAAACTTGAAATTTACTGCATCCCACTTATGCCATTTATTCCGATCACGTGGTCGGAATAAATAGATAGCCAGCGTTTCAAAGAAATGGTGTATAGATCGATAGATCTCAATGTCTGAGCGGTACCTGGCAATATTGAGTATAACGTCTATTATTTCATCTCGAAAGGGTAGAAATTCATTAATACTTTCAACAATCAGGTCATCGAATTGCTTGCCATCCACTTGCTTAATTCGAAATCTTTCAAGATTTGTGGCAATCAGGTCAAAATATTCATTACACAAGCCATACGCCTGTTCTCTGTTCTGTCGTAATGCATTTATAGCCAATCTGAATCGAGAAGATGTTCCTAAATTAACAGCATCCTCATCTATAATAAAAGCCGGAGGTTTTCCAATATCTGGCTTTATATCAATTGGTTTATCGAAAGCCCACCGAATAACCTGCTCAAGTCCATCAGCATAAAAATCATCGCGTGATAGGTCAATATATATGCGGCCCTTTAAGTATGCAGGTACATACTCTTTACCGTTTTCATCTCTTTCTCGTATGATAGCAACAAATTTCTGTTCTTCATCCTGTGCTTTAATCTTGTCGTAGATCTCAGGAGAAATAATGAGGGTTTCAGTTCCGGCACCGCCCTCCTTCTTGTCTGCTTTTTCCGTATATAGCCGATCACAGATAATAATCACTTTGAGAATTGTTGGATCGGTCACCATTCTTTCCATAAATGCGTATTTATTATCATTCTTTTTCAAATCCCACTTATCCAGAACAACATCAACGCCCGATCCCCTTAAGTCAGTAGCAAAATGCAATACCCATTCTTCATGTTCAGGCGAACTCCAACTATAGGAGATAAAGGCTTTTGGTGGTTTAATAGGATCAGTGCTCATCTGAATTTCCTTTCTACAAAGATATTATCTATCTTCCACTAATTCGATTCACCTGTCCGGCTCACACACAAAACTCGCCCCTTTACCGCTACTTCACATCTGACAGCTTCCGCACCGTTATTCCAGGGAGACGGATGCGCCTGTAGATCGATTTGGATCATGGCAGCGTCTGGTCGAATGCTGAGATATCCAGCAGGGTAACACAGCGCCGTAAACCTTCAGGTTGGATCATCAATTCTGCTGCGGAGAGGATATGGTCGGGCGTCCAGCGAAGTGTCTTTCCCGCGTAATGCAGGCTGATATGGTCTATTTCCAGTCGCGAACGCTTCATCTCATTGGCGATGATTTTCGCAGTAGAAATAAAAACTACCTCTTTTTCCCCTTCAGTAATGTCGATCTCTATAACAAAAGCGTTTTGTCTTCTGGGGGAATCCACAACGAGTACCTCGGTGTCTAAAAGCCCTTCCGAGTGGAAGAAATCGCGTATCCGACTTTCCATCTTAAATGGATTGCTATCTTTCGGTCTGCTGTCATACAGGCTGCTGATTTCCTGACGTATTCCGATGTATTCGCCAAATACTTCTTCGCGTTTCTCTATCCAGATGTTCTGTTCTACCGAGGATTCAAACAGTCCTATAAGCTGATTGATCCTGACTTCTAAGTCGAGGAGGCGAAGATATATCTCTTCCAGAAGAGGTGATGCTGCGGTAAGGTTATGCCTTTGTGAAGATATGATGGTCTCACGCCATACAGTAAGGGTTTTATCAATTTCTCCAGAGCGGGATATGTCATTTCCCGGGTCGCCCAGATCAATGCCTCCCTTGACAGGCTTTTTCTGTGAGATCTGATCATCGATCACCGGTGAATTAGAAGACGCCTTTTCATCAAGGACTATCGGAATTCTTGCAGTGCGCGGCATGTATTCAGATACCCGGTCTGCTATCTGGAATTTTCTTTCTGCCCACCGTTTTATGTCATCAGGCTGCTGTGAAAGCGAGGCAACTGTAGCGCTGGCATCGAATACGTCTCGTTCAATCGAAGGATCGATAATAAGTCTGAATGTCCCCCCGCTCAATCGGACTGGATAGTAGTTCGATTCGGTATTGATTTGTCCGTAGAGTTTGACTCGAAGCAGAGTCGATTCGGGCAGTTCGCTGGAACCCTGCACCATGCCTCTATCCACAAGGCAGGTTGGATGAATAGGATACCCGTTCTCAACTAAGGCGTATCGGAATGCCAGATCGCCTATGAGGTCGCGGTTCTCCGACTTTATTATTACAAATTTCGATCGTAATTCTGTCACTTTCCCAGGTTGCTTAACCATGGATAGCATCCGTTCAATGGTTCCTTCTAATTCATCGAGTTTATAGAAGATTCTCTCTGGAGGAAATCCCCTTTCGAGCAGGATATCCTGTTGCTGCAGGGTGTTTTCCCATTGTGTAATGTGAATCTCTATATCGATAATCTGCTGATGCTGTCTGGACTGAGCTATGACATACCAGCTTATCAGAGCTGCGATCATGAGGAATGTGATCAGCGCCGTCCAGGTGCGCCACCGATTCCCTGTTGCTATCCTTTTTCTTTTGAATCCAGACGCCTGATCGATACTTTTATAGGGATGAAGTACTTTGATGTCGTCTTCGGGGATTTCGATAATGTCACTGCCGGCAATTTCTACTGGAACAGCTTCTACTGATTCTGTTTCAGATGACTCAACTTCCTCGTATTCTTCCGTTTCTTGACCCACTTTAACCAGACGCGTTGTAACGCCGAGCCGCTTCAGGTCTCTTTCTATGGAAATCGCCTCGGATAGCAACAGTGAACCCTTTACTGCTAAGGGCAGGAATTGCAATCGATCTTCTATTTCCCTCTCGCTTATTCCCGAAAGCGAGCAGATCAGCTTTTTTGCTTTCGCGGACTTGGGAGTCTCGATTATTTCGATGTCATAAAGCGCCATTGTTCAGATCATTCTCTCTGTGACTAACGATCAGCTTTTGCGGGGAATAACTTCCCTTTTAATCCAGCGAGTTCCTCGGGTAAAAAGAAACCAATGATTCTAAGGAGTATTAAATATACTGGCAGCAGGAATAATTTTAACAGCCAGTATGTTTGCAGAAATGGTATCGTTGATATTAAATATATTAAGCCTCCAGCGGAAATTAACAGCATCACTCGCCGCCACTCATAATGAATCCGGTAATGTTTTTGTATCAGCACGTACAGGAGCGCGGCAAGCACGAAATAAGAGAATAGCGTCACCCACGCCGCAGCCATCATTCCGTATATAGGAATCAACAGTATATTACCAACGATGTTGACCGCTGCGGCTATGCCGGTTACGATAGGCATTAAGCCAGTCTTCTTTTTGATATATACGCCTACCATGAAATTAGCGTAGGCGCCGTTGCACATGTGTGCGAGCAGAATAATCGGAAATACTTTCAGTCCTTCCCAATATACCGGATCAATCAGAATGCCGACTACAGGCAGAGGCATCGTCATAATCGGTTTGATGGTAAATACGAGCAGCAGGAACAGCGCTGACGTCGTCAGAACGTAATACGTGAAGACTCGCGAAAATGTGTTTTTCGCCTCGGGTTGATCGGCAATACTCAGGAAGAATGGCTGCCATGCGAAACGGAAGCCCATAGTTACAACCGCCATGAAGAGCCCTAATTTGTATCCTGCGCTGAAAATCCCTACTACGCTTAATCCCAGGATGATCTCTATGATTTTCCGATTCGATAACTCAATGACCATCACGAATATCTGGGAAGGTATATTGGGAAAACCGAATCGGATATATTCGCGCAGCCTCTCGAACTGAAAATCGAAACGAAGATTCTTAACGATCACCGGCAGCAGGCAGAGCAGTTGGAAAGTTGTGGCTATCGCATTGGCTTCAAAAACGCCGGCTATTCCCCGGTCGAAATAAGAGATTAGAATAATCGCCAAACCTATGTTCAGAGCAATGCCGGTTGTTTTCAAACTGATAAAGGGGATCGATTTTTCGACCGCTCGAAGATAGAGATAAGGATAAAGCCCAATAGTATCGGAGAACAGCAGCAAGCCGCTGATCAGAATCAGATAGCGCGCGCTTAAGCCTACGGACTCCGGATTTTCAAAGACAATTGTTGACAGCCAGCCGGTCGAAAGAGCGATAATGATTGTAAAAAGGCTCGATGTTACCAGAGTACACCAGAAAATTGTGCTGAAAATCTGCTTTCGCTTGCTATTATCCGTCTCTAAGATGTAATACCGGAGAAAAGTTATATCGAAGCCGTAACAGTATAGCACTATAGCAATAGCTATAAAAGTGTATAGCAGAGTGACGGCTCCGTAATCTTCGGGAGTCAACGCATGTGTGAGGTAAGGCAGTAGGATGAAACTGACCATCCGTGTAAGGATATGTCCCATCCCATAAACAACGGAGTGTTTCAGTAAACGGCGTATCTGTTGGAACATGCCTCTCTTATAACAAAAGAAAATTTATTTCAGCAGGACGCAGGGTCGAATACGGGTAATATCCCCTGCATTTAAATGGATAAAGTAAGCGCCGGACGGTAGTCTGTCCGCATTCCAAACGGCACGGTTAATTCCCGGCATCAGCTTTCCCGACCAGATCGTGGAAACCGGCTGTCCCTGGACGTTCCACACTTCAATTGATCCCTGAACGGGATTTTCAGCGTGAATGACGATATTTAAAGCCGGATTGAAAGGATTCGGATAAGCGCTGATAATTTCAAATCCAGATACCACAGTTGGATCTTCCCAGGGAGTCACAGGATCCTGGTCGTAATAATGACGACCCATATCCGTGACTGTTCCATCGGGATCCTGTGGATCGGATGGTGAACCGGTATCGATGCAGGGTGATTCCTCCTGAAGGTGGTAGTCCATATCGGGAACAGATACGTATAACGGATCTTCTTCTATAGAACCGGTTCCGGGATTGCAGCCTTCATAATTGCCGCCGGAGTTGTTTGCCACGCAATTGTAGCTTAAGTAACCCGATGCCGACTGGCAGTAAATGCCGGTGTCCTCATTTTCATCTACTATCGAACTTGATAACTGCAGGTTAGCGTTGGCGCAGAAGATTCCCATACCTGCATTCCCGCTGACCGTCAGGTTATTGGCATCCATCGATGTGGAAGAAACGAAAATTCCGTGGTCTGCATTATGGTGCACCAGCACTCGATTGCCGGTAAGGTAAGCACAACTTGTCAGGTTCACACCGTACCAGCCGTTTTCGGCGATCTCCAACTGGTCAAGTCCAACAATACCTAAGGTAATGCCTTTGATTCCCATGCCGGTGTTATGTCCGATGTAGCCTCCGCTTATATTGATCGTTCCACCACCGGAAGCATTTATGCCGTGTCCATCGTAGCCCGAGTGGTAAGTGATATCACAGTTGGAAATCGTCGCTGAGGTATTCTGGAGAAAAATGCCCGAGCCAGTGCTTTCTGTGATGGTGCAGAAAAAGAGGATGATATCCGAATCGTCACCTCGTACAGGCGATAAACTGGTCTGACGTATCAATGTATGATTTATCGAGAAGGTGCAGTCAACGATGTTCACCCCATGCACGCCCGATTCGATCTTGCAGTAATTCAGTTCCGTGCTGCCGGGGAAATTATTCTCGAACCGTAGTCCGCCCCACATACCCGGATAGCTGAAGTAATGGTACACGAAAAGCACCGTATCAGCTTCCGTTCCCTGCACATCGAGTCCGCCATATATGTCAAAGTCATAATCGCCGGTGACGCGGACTTCAACTCCGGGAAGGATAGTCAGAAAATAACTCGTCGGCACCCAGGTATCCCCGTCTATAAAATAGATCAGCTCGGACTCCCCCCAGATGCCTTGAACCTCTCCCTGAATATGAACCTGAGCTTGCAGGCTCGAGCAGATCAGCAGCGGAAAAAGCATGAATCGCAGCTTCATTTTGGAATCCTTCGGTTTGGTAAGCAGTGTCAGTAGCCGTATTTACCCTGGCGTACGACCTCCTTGATAGACGTATCGAATAGAGGTCGCTCCTCGAGATTAGCGAGTTCAATTATTATATTATAGGCTAAACTGGCGACTCGAGTCAGTTTAG
>JALGVT010000072.1 GCA_025774555.1 candidate division LCP-89 bacterium
TTCTACCACCAGAATAAATTATTGTGCTGTCGGGAGTTTCCTCCTGATGGTATTCCAGGGTGCCACACAGCCCTGCTGTAGGTATAGCTGTGTAAAACCGCCAACGGATCAATCAGTTGGTTTCAGCCAATTTACATGAGCGCTAGGCTGGGCATCGCCTAATCCGCACATTCCTGATTATCAATTATCTGTGGAACCATCATTTATTGCAAATATACAAAATTATCCTTGCCATCCATCAATAATTGTTGTATATTATACATAACACTCATTCGCCTATTTCTCTAATCTATGCAATCCAATCTCCCAAAGGAGTGCCTGCGGTATAATCTGCGTCACCCGTGATCCTTCATCTTCACTCTTCATTTTTCCATCTTCCATTGACACAACAGAAAAGAGCGACACGACTTTATGTCGCCTAAAAATAGGCGACATCATGTTCTCTGTTCTCGGATATTAAAAAAGGCGATCCACAGACCGCCTTACAGCCAATTAAACGCTTGTTTTCAGTATCTCCAGCAGTTTATCCATCTCCTCCCGGGTGCGCTTTTCAGTAGCCGCCACCAGGAATTGATCCCGCCAGGAATCGTCGAATTGTCCCAGATCAGGTCCGACGATAAAGCCTTTTAATGTCAACAGTTTCAGGAGTTTATTAACGTCACCGCTGTATTTCACCGGGAATTCTTTAAAGAATGGCTTGTTGTAGGGTATTTCAAATCCGTCGATTTTTCCGATCTCTTCTGCCAGATAGTGCGCTTTTTGGAGACAGAGATTAGCCATTTCCCTGACGCCTTCTTCACCCAGAAGCTCGAGCGCAACACACGCCGCCAGTGCACAGAGGGACTGATTTGTGCAGATATTTGAGGTCGCTTTATCGCGGCGGATGTGCTGTTCGCGAGTTTGCAGCGTCATCACAAAACCGCGCCGCCCTTGATTATCAGTCGTCGCGCCGATGATCCTGCCCGGCAGTTTTCGGGTCAGCTTTTTGGATACCGCGAAAATACCCAGATAAGGTCCTCCAAAGTTCAGAGCATTCCCGAAAGCCTGACCCTCTCCGGTGACGATGTCCGCGCCCTGATTGCCGGGAGCTTCAAGCAGCCCCAGAGAAACCGGATCGACCGATACGGCTAATAGCGCTTTGTTATCGTGCGCCATTTCAGCAAAGACAGGCACGTCCTCGATGAATCCGAAGAAGTTAGGACTCTGAATCATAATTGCAGCAGATGATCCCAGTGATTCCTTAGAAATATCCGTTGATGTAATGCCTTCGCTTAAAGGAATGGTCTCAATCTCGATTCCGGAAGCGTGCGCATAAGTTGCCATTACTTCTCGGTAATGCGGATGCACGCCTTCGCTGACCAGCACCTTATCACGCCGGGTTTGGTTGCACACCAGGTACATCGCTTCCGCCATCGCCGTAGCGCCGTCGTAATGCGAGGCGTTGGCGGCGTCCATGCCGGTCAAAGCGGAGATCATGGATTGATATTCGTAAATCGCCTGCAGCGTCCCCTGGCTGACCTCAGCCTGATATGGCGTGTATGCAGTGTAGAACTCGCTGCGGGAAATAATCGCATCGACGGCAGCCGGGATGAAATGATCATAAGCTCCGCCGCCCATGAAACAGATATGGCTGTCTTCAGAGCGGTTCTTTCTGCTGATCTTTTTCAGGTGTGCCAGAACCTCCGCTTCGGACATGGCAGGAGGCAGATCCAGGTCGGATTTCAGCAATATCTTCTGCGGTATGGTACTCAGTAGTTCGGAGAAATCCTTCACTCCGATCTTGAAGAACATCTCCTTCAGTTCACTATCGGTTTGAGGTAGAAAATGATCCATCTACTTTATCCCTCACCGATGATTTCGTTATACTGATCCGCTGAAAGCAGGTTATCCGCCTGAGACGGATCGGACATCTTGATTTTAATCATCCAGCCATCTTCATAGGGACTGTTGTTAACGGTTTCCGGCTCGTCTTCGAGAACGCCGTTGATCTCGGTGATCTCGCCGTTTAACGGCATATACATATCGCTGACGGCTTTGACAGCTTCGATGGTGCCGAAGGCGTCGCCTTCGTCAAAGGTATCGCCGGGCTGCGGCAGTTCGACGAAGACAATATCGCCCAGTTCGCCCTGTGCGTAATCGGTGATGCCGACGGTGGCGATATCACCGTCGATCTTAGCCCATTCATGGTCTTTTGTATAACGTAAGTCTGCAGGAATGTTCATGGTGTTTCTCCGGGGGTTATTTGTTTATATTTATTATCGTTGGGATTAGCTTCAGGTCACACTCTTGCTGAGCTAGACCTGACGCAACTGAGAATGTAACAGAGTATTATGATGAATCTACAGGGAGCGCTGAAGCATTTAAGTTCAACGCGCCCTGTGCTATTAAATTTGAGATGTCAACAGGCAAATCTTTCCCATTTATGAGATTATAATAGACTTCCTCATGTTGTCTAATAATCGGCTCGTCAAAGAAACGAAATATTGAAGAACTCAAATAATCCTTGTCAATTTCACATGCAATCCATCTCCGCCCCTTTCTCTCTGCCGCTTCACCAGTGGTATTAGACCCGGCAAATATATCAAGTACTAAATCATTTGGTTCAGTCAAGAAATCAATAAAGAAGTATGGTAATTTGATAGGAAATCTTGCAGGATGTTTCTTTGCAGAATATCGCTTACACAATCTTAAATATAGTGAATTGCTATCAGTATTTGGATATTGTAGAAGATTAGCAGGGATTGCTCCCTTATTTTCACCCTTACCAAAACTACTAGATATACCATGACCCGATGGTCTTGTTGTAGGTTTATAGAAACTTTCTGGATCCTCAAGTAATTTCTTCATTCTCGCAGAATACGGCACTAAGATATTTCTCACATTAGCTTTTGGGTATTCAGTTTTTGAAAACCACCACACCGTATTAACAGAGTCTTTTACTCTTATCTTTCGTTTATTGACCCATTCAATAGGGGAAGGTAGCTTTGCAGGATTATGCCAGAAGAATTCTTCAGCAAGACTAAAACCGCACTCGTCACACAATCTAATTAGAACTCTATAGTTATATAAAGATCGAACTGGTTTCCCTTTCTTATAGGAACCCCCTAAATCTAAAACAAAACTTCCGGTCTCTTTTAATACTCTAAATATTTCATAACCAAATTGCAACAACCAATCTACATATTTATCTTGCTCTTCATTCCCATATTCTTTTTTCCTCTGTAGTGCAAAAGGAGGTGATGTAATTAAGAGGTCAACTGAAGATGGGCTTAAAGATTTGAGAAAATGAAGGGAGTCACAAATATAAGCATTTCCAAGATTGGTTCTATATAGCTCTATCACATCAATACTCCCTTAAATCATATATCCAACTCGATAAAATCTTCCAGAGAACACAGACAGCAAAGTGAAGTTCAGAATCTTGAATCTTAAGTTGTTCGATATCCCTCAGAATCCGCTGTTGATCGGACATGCCTATAATATATGCAGCCCACTCACGCATATCTAAATCATTACGATCTATCCTCCTTGTGATATCATCCAAGCTCCAGTTGTCAGTTTTTCCTAGTGCCCATGCGATCCCATGCCTTTCCTCTTCTGAAGCTTCTTTGAATCCATCAAGAACTTGTATTATGTGGCTTTCACAGATTTTTCTCAACGCTCGTGCCGCTTCGATTCGGATCACGTTGTCAAGTTCTCTAAAGGACCTAATCAATCGCGGAATAGAGGATTGGAATCCTAATTCTCCTAGAGCCCATGCAGCACCTCCTCTGATTTCTGGATGTTGAGTGCTGTCTTCTAATATCCGACAAAGAACAGATGAGGATCTGTCAGTATTAATTTCGCCGAGAATTATAATAGCCTCGAGTCGGTGTTCTAAGTATGTACTTGAGAGCACCTCTTCAATGAACAGATATCCTTGTTCATTACCTCTTCGTGCCAATGACGCCGCACATTCCAACCGAATATAAATATGTTCACTCCCATCGGTTAATCTTTGAGTAAGACATTGCTCATCTATGGTCTGCGAAATATATGAGAATGCTTTTGCTGCTCCATATCTATCTGATATAGAATTGCTATTTAGCATTGCAGGATAATACTCTTCAGGGTTAATCTGTTCGCATTCGATGCCCTGTTTAACTGGAACAACAGAGGCTAAAATCTGATTAGGAGATATTTCTTCATTCTCTCTCACGAGGGGTTTAAGTGCTATGTCTTTTCTACTAAGCTTTAAGCTTATTGTACGGTCATCAATAGTTCTACTATATTGAACTCTGTCTCTACTAAGCAATTTAATTTTACCCTGACTTTTCGCAATCGCGGCTGGCCAAGTTAACCGTGATTCAAAACCTTCTTCAGCGCCCTTTGGTCTCTCTTTGATAACATGCCCCTCCTCGAAACTTTCGCGTAATTCAGACACTAGTATATATTGGACTAAATCGCCCGCTCTCCAAGCTACTGGTTCATCCCCATACTTTGTACATACAACTAAAGCTATATAATCATTGTCTTTTAATCCATAATCCCACCCCCTTGACTCATCAGCATCTGAATGTGACATGGAGATAACCAAATTTGTTTTGGCTCTTGATTCGACTCTGACGCCAGAATCAATACACAATATATCCGGGACTCGTACTCGCTTTATTTTTATTGATTTCCAGATCTTGTAACCTGTAGAGCCTCTTTCCAATTCAATTACAGAATGACCCTGTGCTCGCAGATTGGACATGACTTTCTGTGTGCCTATCGCGCCAATTGCTAGTTTCTCTAAAAAACTATCATCGGACTTATACGATCTTTGTGCCATTGATTTCCAACTTCGTTTTTAATATGATGTTAATGATATAATAGAACTTTACCCAGATTATTGTTAATTCAAACCTTAGGTATCAGAGAAATCAGTTGCTTGCGCCCGATGGTCTGCTGCTCGCCGGTAGTGAGGTTTTTCAGGGTGACCTCTCCCCTATCTATCTCATCAGGTCCGGCGACGACGACGAAGGGGATCTTCCTGCGGTCGGCGTAGGCGAACTGCTTGCCCAGCTTTTTCTTAGTATCAAAGTACACATCAGTGGGAATGCCCGCTCCGCGTAACTCCGCTGCGATCTTCAACGATTCGGAGCGCGTCTCTTCGGAAAAGACGGCAACCATGACCTTGACCGGGGTTTCTGTGGCATCGTCGAACAGGTGCAGTTCACGAATCACGTCGAAGATGCGTTCGATGCCGATGGTGGTACCGGTCGCCGGAATATGCTCACCTGAGAACATGCCGATCAGGTTGTCGTAACGTCCGCCGCCGGTGATAGAACCGATCCTGGGCTCTTCGATGATGGTTTCAAAGATGGGACCGGTGTAGTAATCAAGTCCGCGGGCTAAGTACAGATTTAACTGGAGGCGGTCTGCAGGAATCCCCATCGAGCTTAAATCATAGAAGAGCTGCCTCGTTTCAGTTATGCCCCTGCCGCCGTTTTCAGTATCCCCGATCAGCGGTTCTATCTTCTCAAGTATTTCATCCGGATCGCCGGTGATATCCAGATATTCAACCAGTTTGTCGATTGTTTCCGCTGAAAAATTCCGTTTATCCAGTTCAGTTTGTACGCCATCCCAACCGATTTTATCAAGTTTATCAACCGCAATACACGCCTCAGAGAAACGATCCTCGCCGATTCCGGCAGTAGTAATAAGCGATTGCAGCAACATGCGATGATTGACGCATATCTTGTACCCGGGCATGCCCAATCGCTTCAGGATGTCATCGGTCAGGGCGATAATCTCCGCATCGGCTGAAACAGACGCCGTGCCGACAATATCAGCATCGCATTGAACGAATTCTCGGTAGCGCCCTCTCTGCTGGCGTTCCGCCCGCCAGACCGGCTGAATCTGATACCTCTTGAACGGAAAAATCAGCTTGCCCCGGTTCATGGCTACAACTCGAGCCAGAGGAACCGTCAGGTCATAGCGCAGAGCCAGATCGCAGAGTTCGCCGCTCTCCTTGCCTCTTTCAAGCTCATCGCCGCGCTTTAATATCTTGAATATAAGACGGTCGGCTCCGTCTCCATATTTATCCGTCAGTATCTCGAGACGCTCTAAGGAGGGCGTTTCCAGCGGCAGAAAACCGAATGCGCTGAACGATTCCTCGATAATGGCTTTTACGCGGTTGCGCAACGCCATTTCTTCTGGCAGGAAATCCCGGGTGCCGGCGGCAGAACGGACTGTTAATTTAGGTGACATGAATTATTCTGATCTTCTCGATTTATACGCCCCTAAGTAATGCGGGCGCTACTTCAGGATATAGTCCTTGGATCCCGCTTCTAAGATATACGCTACCAGCAGATCGATGCATGCCTTGACGTCCATTTTATGAATCATCTCAACGGATGAATGACCATAGCGAGTGGGTATTGAGATCGCGGTTACAGCCGCACTGCCGCCGGCGCGCTGCAGAGCACCTGCATCGGTGCCTCCCCGCGGCAGGATTTCCATCTGGAACTTGATCTTTTTCTTTTTAGCAACAGCTTTCATGTGATCGACCAGCCGCGGATTGGAAATGGAATTACCGTCCATAATCTTGATGGCTGCGCCTTCGCCCAGGCGCGTAATCTGCTGATGATCGGCGCTGCCGGGCACGTCCACTGCCAGAGTTATATCAATAGCGATGCCGATGTCAGGATTCAGTCCAATGGTGGACGTTTCCGCGCCGCGGACTCCAACTTCTTCCTGAACAGTCGCCACAGCGTAGGTTTCAACCGGAAGCGCTTTCCCATTGATCTTCTTCAAGGCTTCCAGCATGACATAGACTCCGATGCGGTCATCGAACGCCTTGCTGACATAGCAGTCCCCAACCTCGGTGAAATCCCGATGCCAGGTAACCGCATCGCCTATTTCGACCAGTTTCTTCACTTTTTCAACAGGGAGTCCGAGGTCAACGTAGTAATCTTCGACCTTCAGAGCCTTTTTCATCTCTTCATCAGTGAGGACATGCTTGGGCTTGGAACCGATAACACCGTACAGCTCTTTCTTCCCATGTACGACAACTTTCTGCGCCATCAGAGTTCGAGGATCGATACCTCCTATAGGTATAATACGAAGAAACCCTTTATCATCGACATGATTGACAATCAATCCAATTTCGTCCATGTGAGCAGCCAGCACCAGCCTTTTCTTTCCCTTACCCTTGCAGTGACCGATAATGTTGCCCATGACGTCGGTTTTAAGGTCGTCAACCAGAGGCTTCATCTCTTTTATAATCAGGGAGCGAATGCCCTCTTCACGCCCTGATATACCCGTTGCAGCAGTCAGTTTTTTAAGCAGTTCCATTTCATCTCCCTGTTGAATTTTTATCTGGAAATTAAGTTAAGCAATAAGACGCTATTTCGCAAGTACGGATTGTACTTTTCAAGATGAATCATTCGGTAATTTATTCGTAAAAAAGAAGCAGGGGTGAGATAAACTCACCCCTGCCTGATACCAGTTCGCAGGACAAGAACCTGCGAATTTTAAGATGAACGTTTTATTTCATCAGCACCATCTTGGCGGTAGCAGTTACGCCGTTCGCCGTGAGACGGTAGAAATAAACGCCTGATGCCAGACCCGCGGCGTCGAAGGAGACGTCGTGGATGCCGGCGTTACGGTGACCATCTACCAACGTTGCAACTTCACGACCTGAAATGTCGTACACCGCCAGTTTGACGGTAGAAGCGTCGCCAAGTGAGAAGTTGATGGTTGTGGTCGGATTGAACGGGTTCGGGTAGGCGCCATTTAGAGCGAACTCTTCGACTACCATACCACCGCTCTTGTCGATCTGATCGAACGGATTCGGCGCGCCTGCAACAGCCCAGGGTTGGAAGGGGCTGCCATCGGAAACGCCGGATTTGACAAACGGGAAGGAATCTTCATCCCAAACGGTGCCGGGTTCATCGCCGACACGCAGGAAGAATTCGTAGTTACCCGCTGCCCATGCTCCAGGAACCGGATACCACATGCCGGGACGATTTATGGTCCAACCTGGCAGGTAGTTCGT
>JALGVT010000073.1 GCA_025774555.1 candidate division LCP-89 bacterium
CTTTAAGTTCAGCCAGTTTCTGCGCAATCAGAGGAATATATGCCGGTTCATTCCGTTTTCCTCGATGCGGATGAGGGGATAGAAAAGGACAGTCCGTTTCCAATAAAACCCGGTCTATAGGCGATGCTTTTACGGTAGGGGATAGGCGGCTGTTTTTATATGTTATGTTTCCCGTGTAAGACACAAAAAAGCCGAGATCCAAGACCTCTTTTAACTGCTCGATGTCACCTGCAAAACAGTGGAAGACGCCGCGTGTAGCATCAGTTTTCTCTTCCTTGATAATTTTAAGCGTATCATCAAACGCTTCCCTGCAATGCACGATGATCGGAAGGTCAATCTCATTCGCCAGTCGAATCATTCTGGCAAAAAGCTTTCTTTGGAGGTCGTGCGGTGAGCGATTTCGGTAATAATCCAATCCGATTTCACCAATAGCGACCACTTTTTCATGTTGTGCGAGCTTAAAAATATGATTTTCGAGAGATGAATCCGCCTTCGAAGCATCGTGTGGATGCCAGCCGACAGATGCGAAAATGTTGTCATGCTCACCGGCAATTTGAGCAGCTTGATGATTGGTTGTGTCGTCAATGCCGATGGTAATGATTTTTTCAACACCTGCCTGACGGGCATTTCCCAGCACTTTTTTCAGATCAGGCTTAAGTTCGGGAAAATCCAGATGCGCGTGAGTGTCTATGTACATTTTTCCTCAGATAGTAACTTAACGGGGTAATTTATATTAACAAAAAGGCGGGGGAAAGAGGTTTTTTAACTTTCAGCGCAGGCAAGCATAATTGGATGGATGTTGGGCATATCGAAATTCTATGATGACGGATTGGCACGTTTCTCAAACAGATAGCTGCTTGCGACCACAATGGCGAAAAGCGGCATGAGCGGCATGTGGTAACGGCCCTCAGCGGTAAAAGGGAGATAAATCAGCGTGAAGTACAAAACAGTACTAAGGATTAGTAAAGCACGGTTGGAGAGCCCTTCTCTTTTAATCATGATAGTAAATGCGATTAGAAAACTTAAGCACAGAGCATAATAATAGCCTTCGGTGATTATGATCATTGCAAGTAGAACGGTTGAAGGAATATCCTCGTATGTAGCTTGAAGAGAATACGTGATGCATTTACTGTCTTTATAATACAGATGAATGAGTTTTTTGGCAGCTAAAATGACCGCATGACTAGGGTTTGATAAAATGTACTCTACACCTAACTTAAACAATAATTTATCTTTCTGTGCTTCGTTCAGCGTCAATATTTGCGTACGCACATCCGCCGGGATAAAAGTTTGCGGCCATAAAACTCCACCTGAGGCGTTGGGATTATTCCCCATCAGCACATTGAACCCGGGATTTGTAGTGGAAAATACAAAGCTGTCAAAGTGATGATAATTGCGTAGTTGCCATGGCAGCAAAACCAGTTCACCGATGATCAGCAACAATGCGAAATACTTCAGGGCACTTTTGTAGTTCCTATCTCGGAGGAATCTTGTAAATGCCAATACAGTGGGATAGAAAAAGATTACTGATCGACAGTGATTTGCAAAACCGAACAACAGACCAGAAATTATGGTATTTCTGATGGAATATTGCTGCAAACTTAAGTAAATAATCAGCAGAGTGAATAGAACCAAGGGTATCTCCGCGGTGGGAAGGAGCGCGTAGAAGATTTGTGATGGAAGCAACGCCAATATAAGCGTTGCTAAGCGGGCTACACAGCAGTTAAATAGTTTTTTCCCTATCAGGTAAGTGATAAATGTGGTGCAACAGATAAGCAGTAGATTAACACATTGTGCAACAAATATGTCGGCGCCAAAAACAATATAAAACGGTGCCAGGATCAGAGGATATCCAACACCCCAGTAGGCAGTCGGAAGACCCATCAGATCGACGACTCCAATACCGTCAGCAATGTTCCCTGCCTGGCGATCGTACCATTCAAAATCACCTAAAGGCACGCAGGAGGTATTTGATATATATATCAGTCCAAGCAGTAGTTGCAATCCTATAACAATGATGAGGAATTTCGCATCACTAATCTTCATAAAATCTGCTTTGCGTTTATCGATATAAAAAAACAGAGCGGCAATTACCAAAAGAACAATACCCCCAACAATCAAGCCGGTTTCTATTTCAGCAAAGACATATAGTGCGAGTGGATCAAAACTACCATCTGATGTGAGGACATTCTGAAGTGATAAAGGATCGAAAGGCAACGCAAGGAGTACGAGTCCAAGAATTTCAGTAATAATACCTATGCCCAATATGGTATATTTAAAATAGGACATCCCTAGCTCCACTGTTAAAATTTTACCGGCTCTTCGAATTCACCGAATACGTCTTTTAGAACTGCAGTTATTTCACCCAAGGTTGCGTAGGATCTTACCGCTTCGATGATAGGCGGCATCAGATTTGAACCATCTTCGGCAACACGGCGGACTTCGCTGAGAAGTATCTCGACCTCGTTCGATGACCGCTCCTTTTTAATGCGAGCCACTCTTGCAGACTGCTTTGCTGCTGCGGTTTCGTTATAAGGATGAAGCTCTACTCTACGTTCCTCTTCATTAATTTTATAGCAGTTGACGCCTACTTTACGTATTTCACCTGACTGCAGTTTCTTCTCGGTTTGATACGCCTGCCGAGCTACCTGCTGCTGTATGGTTCCATCGGCGACCAGTTTGACCATTCCACCTTTTACCAAGACGTCTTCCAAACAAGATTCTATTCGTTTTTCCATCTCATCGGTCAAGGCTTCAACATAATAAGAGCCTCCCAAGGGATCGACTGTATCAGCGAGTCCCATCTCTTCGATCAGGATTTGCATGGTACGTAGTGAAATCAGAGCGGCTTTCTCTGAAGGAATCGTATATGCTTCATCATACGAACAGAGCGCCATCGTCTGAGTGCCGGAAAGCGCAGAAATCAGGGCATAATATGCTCCTCGGACAATATTATTTTCAGGTTGTTCAATGGTCAGTCCACCGCCGCCGCCGCCGGCAATCATGCGCAGCCACATAGATTTGGGATTTTTCGCTTTGTAGTCATCCTTGATAATACGAGCCCATAACCTTCTGCCGGCTCGGAATTTCGCCACCTGTTCAAAGAGATTGCCGAAAATATCAAAATTGAAACTCAATCTTCCGGCAAATTCATCGATGTCCAAGCCGCGGCTTAAGGCTTCATCTGCATAGGCTCTGGCGATTCCAAAGGCATACGCCATTTCTTGAACAGGATCGGCTCCTGATTCTCTAATGTGATAACCACAAACAGACACCGGACTGTATTTGGGAACGTTCTGTGCGCAAAATTCGATGGTGTCGCCGATAAGACGAATGGAAGGTTCAACCGGGAATATCCAGGTGCCGCGTCCTACATATTCTTTAAGGATATCGTTTTGAGCAGTCCCTCGGAGGTTATTCAGTTTATATCCCTGCTTCTGTGCCATTGCAAAGTACATGGCGATCATCACGATAGCGACGCCGTTGATGGTCAAGGAAACGGTTATATTATCCAGTGGAATGCCGGCGAATGCGATCTCAAAATCATCCAAAGTGTCCACTGCCATGCCGACTCTACCAACTTCGCCAAAAGATCTATCATCATCGGAATCAAGTCCCATCTGACTGGGGAGATCGAAGGCGACATTCAGACCGGTCTGTCCCTGGTTAATCAGGAGCTTGAAACGTTCATTGGTTTCATCAGCGGAGGCGAACCCGGCGTACTGTCTCATGGTGAAGGGACGTTTGCGGTACATTAAATTATGTATGCCGCGTGTGAAAGGATATTCACCGGGATTGCCGATTATTTCTGAATACCGGGTCTCTGACAGGTCTTCGGGTGAATAGACCGGTTTTACGTCGATCCCCGATTCGAGAGTAACCTTTTTATACTTTTCCGACATAGTTAAAGCGCTGGCTAATTTGATGCTGTGGTTTTTTTAATGGTTTCGGATATCTCCCCAAATACAGCGCCTGCTGTAAATATCTCCGCTATTCCAATTTGCTTAAGCTTATCATGATCTTCTATAGGAACGACACCCCCCAGAACAATTGGCACATCACCTATGTCATGTTTTTTCATCTCCTCAACAAGCTTCTCACATATAGGAAGATGTGCTCCAGACAAAATAGACAGCCCGATTACGTCGGGGTCTTCCTGTATTGCAGCCTGAACAATCTGATCAATAGTCTGATGAAGTCCTGTATAGATCACTTCGAATCCCGCTTCGATCAGCGCCTGCCCAACCACTTTTACGCCTCTATCGTGCCCATCCAGCCCTGGCTTTGCCAGTAAGACTCTTATTCGCTTCACTCCGTTCAAGTTTTCTCCGATCTAAAAATAAAACCATTAAAAATATAAATAAGTCCCTTTCAAAAAGCAAATGTTTTCCTCACTAATCCTCCGGAAGTTCGATAAAAAAAAGATTGACAATGATGCAAATATTTACTAATTTTAGCGAAGTCCACTCTTCACACCTGTTTTAATAAAATGCCTGGAGAAAATATGACCACATTAGAAGCTCTGGGAATGATCGAAACCCGCGGTTTAGTCGGTTCCATTGAAGCTGCAGATGCTATGGTTAAAGCTGCGAAGGTGCAGCTTGTCGGCAAGGAGCAGATAGGCGGCGGTTACGTCACTGTTTTTGTACGAGGCGACGTTGGCGCAGTTAAAGCGGCTACCGACGCTGGCGCTGCCGCTGCAGAGAAAGTCGGCGAACTCGTCTCCGTGCACGTCATTCCGCGTCCCCATCAGGAAGTGGAAATGATCATTCCGCAACGCGACAACCCTAACGTCAAATAACCAAAAGTCCATTGATGAGTCGTGAAAATCCTGGTAAGCCGCCTCCGGGCGAACGAGCTCTCGGCTTAATCGAAACGCGAGGGCTCATAGGATCCATTGAAGCAGCCGATGCCATGGTCAAAGCTGCCAAGGTAACGCTTATAGACAAACAGAGAACTGGCGGCGGATTAATTACGGTAAAGGTGGTGGGAGAGGTTGGCGCGGTGCGGTCAGCAGTTGACGCGGGAGCTCAGGCTGCTGAAAAAGTTGGCGCATTGATCTCCACGCATATAATCCCGAGACCTCACGACGAAGTAGAAGACATTCTGCTTTATCAGAAGGAAGGCAGAAGGCATGGTTTCAGAAGGAAATCAAGCGTTTTACAAAAAGAGAGACTTCCCGATTTAACAGATATGACTGTTAAGGAATTGCGAGCACTGGCACGGAGGACAGGGGGTCTTTCACTTTCAGGTAGAGAGATTTCTAATACAGGCAAAGCACGTTTAATTGAGGAACTCCAGAAACTTCTGCCACCTGAAAAATGACCCGCCTTTAATTCTAATGAGTCGGTTTCAAAGCATAAAAGCTTATCTGCGCCCGTTGTTGAAGATACTATTGCTCTGGGTCATTATAGGCGTTTTTGTAGCGTTAGGCATCAAACTCGGCATCGACAAAAAGATTATAGGCATCTCCGTTGCAGTTTTTGGTTTTTTTACAAATGCCTTTGCGGGTCTGCTGACTTTGATAGCTCTCGTTCCTATTATCGGTCCATTAATAATCAAAGTGATTTCGCTGCCATTGTTCTGGCTGTTAAATGGTCTGGGTTATATCCTGTCTGCATTCGCAGTAAAACGCGGCTATGCAAAAGAGATATTGAATTACAGGGTTCTGACGGTTGTATTTTTACTTGGAATAGTCGTTGGTTTTATTCTTGGAAGTATCTTCTGAAAATCAGGTGCAAAATAATGCACTTGCATTTAATACTTTTTTTATGTATTTTGCAACAGTCTCAAATTGAATTTCAGTAACAATAAATATGGATAAATAAGCACATTTACAATAATTATCATAAAGTAATAATCAGGAGGCAGAAATGCTGAAAAAAACATTATGGATTCTTTCGTCTATGGCGTTACTTCTTTCGATGCAAGTCTGGGCGGGCGAATCCGAATTCAGCCCTACGACAGCGAATTATGTCGAAATGGACAATCCACAGGTAAAAACAATTCCTGATCCAGGTATTGACGATACCGATAGCACAATCTTCTTTGAAGATTTTGAAAGCGGTCAGGGAGAATGGACCTTTGTTGACGTAACCGCAGCGGGAAATCAATGGCACACCGATGATTATAACGGTTACAACAGCACTAATTCGTGGTGGTGCGCTGATGAAGCAATTATGGGTTATGACAATCACTGGCTGCAGTATCTGGTAAGCCCGTCATTAAATTTAAGCTCAGCTTCGAATCCAGTGCTTACCTTCAAAATGTTCTATGCAATTGAAGATCCTTCATCTGCGACAACGCCATATGACGGCTGGGATGGCGCCAACGTTTGGGCTTCGGTTAATGGAGGCTCGTCATGGATGGTGCTGACACCAACATTCCCCGCGTACACCTGTCAAAGCCTTTACAGCTTCGGCGATGAGTGGGGAATGGGACCAGACATTCCAGGCTGGGCAGGCATGTCAGGTGGATGGGTTGACGTTGAATTCGATATCTCCGCAGCAGCGGGACAGTCGGATTTCATGTTCCGTATTGCTTTCTGCAGTGATCCCGCCGAATGCACAGTTTCCAATCCCAGCATCTTTGGTTACTTCGTTGACGAAGTTTCTGTCGATGATGGAGCCACCAACATCATGTACAACGATGCTGACGGCACCGCAACACCGTCTGAATTTACCTTCGATCAGGGCGGCACCTCAGGCGACTTCTGGACATTGACAACGCAGTCTTCACATAGTCCTTCACACAGTATGCTATGCGATCATGCTGGACACTACATGTTATCAGACGCTTTGGTCAGCCCCTGGCTGGATATCCCGGCAGATGTAAATGTAAAATTCCAGTTCTGGCTGTGGTGTAATATGCCGGATTTCGATGGCGATGGAGATAACATCCTCGAAGATTACTATCACGTCGAGGTTTCAACTGACGATGCCGTTTGGACTGAATTGTTCTACGATTACGGCGATGTTACCAGACCAGGAGGAGCAGCAGTTGGTTGGGATCATTATGAACCCGGCGATCCATTTAACGGTAATGTACAAATGTCGCTTTCTCAGTACGGCGGTGAACAGATAAAGATAAGATTCCGCGTGATAACAGATGCCAATGATGATGGTGGTATCGGTGACGGACTGTATATAGACGATTTCGAGGTATTAGTCACCGGGCTTGACAACGACGCTTCTGCGCAGAATCTCATCGTTCCGATGCCTACTTCAGCCTATTTCAACACCATCGGTTGTTCAGTCGAACTACATAATATGGGTAACCTTGAATTGACGAGCGTTCCGGCTTTCTGGCGCATCAATCTAGGAACTGCCAATCCGTTGATTCCCTGGGCTTCGATTCCTGTTCTCAGTTTCGTAACCAAAGAATGGGATTGGACAGTGCCGATACCGGGCAGCTACTACTACGATTCGTACACTGCATTTGGAAGCGATGAGAACCTGATGAACGATACTACCACTGCTGGCGTTGTAGATGTTACAGCAGAGGACGTTCTGGAATTGGGCTATGATGGACGTCAATACAGCTATGAACCGTCTGTCTATCTGTTCAACTATGAGACTGGTGAAGGCACATACATACGATACACGCCGGAAGATGACGGTATAGATTTCGATCTAGATGGACAGGAATTGAAATGTCTGTTCGGTGATGCCGGAACCATTCGGATTCATATCTACGAACCTCTTACTGCGACGACGCACGGACCCGAAGTGGATAGCTGGGAAGCTAATGTAACCCAGATTAATCCAACGTGGCAGACGTTTGATATCTCGGGAGTCGATTTTCTCCAGGACACACGCACGGACTTCTGGGTATGGTATGAAGTGCTGAACGATTTGGGAACGCCGCATTTACTCGGTTGGGATCAGATATCCCAGCAGGCTGAAGGTCACTTCTTTGATGACTTTGGCACAGGAATGTCGGCATCCAACTTCGATTTCTATGCACGTGCTGTC
>JALGVT010000033.1 GCA_025774555.1 candidate division LCP-89 bacterium
ACAACTACTTGAACAATCCGTTAGTATATGAAAACGGCTGGGGAAAGGTAATATCCGCAGTCTATAACTATAGAGGCGATGGATACGTCTGGGACGTAACCGAACGCTACAGCGAAGGCATTGCCACACTGAACGTAACCGTTTATGATTCCATAGGCAGACCTGCAGACGGATACAAGGTGACCATTGAAACTATATATGCGGGTTATGCTGCTATCTGGGGTGTAACCAATGCCCTCGGGCAGGTTACCTTCAGTTTAGGCGATGGTAAAAACTTTACCCTGCGACTGGACGGACCGCTGGGCAGTTACCCATCTTTTGGCACGGCAAGCGTGATTACGGGTTCTGTTGCGGGTATGACCTATGACTGGGAACACAGCATGTATCTCTATCAGCCGGAACATCAGTTATCGCAGGCGCCCGACTATCCCAATCCACTGGACGACTATAAGATGGATATCGAATATCTGGTGGATTATGAGCTGGCGTACCAGTGGTTCCTGAACGCCAACAGCGAATTTGCCGAGAAAATGAATACCGGCAGCATCGACGTTTTCATCGCCAATGAGGAGAACTACAACCATTATACTTCTCTCGAACCTGCGGAGGCATTCGGTATTGAAGAAAACGTTGCCAGCGGCGCTATCTCCTTCATACTGCCGACCGCCGAAAGCTGGTATTCGGTCTTCTCAGCGCGGGAATTTTCAAAGAACGCCATGCGCTTCAATGCGGTTGTCAATATCTACTCGAACGGACCTCCCGGAGTAAATGACCCCTCAACCGGAGGTCTGCCGTCTGAATTTACCCTCGAAACACCATATCCCAATCCTTTCAACAGCGAAACGGTGATCGACTTCGCTGTGCCGGAAACCGGCGAAGTGAAGATCGCCGTCTTTAATCTGCTTGGGCAGGAAGTGGCTGTTCTTACGGATAAAGCACACACAACAGGTCATCACTCTGTGCGCTGGAACGGTATAGATAATAACGGCAGCGTCGTTTCTTCGGGTATGTACCTGCTTAGAATGACCGCGGGGGAGAAGCAGTTCAGCCAGAAATTGTGCTATCTGCGCTAAATACTCTAATACTTAATTAGACATAAGGGGCTGTCTTAAAAGCCTTAGAACTGTCATTATCCCATAGGGATCCCCCTACGGGGCGAACGAAGTGTGGTAATCTCTTAGTGCCTGTAAAATAGGAGATTGCCACGTCATCCGTCGGCTGACGGATTCCTCGCAATGACTCGATATTCCTCTTTTAAGACAGCCCCATTTTTATCGCTTTATAATTCCATACCGATGCACAATAAACAAGTAAATAATAAATAGCTTGACTTTTTTTTCACAAAGCAGTATATTATAATTGAATTATCAGATAAACGAATATAAAGAGAAACATGCAAGCAGCAATGAAATCCATCTGAGGCGCTCTACTGCTCCGGACTTGGAGCAATAGGGTAATGGCGAAGCCGGCAGTTCAGGTGGATTCAGTCTTTTGCACACCCGATTCCCTGGATGCCCGTCATCCATTTTCCCACTGATCCTTCCTGGCTTCCGTCCTTTCGCCTCCTCTAATCACTAAAACCCTGAATTCTACCACGATACGTCTCTATCTGTTATCGAACTTATGCTAAGATAGCTGGCGTGGTAATTCTAAAATCTCTCTATTGTGAACTAATTCACATTAGGTTTTTGTTCTTGTTATAGAATCCATATACTTCTATCAATAAAATTCCTAAATCTTGGAGGAGAACCGATGCAATCAAAATCAAGACTGTTTGTTGTGCTCGCGTTGATTGCGGCGTTTGTGGCGATTCCGTTAGTGGGTCAAGCAAAAACGCCCGTACTCAAGGTGGGGCATGTCGGACACGATCACCACACCGCGCTGTACGTCGCGGCGTTAAACGGTGACATGTTCAAGAAAGATTACGGACTTTACCTGAAGGAAATCAAATCGAAGCTGCTATACGAACTTTATGACGGTGACAAGCTGGTTTGCGAACTGGAGCTTTACAAGGTTGGCGGCGGATCGAAGATGCCGACCGCGATGGCGCAGGGAACTTTCGATATCGGCTTCGGCGGCGTGGCGGCGGTTGCCTTCTTTGTGGATAAGAGCACGCCTATGAAGATTATCTCTCCACTGCACAGCAAAGGAGACATGCTGGTCGTCAGCTCCGATCTTCCTCCCAATAGCTGGGATGAGTTCGTTCAATACGTTAAAGATCGTGACGAGCCGCTTAGAATGGGCTTCAAAGCTCCTAAAGCAATCGCTCTGTTGATTTTCCAGGCTGCCATGAATGAAGTTGGTATCAGTTACACCACAAAAGTGAGCGATCTGGATGTGGACGTTCACCTGATCAATATGAAGGGCGCCGGACACCTGACTCCCGGACTGCAGAACGATATCATCGACGCCTTTGTCTGCAATAATCCCTTCTGTGCGATTGCCGAAGAAAAAGGGTTAGGTAAGAGCATTGCCGACTTGAACGATCTCCCCCCGGGAATGTGGAAAGATCATCCCTGCTGTATGATTGCCGCTATGAATGACGTCGTAAAGGAAAAACGCGAATTAGTTGTAAAATTTCTCGAACTGATTGTCATTGCCACCGATTACATGAACAAGGATCAGCAAATCGCTGTTGAATCCGCCTCAAAATGGATAGGTACATCGATAGAGGTTGAACAAAGCTCGATTCCTACCTCCCTGTACACCACCGATCCTGATGACGAGGTCTGGTTGAACGGGATCTATACCTGGGCTCATGCTATGGAAGACTTGGGGCATCTTAAAGGCGAACTGCTGAACAAATCCAATGAAGAAATCGACGACCTGCTGCTCGACTTCTCCCTCATCAAAGAAGCCCGAGCCAATGTCTCTAAACGGAAGAGATAGCTCATACCAATCCAAGAGTGAAAACGGGATTCCTCTCCATCGAATCCAGGGATTGATCCTCCCGCTGATATTTATAGTCCTCTGGGAGATACTGGCGATCTGGGTAGATAACCCTGCCTTGATACCGAGGTTGACGGCAGTATTATCGGTAATACTGCATCCCTTCACCGAACTTGTCGGCACCGGCTCTCTGATCTGGAATACGGCTGTTTCGCTGTTTCGAGTGATGTTAGGTTTTGCTGTGGCTGTGGTGGTATGCGTACCGCTTGGCATCTTCATGGGAACCTCCAAATTCATCCACCGGCTGGTCAATCCGCTGGTGGAACTGTTCAGGCCGTTGTGTCCAATAGCCTGGATACCCTTCGCCATGGCAGTATTCAAGACCACTACAGTCCCACAGCTATTTGGCATAAGATACACAGACACTATCTTAGACAGCGTTCAGATCGGGATGGTCTTCATTATCTTCTGGGGCGGGCTTTTCCCTATCTTGCTGAACACTATACACGGTGTTTCCGGGGTGCGGGGGCTCTGGATCGAGACCGCTAAAGTTTTGGGCGCATCAAAAGCGAGGATGTTCTGGAAAGTGATCATCCCCGCCGCTCTGCCTGATATCATGACCGGACTGCGTGTTGGTTTAGGGATTTCCTGGATGGTAATCATCGCCGCTGAGATGCTCCCCGGATCCGATTCCGGCATCGGGTACTTGATTATGTACTCTTATGAACTCGCCGAGATGCAGATCCTGGTAGCCTGCATGATCGTTATCGGACTTATGGGATTTGCATTAAACAGGGGATTGCAAACCGTTTCTAACCGGGTATCAAGCTGGAAGGCGCTGGAACGCTGATATGCGAAATCTTTCGATAAAAGGAATCCAGAAGCAATTCTTCACTCCACCTGACCGTCAGATCATCGCCCTCGATCAGATAGATCTGGATGTCCGGGGCGGAGAGTTTATCTCTCTCATTGGTCCAACGGGCTGCGGGAAAACGACGCTGCTGCGCATTATTGCCGGCTTGGAAATCCCCAATTCAGGCGAGATTCTGCTGGATGGTATGCCGGTGGATGACTTGCACCGGATCAGCACTCTAGTTTTCCAGCAGTATTCGCTCTTCCCCTGGTGCAGCGTAATCGAAAACGTGATGTTTCCGATGGAGATGAAGGGCATTCCGAAAGATGAACGCCAGAATAGGGCAGAGGAATATATCGCTCTCGTGGGATTGTCAGGAGCCGAAAAAGCCCAGCCTTACGAGCTGTCCGGCGGCATGCAGCAGCGAGTTGCCATCGCCAGAGCTTTAGCGCACGATCCCGAAGTGCTGCTTATGGATGAACCCTTCGGAGCTTTAGACGAACGCACCCGGCATCGCTTGCAGAACGCTCTACTGGACATCTGGAAAAAGAAGCGCAAGACGATTATCTTCGTCACTCATAACATCGACGAAGCTATCTATCTGGCAGATCGAATCATTGTTATGACCACTGAACCTGGGCGAATTCAAGAGGATGTGCTCGTTGATCTTAAACGCCCGCGTAACCGGTTGGACGCGAGCTTCACAGAACTGCATTTAAAAGTGAGAAATAGCTTAGAGAGAACTGTGTAAATTAACTAAACTAATGACCCGCAAAAGGAGAACAAAATGAAGAGATTACTGACTGTAATTCTACTTGTTACCCTGATCGGACTCTTTGTGTTGCCCGCCAGCGCACAGGTTTTATGGCGCAGCGCCAAGACAATGAAGAAGGGATCCTTCATTGCCATGACCAACTTCTATTATCAGAGTATAACCCAGACTTGGGATACTGATAATGAGGAGTGGTGTGATTGTGAAGACGAAAAATCAGAATGGGGTTTTAACTCTATGCTTGGCTATGCGGTAACAGATCGTATGGAAGTTATGGCTCACATTCCCTTCAAGAGCATTAGCGGCGAATTTAAGAATGTAGCTGGAGACATTGAGGAACAGGAAGCAATGGGTTTAGGTGATATCTGGCTGAAAACACGAATTGGCGTCCTACCTTGGGCTAAGGATAAACATGGTTTTTGTATAACGAGTACCTTGAGTCTTCCAACAGGAAATACCATTCAAGGACCTGATGCGAGTGGTACTCTATCGAACAAAGTCAAGTTGGGTTCCGGCAGAATTAAGTACGCGTTGGGTGGTATCTATTCTTCGAAATGGTTTAGTAAATACAGGGCTCATGTAAAGTTGAATTACTGGTTTGACCAGCCGGATTATGGTGACAATATGAAGTTGATTCTGAAGAATGATTGGAATTTCGATAAAAAACTCATGGGATTCGCCACATACATTATGATGAAGAAATGGAAAGATCGCACCGCAGCAGGAGTCATGAAACCTAATTCTCATAAGATTCGCCACATTGCGCAGGTAGGCGCAGTATATAAACCTAATAAAGGTGTCTTCATTCGACCAAAAGTTGCCTTCATTGTCGGAGGTGAAGTTGGGCTTAAGTATGATTTCAAACCAATGATAGACTTCTGGTACGTGTTCTCGATCTAAGGTAAACTACAGTTCGGTTAAGGGGCTGTCCTAAAAGTAGCCATTATCGTCATTGCGAGGAATCAGCCGTCCGGCTGATGACGTGGCAATCTCCTATTTTACAAGCACTAAGAGATTACCACACTTCGTTCGTCCCGTAGGGATCCTCCGAAGGAGTCCTACGGACCTATGGGATAATGACAGTTTATAGACTTTTGGGACAGCCCCTTTTTTTTGTTACAAAACAAAGTAAAATATCCCTTGATTTGCAATTAGGAATCGCTTATATTATTAGGTACAACTAATATTCATAGCTAAAGCTAACTAATAACCTGCCATGACCGCACTATTGAAATTAAGCGCCAGTCTGGAAGATTACCTTGAGGCGATTTTTCATATCGCCGAAGAAAAGGGAGCGGCAAAAGTCAGGGACCTTACCCGGCGGCTTGAAGTTAAAAGCGCTTCTGTTACCGGAGCAATGAAGCTGCTATCTGAGAGGGGTCTGGTTAATTACGCTCCCTACGAGGTTATTACTTTAACGCCGGTCGGCAAGAGGATCGCCAAAGACATTATCCGCCGGCACGAAGCGCTGAGCAGTTTTTTTACCGATGTACTTGACATCGACGAAGCGGAAGCTGAGTTATCTGCCTGCGATATGGAACATGCGATGTCTCCTCAGATACTGGAAAGGCTCATAGAATATCTGAAATTCGTCAAGACCTGTCCCGCGGTTGATTCCAGGTGGATTGAAGGAAAGGGTTTCTATTGTGCAAGCGCCAAGTCGGATAAAGAATGCTCCCAATGCAATGATAAGGAAGATGATTCGTGAGTTCGTAGCAACTGTACTAAGAAGAAAGAGAAAAAAATGAAGACACGTATAGTAATGGCTCTGGCAGCCTTAGGTTTCCTTTTCAGTATGATTTCAACACCGGCATTTGCTGGACAGCCGAAACTCGGATTGGTAATTATTGCGCACGGTTCACCCCGACTCGAATGGAATGCGCCTGTTCTCGCTCTCGAAGAGGAAGTGCAAACGTTGTTAAGTGAAAGCGATAATAATCCTTTCAGTGCAACACGCGTTGCTTTGATGGAGTTCAATGAGCCTTCGATTAACACTGTAATCAAGGAGATGGAGAAGGACGGTATAGAAAAAATCTATGCAATTCCTCTACTGATCGCCCCTTCCGGACATTCCCAGTTCGACATCCCGACGATATTAGGTCTGTACTATGAAGAGGAGATGGCAGAAGAAATCAGGGAAGAGGGCACCACAATCGTTGATACGAAGGTCAATATAACTTTGGGACCGACACTTAATTCGGGCGACGTCTTAAAAAAGATAATGCTTGATAGAGTTCGTGAACTCTCGATTTCACCGGAATCGGAAGGAGTGGTTCTCCTGGCGCATGGTGATAACTATTTTGAACCGATCTGGAGTTCGTTAAGCGCTGAAATCGGTTCCTATATATGTGCTAAAACCGGTATAGAACACTATAATTACAGCTTTGTCAGCGTCGGTCAGGAATTCATGGCTGAAGGCGTTCCCGTGGTTCTGCGGACCGCAGAGAAATGCGAGCGCACTATTGTGGTTGGGCTCTATCTTTCTATGGGCGTTGAAAGAATGGCTGACAATTCAGCTATGTCAATCGGAAAAATGAAAATCGAGAGCAAGGAATTGCTTAAGGATTATAACATCCTGTTTGCCCCGCGCGGTCTTCTGCCGGATCCCCGGCTTGCAGAATGGATAGTGGAAAAGGCTCTGGTATGGGCTAAATGAATCATTTGAAGCGCTGAATGCAAGAAATAATGTATAAACTCATTTTTACCATTATATGGCTTCTTAATGGATTAGTTAGAAGACCCCATATGAAGAAATATAAGAAAACAGAAATGATTAGCTCAAAAAATACATCAAGAGAAAAATTGCTTTATTTTCTTGCGGCTTTTGGAATGATGATCGTGCCCATGGTATATGTTTTTACGCCCTGGCTAAATTCTTTTAATATGAATTTGCCTGATTGGATAAGGTTGATAGGAGTGATAGGTTTTGGATTTGGTTTGTTCTTGTTTTGGTGGGTTCATAGAACATTGGGTGAAAACTGGTCTCCGATATTAGAGATTAGAAAAGAGCACAAATTAATTACAACAGGACCCTATAAGCATGCAAGACATCCGATGTACACTCAAATCTGGATTTGGGTGATATGCCAGTGGTTGATATTATCAAATTGGGCTGTTGGAGTAGTTGGTATTTTAACATGGAGTATTTTATATTTCATCAGACTGCCTGAAGAAGAAAAAATGATGATAGAAGAATTTGGTCAAGAATATGAAGATTATATAAAAAGAACTAAAAATATAATACCCTGGGTTTATTAGAAATTATGGAGATAATCATGAAGAATGAATGGGATGATAAAAAGAATGATTTTGAAGTGATAGACGTTCGAGATATTACAGGTAATTTCTTACCAATGATCATTAAGAAAGCAGAAAAGGTAGATGCCGGAGATGGTCTGTGTGTAGTTCAGAGCTTCGAACCGATCCCACTTTATTCGGTACTATCCGATATGGGATTTGAACATACAACCGATAAAGTCGAAGATAATGAATATCGGGTTTACTTCTATAGGATTGAGGTAAAAGAGGTCGGATCGTCTAACAATATGGACGTTCCCCTTAAACCGACAGCAATGATCAATTTCAATCTTATTGATCCGCAGCTCGCCGATATTGTCATACATTTCTGGGAATTGATCTGGGAGCCGAAAAAGGCTGTCATCGATCAGAAGACCAAGTACCTATTGTCACTCGCAAATGGAGTCGGTTCAGGACGCCTCCGCCAAGCGACCCGTGAACTCGTAAAAGCTTATGCCGCTGGAGTCACAGTTGCTGAGCTGGATGAGCTTTTCACAATGTTTGTCTGGAATCAAGGGGTGGGCACATTTGCGTCGGAGATAGGTCCATCACCGCTTTTCGCTGCATATAAGCTGATCAAGAAAAATGAAGGGAATGGAACTGCACGATCTGAAATCGTCGTAAAGCTGGTGGAACAATTTGGTGAACAGAATCCTGAAGTGGGTGCTTTATATAAATAAGCTTAGGATTTACAAAATCGACAATGAGATAGTGCTCAATTATTGAGCCATTTAACAATAACGAAACTGGAAAGGGAAATTTCAATGCAAATAAAACGTCTTTACGCGGTGTTGTTGCTTGTGATATTATCTACGGCAACAACCGCATTTTCGCAAACTGTCAATCACTGGCCTGAGTTTTACGATCAGGCGCCAGTGATTAAAGTTGTCGATCCCATGGCAGTACTCGTGGGTAACATACCCGAAGGGGAAAATACACTGACGATAAAATTAACCGACGTCGCTCTTTATAGTGGTCATGTCTGTGCCGGAATTGCTTCTGGCTATATGATCACTAAAAAGGCGTTAGATGCGCTATACCCGAATAGCACACCTGAGCGTGGGCAAATTCGTGTTGCGGCGATGGCGCCTGAGGATCCTTTTGACGTTGCTTCATACATTACTGGTGCGCGGTCATTCTATGGTCGTGGTGAGATTAATGCCAATGATCTGGTAATTGATCCGAATATAAAATCGGAGCAAAAAGGAATATTTGTGATGGTGTTTCAACGGAAAGATACTGGTAAAGCGGTGAAAGCCGTCTTTAACAAATTTAAACTCATTCCACCGCAACAGAAAGCAGGTTTAGAATCTTTCTTGAGAAGAGTACTTGAAGGCAAGGCTTCGACGGAAGAAAAAGCAAGTAAATGGGCTAAGATTCAATCATTGGTGAAAAAGGTGGTGTTGGAGACTCCGGAAGGCGTATTTGAAATTAATCCGCTTGAAGGATATGAATTTCCTGAGCCGTCGAGAACGAGCATAGAGAGGCAATTGTGAGTAATCAATTAATAACAGTTGTGCTGGCGATACTCATTACAGTTTGCCCAGCCGCTATGTCAGTAACTGTTGACTCATCGGCAAAGATCAAAGGCGTTGTAATCGACATAGAAACAGGCGTGCCGCTTCCCGGGGCAAACATTGTCCTCGAGGGGACTAACATAGGAGCTGGAACTGATGCTGATGGCAAATTCGCAATAGACTATGTTGCCTCAGGAACGCATAAAGTGATCGCTTCCATGCTGGGATATGAAACACGCCTTACTGAGATTACAGTTGTGCCGGAACAGACCCTCATGCTTGATTTTAAACTTCACGAAAGTCCGCTTTCGTTGCAGGGCGTTGTAGTTACCGGCACGCGGACGCCGCGCTACGTCAAGGACGCCCCTTTTCGTACTGAAATTATCACCTCGAAAGAGTTGAGAGAGAAATCAGCCCAGAACATTTTTGAAGCATTGGAAGGAACCCCGGGTATTCGAGTTGAACAACAGTGTCAGGCATGTAACTTCACCGTGCTTCGCATGCAGGGATTGGGTGCGGATCACACGCAATTCCTACTTGACGGGCAGCCTATTTACTCCGGGCTTGCCTCAGTTTACGGCTTACAGCAATTAAGCGTTGTTGATATTGACCAGATCGAGATTGTTAAAGGAGCCGGTTCAGCATTATATGGCAGTCACGCGGTAGCTGGAGCGATTAATATCATCTCTTCCAAACCGACCAGCTCGTCAGCCACTGCCGGTATTGAAATCGGAGATTACGGCACTAATAAGTATGATTTCAGTGCAGGAATGAAGAAAGACAAACTCGGGATATTCGTCTTTGGGCAGCAGAACCTTGGCGATATCATTGACGAAACCAGTGACGGTATTGGCAGAGATGAAGTGTACCAATCCGACGGCATATCTGACAGAGTAAAAACCAACAGCAGGAATTTCGGCGCCAATCTCTTTGTAGATGACATTCTTGGCTCTGACGAGTTATCAATTCGCGGCAGACTCTTGAATGAACAACGGCAGGGTGGTGAAATTTCAGATGATATGTTCGAGAATCCTTTCACAGCCGGGACGGAACGAATCGTTACTGATCGTCATACCCTGAGCGTAGGGTATCGAAAATGGTTCTCTATCGGTAATGAGATTGATTTATCAGTTTCCTACTCCGAGCATAAGCGCAATGCCACGAACGATACGTTCTTAGGAGATTATGAAGCTCTTCACGGAACACTGCCGCCCGTTGAGCTAATGCGTCCCTACATCGCCGATGAAAAGCTGTGTGTCGCCGGCATCAACTACAGGCATCCCTTAGGTGAAAAACATCGTCTCCTGACCGGTTTGGAATACTCGCATAATAAACTGGATGAATCGGGGAAGTATATCGATGCTGGAACGGATGAAGACTACACTTCCTTCAGTGAAAAACATGCTGATGAAGTGGGAGTCTATCTGCAGGATGAATTCAGTCTCTCCGGCAAAGTAGAACTGGTCGGAGGCGTGCGTTTCGATTATCATAGATCGGAAGATAACTTCCGCGGTTCCGGCAATGTATTTCCGGGCGGAATCGATCCGATTGAATATGATGAATCGACAGTCAATCCGCGCTTTGCCTTGAAATACAAAGCTTCCGATAAGCTGATCTTCAGGGGAAGTCTCGGCACCGGACACCGGACGCCATACGGCTTTTCCGAGGATCTGCATCTCTGCAGCGGTTCGCCTCGCGTCTATAAGAGCAGTGAACTGGAAGCGGAGAAGTCTTTCAGTCTCGGATTATCGGCTGATTATACGGTCAGTAAAATGACACTCAATGTCAATCTATATAGAACGGAGCTTAAGAATGCCATCGGTTTTGCCGAATCCGATGCTGAGATTATAGCTCTCGGATACGATTATCAGTGGGAAAACATCGACGATGCATTCGTGCAGGGAATCGAACTAAGCGGTCAATATGCGCTGACGAATGATTTTGTTATAGGGGCAAATTTCACTTTCAGCCAGGCTGAGTACGAAAGCACTCGCGATGATTGGGCGGGGACGCCCTATGAAGACGATAGTAAATATATGTCCCGCTATCCTGAAACCGCCGCCGGTTTCAAACTGGATTATTCTCCCCAAAGCTGGGGATTTGTTTTAAACGGAAATTACACCGGTAAAATGTACATCGATTATTTCTCAGAGGATGATCCGGCGTCCTCAAAGATTCATGAAACCGAGAATTACATTATTTTCGACGCCCAGGTATCAAAACGATTCTATGAAAGATATAAGCTTTACATCGGAGCAAAGAACCTGAACGATTACGTTCAGGAAGAAAAGCATACCGATGACGCGGCTTTCATGTATGCGCCGGTCTATGGTAGAATCGTCTATGGAGGTATCCAGGTTACTCTGTGACAATCGATCGGATCTTATAACCTTTAGGCGGGTTCCTCCGGGATCCAATTCTGATTGTTGCTCATTAAAAGGGGCTGTCCCAAAAGAGAAATATTGAGTCATTGCGAGGAATCCCGACTTGTCGGGATGACGTGGCAATCTCCTATATTGCAAGTACTTAGAGATTACCACACTTCGTTCGTGCCGAAGGCATCCCTATGGGACAATGACAGTTTATGGACTTTTGGGACAGCCCCTTTTGACGTTTTAGTTTCTCAATCAGAGATCAGAATTTATACGTGATCGCGAAACTTGGGGCTAAGATGTTGATACCGTGTTTACCCGGCATACCGACGTCTTCAAGGACGTCTTCATCGGCGATGTCGCGTTCCGTGCCTTTCAGGTACTCGATGGTAGCATCGAATGTGAGCTTATTGACCGTGTATCCCACACCGAACGTAAATCCGAGGAAATCGCCGTTGGGAATGAGAATAACCTGCGTTTCATCCGGACCTGGAGCTGGATCGATGTAGAATCCGCCGCGCAGAGCCAGCGTTTCGTTCACCTGATATTCCCCGCCAAAGCGGATTTGAACGGCGTCATCCCAGAGCAGAGTCAGAGTATCTTTCTCTGCTTCATGTTCCCCGATCAGATAATCTTCGGTTTCAGACCACTGCGACCACTGCGCCTCCGCGGCGAGAATCAGTTTTTCAGAAGCCTTGAAAGAGAATCCTCCGCCGACCCATAAAGGCCAGGTGATATCCCGGTCAAATTCATAATCTGCCAAAGTGCCTAAAACGCTGTTGGTGACCTTGGCGTCGCCGGAAAAACCGACAGTCATCCGGGTGCGCATCGCCGCTGCAAACGTGATCTTTTCGGTTGCCATATACTGGAAACCAAAACCGATTCCCCATCCCCATCCGTCAGTTTCATCTTCGTATTGAGAATCCAGCAATCCTTCATCCGGCATAGTAGCGGGATCGATGTTGCTGACCGCGCTGACGCCGCGCTTCATTACCATAGTGCCGCGAACGAGGTGAAATGCTCCACCCACATTCAGCTTTTCACCGAACTTATAAGCAGTGGAAAGCGAGATGTTAAACACGCCGATCTGGCTTTCCCATTTGTATTTGTTCGTTTCAAATTGATTGAACAGTGGAGTCCCCGGGGGATTCTCACCCAATATAGAGGGTCCATTAAATCCGGTTAAGTCCGCTCCATCCCATTCCGCGCCCAGACCTGCGGGTACGATAAATGATAGACCCATCCTCAGTTTCTCATTTAATTTGCAATTCCACAAGAATGCAAAGTTCGGAGCTAAATAATGGTTCATCTCTGTTTCAGCGTCGATTTCAGCTCCACCTGCCGCAGCCGGCATGGTGTACTTGTATGTTGCCATCGGGATGACGTCAGTGAGGAAGAACGTCAACTGCATCCCCTCGCTGTTCTGCAAACCGGCGGGATTCCAATACGGGGCGCTGTAGTCATCCGCGATTGATATAAATGCTCCGCCCATCGCTAAGGCTTTTGTTCCCGGACTGTTTAGCGCTACGCCGTTTCCCCAGGCTGCTGATGCAACTGCTAAAATCGCAAGAATTGTTAAGGTTTTCTTCACGGTTCTTCCTCCTGGTTGTTATTGTACCTTCTGAATTCGGGGATAAATATAAGCAATTTATTAGATTATGCAAGTTCGATTTAAGTTAATTGCGCTTATCAAGCATTTATTATGTTGTTGATAATAATAAATATAAATCAAATTACAGCCACCCAATTATTGGAAGTTTGTGAAAGCTGGAACATTTCGCATGAGATTCTGTTATTAGAAGTACCTGCTGTTATATGCCGATAACTTCCTCTGAAAATCCTTGCGATTGACATTCAGAATGAATTCAAATATGTTTGCGCGCGCAAATGTTTTAATTTAAAAAGTTGCATTTGCAAATATATTGCTTGACAAATATCATTTTCTTTATTATATTTCCTTACCTTGTCTTATCCGCTGTTTTCCTCTTATTATATCAAGCCTAAACCTGCTAACTGGAGAGAAATGCATTTATGAAAAAGATTGCTGTCATTCCCGGCGACGGGATCGGAATAGATGTCACAGATGAGGCGTTGAAAGTCTTTGAAGTGATCAAATCAAGCGGTACAGTTATTGATTGGGACATCTTCGATTACGGAGCCGATAAATACCTTGAAACCGGCATCACACTACCTGACGAGGAAGTTGAAAACTTCCGCAACAACTACGATGCAATCTATATCGGCGCGGTCGGTGATCCCCGGGTGCCCGATATGCGCCATGCTAAAGATATTCTGTTGGGGTTAAGGTTCAAGCTCGATCTGTTCATAAATTATCGACCCGTGAAACTCTACATCGAAGAGCTGTGCCCCTTAAAAAACAAGACTATGCAGGACATCGATTTCGTCGTCTTCCGTGAAAACACCGAAGGTCTCTATGCGGGGACAGGCGGAATCTTGAAAAAGGGAACGCCCGATGAAGTTGCCATCCAGACGTCTGTCAATACCCGCAAAGGCGTTGAACGGATCATTCGGTACGGTTTTGAGTATGCTGAAAAAACGGGGCGCAAGCGTGTGACCATGTCCGATAAATCAAACGCTATGCGCTATGAAGGCGACCTCTGGCAGCGAGCTTTCGAGGAAGTCAGCGCTGAATATCCCGATATCGAAGCCCAGCACTGGTACATAGACGCTCTGCTGATGCAGATGGTTAAACGTCCCGAGCAGTTTGAGGTGATCGTCACCTGCAATATGTTCGGCGACATAGCCACCGACCTCGGAGCGCAACTGGCAGGCGGCATGGGGCTGGCGGCATCGGGTAACATTCATCCCGGAAAGACCTCGCTCTTTGAGCCCGTACACGGCAGCGCTCCTAAATATCACGGCAAAGACATCGCCAATCCGCTGGCAGCCATCCTGACTGTTGGCGTAATGATGGAACACATTGGCTATCCTGAATGGAATAGGAAGATCGAGGACGCCGTTCTCGAAGCGGTCAAGACAAAGAACGTGCCGCGGGATCTCGGCGGTCCATTGGGAACCAAAGCGAGCGGCGATTATATCGTAGAGCAATTGTCGAAATAGTTAAATGAATTTTGTCGGGTCTTGCCCCGCAGGGGTGCGACCCGACTACAAATGACCGTAGTCGGTGGTCGTCGAGCTAAGCCTCCTCTGGAGTTCGATTCCGATATGCGAAGAGCAGGGATGCACCGGATTAAAATCCGATGCCCAATCGCGAAGTAAAGTGACTGAAGTCACTGATGCCATGAAATGGGACAGTCTCTTCAGAGATTTTAAATTGAAGTCGGGCACCAGAATTTATTCTGGTTTGGTCTGAGACGAAAAACGTGCCGCGGGATCTCGGCGGTCCATTGGGAACCAAAGCGAGCGGCGATTATATCGTAGAGCAATTGTCGAAATAGTTAAATGAATTTTATCGGGTCTCCTGCGAAGCAGTGCCTTCGGTGCGTACCCGACAACCTACAAAGACTTTAAGAATAAACGACTTACATTAAGGATACTCCTTTGAGCCAGACAATCGCACAAAAGATTTTCGCCTGCCACGCGGGGAAGGATAAAGTTGAAGTTGACGAATTAGTCTTCGCTAAGTTAGATATGGTGCTGGGGACGGATGTAACCGTCCCTTTATCCGTTGAAGTCTTCCGTCGCATGGGTGCGAAAGAGGTCTTCGATCCGAAAAAAGTTGTGTTGGTCAACGATCATTTCGTACCTGCCAAAGATTTAGCTGCCGCCGGTCTATCCAAAACCATGCGCGAGTTCGCCAAAGAGATGGGTGTCTTCAATTACTTTGAAGTGGGTCGTTCCGGAATCTGTCATGTGCTCCTGCCGGATGAAGGGCTGGTTAAACCCGGCGATCTTATAGTTGGAGCGGACAGCCATACCTGCACTTACGGCGCGCTGGGAGCTTTCTCAACAGGCATCGGCAGCACTGACATGGCGGCTGCCTGGGCAATCGGCGAACTCTGGTTTCGAGTGCCCGCCACGATCAAAGTCGAAGTTAATGGCGACCTTCCTGAATGGGTAGGCGGTAAGGATGTAGCTCTGTTTATTATCGGACAGTTAGGCGTGGAAGGCGCGCTCTATAAAACACTGGAATTTACCGGCAATGCTATCAGTAATTTGTCCATGGACGGCAGATTCACGCTCTGCAATATGGCTATCGAAGCCGGAGGCAAAGCCGGTATCGTGCCGCCGGACAAAAAAACCGCTGAGTTTATGGCGCAGTTCCCGGAAATCCACTACGAACCGCTGCTTTCAGATCCGGACGCCGAATTCATCGAAGAGCACGTCTTCGACGTATCGGATCTGAAACTCCAGGTGGCGAAACCTTACTTACCATCCAATGCGGTTGGTGTCGATGAAGTAAAGGGAATCAAGGTGGATCAGGTGGTTCTGGGTTCCTGCACGAACGGCAGACTGAGCGATTACCAGATGGCAGCCGATGCCATGAAGGGTAGAAGTGTCCACCCCGATACCCGCCTGATTGTCATCCCTTCAACCCGGGACGTCTATCTGGAACTGCTGGACAGCGGTCTGGCTGAAGTTTTCACTGAAGCCGGAGCGGTGATCGGTCCCCCCACCTGTGGTCCCTGCATAGGCGGGCACATGGGAATTCTGGCGGAAAACGAAGTAGGTCTTTATACCACTAACCGTAATTTTGTAGGACGCAATGGACATCCGTCAAGTCAGGTGTTCCTGGCGGGAACCGCCGTTGCAGGAGCGACCGCGGTAGCCGGAGAAATTGCTCATCCGGATGATATTTAAGACAGAATATAGAGTTGAATTGATCCCCGGATATAACCAGGGAGGAAGTTGATTTGGCAGGAATAGAAAAATTCTCAGAGAGCCTGGGGACGCAGATAAATCTGGTCGCCAGATGGATGAGGACAGCGCTTGAGAAAGAACTGACTCAGCACGGCGTAACCCCGTCACAATGGATGTTGCTGATGGCTCTGGGGCAGAGGAACGAGATGGGACAGACCGAGCTGGGGAAGATGGTCAATCTCGATAATGCCACCATCACCCGCTGCCTGGATAAGCTCCAGAGTATGAGTCTGATTGTCCGCAATCAGGACAAGGAAGACCGCCGAGCTCAGAGAGTATCCCTGACTACGAAGGGTCACCAAGCATATCATGATTGGAATGCCATCGGTAAGAAAATCAACGATCAAGCGTCCAAGCAGCTTTCACAACACGATAAGAAACTACTGCTCGAATCCTTAGGATTGATTATCGGCAACCTGAACGATGCTTACACCGGGTAAGTTCATCTATAAACCTGAAGGACATCATGGAAGGCACAGTTTTTAAATATGGCGACAACGTAGATACAGATGTGATTATCCCCGCGCGATACTGCACATCTTTTCATAAAGAAGAACTCGCTCCGCACTGTCTCGAAGACCTCGATGCAACCTTTGTCAACCGTGTCAACAAGGGTGATATCATCGTCGGCGGGCGGAACTTCGGTTGCGGATCGTCGCGAGAAAACGCTCCTCTCGCCATACTTGGGGCAGGAGTTGGCGCGGTTGTGGCGGAGTCTTTCGCGAGGATATTTTACCGTAATTCTATCAATGTTGGTCTGCCCATCTTTGAATGCCCCGAAGCAGTTAGAGCCGCCCGGGAAAGTGACCGCCTTAGAATTGACATCAATAAAGGTGAGATTACCAATCTCACCAGTGGCGGCAGTTATACCGCTTCGCCTTTCCCTGCAAGGATCAGGGAAATCATCGACGTGGGCGGTTTTGAAGAATACGTCAGGCGGCGCCTGTCAGAACAGCAACCATGAAAACAACGTGGAGGAAGAGGGAATATGAAATTCCGTGAACCTTTACACGAACTGATTAAGTTGCCGACCGATTTTATGGGCGAGATGAATTTCCCGCCGCCAGAGAAGATCAAAATTTACGATTCTACCTTAAGAGATGGGGAGCAGACTCCGGGCGTAGCTTTTTCACCGGGACAGAAATACACACTTGCTGTCGCCCTTTCGGAAATAGGAGTCGATATCCTTGATCTCGGTTTTCCCATGGCTGCGCTGTCGGATCGAAGAGCCTTGCAGCGCATTGTTCAGGGTAAGCGAAAGGGTGAAATACGCGAAGACGTTGAACTGTTGGTGATGTGTCGATCCAATCCTAAAGATATCGACGTCACTATTCAGACTCTGAGAGAAATCGACGTTGACGTCAACGAAATCACCTTCTTTATCTTCACTTCCGGATCGGATCTTCACCTGAAGTACAAAATTGGTAAGACGCTGATAAAAGTGATGGGGCGCGATGAATCCGAATGGCTCGACCTGCCGGTTGAATTTTACCGGGAAGCGAACCTCAAACTGATGTGCGATGCTATCAGATACGCTTGCGATCAAGGTGTGGAATCAATCGAATTCGGCGGCGAAGATGGGTCGCGTGCAGATATAGAATACACCATACAACTTGCCAAATCAGGATATGAAGCAGGCGCTACACGCTACAGCTTTCCTGATACGGTGGGATGCCTGACGCCCGAAGGTGTGGATCATTACATCCCGCGTATAGTAAATGAATTTCCCGGCGAGGATATTGTAGTGCATTTCCACAATGACTTCGGACTTGCCGGAATCAATACCATTCGAGCGATGAGTCATGGGATAACTGTGCCAACTTGCACCATAAACGGAATGGGTGAACGCGCCGGCAATGCGCCGCTGCACGAGGTTGTCGTCGGTCTGAAGTTGCTCTACGGCATCGATCTGCCACGTTTCAAATATGAGAAACTGCGTGATCTGCGAAAATTGGTCGAAGAATATTCGGGGATACCGGTTTCAGCGAACACGCCGATTATCGGTGAAGGAGTTTTTATTCATGAATCGGGCATCCATACTGCCGGCATACTGATCGATAAATCGATTTATCAGGTCATACCACCCGAATTGGTCGGCGGCGAAATCAAGTTCGTATTCGGCAAACACAGTGGGATTGCCGCTGTCAAAGCAGTTCTGGAAAAACCGATATATCAAGATGGCTTAGCCCGCGACGGCGTCGAATTAACCACCGAGTTGCTCGAAGCGATCACTCTGTTCGTCAAAGATGCTCGCCAGAAGCGCACTCGTTCAGACAGCTTTGTCAACATCACTGAAGCATACTACCGCGAATATGAACAGCTCGGTATATCTGAGCTTAGACTGGTTGAGTTAGCTTCCACTATTGGACGCCTGATGAAAGAGGGTCTGTTCAAACCGAATGTGGACAACGACAAGGGTTAGTTTAGAAATGGAAAAGACTGAAAATAAAGATAAGCAAATAAATAACTACCTGGAGGAATGATGTCATTGGATTGGCTGCCTCGCGAAGGAGGACTTAAAGACCACGAACTGTGGGGGGATGAATGGTTCGGCACGGAAGCTCCGTCCGTAATTTACGAAAATCGACCGATCTATGACCCCAAGGGGAACGAAGTCGATGGTCTGTATGCTGCCTGGATTATCCTCAACAACCCCAAACAATACAATTCCTACACGACTGATATGGTCAAGGGCGTCATCGCAGGTTTCCATAAGGCGTCGATGGACAGGCGTGTGGTAGCAGCAGTGTTCACTGCTGCCGGCGATAAAGCCTTCTGCACCGGTGGAAATACCAAGGAGTATGCCGAATACTACAGCAGCCGCAATGCTGAATATGGCGCTTATATGGACCTGTTTAACGGTATGGTGGACGGCATCTTGAACTGCAAGAAACCTACTATCTGCCGCGTCAACGGTATGCGCATCGCAGGCGGGCAGGAGATCGGCATGGCGTGCGATCTGGCGGTGGCGGCGGATACGGCTATCTTCGGGCAGGCTGGTCCCCGTCACGGCAGCGCGCCCGACGGAGGATCGTCCGATTTTCTCCCCTGGTTCCTGACCATCGAAGACGCCATGTGGAACTGCATCTCCTGCGAAATGTGGTCAGCGTATAAGATGAAACGCTTAGGATTGGTCAGCAAGGTTGCCCGGGTGATAAAAGAGGATGGTAAGTTTGTCCCCAGCCCTGCTGTGATCATCGATAAATGGATCGATGACGGCGAGATTGTCTATGGTGATATGAAGCGCGGCGATGACGCCAAAGCAGCCCGCGCCAAAATGAAGGAAGCTGTCATCGATTTCGAACTGCTGGATAAAGACGTCAATAAGATCGTCTGGACTTTCACCAATCTTTTCCCCGGCTGTTTGATTAAATCCGTTGACGGCATCCGCATGAAGAAAAAATTCTTCTGGGATCAAACCAAGCTGGCGAACCGTCACTGGCTGGCGGCAAACATGCAGGGTGAAGCCTACCTCGGTTTCCATGCCTTCAACACTCGCGGCATTACCGGCACGGACACCATCGATTTCATCAAGTACCGCCAGATGCTTGCCGATGGACACCCACTGGATGAGGAGCTGTTTGAAGCAGTGCTGGGTAAACCACAGAAGTAGCTGGTCGCTAGTTGCTGGTTGCTGGCGTGAGGAACTGCATTTAGCCTGATTGAGGTTCTTGCAAGGAGGAGAATTGAGTACAATTAAGAGATATCAAGATCTCAGAATCTGGAAGCAAGGAATTGAAATTGTAAAAGAGATATATAAATCTACTGAGCATTTCCCCAAAACTGAAATCTACGGATTATCCAGCCAGATGCAGAGGGCTGCGGTCTCGATTCCTTCAAATATTGCTGAGGGGCACAATCGAAGTCATCAGAAGGAGTTTCGCCAATTCTTGAATATAGCGCTCGGTTCTTGTGGGGAATTAGAGACTCAATTAGTAATTGCTAAAGAATTGGATTTTTTGAATGAGACCAAATTCAACGATCTTTCTGAGCTAATTCAATCGGAAGCGAAGCAAACACGGGCACTACTCCAAAAAATTACCAGCAACCAGTTACCAGCTGCCAGCAACCGGAGGAACCATGGAACATAAAATAATTCCTTCCACCTGGAAGACCAAAGACGGTATGATCAGGCAGATCAAGGAATATGAAGCGGAAGGTTGGTCTGTCAGTGGTCTGGGTGAGGTTTTCGGCAGTATCATTCTGGTCATGATCAAGGGCGCTCACCGCTACGAGCATGACGTTGTGCCGGTCATGTTGAAGACTCGCGACGTGGTGAAGGAGATCATCGAAGAGCGCGAACAGGATGGCTGGCAGGTCTGCGCCATCGGCGAACATTTCGGCGGCGTGATCATGATCCTGAAGAGGCTAGTCGGGGAGTAGCAGATATTGCGTAGGGGTCGCTTGCCCCTACGGGGGTCTTGTGACCGAAGGGAACTCCTTTGGAGAGCCGACCCGAGGGCACGGGATTTAAAATCCCATGCCCAGCCTTTAGCTCAAGTCGCTCAAGTGACTGGTGTCGCTAGTTAGCTGATGGACATTGATTATTTATATCGACAGGTAGCGCGGGGGCTTGCCCCGCCTGAATCCCCCCGTCCGGCAGCTGCCGGACACCCCCCTTGGTAAGGGGGGCAATGTTGGGGCTGAGGAGAGCCCCCCTTATTAAGGGGGAGCAAGGGGGGATCAAATCGGCAGCATTAAGCTGCCGTGCAACCTGAACCGCTGCTTGCGCTGATTGTATAGATCCGGCATAGGCAGACAGATTTCACAAATCAAATCCGATTAATCCGTGTAATCCGTGTCATCCGTGGTTCAGACAATTAAACAGTTAGGGCAAAATATCAAACTATTTATAATTTTAACTTCAGGACATGAGCCTCGAAGTCGCAATCGATACTTCTAAGACAGTCTTGGATAGTCTATCTCAGTTGGCTATCACCAGTACTGATACTGTTTGGCTGAACGACACTCTTGTGGTGTTTGCGAATTGTACACAAGAAAATGCGGGTGGATTTAACTGGTGGAATTTAGTGGCTTGGGTAGTCATATTTATTGCTGCCGTCACCCCACATTATCTTCATATTCGGCATGAAAAAAAGGTAAAAAGAAGAAAAGAAAAAGAGGAGCTCCTTGGTGCACTAACTGCAACACTATCAATTTTTAAGCGAAATTCAGAAAGACTAAATGAAGCACTTGAAAACTACAATAAAAGTAGGAAGGAAAATTCTTTTTTCTCAGTCACATATAGGTTAATAACAGTTAACATTGATACAAATATTCTGTATATATCTCAGCGTCTAACTCAAAAATATGGCAGAGATTTAATTGAAAAATTGGTTTATTTATACGAAGAACATCAACATATCAATAGCTGGTTTGAGGCAATAGGTCACGAGGTCTCTGTTTTTCGTGAACTTGTTCGAGAAATGGATCTAAATCCTCCAAAGGAATCAGACGAGAAAAAAGTCAAGATATATCAAAAAAAGATAAACAGCGAATATGATATGTTTTTCATCAATCTTAATGGTGCTATCAAAGCTTGTGAAAATGTCTCAATAGAAACTGTTAATATGATACGAACACTTCAAGAGTATATCAAAATAGTTGAGAAGGAAATAGAAAAAATAAAAATATAGGAAACCAAATGCTACTTGCAAACAAAAACGCCATCGTCACCGGCGGATCGCTGGGGATCGGCACTGCGATCAGCCTCGATCTGGCGAAGAACGGCGCCAACGTCGCCTTGAACTACCGCAAACACGCCGATGAAGCCGAAACCATCGCCAAGCAGATCAACGAAATGGGCTGCAAGGGAATGGCAGTGCAGGCGGATGTGTCCAACTTCGCGGACGCTCAGGCGATGGTGGACAAAGTTGTCGCAGCATGGGGCAACCTGGACATTCTTGTCTGCAACGCCGGAGTCAACTGGGACGGTGTGATCTGGAAGATGACCGAAGAGCAGTGGGATACCGTGCAGAACATCGACCTGAAAGGGTACTTCAACTACATCCGCGCAGTTGCGCCGCTCTTCCGTGAACAGAAATCCGGGCGCATCATCAACCTGACCTCGATCAACGGCATGCGAGGCAAGTTCGGGCAGGCGAACTATTCAGCCGCCAAAGCTGGTATCATAGGCTTGACCAAGACCGTCGCCAAGGAACTGGGTGGCAGAGGCGTAACCGTCAATGCAGTTGCTCCGGGCTTGATCATGACCGATATGATGGCGCAGATGCCCGATGAAGCGAAACAGGCTTCCACCAGCGAGACCGTCCTGAAACGCCTTGGCGAACCCGAAGACGTCGCCCATCTCTGCACTTTCCTGGCTTCTGACTTAGCCCGCCACATCACTGGCGAAGTGATTAAAGTGGATGGAGGACAGTATATTTAGGGGATTCAGTTATCAGGGTTCAGGATTCAAAGGAAATAATGTCCAGCATTCGCGATTTCAAAGATCTTAGGATTTGGCAATTAGGCATCAGAATTGTGAAAGAAGTATATTGAATCACGGGTGCATTTCCAAAGGCGGAACAATTTGGTTTGACTAATCAGATGAGACGATCCTCTGTTTCCATTCCGTCCAACATCGCCGAAGGACACATCAAGAAGCAGATAAAAGAATATTGTCGTTTTCTTGGCATTTCCCTTGGTTCATGCGCAGAATTGGAAACGCAAGTAATTATATCAAAAGAACTTAATTTGCTGCCAGATACTGAATATGAAATAATGATAGACTTAATCAGACAAGAGATACGACAGATTAACGCTTTGAAAAAGCGTCTTTCTGAACCCTGAATCCCGAACCCTGAATCCTGATAGTTATTAATTGAAAATTTACCATACAACAGAGGAATCCAATGAACTTAAACGACATCGTCGCCATATCAGCCTGCCGTACTCCGATGGGTAGTTTTGGCGGAACATTGCGCAACATGAACGCTTATGACATCGGCGCGGTGGCAGTCAAAGCTGCCGTCGAACGCGCCGGTATCACGCCGGAAATGGTCGAAGACGTCATTCTCGGCTCCTGCCGCCAGGCAGGCAACGGCGTCAATCCGGCGAGGACGGCTTCCGTCTTCGGAGGGATACCGAAGAGTGTCCCTGCGATTACACTGAACATGGCTTGCCCTTCCGGGATGCGCGCCATCGCGATGGCGTCTCAGCAGATTCGGTTTGGAGAACACGGCGTGGTCTTGGTTGGCGGCTTCGATTCCATGTCAACCATTCCCTTCCTGATGAAGAACGTGCGCTGGAACGGTTTCAAGATGGGCGACCGTAAGCTGGAAGACGGCTGGTCGGATTCTGTGGATCGGGTCATCATGCAAGGCATGGGCAGCACTGCGGAGAATCTCGTTGAAAAGTACAACATATCCCGCGAAGAGATGGATATATTCGCTGCAAAATCTCACGAAAAGGCGCACCTGGCTTGGGAAAATGGCATGTTCAATGATGAAGTTGTGCCCATAACCGTTCCGCCGGCGACCAAGCGCGACGAACCAAAGGAATTTGCCAAGGATGAAACCATCCGCTGGCCCGTCAAGATGGAAAAGATGGCAAAACTGCCTCCCGCTTTCAAAAAAGACGGATCGGTAACTGCCGGAAATTCATGCGGCATGTCCGATGGCGCTTGCGCCCTGGTCTTTACTTCCCGCGAGAAGGCAAATGCCATTGGCGCCAAGCCGCTGTTCTCCATCCTCTCTTACGCTCAAGCTGCCGTGGATAATGAAACTATGGGAGAAGGTCCCGGCGTATCCATTCCCCAAGCGCTGAAGAATGCCAATATGACCCTGGATGACATGGATATTTATGAAGCGAACGAAGCCTTTGCCGCGCAGATGATCGCCAATCAGAAGATGCTGAACTGGGATGCAGATAAAGTCAACGTCAACGGTGGCGCGATTGCTTTGGGGCATCCTACCGGCATATCAGGAGCCCGCATCGTAGTCACACTGTACTACGCTCTGAAGAATCATGACAAGGAACTGGGCGTCGCAGGTATATGTGGCGGCGGCGGTGTAACGATGGCTATAGTCATTAAACGTGAAAGCTAATCAGCGTGCAACAGACTAAATTTGGGAGAACGTTATGAGCGACTACAAGCTGATCCGAATCGAAGAATCACCGGGGCGGCTGGATATCGTCCTGAACAATCCTCCGGTGAACATCCTGAATATCGCCATGATGCGCGAAATCTGTGATGCCCTGGAAAAAGCGGCGCTGATTGAAGGGTTGAAACTGGTTATTTTCCGATCTGAAGCCAACCATTTTTCAGCAGGTGCGGACGTCTCAGAACACCAGGAAGATCAGGTCGTCGATATGATCGGAGCGTTCGGCAGGATGTTCCGTTGCATGTCGCGCGTGCCCGCCGTTACTATGGCTGTGGTGAATGGGTCTGCCCTGGGCGGCGGTTGTGAACTGGCGACCTTCTGCGATATAGTCTTAGCTTCCGATAAATCGAAATTCGGACAACCGGAGATTATGCTCGGCGTTTTCCCGCCGGTTGCGGTGGTGACTTTCCCGATTCTGGTAGGTCGCAACCGTTCCCTGGAACTGCTGATTACGGGCAAGATCATATCCGCGGGAGAAGCCGATAAAATCGGGCTGATCAACCAGGTCTATACGGCTGCCGAATTCAAAGAGAAAGTTGATGAGTTTATCAGCAGCATTCTTTCTCTGAGCGCTTCTTCTATAGCGCTGACCAAGAAAGCAATTGACTGTGCCATGTACCAGCCGGTGATGGAAGCGTTCCGGCACGCTGACCGCGAGTACATCGAGGAGTTGATGCAGACCGAAGACGCCAGAGAAGGACTGACAGCATTCCTTGAGAAGCGCAAACCAGTATGGCAGGATCGGTAAGAAAAGGTAGAGCGGCAGCTTGCTGCCGCCAGCGGGGGCAAGTCCCCGTTGCACTCCTTCTGAGTTCTTGTCCTGAAGGGCGCCCCCCTTGAAAAAGGGGGCAAAGCGCAAAGCCCCCCTTATTAAGGGGGGAATTAAAGGGGAAATCTGATAAGGAATAGCTTCGAGTCATGACTTTAGATAAAGACGAATTACGCAAGAAAGGATTAGTCTCGACAGGATTTCATCTGCCTTACAATCCTGAATTGGTTTCTCGAGCTAAGGAACTTCGGAAAAATCCGATGCATACAGAGAGAAAATTGTGGTATGATTGCCTTAGAAAATCAGAGTTCACGTTTTTGCGTCAACGCCCTATAGATCACTTCATAGTTGATTTTTATTGCAAGGAATTAAAGCTAGTGATTGAAATCGATGGTGAAACGCATTATACCGAGCATGGCAAAGGATACGATAAAGAACAAACCAGCATACTTGAAAGCTATGGACTAAAGGTAATCAGGTTTTCAAATAAGGACCTTTTAGAGAACCTCACAGCAGTATGTTCAGAAATTCATCGAATTTCTGGATCCCCCTGCCCTGAAGGGCACCCCCCTTAGTAGGGGGGGGGCAAAGTTGGGGCAGGGATAAGCCCCCCTTATTAAGGGGGGAATTAAAGGGGGGATGAAAAAGCGCGTTGAATTTAACCTTATATGAACAATGGCATTAAATGTCTACAATCTGCAATTTCCAGATTATGTTGAGGAGTTCGATGTTCATGGTTATAAATTCAGGCGGATTGAAAAATATTATAAAGCACAATTAGAAAAGTTGGAACATGATGAGCCGCTTGATGGAGAATTCAGAATCCCAAGGAAGCGTGGTGTTTCTGAAAAAACAGCTACGGTTCTTGTACCTGACCGTAACCTTAAAAAGGACATTAATAGACAGTTTAAAATCGAAGGACTTCGTGAAATACTTTTACTGCTTTCATTATTTACTAGAAGGGATGTTTGTACTGAACGCGATATTCAGAATAACTGTTACACATTATCCCAATGGCCTCGCGGAAAATTGAAATATATTCGATAACCAGTAGTGAAGAATGGAAATCTAAATATGTTAATGGGTTCTTTATTGGTATTCTTAAAGCTGCTTTAACTGTAAGGGACTTAGGTGCTTCATACATTTTATGCTTTACTGTTTGGGTGTACTGCACCCCTCAAAACAAGACAATTTTAGGCGGCTTTTTGTGTAGAGTTTCGGGACCATTCAGTCTCGAATTCTACCGGGCTCAGGTATTTCAAGGCTGAGTGTGGATT
>JALGVT010000034.1 GCA_025774555.1 candidate division LCP-89 bacterium
CCTCTTAGGTCAGAAAGTCGCCACCTTAGCGCAAGGCTTACAACCTCCCGGCAGTCACACCTATTTCTGGAATGCGTCTGATTTCTCGTCTGGCGTTTATTTGTTTCGGTTGGAGGTCTCACCATCGGGTCGGCGCAAGACCGACCCCTACACGGAAACGAAGAGGATTGTGGTTCTCAAGTAGCTGGTGGCTAGTGGCTGGTAGCGCGTGGGTGCCATGGACATGGCTTCGCCAAAGCACCTCCGCCCTACGGCTGCGGATTGATCCCCGAAGGGACAAGCAGGAATGACAAAATAGGTATATTTCAATAGTCTCGTAAATAAAATAATTTAACGTCCATTACCCCCGAAAATGCTTGATAACACAGCGATATATAGGTAGTTTGAGGTCATAAAATATACATAAGTTCTTGTGATAAAATGTTTTCAGTTGTAAATTGGCTGTGATCATGCAACCTGTCGTTTCCATTGAACGTATAACCGGTTAGAAGGGTGCAAAGCAAGCTGAGTAGTGAGCAGGAAGTGATATTCCACAAGGCATACAATTTGCGATATTTTATATATAGAAATCATCAATCTCGTCAGCGGAGAGGTGAAAAGCGATGAGTCCTAAGAAAGCAGCAATCATAAATTCCGTGACAACTCTGGATGAGCATTTGAAGAGTGTAATCGCCGGGAAGAGGCGGTTTGAGAATGTTTTCCAGTCTGTTTCACGAATGATCCTCGAAGACACCAGTCAAATAGAGAAGATCACAGTAAACGGCAGACGAACTTATGACTTCAGGGTGTTCAGGCAGGGATCGAAGCACATCATCGGGATGTTCGATGAGATCAACAGCTTCGTCTCGTTCGTCAAGGACGCTTCGGAGGGCGGGTCATCCAAAGAGATGGCATTCGTACTGATCGGTGAACCGGGGAACGGTAAAACTTACTTCGTCGATTATCTGAACGGGTTATACCGGACTTTCATCGCACGTCCGGAGAATATGCGTTACACCTTCAGATTTGTCAATCTGGACAAAATCGGCGGATATGGAAAGATCACTACGATTGAATCGCAGACCTTTGAAGATCCGATGGTGCTCCTGATGAATCTTTCTGAGCAGAGGGATGAGAATATCAAGTATCTGTCCAAGGGGGGAACCAGCAACAAAAAGATAGAGAACTACTATAAGAACTACCGACCCCTCGGCGCCTGTACGGATTACATCTGGAATCAGATACGAGAATACACCGATGGCGATTTAAAGGCAATGATGGAGTTTATCGAGGTGGTTCCTGTTCCCATCAGTGAATCGCGCGGCACTTTGACCGGCAAGTACGCAGCCAAGGATAAGATCACATCATCAGCGGTCGATCTGATCGGGGATGAATCGATTACCAGGCTGCTGCACATTTCCGATACCAATAATCCCTACCGGTTCGATCTGAGGAGAGGCGCGCTGGCGAGAATCGCCGGAGGCGGAATCCATTTTGCTGACGAGATATTCAAGAATAAGCGCGATCTGGTGCAGGTCTATTTAGGCGTGATCCAGAACCGGACTATTGAGATTGAAGGTTTTAAATGGCCCCTCGATACGCTGGTTATCGCCACCAGCAATAACTCTGAATTCGCGCGTTTCCTCGAAGAGAAAGAGCAGGCTCCCATCGTTGACCGCTGCCGCTTAACCTATATGGCGCATAATACCGATTACAAATTACAGCAGGAACTCACACAGTTCGCTATCGGCAGCCAGCAGAAGACCACGTTCACCAAAGAGGATCTGCATATCGATCCAAACCTGAACTATGCAGTCTCTGTAGCCATGATTTTGACAAGGATGCCGCCATCAGACAAACTCACACCGGTAGAGATGATGAAGCTTTCCGCTGGTGAAGTCGCGGGCGAGAAGAGCATCAAGACTTTAGCTGAAGTTATCAACGATCTCAATAACGCTCCGGATATAACCCGTCGTTTTGGACAAAAGGGTCTGGGTCACAGAAACCTTGGCAGATCGTTGCAGATTCTGCTTGAGAGGTCTGAAACGCAGGAAGGGAAGTGCATGTACGCCGGAGACGTATTCAACGCGACGGAGAGCGTGATTCTGGATTATGTGCAGGAGCCTAACGACAGGACTAAATATCAGAACGACCTGAAGATCGCCCGGGGATTATATCGCAAGAACGTAATGACGGCGATATTCAACGCTTATATGGACGAGCCGAAAGCGGTCGAAAAGGACGTGATGAATTATGTCAACATGATCATCGGCATAGACGCGAAGAACCTCGGACCCGATAAGATATGGACATACAAAGATCCGCAGACCAACAAGCTGATACCGTTGAAGATAGATGAGACTTTCATCAACAGCGTCGAATCGAGACTGGGGCTGAACAACAACGAGCAGAAGCAGAGCTATCGGACGACTATCTCCAAGATATACGGTCAGAAGATCATCAAGGACGCCAATTACAACTTCATGGATAACAATGAACTGGTTAAAGCGGTTACCGACGTGCGGCTCAAATCCGACGTGGCGGGCGCTGGAAGTCTTGTTGGAGCGCTTTCCAACCGCACCAATGAGGAGAACCAGAAGTTGTATAACCGTATGATTGATACCATGGAGAAAAAGCTGGGTTATTGCAATACTTGCGCTCAAAAAACCATCGAGTACTTTTGCACACAGGACGACGCTAACTAATCCCTGAATGAAGATTTGCTGAAATAATGCCAGAAAGAAAGATCGACATAAGCGCGTTTTTGGAAAAACATGGAATCGATCCTGAGCAGGAGGAGCTGGTCCGCAGGGAACTCGAGGCTGGAGGTGAACATCACCTGGTTCAAATGCCACCCGGGAAGCCGATTGATGCGCCGGGTATTTATGACTTCTCCGATCTGCAAATCCTTCAGGGGATAGCTCCACCAAAGGTTTCAGAGGTCACCGCATTGCAGACCCTGGAAGACCTTCTGGAGAGAGATGAACAACGAGAGAAAGACGGTTTCCAGAAGAGAATCAGGATTGGGCGGATTGTCAAGCCGATCAGCGGGCATAAAGATCAGGTTGTCGTCGTGCCTACGACCACCGAACCCAAATTTTATCACGATACTTCTACTACGGAGGAAGAAGAGGCTACGGGCGGTTCGGGTGAGGGCGAAGAGGGCGAGGTCATCGGTGAACAGGCTGTGGATCCGCGTGAAGGTGAAGATGGTGAAGGCGCAGGACAGGGGCAGGGCGCGGAACATGACGTGCTTTCCGATGCCTTCGATCTCGGCAAAATCCTGACGGAGAAATTCTCCCTTCCCAATCTCAAAATGAAGGGTAAGAAACGAGCCTTCACGAAGTACATTTACGATCTCACCGACAGAAACCGCGGCTTTGGGCAGATACTGGATAAAAAAGAGACGATCAGACGCATCATTCAGACCAACATACTGTTGGGGAACGTTACCGAAGAGGCAAGTGTCGATCCCGAAGAGCTTCTGATCAACCCCAAAGACCGCATCTACCGGGTGCTTTCTAAAGAGAAAGATTACGAAACCCAGGCGGTAGTATTTTTCCTGCGTGATTATTCCGGTTCGATGGCGGGCAAGCCTACGGAGATCGTTGCCACCCAGCACCTGTTTATCTATAGCTGGCTGGCGTATCAATACGAGAACAAGGTGGAAACCCGGTTTATTCTGCACGATACTGAAGCGAAGGAAGCGCCTGATTTCTACACCTATCACAATTCCCAGATCGCCGGCGGCACTAATGTACATCCTGCGTACGAACTGGTCAACAAGATAGTCGAAGAGGAGCAGCTCGCCAGAGATTACAATGTCTATGTATTCCACGGTACGGACGGCGACGACTGGGATTCTGTGGGAGAAGAAGCGGTCAAGGAGATCAGAAGAATCCTGACTTACTGCAGCCGGATGGGTATCACCATTGCCAGAAATTCCTGGGGAAGTTCGGGTGAAACTACTGTCGAGAAATATATTGAGAGTTCAGGGATTTTAAAAGAGAAACCGGATCTGATAAAGATGGATATGATGGTGGCGGCAGATTCAACCGAAGAGCGGATCATTGAGGGGATTAAAAAGCTGATTGAAGAGTGATTCGATTTTCCGAAAACGGATCATAAGGATTCAGACTTACTTTAGTCATTTATATGGAATTAATCGACCAACATACCAAGGGGATTATGGAAGAGTGCAAAGTGCGGGCTCGCGACGCCGGGCTGCGCTTTGACGATGAATCCCTCGAATATATAGTCACCAACCGCGATCTACTGGAGTTATCTCCCAAGGGGATGATCCCGACTCTGTACGATTACTGGGTAAATGACGTTGAAGTCATCAAGGGCAAAGAGCGATATAAGCTATACCCCAATAATCCCTATGAAACCGTTATTAATTCCCGTCCCGCCATATCATTCTATAACGATAACAACCCGGACTGGCTGAATATCATGATATTCTACCACGTCCTGGCACATATAGATTTTTTCCAGAATAATACCCTTTTCCTGAATACTTGGAAGGATGATTTTGTCGGTGAAGCGCTGGCTGATAAACGGTATATCGAACAGCTTCGCAGTGAGCATGGCAGGTGGGTGGATTATGTTGTCGAATTCAGTCGGGGGATTGATAATTTAGCGGGCTATTTCGACAGGCTGCCGCTGCGCGGGTCCATCGAGGATATGCAGCCGCCGTCGAAGGTTGATTTCTATTTTGACGTATTCCTCCAGAGCATGGAAAAGTTGCCGGATCATGAAATATTTAAGGAGATCGAACGATATAACAAGCTGATTACCCGCAATAAAGCTGTTGCTGAAAGCGCCTTTTTTGCTGATGTAAGAAAGAAATACCCCGAATTTTCAGCTCTGTACAAGAAGCATACTGCGAAAAATGGTGAGAATGTTCTTGACCTGATGGAATTCGTACGCGATAATTCAACGTTCTTGAAGAAGGAGAACAATGAGTGGATGAAATCCGTGATGAATATTGTCAGGGGCACGTCACTCTATTTCAGCCCGCAGATTCGGACCAAGATAACTAATGAAGGTTGGGCATCATACTGGCACGACGAGCTGTTCAGAGCTGATGATCGGATTAAAGGTCATGAGGTCGATTACGCCCGCACGAACGCTTTTGTTACTTCAGTCAGCCGGGTAGGTTTGAATCCTTATGCTATCGGATTACGGTTGATTCAGTATGTTGAAGAATTAGTTGACAAGGGGAAGTCCGCTTTCGGTTTCCAGCAGTTAAGTAAGATTGAAATCAGGGAGGACTTCGATAAGAGAACCGGTAAGGGACGCGATGCTATTTTCCAACTCAGAGAGAAATTTTCGGATTTTACGTTGATCAATACCTATGTTACTCAGGATTTCGTCAACGAGCATGATCTGTTCGTGGTCGGTCAGCGTTTCAATCCGCAGAGGGGAACGGTGGAGTATTATATTAAAAGCCGGAAGAGCGAGGATTATAAAAAAATGCTGATTGAGCAGCTCTATCACCCGCCTGAAATCAGTGTCATCGAAGATAAGACTAACGATTCTAATCTGTATCTATCACATCAGTTTGAAGGTAAAGAACTGATGAAGGCATACATTCCGGAGACCATGACCGGTATCGAATATCTATGGGGCGGTCAGGTTCAGTTGGAGACGACTGAGATCGTTAAAACCGACGCCGAATCTGAAGACGAAGAGCTGGAATACGAACATCGACGGGTATTATTCACTATAAAAGATCGTAAGATCAGCAAAACAGATTTATAATATCATGGCACGCAAGAAGAAGCAGAAACCGGAGCAGGAGGATTTCAGAAAGTTGACTGAAAAGGGTCAGCGGCTCGAATCCTTGTATAATTTAAGCAAGTATATCCGCGACAAGGAGCGGCGGCTGCCGATGACATTCAACGACTTCCTGCATTTACTTGCAGAAAGTCCTGAACATGCGCTGCGGGACGTCTTCCAGTTATTCCATGATACGATCCACCACTATGTGCCGGAAGGAAAGGATGATTTCGCCGTAACTGAAGATTCCGTCGGGTTTGTTAATTATGATTTTACGCGCCTCTTCGTCGATGACTGCGACGATCCATTTTTTGCTGACCGGCTATTCACCAATCGATTTATGAAGCTGATAGGTGGTTTCAGGAAGGGCACACAGAAGAACAACATCTACCTTTTTGAAGGACCTCCCGGCAGTGGAAAGAGCATCTTTCTAAATAATCTACTGCAGAAGCTCGAGGATTATGCCAAGACGGCCAAAGGCGCCACTTACAAGGTGTACTGGTGTCTGGATATTGAAGCGCTCGGCGGATTCCAGAGGATTAGTCACCGGAATCCCGCAGCAGCAGAGGAGATTGTGGAACTCTCCAGAGCTGACAAGATATCTCCCGAAACGAATATGGTGCGCTATCCGGAAAAAGTACTCGAGTTTTCCTGTCCGAACCACGATCATCCCATCCTGATGATTCCGAAAAACTACCGCAAACAGTTTTTGTATGAATTGATACCTGACCGCGATTTTATCGAGAGATTATTCCATGAAAAACAGTTCGAGTGGGTTTTAAAGGATGTCCCCTGTAATATCTGTCATTCAATATTCAAAGTGTTACTGGACATTACGCAGGAACCGTTGGAAGTTTTTAAAATGATCCGGGCGCGGAGGAATTTCTTCAGCCGGCAGCTCGGCGAATGCGTCAGCGTATTCAATCCCGGCGACCAGACGTTAAAGCGGTCAATCACCAACCCGACGCTGCAGAACCTTATCAATGAACTGTTCCAGACAGATGACGTCCGCTTCAAGTTCTCATATCTTGCCAAGACTAACAATGGCGTATTAGCGCTGATGGATATCAAGGAACATAATATCGAGAGGCTTCGGAATCTGCACGGTATCATCAGTGATGGAGTGCATAAGGTCGATCTGGCTGAAGAGTATATTAACACGCTTTTCTTCGGCACCATCAATCCCTCAGATCACAGCCATTTTCAGGACATTCCTTCTTTTCAGGACAGGATAATCAGTGTCAACATTCCTTATGTTCTGGATTATAACACTGAAATGGCTATCTACAAGAATAAATATGGCAAGAGTATTGAAAATATGTTTCTGCCACGTGTCCTCGAAAATTTTGCCAAGATTATCATTGCGACACGTATGGATCGTGAATCTCCCGCCATTATAAACTGGATCAAATCGGCTGACAAATACAGCAAGTATCTGGATAAAGATATGCTGCTGCTGAAAATGGAGATTTACACTGGAAGTATTCCTACGTGGTTGACAGAAGAGGACGTCAAGAACTTCGACAGAACGACGAGGAAAGCAATTCTGGACGCTTCGCATAATGAGGGGAATAAGGGTTTTTCCGGCAGGTTGTCTCTTATTATTTTCAATGAACTTATCTCTCAGTACTCCGAGAGCGATCAGATGATTACAATGGATATGCTGGATAAATTCTTCGCCGAGAAAAACGGATCGTTCACCGATGAGATACCCGAAGGGTTCATAGAATCTCTGCAGGATATGTACGATTATAATGTATTGCAGGAAGTAAAAGAGGCTATATATTATTACAACGACAAACAGCTTTGCCGGGACATTCAGAATTATCTCTTTGCAATTAATTTCGAACCCGGGGTAACCCGAAAATGCGATTACACCGGCGATGACATAGAAATTACTGAAGATTATTTCAAGAACTTTGAAGCTCTGTGTCTGGGCACTACCAGCAGCGCCGGGGAGAGGGAAACGTTCAGGAGGGACGCTCAGAGTGAGTATATAACCAATACGCTTTTTCAGGAGATGCAGCAGGAGGGGAAAAAGATTACTGAAACGGAGCAGTATGCGAGCCTGTTTGAAAAATATACGAGGAGTCTGAAAGAGAACGCTTTAGCGCCATATTCTGACAACGAAAACTTCCGGCGGGCAATTCAGGATTACGGGAGCAGCAGTTTTGATGCTTACGATGGGAGATTGAAGCGAGATATAAAACGGTTGATTAAGAACCTGATGAAGAAGTTCAAATACAGCGAGGTGGGCGCGAAGCAGATCAGCCTGTATGTTCTTGATAAGGAGCTGTTTAAGAAGTATTAAACGAATCACTTTAAATATTATCTAAGAGATACGAAGGGGCTGACTCAAAAGTGTCACTCTGAGCAAAGCGAAGAGTCTCGAAAGAATCATAATGTTAAGATAAACAAGAGATTCTTTGCTACGCCTTCGGCTTGCTCAGAATGACATTGATCTTTTTGGGACAGCCCCTTTTTCACCTGGGTGGATAAGGGGATTTGAACCCCCGGCCTCCTGAGCCACAGTCAGGGAAGGAATTTCTTCAGTGAATCACTTGATTTGACACGCTGAATTTCGTATAATGTAATCGAACATTTGATAGAGCATTTCCTATTTTGAAAATAACCATAAGAAAACCGCCCTGGCTTAAAGTGAGCCTCCCTTCAGGTGAAGGCTTTGCCAGAGTGCGTGAACTAATACGCAGTCAGGATCTACACACCGTATGTCATTCGGCGCGTTGCCCTAATCTGGGCGAATGCTGGGGTAACAGCACGGCGACTTTTATGATTCTGGGGGACGTCTGCACGCGAAATTGTACTTTCTGTGCGGTGGATGGTGGTGTGCCGCTGGCTTTCGATCAAAATGAACCGGACAGGGTTGCTAATTCGGTGAAGCTCTTAGAGTTGAAATATGCGGTTATTACCTCAGTAACGAGGGATGATCTCTCGGACGGTGGAGCTGAGCATTTTGCCGCGACGGTTAGAGCGATTCGGAAAACTTCGCCACATTGCCGGATCGAACTGCTGATTCCTGATTTTCAGGGCGATGCTGAAGCATTGCAGAGGGTTATCGAAGCGGCGCCGGACGTGCTGGGGCACAACCTCGAAACTGCGCCATCGCTCTATTCAAAGGTGCGCCCGCAGGCAGATTATCGCCGTTCGTTGGAGGTGCTCGGAATGATTGCAGAAGCCGGCTTGCGTGCTAAAACCGGCTTGATGTTGGGGCTGGGTGAGACACAAACCGAAATATACAATGTTATGCGAGACGCCCTCGATGCAGGATGCCGGCTAATGACACTGGGACAGTATTTACAGCCTACTGGAAAACACTATCCCGTTGCCCGTTACGTTCATCCTGATGAGTTCAAGGAATATGCTCGCAGCGGTGAAGAGATGGGATTCGATCATATTGAAGCGGGACCTTTAGTTCGGTCTTCATATAAAGCTCATGAGCAAGTGGAAGGGATCATCTGAACTGACGAATTTGTCGTGATTTTTTGTGGATAACTTGATTTATGCTCTCGTGCCAAGCACGAAAGTGTGACAGATTTGACCGCTAAAACAGGGGTAAAATTAATAAGGGAGTTTGTCATCCAGATTTGTCGGTGGCTGGTGGCTGGAGGTTTGGGGTTAGAAAAAAGTGGATCCCTGATGACTCGGATCCGACTGAGGCGGACAAGTTGCACGAATAGCGCAGATTATTTCATCAGTACCATCTTCCTCACTGCGCTGAAATCAGCCGCTTGAATGCGGTAGATATACAGCCCGGATGCCAGGTTGGAGGCATCGAAAGTAACTTCGTGGTAGCCGGCGGTGCGGTAGCCGTCGATGATGGGTAAGGACGATGCCCCGAAGGGGTAAACACGCGTTGCCCCTACGCGGCGTCCCTGGATGTCGAATATCTGAAGTTTTACATGGCAGGCGTGCGGCAAGCCGAAACGGATGGTGGTGGTTGGATTGAAGGGGTTGGGATAGGCAGCAAAGAGCTGATATTTACAGGGATGAATGGTAAATGTATCAATAGCTCCACCGCCGATATTGACAGGTTCCAACCCAAGTTCTATTCTGACGACATCTGATTCAGGATGATTGGGATAATCATCAAGGAAATCCTCAAAAATATCATCTCCACCCGCGATATTATCTAATCCGTATTTCAATAGGAAGCCTTTCTCCATTAATGCCAGTGCTGCAATTCCTGGATTAGTATTGGTGTTACACAACAAACCATCTACTAAGGAAAAAGCGGTCGAGTTATCACCGCTACTACTTTCTAGTAAAATTCTAGAAAAAGTAGCGAAATCATCTGACTGAATGGTCAATTGTACCGATGATAAAACATTGCAACCAGTAGAAAGAAGCCCTGACCACCGGTATAGCGAGCCCATTAGACTGATAATCTGTTTTTCCTCATCAGCATATTTTGCATTATCAAGCAAGGAATCGAGGATCGAAGCGGCATATTCCCATAATTCCTCATCAACGGCGTTATAAAACCGTATATAGGGATCTTCTTCATGCGAATCTATTCCAGCTGTTTTACCTTTGTATGGACCGGAGAAACCATCAGGAGCAGTAGATAAATAATTAGTATAGTCCACCGAGCCATAAAAATCGGATGCATTGGGAGTTCCGCCCCACCAATTATATTGCGCGTTTATCGATCCTGATGAGTTATTATTATAGATTTCATAAGTATGACCTGTAATTGTATTGTATCCTTTATGGTTTCCGTCATAACCAAAATTAGGGGCGGAATAACCAGTACAATAAACACCGTCATCGCTATTGTTAGTAATTACGTTATGACCACTACCGCCCCCGGAAACTTCATGGAACGTTCCATTCGATCCTCCTCGGGCATGTACACCGTACCCGTCGCTGCCTGAAAAATTACAATTCCCTACTTTACCAGGGGAGGAACCCATGGTCATATATAACCCATGACCACAATCAGTTACGTCTATCTCGTACAAGTACGGGATAGAGTTATATAATAATATCGCGGCAGAAGTTGTACTTGAAATTTCTGAATCGCTTATCTCAATTGCAGATGTCACGTCATAGAGGTATATACCATAGTTGGCTCCTTCAATTTCGCAATCCTTAATCTCAAGGTTATCGGTATCGATATCAATCCCTTTTATTCCCTGAGTACTATAGTCTTGAATAATACAACCAAATACTTCTGATTTAGTATCGGGAGTGTTATCATTGAAATCGAAAGTTAAGCCATCCCAGGTATCGCTGCTATTATTTGCTTTCATGACGATGGGCTCAGATCCAGTCCAAAAATTACATACCAAGGCACCATTCTCATCTACAGTAATACCAGTACCAGATTCAAATTCGATGACGGTTCCAGGTAGGATATACAGAACTGCATCATTTGATAACGTAATATCTGCTGTAATTACAATGTGCCCGGACCAATATGTATCAGCACTGATATTCGAACTCCAGGGTTGAGCATAGAGACCGGTGTGTTGCGCATTGCCCTGAAATTGTGACCAATCTACACTTTCTGTATCCCAAGTAACAGCAAGATCTTCCACATAAGTTTTTACAACATCCGGAGTATAGCTTTCGTCTAAAGAGGAATACACTACTTCCAGATCACCATCGAAATCTATGTCGCATACGTACATAGCCGTTCTTGAATTGTCATCCTCACTTGTTAAACCCAGAGATACAGAATTGGCAGTGTAAACGTCCCAGGCATCAGAAAATCCAGAACTCTCATCAGTGCCGGAAGCAAGGATTTCTAATGTGTTCGTACCACTCACATCAGCAAACGCAGGATGACTGGCGTGCGCGTCATTTGTAAAACCACCGGAAGATATGCCGTTCGGCCAGTCGCCGTCAAATGTTTGCCAATAGCTATCCCAGTTAGCGATAAACAGATTGTATTCCCAGGTGTCATTACCTGAGTTATAGTATCTTCCACCGAATGCTATTTCGAGCACTCCATCATTGTTAACGTCACCAACAATGGGGGAATTATGCAGGAATCCCTCTATGTCATCTTCATAAAATGGGAGACTGCTATAATTTTCATCGTGATCGATCCAGTATAATTTGCTTAAGTCGTTAAAAGTATCTTCAATGGTAAAGATAAGCTCCAGATCTTCATCGCCCTGTATGTCCGCCATGGCGCAGCCCATCGCCGAAAATCTGCCCCTTTCGATCCCACTTCCTCCGATAAACTCCCCCACTGCCATACTAACAAACTGAGTAACCACAGGGTAGTAGGTTGTCCAACTGTCAATTTCATAAATGTATAATTCCCGATCAGTGTGCATGGCGATATCAATTTCACCATTGCGATTCATATCTCCAATACATGGAGAGTTGTGCTTTGAGATGCCAGTCCAAGAGATAGCCTGCTGGCCTCCCATACGTCCTCTGGGAGTGAATGAACCATCATAGTAGTCAAATATTTCTACGCATTCTCCTGCCATTGAGAAAGTGGTATTACTAACTCTGGGAGTGATCACCTCCAGATCACCGTCACCATCGAGATCAGCCATTGTTATACCTGAGTAATGTGTACCGCATGCAAGGTGGTATTCCCTGATAACAGTACCATCATCATGATAGGCAACAAGAATGTTATCATAATTTGAGTTTGTTGCGATCGCGCCAATAACCATTTCATAATCTCCGCTGGCATCACCGTCTATATCACCGATGGCAGGGGCAGTGTTGAACTTTGTATTTGTCGGCGCCAACTTATAAAACAGTTCGCTTCCAGTTGCATCGTACACATGGAGGGTATCAGCGCTCTATATTATCACTTCGAGACCTACCTCAGAATGATCCAGGTCACAAACTACAGGTCCATTATAAACATCGTCGGTATAGGGTTCTCTGCAACCAACCATCCAATCAGTTGCATAGACTACATCGCTCATGAACAGGATTAAGCACAATACTGATAGATGTAAAGCAAATCTGGTTATTGATTTAGCCTGTTTCATCATATCCTCCTACTTTAATTTGATAATTGGTTTTATAATTCTCTCTTGATCATTAGATACTTCAAGGTAGTACACTCCACTTGAAACTTTCTTTTCAAATGTAAGACTTCGACTACCCTGTAAAAAGTGATTTCCGTAATCTTGTACAATTCTTCCCATTGTGTCAATGATTCTAATCTGAAAATTACCTCCTTTCTGATAAGTTAATTGAAAGCGTTGAGTGTCATGAAAAGGATTTGGAGAGATTTTCAGTTGAATGCTAATACCTACAACGCTGTATTGTTCATCTGTTACTGTCAAATCGTCAATAGTATAACAGTATAGTATCTTCGCGTTGGGAAGACTCTCTACGTCACTTGTAAAGCAACACACAGCTAATCCGTTGGAATCAGTAGCAAGATCAGGATAATTAAGACTGTTGTCGTCCACTATTAATTCAGGTGATATTATCTCTACACCATTTGTTGTATATGTTGCTCTCAAAAACTGATAATCAATACCGGGATATATGAAGGCAAAAGTTATTACTGCATTGCCGTCTCCATCAATCTCAATATCAGCATTAGACATTTGTCCCCCAAAAATCGCTTCAGGAACAAGTCGGATATTATAAATCGTATTAAGATCACGATCCATTTTTCGATAGTAGCGGTACTTATATCCGAATTCTTCAAGCAGATAGGTGAAATGAAGATTATCATCCAGATCGGCGACAATATAGCCTTTGGAACAGTTTGAATCCGGATTTTCTGGTGTTAATGGCGCGTAGGAAATCAGAACCTCTCCCTGATTAGTCACACGGCTGTAGCCTACATTACGCTGACTACCTGTTCCGTAGTAGTTTTTATAGACGCAATGAATCTGATCCTGGTGATCCATGCAGGCTTCCATGTACCAAATATTCACCTCACTGCCCGGAACGTAAACCGATGTTTTAGGGATTACTATCTGACATGACGTATCGAACTTACAGTAAAATAGGGTATCTCTAGATTCCGCCCAGACGATATTTAGATAATTATCCGAGTCTTGAAATAAAAATGCGTCTGCGGGTGAGTCTTGTTCAGCGATACGTGTTGCTTCTCGTTCAATATTTCCCTCTGTGTCCAACCGGGAATAATAAATTCCATTATGTTCCGCCCATTCATTACTTAAAATATCAGCCCAGGCAACATGCAGTTTGTTGTCACTGCCCAGAAGCGCTGAAGGATAAACATAATAGTGGCTTTGTGTTGTATCAAGGCGAACGTCTTCAGTCAATCGTTCACCTCTTGCTGTAAGTTTACAGTGGAAAATATCCCATTGTGTAATATATGGAATTTCCATATATCTATCGCTGGTGAAAAAGAAATGCATATTGTTTTCATTATCGAAGACAACGCGGGAATGCCTGCTGCTGGCGGAGTCGGGCGTCACCAGAATGGGGTCGGACCAGGCGTGGGCGGTGTGGGAAAACAAAGCGCACAAAAATAGTGCGGGAAGAAGGTAAGTCAGCAGCAAATAAAAAATTGTGGTGCGCATGGTTGCCTCCACAGAGAGGTGTGAAAATGGATGGATATTGGAATATACGAAATAAATTGCAGAATGTCAAGTAAAGTGGTTCAATTAATTAAAACAATGAAGATATATGGAAAAATAAAGAATAAAAAGAGCGTCCCAGGCAAGCGGGATACTGCTATATTTAATATCAACAATAAAATAATTCGCGCAATAGCAGAAAAGGCTTGCATTCTTCATAATTATTTACTATTTTATAGGATGCCTGAATACCATCAAGGCAATTCACTAATAGAATTTTGGAGGCAGACAGAATCACGCTGTTTAATTTGGGAGACTTGAAATGAAACGACTGACAGCGCCGCTTATCTTTCTCTTTATCCTTAGCTTTGGGATTCAGATGTCAGATGCGAGCACAACGACACAGACTTACTACTTCAACCAACCGCGCGTAGAGATGACCAACGGACAGACTGCCGTGGTCATGAACGGAGCACTCACCTGGGGAATCGTGGGACATCCGCTGCTGCCCTACGCGCCGGTGAAGCTGCTACTGCCGCCAGGCGAAGAGGCAGTATCAATTTCGGTGGAGACCGCCAACCCGGTCGTCATGGGTGACGGGTACAAAATCTCGCACCGCCTGCAGCCTTATCCGCTTTCGATAGGTCCGGTGGCGGATCCAACTCCGGCGGATGAATCGATTTATTCCAGCGACAATCCGTATCCGGCGCAGTCCGCAGGTGATCTGCAGACGCAGTTCATGTCGGGGCACGGCATCGCCTATGCCGCGGCTTTCCCGGTTCAGTACCGACCGGTGAGCGGCGAACTGATCTATTATCCCTGGTTGAAGGTTACAGTAGAGAGCCAGCCGACTCAAAAGGCGCAGCAGGCTCATATGCTTAATCTCAAGCGCACCCATGCCGTGCAGGAACGCGTGGCAGGCGCAGTGCAGAATCCAGAAGTATCAGCTATCTATGGTACGCAGGCGCCGACCGACCCTGAAGGCTGGGACCTGCTGGTAGTTTCCACGGAGGCATTTCTGCCTTTCTATCAGGCTTTCATCGAATATAAAAACCGCAGCGGGGTTATGACTACTGCCGAGACAGTGGAAGACATCTACGCCAATTACCCCGGAGCGGATAATCAAGAAAAGATCCGCAACTGCATCAGAACATATTACCAGGATCATGACATCAGTTACGTCTTCATCTGCGGCGATGATGAACACGTTCCGGATCGACCACTTTACTGCAATAATGGCTACACCGATCATCTGCCGGGCGATCTTTACTACGCCGGTTTGGATGGGAACTGGAACAACGACGGCGATGACCGCTGGGGCGAACCCGGCGAAGAAGATTTTATCGCGGAAGTTGCCGTTGGTAGAAGCTGCGCTGATACCGGTGCGGAAATTCCCAATTTCATCAACAAAAATATGATGTACCAGACCGACCCGGTTGTCGATGAGGTGGAACTCGCCTTAATGACAGGTGAGGATTTAGGCTGGTCGATCTGGGCCTGGGAATACAAGGATGAAATCAAATTTGGAACATCCAACTGGGGTTATACCACAGTTGGCTTCCCTCCGAACTTCCAGGTAGGCACCCTGTATGAAACGCCCGGCAACTACTGGTCAGCTATGACCGATCTGCTGCCTTTGCTGAATCAGGGTCCCAATATGGTAAATCATCTGGGGCATGCGAACTACGATTACGTCATGCAGTTCTATGACAATCAGATCAATGACGTCAACTTCACCAATAACGGCGCCAATCACAATTTCTTCATCGGTTATTCGCAGGGCTGTATGTGTGGAGGATTCGATCAATCGACTGATTGTATCCTTGAATCCTTCACGACGATAGCTCACGGCGCGGTCGCCTTTGTGGGTAACAGCCGTTACGGCTGGGGTGATCTTTCCACGACCAACGGTCCTTCACAGCATTTCGACCGTCAGTTCTTCGATGCACTGTTTGAAGAGGACATCACCACCTTAGGATGGATGAATCAAGATTCCAAGGAAGATAATATCTGGCTGGTTCCATCAGATAATACCATCCGCTGGTGCTACTATGAACTGAACCTGTTCGGCGATCCCACTCTGGACGTCTGGACGGCAGAGCCAGGCGCATTCCTCCCGATCTATAACACCGTCGCGCTGCTGGGTTCGCAGACTTTCCAGGTCAGCGCTATAGCCAACGGCTCCCTCGTTACAATTTCTCAGGACAACGTCGTCCTTGGACAGGGTGTAGCTGACGGTTCAGGTATTGCTACGGTAACCTTCGATCAGCCACTGCAGCAGTTAGGAACGCTGGACATTATGGTCACCCTGCATGACATGCTGCCCTATTCCGGAACGATTCAGGTAATTCCGCCGGCTGGTCCGTATGTCATCTACTCATCCAGCATCATCGAAGACGCGGTAACCGGCAACGGCAACGGACAGTTGGATTACAGCGAATCGGTGGAACTTACGATGTCGGTGGAGAACGTCGGAGTGGCAGGCGCAACAGGTGTAGATCTAACCATCAGCAGCGCCGATCCGCTGGTGACCATCACCGATCCGACTGAGTATCTCGGTAATATCAGCGCGGGCGCCATCGGCACTGTCAATAACGCCTTCGCCTTCAGCATCGCCTCGAACGTAGAAGACGGTCATGGCGTGAATTTTATACTGGTAGCAACGGATGGTGTGGATACCTGGGAAAGCTACTTTGTGATTGTGGCACATGCTCCCGAAGCGATCTACAGCAGCAACTACATCAACGATCCATTGGGAAACAACAACCATAACCTGGATCCGGGAGAAGAGGCTGATATAGATATAACTATCACCAACGATGGTACGAGTGATGTGGATAATCTCATCCTTACCTTATCCACCACAGACCCGTATCTGTTACTCACCTGGCTGTTTGTAAATGTGGGCACTGTACCGGCGGGCGGTTCTGCCGTCGCTACTTTCCCCATTGAAGCCATAGCTTCATGTCCGCAGGAGCACGTTGCCAATATCATCATCAACTTTACTGGTGATTTAGGTTATGCGGCGTCAGATAATTTCGACGTTACCATCGGTGATATTCTTTACAATCCCACCGGTCCGGATAACTACGGTTATATCGCCTACGACCCCTTCGACGCGCCGGAGATGCCGGTCTATGATTGGATTGAGGTATGCGCCGATTCAAGCGGACCGGGAACGCTGGTTAACTTCACTTCGGACGATCAAGTTTTCCAGTACGCTATGCCATTCGATTTCCAGTACTACGGCATTATGTACGATTCGTTAAGCATCGCAGCCAATGGCTGGGTTGCGCCGGGTACCGTCACTGAGGATGATTACAGCAACTCCGGTATTCCCGATACCGATGGTCCGCCGCGGATGATCGCTCCCTACTGGGAAGATCTGTCGCCGCAAAGAGTAAATTCGGGTAAAATCTGGCGCTGGTACGACGCGACTAATCATCTCTATGTAGTGGAATACAACTACATCGAACAGTACGCTCCGACGGGATCGTTTGAAACTTTCCAGGTGATCCTCTTCGATCCCGCTTACCACCAGACCACGACAGGCGATGGGAGAATCAAGTTCCAGTATAAGGATATGTCCACAACTGCTCAGGAAGAGGGCACCGTCGGCATTGAAAATCACCTCGAAAATGATGGCATCGAATACCTGTTTGATGAAGATTATCACCAGTACGCGCATCCGATCACCGACGGTTTCGCCATCCTCTTCACAACGATGACGTCTGCGCCCGAAATGTCGGTTGCCCTGACATACGTATCGGGTTCACCAGTCCCGGCTGGCGGCGGGAATATCACCTACGATCTCTACTGTGAGAATGTAGGAACATCAGCGGTATCATTCGATGGGTGGCTCTATGTTGCCTATGAAGGCGGCGCTCCGACCACGATGGTGCAACGCAGTTTCACAAACTTCCTGCCCGGCTGGGCGATCAACCGTACTGACATGTTCTTCCCGGTGCCGGGTACTTACGCTGCCGGCAGCTATGACTTCGGACTGCGTGTCGGGAACCATCCGAGCACAGTCTGGGCTGAAGACAGCTTCCCCTTTGTCAAGCTGGGTCTTGCCAACAGCGGAGCTTTCAAACCGTTCGTTCCGGATGCTTACTTCCCCAATCCATTCGACCGGATAGCAGGAGTGGAAGACGGCGTGCTGGAAGCCGTGCCGGAAGAGTATTCGCTGGGTCAGAACTTCCCTAATCCGTTTAATCCGGTTACAGCTATCAGCTATCAGCTATCAGCGTCTAACTTCGTGAACCTATCGGTTTACGATGTGTCGGGCAGATTGGTTGCAGAGCTGGTCAATGGTATGCGAGACGCGGGGGTGCATGAAGTAACGTTCGATGCCTCGAATCTGGCTTCGGGTATCTACCTCTACCGCATTGAAGCAGGCGACTTCAGCGCGGTAAGAAAGATGGTGCTTATGAAGTAAAAAGGTAAAAGGCAAAAGGTAAAAGTAAGGGCGTCCCGCCGCGGCGGGAACGCCCTTTTTTATTCTCACCGCTTCCTCATAAAATAACTTGCCAATCCGATGATATCGTTATATATTACAAGCTGAGGATTGAAGGTGTTCTTGATGAATGCTATTGCAAACAAAAAACATCCCCCCACCCAACCACCTGAGCGAGGGGATGAACCGAGATGAGTTTTCGCGAATCAACCACGACTATAAGGTAAAATGTCGAAACTGTGCTGTCAACAGATATATTTGCTAAATTATCGGCAGCCAGTTTCTTGCTAAACGAAACGGTAGAGCTTTATTTAAAGTTAAGGATTTCATAGAGTTTACGTTATTGTTGAAAATACCATTAACAGTTATCGTAACTTTTAAACCGATATCATGCTTGAAATCTCAAAGCCTAATGGATTATTGATGGAATGCGTGAAGTTTTTCTTGCAGCGCTCTCAGGTATTCTAAATGAGCGATTTCTGTTTTTCTGAAAGTAGAGTTTAGGGGGTGTCAATTTTCAGACACCCTGAAGCGGTATTTCTCTGGGAAAATCGTAGAGATGAAAAAAGTTGAATATTACCATCGCGATAACGAGCGGCTGGTTTGTGATCTCTGCCCGCACCACTGTAAGTTAAAAGCTGATCAGAGCGGCATCTGCCGCTTTCGCCAGCGGGATGGAGATGCAATCATCGCCTTGAACTACGCGGAAGCCGCTTCCGTTGCCATCGACCCAGTTGAAAAAAAGCCGTTGTATCATTTCCATCCAGGATCGGTCATCCTCTCTGTTGGAGCTAACGGCTGTAATTTTCAATGCTCATTCTGTCAGAACTACGATATATCGCAGGGGACAGTTCCCACTCGTCATCTGCCGGTGGATGAACTGGTCAGAATCGCTGGATCCAACGGTTCAATCGGGGTCGCTTTTACATATTCTGAACCGCTCATGTGGTATGAGTATGTCCTTGATGCTTCACGAGCCTTAAAAAAAGCTGGCTATAAATCTGTGCTGGTGACAAACGGCTTTATAGAAGAGGAACCTTTAGCAGAACTGCTGCCCTCTATAGACGCCATGAATATAGACCTGAAGTCTTTAGACGATCGTTTCTATAAAAAGCTCTGTAAAGGGAGACTTGAACCGGTGCAACGCTCCATCAGGCAGGCTTTAGATGCAGGTGTGCACCTGGAATTGACTCATCTGGTCGTTACCGGCTGGAATGATAATGAACAATCCATAACTGATGTAGTATCATGGATTGCCTCGCTTAGCGATGAAATCCCTCTGCACCTGTCGAGATATTTCCCCCGACATGAATATTCGGAGCCTTCAACAGATGAATCTTTCCTCCAACGTGCTTTTAATATCGCCAGTCAGGAACTGAAATTCGTCTATCTCGGTAATATATCAGGAGTGGTGCATTCCGACAGCCTCTGTCCCGGTTGTGGTTCACTCTTGGTGGAAAGAACAGGCTACCGCACCAGGATAGTGAATCTTGAAGGTGATCATTGCGGACATTGTGCGAGAAAACTGCCGTTCAGATAACAGTCAATCCTGTTTTCAATGAGTGATATTGACGGCAGAACGATGCATTCAATGCCGCGTCCGAAAGCGCAAAGGCGACTTTTTGGTTGCTTATGCTATAAATATTCTTTAACTTAAAAGTTTTAATCATATAGGGAATGAAAACAATCGTAAAAGATATTACCACCCTGCTCCTGTTTGTTCTATTGCTGGCGAGTGGCTGTTCACAAAAGGATTCCACTGTGGGTTCGGATTTTGCCGGGGGGCTCTCCGATCTCCATCAAGTGATCATCGAGCCCGCCGCTTCAGCTTTTTATCAGGATCAGGCGACTACGGGATCAAGTCCGTATCTGTACATCGGATATGTGCAGGATTATGAAGCCCGCACCCTGCTTAAATTCAACCCTGCCACCGTGCTGCCGGACAGCTTTGCGGTCGATTCAGTGGCAGTGAAGCTGTTCCTCGATCCGGATTACGAGGGATTTAGCGGTGATCCGTTGGAGATAGACGTTTCCTTCGTCAATCCCAGCCAGGAATGGGCTGAAGTCGGCGTAACCTGGGATACGCTTGATTCCCTTGATCTCGATGATCCGATACTCACCTTTCCCGTGTCTCAGTATCAGGACAGCGCCAGTTTTCGGTTGCCGGAACCGTTTGAAACAACAGCGGACAGCGTTTTCGCAGATAGTCTGATCCGCGCCTGGGACGACGCTGGCGCCGGCGGAAAAACCCTGCATTACAATAACGGATTATACCTGCAGGCGAAAGCCTCGTCCGGTTCAATGCTCCGCTTCTGTTCAGCGGAATATGAGGATATTCTGCTGAGACCTTCCTTAGAGTTTTATGTCACCGTTTTCGATACCAGCGATACGACCGGCATATATCCTTTATCGGATACGCTCTTTATTCAAGCTGATGCTGATGCCTTTATTGCCAAGGATTACGTCGGTATAACCGATTCCACCATGCTGTACCTTGGAAATGCCATCGCTCACCGGAGTATGCTGCTTTTCGATATCGAAGGACTTTTTCCCACTTACGGCATTGGCATACATCGCGCCGAAATCATTCTCCATGCCGATACAACCCATCCCTGTAATAACGAAAGAATCAACGGTTCTTTTCATCTGAGGATGGAAGACACCACCTGGATCAGCGACCCAGCTATGGCGCCGATAGCCTTCGGCGACGTGCCTGTGCTATCCGTCTATGACGAAGAGAGCGCCACGCTGAAAATCAAGCTGAATGATCTGGTCTATGACTGGATCGAATATCCCGGAACTAATCAGGGATTCATGATCAAATCTTTCGATGAGTATCTAAATCTGTCACGGACTGTTTTCTACGGCATCGAAGCGCCCGATTCCCTCCGCCCGAGGCTGAGTATTATCTATCTGGAGGGCGAAATATGATCAGGAAATTACTACTCAGGTTATTTTGTATCGGTCTGGTCTGCATAAGCCTGCTTTTACCCGGTGATGCACGGGCTGGCAGTTCGATCTTCTCAGGGCTCGGCGGCTACGGCATTTTTAATAATGTTTCCTCCTCGCGTGCAATTGGTCTTGGGGGCGCTGGAATAGCTTTGAGCGATTCTGTCGCTTTGAACTTCCTAAATCCCGCGCTGCTTGGCTGTCTGCAAAAAACGAGGGTGTCGATGGGAGGTTACTTCGCTGATCACCGCATGGAAGACAGCTATGCCAGCGACGCCGAAAACTGGGCGCAGTTCGAATATTTTGCCCTTGCCATCGCCCTGAAAAGAGGATTGGGCTTAGGTTTTTTCCTTACGCCCGCCAGCCGTATCGATTACCGTTATAACTGGAACGTATCGAACTGGGGTTCGACTTTCAATGAAAGCCTGCAAGGCACCGGAGGACTAAGCCGCGCGGCATTAAACCTCGGCTGGGCGTTTGCCAAGTGGGGCAAAATCGGAGGTGGACTTTACACCGCCTGGGGTGAAGTAGAAGAGAGCCGAATCAGTTACACCGAGACTTCCGGATATGATTATTATATCGAATTTCTTTCCACCAAACAGTGGCTGGGCTTCGGCGGAACTGCCGGCTTAGTTCTTCAACCTCTGTCAGAACTGACTTTAGGCTTTACATTCGAACCGGAAGTTCCAATTACACTGGATAAAACCTTCAGCTACTCCGAGAACGATTCCACCGTGGTTGGTGAGAACGAGTATCGGCTGGCGGCACGCTACGGATTGAGCGCTGCTTTTCAGTTCGCCCCGAACTGGCTGGCAGCCGGTCAGGTTATCTATTCTCCCTGGGGAGATACCAATGAACTGCCTGCCTCCCTGTATGGATACCAGAATTCCTACGAAATAAGCGCTGGCGCTGAATGGATTCCGGGCAGTTGGGATTCCGATCATTTCATGACCCGGATGGAATACCGCTTCGGATTCAGAATGGAAGACGGCTATCTCTTAGGTGAAGATAAAAGCTCGATAAGAGGGTATTACGGCGCTATAGGCTTAGGATATCCCTTCCATAAAGGCAGAGACCGATTCGATTTAGCAGTCGAATTCGGACTACGGGGCGATCTCAGCTCCAACGGTGGACAGGAGAGTATGCTGAAGATCCACATGGGGTTGAATTTTGGCGAACTCTGGTTCCAGCGTCCCAAACCTTCATGGGAAGATTGATTGTCATATTTTACCATTTGTTTCCAGCAGTAGAGAAAACAATAATCAGATGCAGATAGATAAGCAAAAGAGGCTGTCCTAAAAGTCAATAAACTGTCATTGTCCCATAGGTCCGTAGGACTCCTTTGGAGGATGCCTTCGGCACGAACGAAGTGTGGTAATCCCTTAGCGCTTGTAAAATAGGAAATTGCCACGTCATCCCGACAAGTCGGGATTCCTCGTCCCGTAGGGACTCCTAAGGAGCAATGACTTAATATTAATCTTTTGGGACAGCCCTAATTGAGGAGAAGAGAAACATCATGAAGCTGACACCATTCATTCTTTTAGTAATCGCTATCATTACCGCCGGCGCATTTATTGGCTGCGCTCCACCGTCAACGCTGGATACTGGACTGGTAATGACGCCCGAACAGCGGGCAGCTTACGAAGATTCACTGCGAGCTGAACGCGAAAAGGAGCTGAAAATAATCCGTTCCTTCGCTTATTCTCACTACAACAACAAAAATTGGACAGACGCGGCGAAGTACTACGCTGAATTGTTGGAAAAAGATACCGACCATAAATATCCTGATTACGGTAAATGGGCTCATTGCTGTATCCAGATGAACGTTCCTGCTGATTCTGTCAAGATGGTCTATACTAAAGGTATCGACGCATATCCTGAAGACGCCTACCTGCACGCCAGTCTGGGACATATCCTGCGAACTCAGGGTTTACTCGAAGAAGCTGCAATACAATATGAAGCTGCGGTGCGGTCCAACAGCGAGGAACTTGACTACCAGAAGACCCTGGCAGAGCTTTATGTAAGGATAGACCGACCCCTCGAGGCGATTGAACTCTACCGTGGTGTTCTTGACAAGGAACCTGATAACAAAAACATCGCGGAAGTGCTGCAGAGATTGGTTCAGGATCATCTTTCACCTGAAGAATACATCAAATCTCTGGAAGAAGCCATCGCGCAATTCCCTGATGATTTGGATAAAAAATACGATCTTGCCAAAGCTTATTCGAGTATGTCGAGAAATGATGAAGCCTTAGCGCAGCTTGAACGGGTGATCGCGGTGGAACCGAATAACGTCCGTGCCTTAGAAGCTATGGGCGACGTCCAGCAAAACCTCCGCAAGTACAACGCGGCTGTTAATTCATACCTGAAGATTCTGGAGATTGAAGCAAATCCGGACATCATGGTTGAAGTCAGCAATGTCTATCGCGAACTGGGCAGCTACACCAGAGCCCGCACTTATGCACGCAAAGCTCTGGCAGTGAACCCAAAGATGGGAGCCGCTTACATCTCACAGGCTGAGATTTACCGAGCCGCCGTTGACAACAAGACCAAAGGCAAACCGCTGGGATACAAAGATAAACTTGTCTTCGTGGTTGCCTATGGACTCTATCTTGATGCTCTAAACACCGGCGACTATAGCGTGATGGACAAGGCGAGAAATAATAAGAACTACTTGAAAGAATCAAAACTCATCCCGGTATATTCCGACTGGTTCATGCACCAGAACGTTAAGGATCCGACTGCCAGCGGTGGTTACGACTGGATTAACATGAGTTGGCCCGAAGTCCGCTACATAGAAAAATATCTCAACGACATCTCAAAGAAGTAGCTCTTTGCAACACTGATCAGCAATGGGGTCGGTTTTACGCCGATCCGTGTCTCCACTATATTCGACAACCAAACGCCAGGAAACATTCTCGGATTACCGGGACGCTTCCTGGCGAGTTTTCCAGTTATCTTCCAGGAACGAAATGAAAATATCCATCGCTTCCGATCATGCGGGCTTCAAACTGAAAGAGGCTGTCAAAGAGAAGCTGCAGGCTGACGGCTATGAAGTGTTCGACCGCGGCGTCTTTGACGAATCGTCAGTTGACTATCCAGATTATGGTGTATTAGCGGCGAGAGACGTGGCTGACGGCATCTCAGAGAAAGCCGTCATGATATGCGGATCCGGGATTGGCATGAGCATCGTTGCCAACAAGATCCGCGGGGTGCGCTGCGCTCTCTGCACCAGCACAATCATGGCGGAGATGAGCCGCCTCCATAATGACGCCAACGCGCTGGCAATGGGCGAACGTTATACCGATCCTGAACTGGCAATAGAGATATTAGACGTCTGGCTTAAAACAGAATTTGAGGGCGGCAGACACCAGCGCAGAGTGGAGAAGATAGCGAAGTTGGGAGATTATTAAGTCAATAAGCGATTCAGATATTTTTCTTTAATTTATTGCGAGTAAAATTTTAACCACCGGAGACCTATATGAAACGTCTAATAGAAGTCGATCCTGAAATCAAGGAAGTGATCAAAGGCGAAATCTACCGTCAGAGTTACACACTGGAGATGATCGCTTCGGAGAATTTCACCTCGCGCGCCGTCATCGAAGCGATGGGCACGGTGCTGACCAATAAATACGCGGAAGGTTACCCCGCAAAGCGTTACTATGGCGGCTGCGAATATGTCGATCAGGCTGAGGATTTAGCTCGCGATCGAGCTAAAGAGCTGTTTAAATGCTCCTGGGCTAACGTCCAGCCGCACTCCGGCTCTCAGGCGAATATGGCGATTTACATGGCGATGTTGCAGCCGGGCGATACCATCATGGGAATGAATCTTTCCCACGGTGGGCATCTGACGCACGGCAGTCCGGTTAACTTTTCCGGCAGGCTCTATAATATCGTCGCTTACGGAGTGGGGGAGACCACCGGCAGAATTGATTTCGACCAGGTCCGTGAGCTGGCTCTCGAACACAAACCCAAGATGATCATGACCGGCGCTTCCGCATATCCGCGCATTATAGACTTTGAACGATTCAGGGAAATCGCTGATGAAGTCGGAGCATATCTCGCCGCTGATATCGCGCACATCGCAGGTTTAGTCGCCACCGGACATCATCCTTCACCGATTCCGCACTGCCATGTCGTCACCACCACCACGCATAAAACCCTGCGCGGTCCCCGCGGCGGCATGATCCTTTCAGATGATACCGGCGGCGAAATAATACTCTCCGGCATGCCCAAACCGAAAACTATCACCGAAGCTATTGACTCGGTAACTTTCCCGGGGATTCAGGGCGGACCTTTAATGCACGTAATTGCTGCTAAAGCAGTGGCATTTAAAGAAGCTCTTCAGCCTGATTTCAGCGCATACAGCGAACAAGTCATAAAGAATGCTAAGGCGTTGTGCGAAACCCTGGTGGCGACCGGTTTTAAACTGGTATCAGGTGGAACAGATAATCACCTCATGCTGGTTGATCTGACCGATAAGGAAATCACCGGCAAGAAAGCCGAAGCCGCTCTGGAACGCGCAGGTATCACTGTCAACAAGAACATGGTGCCCTTCGATCAGCGCAGTCCCTTTGTAACATCAGGAATCCGCATCGGAACTGCCGCTCTTACAACACGCGGTATGAAGGAAACGGAGATGCGGGCGATAGGTGGCTGGATTGCCAAGGTTATCTATCATCCCGATGATGAACAATTGGTTTCCGACGTGCGTGCGCAGGTTGAGGAACTATGCAAAAACTTCCTGATTTACCAGGATTTCATGGAAGATTAGATTCGCATTTCTCGATTTAAGAAATGCAATTTTAAGCAGGTGAATAATGAACCGTCCCTCGTGGGATGAATACTTCATGCAGATTACGCACTTGGTGGCAACCCGCGCGACTTGTCTGCGCCGCAAGGTTGGAGCTATCCTGGTGAAAGATAAACGCATCTTGACCACCGGATACAACGGCCCGCCCGCCGGACTGCCGCATTGCGATCAACTGGGCGGCTGCTTGCGCGAAAAACTTGGAGTCCCTTCCGGTGAAAGACACGAGATTTCACGCGCCGTCCACGCAGAACAGAATGCCATTATTCAGGCTGCCGTTCACGGTCTATCCATAGCGGGCGCTACGCTTTATGCTACTAATCAGCCCTGCAGCCTCTGCACTAAAATGCTGGTCAACGCAGGAATTCGCGAATTTGTTATCGCTGAAGGTTACCCCGATGAACTCGCCGTGGAAATAATGGAACAGGCAGGCGTCGTTGTGCGCAAGGTGAAATTACCATCAGAAGAGGACTCTCTGAAATGAGGTGTCCTCGCTGTGATAAACTCGGTTCCCGCGTTCTCGACAGCCGACCGCTACATAACGGAAAGACAACGCGGCGGCGCCGGGAATGCGAAAACTGCGGAGCGAGGTTCACCACCTACGAACAGATCCTGATTAAACTCCCCGCCGTGGTTAAACATGACGGTCGCAGAGAGGACTTCAATCGGCTGAAACTCCAGCGCGGACTGGAAATTGCCTGCACGAAGCTCGCGGTGCCCCGCTCGCGCCTCGAATTGATCTGCGATGACATTGAAATCGCTATCTCCGATCTTGGCGTAGCTGAGGTGACCAGCCGACAGATAGGCGAGAGCGTGATGGATCATTTAAGGCGTCTGCATCCCGTGGCATATGTGCGCTTTGCCAGCGTTTATCGACGTTTTGAAGATGCAGGTCAGTTCCTCGAAGAAGTCGATCGATTGAATCCCCAATAGCTTCCACAATTTGTAAAGAGTCGATGCAGCGCTTGCTATCCAAACTCCCTAAAATTTTCTCCCTCGGAGCTGCCGATTATCTCATCTTATTTTTCTCGTTAACGCTCCGATTAGTTCACCTCTGGATGATCCGCGATAACCCCTTCTTCGATGCTCCTATCCTCGATGCGGATATTTTCGATCAAAAAGCCTGGAAGTTAGCTCAAGGCGAAAGTTTCGCTGACGGAGCCTATTTCCAACCGCCTCTCTATACCTATTTCCTTGCAGCGCTTTATTCCATTTTCAATCATTCATACATGATTCCGCGTCTCATTCAGGCGCTGTTGGGAGCGCTTACCGCCTGGATCGTATTTCGCCTTGCTGGACGGATTTATAATCGCAAAATTGCGATTACTGCAGGAATTATCATAGCCCTGTACGGACCTCTGATTCATTACAATGGTCAGCTCCTGATCACCACCCTCTTTATCTTTCTTGTCTCCCTGTTTCTACTTCTGTTTGACCGCTTGATCGAAAAGCCTGCCGTACTAAATTTCTTCATCGCGGGAGCCGTCTTCGGGCTGGCGGCAATAACTCGACCGAACATCCTCATCTTTCTCCCTCTCGCGGCAGTATGGATATTTTTCAAGTTTAGCAACAGGATTAAAAAGGTAGTCTTCTTTCTATTGGGCGCGGCGATAATCATTCTGCCGGTAACGGTACGCAATTACGTGGTCGAAAAGGACTTCGTACTCATCTCCTCGCAGGGCGGCGTGAATTTTTACATGGGGAACAATCCCATTGCCTCAGGACGAAGCGCCTGGGTGCCCGGCACGGCAAAGGATTGGTGGGGAGAGGGTTACCGCCAGAGTATTACCATTGCGGAACGCGCAGCCGGTCGAGAACTGAAATCATCCGAAATAAGCGGTTACTATTGGCGTCGTGCAGTAGAGGAAATGTCAGTTCGTCCAGCCGTTTGGCTAGACCTGATGCAGCGGAAGATCAGGTTTCTGTTGGCTGGTTATGAAATCAGTGATAATGAAGATATCTATTACCAGAGAAAGTATTCATGCCTGTCAGCCCTCTTGTTGTGGAACAAAGTTATCGCATTCCCCTATGGAATTGTCTTCCCGTTGGCGATTTTTGGTTTAATATTCACCTTTTCTTGGAAAAGGCAGTCACACTTATTGCTTTTTCAGATCAGTTTTGCTCTGGGCTTACTGCTCTTTTTTATCACCGCTCGCTTCCGTCTGCCTCTAATTCCAATCTTTTCTATATGGGCTGCAGCGGGTCTGATGCAAATCTTTTTATTAATTAAATATCGGACGATAGCGAGATACACTGCGGCGTTTATCGGGCTGATCTTGCTGGTTATTGTGGTGAACAGAAACCCCGTCGCTGGTGAGGTGAAACCCCGCCTCGACGGCTCCCTGAATCTGGGCAGCCGTTACCTCGAAGATGACCAGTTTACAGAAGCTCTTGAAGCCTACCGCGAAGCTGAATCTATCGACTCAATGTCTTCTCGAGCTAAAAACGGTGCTGCTGTAGCGCTTTTAAACCTGGGGCAGATTGCTGAGGCAAAGTCAAAATTCGAGCGTGCCATTTTACTGGAGCCCTCTCTAAAACAGGCGCATAACAATTTGGCGAGAATCCTTCAGCAAGAGGGCAATTTAAACGAAGCGCAACGTCACTTTACATTAGTTCTACGCATTGATTCAACCGACATATTTGCGCATAGAGGATATGCGGACATCGCTTCAGAGCAATTGGATTGGATCGCTGCCGAAGAACATTATGAAGACGCCTACTATTTAGGCGCCGTTGACAGGCAGATATTTTCACGCTGGGCGAATGCAGTTCTCCAGCAGGGCAAATACGCCGAAGCTCTGGTGATCAACGCAAAGCTATTGGGTTTAGAACCGGATAACGCCCGCGCTCATCATAATCAGGCGCGTATATATATTTACTGCGATTCGCTTCAGCAGGCTGAAGAGGAATTGTATGAGGTACTGCGCTTAGCTCCGAACACCGCTGAAGCCAGGCAGCAGCTCAATGACGTCCAGAAAATACTTTCCTCCAGCGGAGGAGGCGATTAGTGTCCGGTCAACCTAAATCGCATTACTTTACCTCTTTCGTCACTCGTCCTGATTTCTTCATACCACTGACGGCTTTAGCCGTCCGTTTTATCTACCTTCTCCACATACAATCCAGTCCCTTTTTTGATTCTCCCGAATTAGATTCTGCCATGCACGACCGCTGGGCGAGGGAAATTGTCGCAGGTGAGTTCGGTGAAGGAGAACCGTTCTTTCGTGCTCCTCTATATTATTACTTCCTCGCGCTGATCTACAAAATATTTGGACACAGCTACTTTATCCCGCGGCTGATGCAGATATTTTTTGGGGCTTTTGGAAGTTGGTTGACCTATAGGTTGGGAGTCAGGATATTCGACAAAAATGCGGGCATCATTGCCGGATTGATCGTAGCACTGTGTGGCCCATTGATCTATTTCGACGCCGAGTTGCGCATTCCCGCGCTCCTGATTCCCTTGATACTGTTGACATTGATACAACTTGATAGGCAGCGTGAGCATCCCACTAATTGGGGATTTCTCATATCCGGAGCGCTGCTGGGTCTGGCGGCTCTAGCGCGCCCTAATATCCTGATTTTTGTTCCCTTCGTCTGGATATGGATTTTATGGATCGTCAGAGGAAGGTTGCGTTGGCTGATTTTATTTACACTGGGGATTCTGCTGTTGGTTTTACCGGTAACATTGCGCAATTACCTGCAGAGCGATGATTTTGTGCTGATCGCTTCACAGGCGGGAGTGAATTTCTATATCGGCAACAATCCCCAATCGGATGGATATACCGCCATTGTCCCGGGCACACCCGGTGATTGGGAAGGAGGCTACCACGAAACCATCAGAATTGCCGAAGCAGCAGCAGGGCGTGAATTGAAGTCTTCGGAGGTCAGCCGCTACTGGTTCGGGCGAACTGTAAAAGAGATATCAGATGATCCCGGCAGGTGGGTATCACTTATATGCAGAAAATTCCGTCTATTATTCTCCGGGCATGAGATCGGCAATAACGATGATATCTATTTTCAGAGGCGCTATTCCTGGCTATTAAGCTTGCTGATGTGGGAGAAAATAATCGCATTTCCTTTTGGCATTCTTCTGCCATTGGGGCTGCTTGGATTTATCCTTAAATCCGACCGACGCAGAAACGCTCTACCATTACTCTTTTTTATCTCGTATTCAGTAAGCATTATCGCCTTTTTCGTCTGCACCCGGTTCCGTCTGCCGTTAATTCCGTTACTCGCAGTCTGGGCTGGATTTGCCGTTACCCGAATATTTCATCTGTTAAAAAAACGGGATTATCGACCTCTAATGCTGTCCGTACTCCTATTCATTATCCTGTTATTGGCAGCTAATCAAAACCCCTTAGCCGGTGAAGGTATCTGCGGCTTTGAAGGCGCTTTCTTTTTAGCAGGGAAATACTACGACAGGGGGGATTACGCCAAATCTGTCGAAGCCTATGAAGAAACGCTGACACTCGATTCCCAGTCGGCTGATGCTCATAACGGTTTGGCAATGGCGCTTATTAAGTCAGGAAGGCGGGAAGAAGCGAGGCGGCATTTAGAAACGGCGGTGACTCTAAGCCCATCTTTAGTAAAGGCTCAGAATAATCTCGGACAGTTTTACCTGCAGTCAGGAAATACAGAGCAAGCCTATGACAGGTTCAAAGCAGTTCTGCAGATTGATTCTACCGACGTTTTCGCTAATCGTGGTATCGCGGATATTGCTTATCAGCAGGGAACATGGCAAGAGGCGGAAGATTATTATCAGCGCGCTTATGTCGCTGGCGCCAAAGATCGGCAGTTGATCTCCCGCTGGGCGAATTCAGTCTTACAGCAGAGCAATTATATTGAAGCATTGCGAATAAACGCTATTCTCCTGGAGCAGGAGCCGGACAACGCCCGCGCACATCATAATCATGCGAAAATCTGCATTGCTTGTGATTCGCTTCAACTGGCTAAACGAGAGCTAGAGATTGTGATGAGGCTTGATCCAGGAAATGTGGAAGCAAGAGCTGAATTAGAAGAGCTTGAAAGGATAAAGTAGACTCTATCTCAAAGGTACTTGACGGTGTGATGACCCCTTCTGGGCAATGACCGTTAATAGACTTTTGGGACAACCCCCTGACTGTGTTAATCAGCGTGCATGTTTGTCAATTTCTTCGATGAGAATATCCTTAATTCAATTTTAAAAATGTTTCGGAAATATTTGTTGATCTTGTGATGAGCTTGGGGTAAATTAGGTTTCGAACGTTCCTGACAGATGCCACGAAGGCGTTATTCTGTGGGAGACTGTGCACAACAAGGAAAACTATAAAGCTGAAAGGCAAATGTATGATTCATGACTTAGTCACTCAAGCTGAAGCAATGTTCATTTTTAAAGATATTATGAAAACTGAATATTTTCAGAAATTGCGAAAAGGTTATTATGAAGCAAGCCAGAAATGCCTTCTAAATGTACATAGAAATTATTTGACCTTGTTGACGTTCATTAATGAAATTTATGAGTACGATAAACAACATGCTAAGCATTTTGTAAGTCGATTTCGTGGAAGCTCAAAGGATTGGAGAAACTGTGAAGCAACATTTTCCGAGATAATTGTTTACCGTCATTATATAAGGTCCAATTATGAAGGGATAATTAAGAAAATTCATTTGGATGAACCTGAATCTGACATAATCATAGAACGATTAGATGGCAATAAAGCATACTTAGAGGTTTTATGTGTCATGCCCGAATTGAAATTCTCAACACAGGGGAAATCTGTCGTTAACGATCTTGGAACACATCAACAGAATGAGCTTTCTTCGATAAGGCAAAAGATTCTTCATAAGGTGAATAAACAGAAGCAATTCTCAGCTCAGCGAGAAAATTATGCAGTAATCGAACTAAATGATCCAAGGATCGCTTCTGAATTCACTGTTCTGTCGTCCCTTTCTAGAGGATATAACATAAACTTTAACAGCGAAACTGGGGATAAAACAGGGGAAGGTTATAATTGGGAGGCTTCATTATTTGATGATCCAAAAACTGCTTTTATTAAGGCAATAATTTACTTCTATATGGGTGATTACCAATCACGTAAGTTTGTATTCAACCCCAAATTTCATTATATAAAGCAAGCATGACCAATTTTTGAGTCCTTCACGTTGTGTATAGATAATAATGTAAATCGGACCTAATACCCTGAGATGTAGTCAACCGTATAAGCAGGTGAATTGGTAGTAAAATCAGTGATTGACAAGCGAAAGGAAAATCGATGAAACATCTTCCTGTACTTTTTATTGCATTTATAGGTTGTTACTTGAGTTCGGTAGTTGCAGCTCCTTACGAAGTAAAGACTCAGATCTTCGCAGATGAATTTGAGGATAAGCAAGATACTACATATACTTTAGTAGGTAATCGTCTGTCTGATGTAAAAAATTGTATTTATGTTGAGATTAAACTGACGAAATACGTGTGCAGTGATCGAAGTGAACCGTTCTTCACTTTCAAGTTCGGGTGGTATGCATTATTCCCGCCACGTATTTATAAGTTTGGTAAGAACCTGATTCTTTCTATTGATGGAGAGAAACAGATATTCCATTTTTCCGTGAGTGAGTACAAACAATCCTGGAGGGAAAGACCTAATATTGAAGTTTGCATTGATAATCATATTCAACCAGGCTTTATTGCTAACATTGCCTTTGCAAAAGACGTTAAAGTAAGAATTAAAAAGGAATATGGTGACCCAATTACGGGATATTTGGATGAAAATGCAATCAGGAATATACGATGTTTTTATGAAGAATATGTTATTGAAAAGACTCAGACAAAATAATAGATCAAATAATATCGGAGGAAATTTGAGAATGTACGCAAGGTTCTTCCTGTATAATTTGTTGATACAAATAGGTTTATGGGGAGTTCCATATGCAAATGCTACCTCTCCAAGTGAGTGTGAATACCTAATTCCCCTAACGATTATGGTTGGATATAATTTTGAGACAGATTGCAAGGTAATCTCCAAATCTGGGGTATATGATTACGAAATTACTTTAATTAAGCCATATTTTATAGAAAAAGAAGACTGGGGGACTTTTATCGGTGCTTGTGTTGGATGTGTAGGTGAGATCTCAAGAAAGACTTCATGGAAGTCTGAGTATCTTTATATAAACGCAAATGGTGAAAGATGGCAAATTTCAACAGTAGCTTGCCGAGAAGCTATGAGAAAAACATCCGGTGACGCAATTTCTGTTGGAGCTTATATAGTGAACAGACTTGAAAAAGTAAAATAGACTGTCTGGCTGTCACATCATGCTATCGTTTAGGATGGTATGCTTCATGATAACATCAGGCGATACAAAGCATCCGCACATGTAGGGGCTGTCCCAAAAGAGGAATATTAAGTCATTGCCCCGTAGGGATGCCTTCGGCACGAGGAACCCCGTCCGGACGGGAAAGCAATCTCTTGTTTTATATAGCTTTGTGGATTGCTTCGACCCAATAAATTAGGTCTCGCAATGACCGTTAATAGACTTTTGGGACAGCCCCAACTCCCTTATTCTTCTGCAGCAGTTGTTTATTCCCAGGGGATGAACATTCCCAGCGTTTTCATCTTGGCTTCAATCTCTCGCATTTCGAGCGTGTTCTTGTAGCCTTCATCAGTTTTATTCAGTAGTCCGAATTCAACGGCGAGTTTAATAGCCCTCTCGTTATTGCATGCCATGCAAGCCTGAATAAGCTCAATCTCCAATTTCGAGAAACCTATACCGTGCATTCGATAGTCATTGAATGCTTCCCACGCTAATGGACACCATCTGTTAACGATCTCATTGCCTATCACATTGGCATACTTGCGAATCTCCAATTGGGCT
>JALGVT010000035.1 GCA_025774555.1 candidate division LCP-89 bacterium
CGTTGACCAGTTTAGCAACCTGCCTTCCCTGAACATCGTAAACCGACAGGTTTACGAAACTGAAAGCTGATAGCTGATAACTGATAGCCGTTACCGGATTGAAGGGATTGGGGACCGCGCCAAGCAGCGCAAATTCCGAGGGCATCTCTTTTTCAGCGATGATATCTTCACCGGGGAAAGGTTCGCCGAAGTTCTCCCATTCATCGAAGGGAACGTCGTACATATCGATTATTTTGCTGAATTCAAAATTGTCGCTGTCGTAGATTGTATTGGGATATGTTCCGATGTAGGCATTATAGCGGTACAATCCAGACGGCGCGTAATCCGGTATGACCTGCGTGCGGTCGCGGTCTATCGTTGAACTCGCTGGTATCGATATGGCTATAGGTCCCAGAAGTGGTCCATAGACAGACCCGTTGGGAAGAGTCAGATCAGTCCAGATGGTGGCTAATTGAGACGTCAATTCGTTATTCCCTACCGCGATGTTAAAATCGATTTCACCGCCCGTCGCTGGTATCTGAATCGGTGTGCCATACGGAGTCAGCGATATTTCTACGTCCGGGGTGCTCGATATATAGTCTATTCCCGTGGTAAAACGCAACGCCACACCATCCTGCAGTGTTTCCGAACCGGTTGTGTAGATATTGGCGTAAGTAACCTTCACACCGTCCGATTGATCCCAGTTTTCGATGCCGATAGTGGCGTAGTTTTCATTGTAATCCACATTGTTGAAAGTATGGTACTGGAATTCTATGACGCCGTCGCCGGTGGGGCAGGCGACATAATTCGGATCATACAGGAAAATCTCGAAAGTATTTACCCCTGAACCGCATGCTGTCTGAGCGTCTTTCCATTCGACCACAACGCGGTAATTCAGGAAATCGTAGAAGTAGTGCACCGAACCCCCATACTGCAGCCTTAAATCATCCCAGAAGGCGGCGATCATCGCTGGAGGACCAAGCGCGCCGGGGATATTCCAGTTGCGTAAACTATGGTAGTAATCCATATCTCCCATCGAGAGCCATCCATTTGAACAGATGGTAATTTCATCGTAATCCTGACCGTAATACCGGAAGGTGAAGGGGAGGGGACGTGCTACTGAACAGTCATCTTCACTGCCGTAATCAGGTAGTGGCAGCGTCTCCTGACCGGGCTGAGCGGACGCTTCCAGCCACTGGTAGGTGGGAATCTGCTCGTAATTGATATCGCGCGAATCGAAGCAGCGGTAGCCGTATTCGTCTGGACCGGCAGGATCGGTCGCTTCCACTCTGCCCACCGTAAAGGGAACGATCACTGTATCTATATAGCTGCCAGCGGTAACAATCAGCTCCAGTGAAACCGTCCAGCCGGGAGGACAACTGGGATCTGCATGCAGATTAAACGGATCGGCATCATTGGATGAAGAACTTCCCTGCAAGATGTCTCCCCACGATCCGCTGCCGTCCAGCACAGTGACAAAGTTGTCAGGAGAAGTCAGCGTTCCGGTGCAGTTAAGCAGAGGGTCTCCGCCTGAACTGAGTAGCGTGATAGCAACGTCCGACATTTCACCCGGCTCCAGTATGCCGCTGGTGTTCAATACCTCATACTCGACCGCTTCCGCCAGCGGCGCGACGATGGATATATTTATCAGGTTGGTCCAACTGCCTTGGGAACAAGACGCCTCCAAAAGGATCGGTATAACGCGGCTGTGCGGCGCTTCATTGGAAAAAACGAGGTTGAAGTCATCGTTTAACGGCGATGTGCCGCCGGGCGAGGCATTTGGACCGGTTAGTGTGCTCTGTGTGATCGTTACAAAAGGATCTGACGAAGAAACCGTCCCATTGATCGAAGTCGCAGTTGTGGATGATCCGTTGTTCCCAAGTATCACGATTAACTCGATAGTTTCGCCGGGATTGACTTCACCATCATCATCGCCGGAGGATTCTCCTGTCATGTCGTCGTCGATGGTAAATTCAGATATGCCCAGCGCAATAGCTTGCTGGCTGACGTCCAGCGTTCCGTGGTAGGGATACAGGTTATGCCCGGTAACGGTGACGCTATAAGAGCCCGCAGCCGCGCCGGTCAGGTCAACAGCAGCCACGCCGTTCTCATCAGTCCATGTGTAAAACTGAGAACCGGTGTCCGAACAGTAGATTCCCACCAGCGCATCTTCCTGAGGAACGCCGCTGATATCAACCGCAACCTCTAAGTAATTCACACCCAGCGCGAGGCTGGCGGGATGTGCGACCGTCAAATCAGCGGGCACATCTGTCCACATCTGCAGCCCCGGATCACCCAGGATATTGTAAATGTAGAAGTAACATTCGACCGAACTGGTTGTGCCGCCCGACCCGAGGTTGTTGGGCATACCGTAATAAAGTTCAATTTTCCCTCTTAGCAAAGCCGACGCGAAATCCCGGATGTCCTCTTTGAATAAACCCTGATAAATGCCTCCGTCGATGCAATTGTTCCAGCGGGTGTGCGTGTAGAGCGATGAAGGTCCCATGAAGGCGACGGCTCCCTTGGGGTTGGCAGGCGAGTTGCCGTAACGAATCCACGCTTCGCCGAAGCAAGGATCGTAAGAAGAGCTGACAAAATTGCCTCCACCGCAGACAATCGAAGTTATGACCGGAAGTTTATAGCCATTGTTCAACTGGGCGATATTGGAGATGTTGTAGTATGGCGGAGACCAACTGGAATAAGAGCCATAGCCGCGGTAATTCACGAAAGTTATACCTGCATTGATGGCGTTATTGATTTGAGACGAGCTGGCGTAGTTGGTGATATGTTGGACTTGATCATAGCCGTATTCCATCATCAGATCGCTGCAGCGCTGTTTGACGTTCAGGCAGGATTGTGATCCGCTATAATCATAAACCATCAATCCTTTTTTGAACCAATCAGTAGAGTAAGTATAGGGATTGGATTCATAATTAACTGTTTTCGAGCAGACGATGGAGAGATCGAAATCGTTATCGACCGATAGCCTGCCAGCCAGCATATCGGGGAAATAGTCATCCCCTTCCAGCAGCGTATAAGGCAGATCCGAACAATTTCCAGTGGGAGAATACGTATGCGTGGGCACGCCCTGATCGGCGTCGCCGACCAGCACTAAGAATTCAGGCGGAATTTCCCAGATATTATAGACGTTATTCTGGATGTAGTTTTTTATGGCGGAAGCAGTTGTTCCTGTTGTGCTGGTGCTCAGCACGGTGCATGGATACCCCTTCTGCCGTTTCCATTCGACGAGGTTGTCCAGCCAGATCGAATTAAAGAAGTTCGGCGGGGCGATGAACAGATAACCGCCCAAGAGTTCACCCTCTTCGGTATCGAAAACGTCAGGATTGAGAACGGTTGAGTGTATCAGCCGGGAAAAGATGCGGGATTTCTGTGAACGCGAATTGATTACCTTGTTATCAGCATCGCCATTGAAAGTAATTTGCACAGATATACTTCGATAGACCCGCAGTTTTCCTTGCGCCGGATTGAACAGGATCGGTCGCAGTTCGAGTTTTCCTAAGCGAAATCCTCCCATAATGATCGGACTACCTAATCCCACGGGTTCTTCCGGGAACCAGCGATCCTGATTGTAAATCTCTTCATCGAACACAACTTCCGGTTCAAACGGTCCATCGGGCGTCTCCATACTCCCTTCTTGAAAAGGATTCACGCTGTAACCGTCCAGCTCGAAATAATCATCCGAGATGATTTCCCAGTTCCACCCCGTCCTATCCGGCAGACGCACCAGTTTGCTCAACACCGGGAGTTCAGGTTGACCGAAATTACCCCAGCTGCCATTGCCCTCGAATGTTAATTGATCGAAATCGCGATCAGCCAGCCTGACAGTTGCAACCTCAAAGCTGTGAAAGTTAAACTGTAACTGCAGAGAAGATTGATTTGTCGATAGAACTTTGATTTCGGAGGCTGCCTGTTGTGGATTAACTTCAACAGTGCGGCAATGTCCTGTTTGTAAGCAGGAATGGAGTGATAGGATAACAGTAAGTAAAAAGATCATTTTTCGCATGTCTGCCCTCATTGTTTTCTTCGGTCGAAGGGGCTTCCCGGTTGGGTGGATTCAGGTAGCATTATATAAAATAGTCAATTATACTCGATATGTCAAGTAGTATTTTAAATCAACCCAAAAAAGGTGATAGATATTCTTTTGAGTGGTAAAGGCGGCGAATATCGACCGGACTTAAGGCTGATTATAAGTTTTTTAGAGTATAGGTATACCCTCACAATAAATTAGAAAATGTTTGCCTATACAGGCAAATCAGTGTATATTTGCTTGAACGATGAGTTCCCATCATATAAGTTGATACTGATACGGTTCTTTTTGGCATAAGCTGTGCGCAGGTTCACCCGATTGTCTCCGGGTGTTTCCTCAGCGTTTATCCCGGTATTGCAGGTTGTGGGTTTCACATTGTCAGTATGTAATCTTGTTTTATTGAGGTGCATAGAGCGGAATGTTTAATATAGCAGAACCGACAGGCATCAAGACGATGGGTAAGGATGAAGAACTGATGGCTCTGGTTGAAGCTTTTCAGTTTTTTAATCACAGTACCTCGACTTTAAACCAGGCATACAAGCGGTTGGAGAGCGCTGCAGATGCACTGGCTAAGGAACTTGAAGACACCAACCGCCAACTGCAGGATAGAAACAGGGAATTAGATCGGGTCAACCGCTATCTCGAGGATATTCTGTCATCAATTGAATCCGGTGTAATTGCCGTGGATCTTGAGGGGCGGATCACTATCTTCAATAGAATCGCCGAAGATATGACCGGTTATCTTGCGGATGAGTTGATCGGGAAGAATTACAACGATTTCTTCACCGGAGAGATGGAAGATCAGGCGCCTTTGATGCAGACGATGTTCTCAGGCGCCGCCATTCACGGGGTCGAACGAGAAATCCCGCTGCGCGACGGAGGGACCATCCCGATCAAATGCTCTTCTACATGGATAACTTCAACCGCTGGTGAAAGAATAGGCGTGGTTGAAACGTTTGAGGATATTTCACAGGTAAGGGCGTTAGAGCGCCGCATGCTGCACCAGAAAACTTTAGCTGCGCTGGGTGAAATGGCGGCGCAGGTAGCGCATGAACTGCGGAATCCTCTTGCTGGAATAAAAGGTTTTGCCGGACTTCTGGCTGAAGACCTTGCCGATAACGAATCCAGCAAGAAGATGACTAAACGGATTATCGAGGGAGTGGATTCTCTTGATAGAATCTCATCTAATCTATTGATATTGACTCAGGACTGCGCCGGGGAATTCAAACGCCAACCCCTCGAACCGATCCTTGAACAGGCAATCGAGTTGATTGAAGCGAGAACTGAGGCAGAATTCAAAGTTGAGAGAGATTTCCCACTGGAACCTTGCAGTGCGAAAATTGACGGTGAAAAAATTAAACAGCTCCTATTGAATCTGCTCGGAAACGCTTTCGAAGTCTGTGAGGGCAGAGGAAATGCTGTTGCCGGTTACAAGTACAATGCTCTGACAAATGAGGTCTGTATTTTTGTCCGGGATTATGGACCGGGGATTGTTGAAGAAGATCAAGAGAAGATATTCAACCCGTTCTTCACGACAAAAACACAGGGGACGGGGCTGGGATTGGCAATAGCAAAAAAGATTACCGAACTTCATCGTGGTAAAATTGAGCTAACATCACCGGATGATGGAGGAGCAGAATTTATTGTGACTATACCAATTATTTAGATTAGCGGGGGATACTGTTTGACCTGGGGGAATGAGTGAGCGAAAAAAATTCGCATATCCGAATCTTAGTCGTGGACGACGAGGAACTGGTTCGTGAGTTCTTGAAAGAAGCACTGACCCGCCGTTCATATCAAGTCCATATTGCCGAAGACGGTAAAAAAGCCAAAACTATTCTTAAGGAAGAGAGTTACGATCTTATTCTGACCGATCTGAAAATGCCGGGCGTATCCGGACTGGATCTGCTTCGTTTTGTAAAGGCGCATCATCCTGAGACACAGGTCATCATGATGACCGCCTACGGGACTATAGAAAACGCCGTTGAAGCGATGCGCCTGGGCGCATTTGAATACATCACCAAGCCGTTCACTTCCGGCGAAATAGAACTTGTGCTCGATAAGGCTTTCGAGCATCGCCGGCTCCTCGACGAAAACCGCTACCTCCGCAATGAACTCTCAAGTAAATACTGCTTCAACTCCATTATCGGGCAATCGAAAGAGATGAACGAAGTCTTCGAAATCATGAAGATAGTAGCTCCCAATCATACTACCGTCATGATCGAAGGAGACTCCGGCACAGGAAAGGAACTGGTTGCCAGAGCGATTCATTATAACAGTTCACGCAGAGATAAACCATTTATAAAGATAAATTGCGCTGCCCTGCCTGAAGGGTTGATTGAATCAGAACTCTTCGGACATGAGAAGGGAGCTTACACGCATGCTTATGCGCGAACGCGGGGGAAGTTCGAGCAGGCAAACGGCGGCACCATCCTGTTCGATGAGATCGGCGAAATGGCGCCGGGTCTTCAAGCAAAGCTGCTCAGAGTATTACAAGAGCGCGAATTCGAGCGTATCGGTGGTCAGGATACAATTCAAGTTGATATCCGTGTGATTGCAACCACTAATCGCAACCTCACCGAAGAAGTAGAGAAAGGACGGTTCAGGAAAGATCTGTTCTACCGGCTTAACGTGATCTCAATTCATCTCCCACCACTCGCCAAAAGAAGAGAAGATATTCCGCTTTTAGCCTCCCATTTTCTAAATCTATACACTAAGGAATACAATAAGGATATACAGGGACTGTCTGAAGAGGTAGTAAGCAACTTGACCAGGGCGGAATGGCCCGGGAATGTGCGCGAACTTGCTAACAGGGTAGAGAGAGCCGTAGTGCTCTGCCAGAGCAATATTATCAATCTGGATGATCTTCATGCAGGAGGACATTCGCATCCAAACAATCTGGACGATTTTCCTCAGGTTCCGGGCACAACCCTGCGGGATTTTGAAAAATGGCTGATTCTGAAGACGCTGGTCTCCCAAAAATCGAATCGGACAAAAACCGCAAAGCTGCTGGATATATCCATAAGGACATTGAGAAACAAGATCAAGGAGTACCGTGAAGCAGATGGCGATGAGATCGTTTAAGCTAGTTAATCCTTGAGCGCGCCGGGTTAAATTTGCCGCTCGCTATGAACCTATTTTCCCCCTCTATTGGGGGATTTGTTATTTCAAGGCGTTCTTGTGCTTAGAGTTAACAATTTGCTTTAAGAAAAGCATGGCACAAAGATTGCTTTTCATTTTTTTCACAGAGTTCTCTCTCTGCTCCGAAAATGATCATTTTGTGTTGCGAGGAAGTGATGATAAAAGAAATGCTTTTCGGTAGAACGCCGATTCCAACACTGACCAAAGGACTTGACGCCTCTCATCTTCGTCAGCGCGCCATTGCCGATAATGTAGCAAATGCGCAGTCGAGTGGTTACACCCGGAAAGTTGTCGATTTCGAGGATGAGTTGAAGGGTGCCCTCTCCCGCAGAACAGGGGAGCTATTCAGGACACATCCCAGCCATCTTCCATCGAACAGTCTGCGCCCTGACGTGCATGCAAAAGTCCGTCAAGCCAGCGATAGAATCGATGGTCAGGGTTCAGAGCAGGTTGTGATCGAAAGAGAGATGGCTAACCTTGCTCAAACGCAGATCAAGTATGAGGCTGAAGCAAAACTGGCAAAGCAGTACTTTGAGCTGTTAAACATGTCTATCAGAGGCACTGCTTAGTGACAAGCTGCTATAACGGAGAAGAAAAATGCCGATAGATTCACTATTCTCATCATTGCAGATATCGGCGTCCGGCTTGACTGCTAACCGACGCTGGATGGACGCCATCGCAGAGAATCTGGCGAATGCGCAGACTACTAAAACTGATCAGGGAGGTCCCTACCGGCGAAAGATCGCCACTTTTCAGGAAGTCAGCGCACAGATTCTCGCCTCCGAACCACCTGACAATAAGAGAATTGAATTGACCAATACGCACTCCGCGCATATCAGAGACAATTTCGGAAGTAAAACCAGTGCACAGTCAGGATCAGTGGAAGCGCAGTTAGCTGAAGACAATTCCGGCTTCAAGTGGATATATGACCCAACACATCCGGATGCTAATGCTGAGGGCTACGTTGCTTATCCTAACGTAGAGGTGGTTCGCGAAATGGTTGACCTGATTACCGCTTCTCGAGCTTATGAAGCCAATGTTACTGCCATGAGCGCGGCAAAAGCGATGCACAAAAAAGCGATTGAAATATAATCGGATAATCGATGACAACGAGTCAAGGTTATGGAGAAATAAAATGACGATGGATGAAATCCGGCGAATTCAATCGATTCTGCAGCAACAGGCTCCCCAGGAGAAGCAGAGAACACAGGAAATACCTGCGGATCAGGAATCGTTCAAGGAAGCATTGGAAAAGATAACAAAAGATGTCAATAATCTCCAGAAGAATGCCGAAGAATCAGCGCAGAAACTCGTCAGCGGAGACGTCGAGAACATCCATCAGGTGATGGTGGCAATGGAAGAGGCTAACACCAGTTTCCGGCTAATGATGGAGATGCGTAATAAAATCATGGAAGCCTATAAAGAAATCATGAAGATGCAGGTCTGATTCACAAGATAATGGTATTTGGAAATGAGTCCAGAATTACGAGCGCTTTCAGGACAGTTTAAAGAGATATTCAGCCGATTTTCAACCGGTCAGAAGTTCAGTTTGATATCGATAACCGGGGCGATTATTTTCGCTTCGCTGTTATTGCTGATCTTCGTCAATCAACCCCAGTACACCATCTTATTCTCAGATTTATCGTCAACTGACGCCGCCTCTGTCCGCGATCAGTTGCAGGATGATAAGGTGCCCTACAAACTGCGGGATGGTGGATCGACTATTCTCGTGCCCAAGGATAAAGTGTACGATATGCGGCTTATACTCGCAGCCAGCGGCATCCCTACACAGGCAGGCGTCGGTTACGAAATATTTGACCGTACAAATCTCGGAATGTCTGATTTTGTGCAGCGATTGAATTTCAAGCGCGCCCTTGAAGGAGAACTCAGCCGCACAATTTCAGGAATTGCTGAAGTTGACCAGGCGAGAGTGCATGTCGTTATCCCTGAACAGGCGCTTTTCCGTGAAGACGAGAAAGAGACGACCGCATCCGTTGTATTGAAACTTAAAAGTCGGGCGAGACTCAGTGAAGACTCTATTCGTGGAATCTCTATTCTGGTTTCCAGATCGGTCGAAGGTTTGGAGGCTGAGAATGTTATAATATTGGATTCGTATGGTAATCTACTCTCCGGCGGGCAGCAACCGGATCCCGGGCTCGGTCTTTCCAGCACACAGCTCGAATTGCAGCATAAAGTGGAAAATCACCTGGCATTAAAAGCGCAAACGATGCTGGATGGAGTGCTGGGACCTGGAAAATCTATTGTGCGCGTAAACGCAGAGCTGGATTTTAAGACGATTGAACGCACCCGTGAAATCTACGATCCTGAAAGCGCTGTGGTTCGTTCTGAAGAGCGGACAGAATCAGAATTGACCGGTGGAAGCGCGCCTTCGTCGAAGGAAGAGAACTCACTCTCTAATTATGAAATCAACAAAACCGTCGAACACCTGATGAACTCCGGCGGATCCATAATTCGACTCTCAGTGGCAGTTATAGTTGACGGACATTATGAGGCGGACGAAGAAGGCAATATGGTCTATACGCCTCGGTCTGATGAAGAGATAACCTCTATTTCCAATATGATGCGAGGCGCTCTCGGACTAAGAGATGACCGCGAGGACAACTTTCAGATTACCAGCATTGCGTTCGAACGAGAAACTTTCACAGAGGACGTTGAATCCTGGAAAACTGCTGAATACCAGGATATCATAATTACTATACTTCCAAAACTTATTTTAGGCATTGTGCTCTTGATGCTTCTGATGATGATTAAAGGATTCCTGAAGAAACATCTGGCTGTAACTAAAGCGGTACTCGATAGCGGACCGCATATTAGTATGCCGCAGATGACCGGTTCTCCTGCGCAGTTAATGCCAGCGGGAGCTGCCCAGATTGCACCGAAAAAAGCAACCACGGCAAAGGTGATGCTCCCAGACATGGAAGATAGTGTCACAGTGGAAGTCAGAGAAGCTCAGGCGATGAAAGAGCAGGTAACGAATTTCGCAGAAGAAAAACCGGAAGCTGCCACAATGTTGATCCGTTCATGGATTTTAGACAGTGGTGATAAAAAATAGAATTATTAAAAACGAGATCACAATATAACTAATTATGCCAGAATCCAACCTTCAGGCAATGCCGTCAGAAAAACTATCGGGTCGAAAAAAGGCGGCCATTTTCATAGTGGCTATCGGTTCGGAAGCATCGTCACATATCTATAAGCATTTAAACGCCTCAGAAGTGGAGACTCTGACAACAGAAATCGCCGGGCTTAAAAATATCCCTTCAAAGATTATGCGCCAGGTGATTGAAGAGTTCCATAATATGTTCCAGGCACAGGAATTTATCACCAACGGCGGTATTGATTATGCCCAGGAAATCCTTGAAAAAGCACTCGGTTCGGAAGAAGCAATAGACGTCGTTAAAAACGTGCAGATGTCTATGCAGGTGAAAGGATTCAACATTTTGCAGGAAGTCGATCCGAACCAATTGATGGCTTTCCTCCAGAAGGAACATCCTCAAACGATAGCTTTAGTTCTATCGCAATTAAATCCGATGCAGGCAGCGACCGTGCTGACCGATCTTTCACCTCCCACACAGGTGGACGTAATGAACCGGCTTGCACGAATGGAAAGGGTTACACCTGAGACAATTCACGCTGTAGAACGAGTCCTCGAATCGCGCATTGATTTCTCACAAAGTTCTGCCAAACTGGGAGGCATCAAAACAACCGCTGATATACTGAACTTGATCGGTCAGCGATTTGAAAAGCACATTATGAACGGTATCGCCAAAGAAAATCCCGAACTGGCGACCGAAATCAAGAACCTGATGTTCGTCTTTGAGGATATGATTAACCTTGATGACCGTTCCATCCAGAAAGTGCTAAAAGAGGTAGATAACAAGGAGCTGGCGTTCTCACTTAAAGCCTGTTCTGAGGAATTGAAAGCAAAGTTGCTGTCCAATATGTCCAAGCGTGCTTCGGACATCGTACTCGAAGAACTGAAGTTCATGGGTCCGGTAAGGCTTCGTGAAGTGGAAGAAGCGCAGCAGAAGGTCATCGAGATTATAAGACGCTTAGAAGAGGAAGGTCAGATCGTTATGGGCTCAGGTGATGATCAATTAATCTGACATTGTGTTAATATAATAGAAGAAAGTTAAATCCCTCGTCGATGGAGATTAAAAAGCCACCTCAAAAAATGAAATCTATACCTCGTGTAAAAACGCTGAGGTCGGGGTCCTATAAATTAATAAAAGGACCCGGAGAGGCGGTCAGGATTAAGTACAATCCGAGGCGAGGCGGCGAAAGCGATGATTTCAGCGACACAGATTGGATGCTGACGTTGATTGACGCCGGGTGGGAAAAGGCAGAAAACGCTTACTATTGGGGACTGGATGAGGGATTTGCCGCAGGTTTGAAAGTAGGTCGAAGCGAATCTAAGCACGCTGCAGACAATTTCAGAAAAACGCTTACGAATCTGGAAGAGAACTTGATAAAGTACTATTCCGGAGTGGAACGCTGGAGTGTAAAATTGGCTATGAAGATTGCGGAAAAAGTGATCGCGCAAGCTGCAAACGAAAAGAGAGATCTTGTGGAACAGACTGTGCGTAAAGCGATGGCGGAAACCGCGGACAAATCGCGCATCCTGATCAAAGTGAATCCTTCTGATTATGAAGCATTAAAGGAATTTAAGAACAATGTCACCGTTATTCCCGAAGGCATTGAGCATTTTAAACTGGAAACCGACCCGAACATCACACCGGGCAGCTGCCGGATTGAAACGCCATCCGGTTTATTAGATGCCGATTTCACGACACAGCTTGGCGAGCTGCGTCGAGCCTTGATTTTACAAGAGGAAGCGAGGGAATGAATCCCAACATAGCAGCGACAGAGATTGGGTTGGCTGATCGATACCGAACTTATTTCGACCGAGTGGCAGATTGCAAGCCGATTGTGAAAATCGGCAGGGTTGAGGAGATCATTGGTTTAGTTATCTGTTCTATCGGACCACCAGTAGCTGTGGGAGAGATGTGTAGAATCACATCTCCTGAAGGAGGCTATGTGCCGGCTGAAGTGGTGGGATTTCGCGGTAACCGGGTGATGCTGATGCCGCTTGGTTCCCTTGAAGGAATTGCTCCGGGGCATCTTGTTTCTTCAGAACGTGAACCCTTCCGGGTGCCTGTGGGAATTGGATTGCTGGGACGTGTGCTGGACGGTTTGGGTCACCCCATCGATGATGCTGGACCTCTTATGGCTGAAGGTATGCGTTCTGCCTTAGGAGCACCGCCCGATCCATTGAAGAGAAAGCGCATCAAAGAGCCGATAGCTACTGGAATCCGAACCATAGATGCTCTGTTGACTTGTGGTAAAGGACAGCGAATAGGCATCTTTTCCGGATCCGGCGTAGGCAAGTCGATCCTTTTAGGCATGATTGCCCGTAATACTTCAGCACAGGTGAATGTAATTGCGCTGCTTGGAGAGCGCGGTCGTGAAGTCCGGGAGTTCATTGAAAAAGATCTCGGCGAAGAAGGATTAAAACGCTCAGTCGTTGTGGCTGTAACTTCCGACCAGCCTTCACTGATCAGGATAAAAGGCGCCCAGGTCGCGACGGCAATTGCCGAGGATTTCCGCGATAAGGGCATGGACGTCATGCTGATGATGGATTCGGTCACTCGGCTGGCTATGGCACAGCGGGAGATCGGATTGACAGTTGGTGAACCGCCGACGACGAGGGGATATACGCCATCTGTTTTCGCCATGCTGCCCAGGTTATTGGAAAGGTCGGGAGCATCTGAACGCGGCAGTATCACCGGCATATACACCGTTCTGGTTGAAGGCGACGACATGAATGAACCTGTCGCTGATGCCGTCCGCTCGATTCTTGACGGTCATATCGTGCTGTCACGAAAAATCGCGGCAAGAAATCATTACCCGGCAATTGACGTCCTGGAATCTGTCAGCCGTCTTATGTTTGACATTGTCGATAGTGAACATCTGCAAGCTGCCAGGACTCTTCTCGAGAATCTTGCCGTGTACCGTGATGCCGAGGATCTGGTGAACATTGGCGCGTATGTGCAGGGATCCAATCCAAAGATTGACATCGCCCTGCAGAAAATCGATGCGATTCAGAATTTTCTCAAACAGGGGATAGACGATAAAGGTGATTTCGAGGCAACTTTGGAGCAGCTTCAGGGACTGGCATGAAGAAGTTTAAATTCCGATTACAGCGAGTGATCGACGTCCGGAAAACAAAGGAAAATGAGTGTCAACGAGAACTATCTCTATCAAAGGAAGAACTTAAACGCCATGAAGAAGAACTCGAACAGGAGATGGCGGAATCATCAGAAAGTGAGAAAAAACTACGTAAAGCTCTAAAGCAGAAAATCAATGCAGGCGGTCTGGCAGCGTTGCACGACTACACCACATGGACCAACAAGAAAGTACAGCTTCAAAGTGATCGCACTGAAGTTCAGCGTTTAGAAGTCAACCTGAAGAGAAAAACGTTGATTCAGGCTTCAAAAGAGAAAAAAGTGCTGGAAAGGTTGAAGGAAAAGCGGTTCGCTGAACATCAGGATCAACAAAAAAAAGAAGATCAGGCTTTCATGGATGAACTTGGCAGCCGACGTATAAACGGGAAATACTCGAGGTCTAAGTCGAACACAAATACTGAAGAATAACAATAAAGCAACAGTTTTTATATAAAATAACGGACTATAGAAATGGCTGACGAAGAAGCCACATTAGATACAGAAGAGACTACAGAAGAGACTACAGAAGAGAAACCCAAATCGAAGAAAAATCTGATTCCGATAGTGGGTGGTTTTGTTCTTCTCTTCATCTTATCCACCGCAGGTAACTTCATCCATCTCAAGATGACTTATGTTCCTCCTGAACCCGAAGAGATAGAGGAACCTGTTGTCCACGTCGAGGAAAAACATCCTATAATGACGATTGACCTCGGTGAGGATGAGGAGATTGCCGGACTCGTTGTAGAACACGTTGCAATGGAGTCCGATAGTCCGGAGTCCGATAGTCTGGAGTTGGAGCTCGATAGTCTGGAGAAAGCTATTGAAGATAGCATGGATTCAATACGGGAAGACAGTATAAAAGCTGTTATAAAAGAACTTTATGCTGGCATTCATGAAGGTGATTCCCTGTTAACGGCGACTATCAATGAGCTTGAAAAAACGAAGAAACTGTTGAAAACACAGATAGCTGAAGAGGATTCGATTAACCTGAAGCGGTCAATTAAACTGGCAAAAATCATAGAGAGTATGCCGTCCAAGGAAGCTGCCAGAATGCTCGAACCGCTGGATGATTTAATGGTGCTAGACGTGCTGATGAGACTCAAACAGAGGCAGGCGGCTAAGATCATGGCGGAATTCAGCGCACAGAGGTCGGCAAGACTAAGCGAAGTCATTCTAAGACCTTTAGTTCGAGGATAGCTGATAAAAAGTGACAATCTTAATGTGAGTTATCTTAACCTGAAAAATCTAATAACCCTGGCGAATAACACCCGGTCTTCATTGACCGGCAAGAGGTCGGGGTCGCGCCATGCGCAGAAAGAAGCGTCTGGAGCGTTTGCTGCCGTGCTGGCGGAACAATACAGATCCGCCGGTTCGCCGATCCCGCTGGCTGATTTCGGCAGGATGAACACAAGCAGCACAAAGCAGCAGGTGAGATCAAATGCGATATCAAATAATATCCCCGCTGACTCGGCAGCTAAAAAGATTGCGGTGAAAGCGCCATTCGGAACTATTTCAACCCATAACGGAAGGGTGCACGATAAAACGGTTGTCCCACACTTTTCTTATCATGCAGTTTCTCAAGATTTGACGCCCGTTCAGATAAAAAGAGCGGGTCAAAGTAAAGCGGCTTCGACGACATTGCCCAGTCCGATCACCGGTCAGAATGTAACGGCTGGATTATCGGTGTCGAAGGCTACGCAGTTGGTTACCGCGAACTTGCAGAAGCGCGTCTCCGGCACGACAGCAACGCCGCTTCAACTAGGTAATATTCCTTCAACTCCTGCAAATTCCCCGACCCACAGCGGTGAGAAGCCACTGGAAAAACCAGGTTATACTCCCGCAGCAACGTCAAAACTGGCATCAGTCGCACAGAATGTCCCACCAACCCCGGCTGTTGGAAAACACCGGGTCAGGGCTTCGGTTATTCCCAATAATACGCATGGCGGGATGGTATCAGAATCGAAGCCGGGCAAAAGAGTTCACTCCGCGCCGCTTGAAGAGGCAGTGGTTTCTAAGGCGTCTGAAGGTCAATCAACGGTTACTGCGAACTTGCGGAAAAGCGTCTCCGGCGCGCCTGCAGCGCCGCTTCAATCAGGTAATATTCCCGCAACCGCGGTGAAGCCGGTATCAGTCACACAGAATGTTCCACCAACCCCGGCTGTTGAAAAACATCGGGTCAGGTCTTCGTTTATTCCCAATAATACGCATGAAGGGATGGTATCCGAATCGAAGCAGGGCAGAAGTGTTCCCTCTGCGCCGCTTAAAGAGGCAGTGGTTTATGAGGCGTCTGAAGGTAAATCAACGGTTACTGCGAACTTGCAGAAACGCGTCTCCACCCCGACAGCAACGCCGCTTCAACCAGGTAATATTCCTTCAACTCTTTCAGGTTCCCCGGTCCACAATGGTGAGAAGTCACCGGGGAAACCAGGTTATACTCCCGCAGCAACGTCAAAACCGGCATCAGTCGCACAGAATGTCCCACCAACCCCGGCGGTTGGAAAACACCGGGTCAGGGCTTCGGCTATTCCGACACATGATAGCCATCAGCGTTCGGAAGCTGTGTCCACCAGCGCTCCTGTTGTCGGAGTGACTTCTTCCCCGAAAATTCATACAAAACAGGCAGAGTTCAACACAACTGCAAATGAAAGCAGGCAGGGGAATCCTGTACAAAGTAATCAGGCGGTAGGCTTAAATTTAAAAAATAAAGCGATCAATCCAACAGGAAATCGACCGTCGGTTCAGCCCTCCAAATTTGATCTGCCGCCGACGGCTGAAATCAAGAGTATCCATGTTGATACGATTGCAGCCGGGAAAACAGATTCTGCTAAATCATCGCCTTTTACAGCGACGTTGAATAAAAACATTGGTCATTCGGAACTTGCAAATCCAGGATTCAGCAATGCCCTGCAAGATAAAAGCTCATCTACGATCCGGCAGGGAAAAGCAATTGTCGAGGCAAAGCCCTCCGAAGATAATGCTTTAAAACTGCAGATGAATCAGGAAAATCACAAGGCTGGAGAAAGCGAACGTCAACAATCGCGAACGGCGAACAGTCAGCCTGAAAGGGCAGCGGTAACTGCTTCGCCGAAGGTTGCTGATCCTCCGACCCAGTATAGCGCCAAAGCGGTCAACGGGCAGCAGCGCTCTGCCAGACAAGCCGAGATGGCAGAGTCACGTAAAGCTGAGAAGGTGGTTCCAAACCGCCCGAAGAAGGAGCTGGGAAAAACTTCATCGTCAACTTCCGAATTAAAACCGCAGATCGGGATGAACCAACGGGCGGAAGCGGTGAAATCTCAGGTGTTAAATCAATCAGCCGACAGGGAAGAAGACATAGGGAAGATTCTGAATATCCGAGATTTATCCGAGAAAATCAGGGCGAAAGCTAAACTTATCAAGAGTGACGTTAAGACCGTTATCGAAGTGAAACTCAACCCGGCGAATCTCGGGAAAGTGCGATTGCTCATTGAAACGCACGAAGACCAGATGAGGCTGCTGTTTTCCGCTGAACGCCCTGAAGCAGTGGCGGCTTTGGAAAACGCCCGCGGCGAATTGGGATCACTGCTCGCTGAACAGGGATACAATCTATCCAGTTGCGACGTCGATAACCAGTTCCCGCAGAACAGGTGGCAGGAAGCCAGAGCCGCGTCTGATGGCAAACAACACCACGTCAGTAGAGATACTGAAGGTGAAGGCGGCGCTCCTCACCATGAAGAGGAGCCGAAAGAGCGTCATCGATCTTTGAATTTTGGATACAATACACTGGATTTAGTTGCTTAAGAAGATAAATACAATCGAAAGGAGGTGAGAAAGTGGATTCAGGAATCAACGGAATCAGCGGTTTAGGAGTGAATTTCCAGGAGCAGGTTTCCGGTTCCAATACGGCGCTGGGACAGATGGATTTCTTAGAACTGCTGATGATCCAATTACAATACCAGGATCCGATGTCACCGATGGACAGCCAGGAATTCTCAGCACAGCTTGCTCAGTTCAGCCAGCTTGAGCAGATCACCCAGATGAATGAGAATCTGACAGCTTCTCTACAGACCGACCTGTTGTTGGCGCAATCAGTGAACAACACTATGGCTGCGAGCATGATTGGTCAGGGAGTGGTGGCTTATGGCAACGAAGTTGAATTGATCGAGGGACAGGAGGCAGCAATCAATTATAATCTCGCCGGTTCCGCGCAGACAGTAACCATCGAAATTAAAGATGAAAACGGAGTTACTGTGCGCACCATTGAGGTGACCGGACAGTCGTCCGGAGATCAGCAGGTTGTCTGGGATGGTCTGGATGATGAAGGGGAAGCGCTTGAGGATGGGATTTATACATTCAGTGTTGCAGCAGAAACCTCAGGCGGCGTTTCGGTACAGACAACCACCTATACAAGCGGTATCATTACCGGTGTTGCCTATATCCAGGGCATGGCTGAGCTCATGATTGGCTCGATCCAGATGGGATTGGGGAGTATTTACAAAATTGTACAACCGTGATAGACATTTAACAGGGAGGAAAAACAATGGTAGATCTGAGGCGAATACAGGGACCGCCGCCGATTCAGCAGGGAACGCCTGATCAGAAGAAGGTTCAGCCTGATGGAAACGGTGAATTCGCCCAGGCATTGGACAAGGCGAAGCAGGATCAACCCGAGCTCCGCTTCTCAGCGCATGCTATGGAACGCATGGAACAGCGCGGTATTCAACTTACAGCCGGAGAGCTGAAACAGATGGAATATGCCGTACAAACCGCAGCGGAGAAGGGTTCCAAATCGAGTCTCATGCTGTTAGATGAAAAGGCGTTCATCGTTTCGGTGGCAAACCACACCGTCATCACGGCGATGGGAAGCGATGGCTTAAAAGACCAGTTGATTACTGACATCGATTCAGCAGTAATCATCTGATGAATTAAGTAAATTCACTACTAAAAATGACAAAACAAGAAAACAGGATGGAAAAGCGGAATCAGAAACTAGAGCTGGACCTCTTTGCGAGGGGGCTCAGATGCTGCCGACCGACAGAAGCAGCGTCAACCGCGATCTCTGCATGTACCATCCCCAACGTAAGGAGAAATGTACTATGATGCGAGCACTATACGCTGGCGTTTCGGGCATCCGAAACCACCAGAATTGGCTTGATGTAATCGGTAACAACATCGCTAACGTCAACACCATCGGCTTTAAGTCGAGCCGGGCGACGTTTGCGGAAATCCTGACACAGACGCTGCGTTCGGGAACAGCGCCGCATGGAACATTCGGCGGCACCAACCCGATCCAGATCGGTCTCGGAATACAACTGGCGTCTATCGACACCCAGTTCCAGCAGGGGACTTTCGAATCGACCGGAAACTATACCGACCTGGCAATCCAGGGTGATGGATTCTTCGTCCTGTCTGATGGAAATCAGACTTTCTTCACCCGTTCCGGCGCCTTCAATATAGACGCTGAAGGTTATCTGACGGCACAGGGTGGTTCGCTTAGAGTCCAGGGTTATATGGCTGACCAGTTAGGCAGCATTGCCAACAACCTCTCGCCCTCAGATATCCAGATACCGTTCGGTATGAAAGCGCCTGCCAGCGCAACGACCGAAATCGGTATGTACTGTAACCTGGATGCAGAGGCGACAGATTCGACTGCCTCACTGATTAACGCCGGATTAACCGGTGTGACTCAGGTATCCGGTGAAGCGTTCAACGGCGCAGGCGGCACTCATACCATTACACTGGCAGGAACCAATGCCACGCAGGGATCAGGCTTAGGGACAAATTCCGGCGGTGGCGCTTTGACGCTGACGACTGAATTGAGTACGCTGGGTATTGTCAATTACGATGATTTCACAATCACAGTTGACGGCGGCACTCCAACTACTATCGAAAATATCGACGATACCAATACCATCGGTGATCTGGTTAACGCCATCAACGCACAGGTCGCCGGAGTAACGGCTTCCCTCGATGCCTCTGCGCCCAGTGGCGGCGAAATACTATTGACCCGCGATTTCTACGGTTCTACTGCGAGTATCACTCTGGGTGACAGCGGCGCTGATAGTATCTTCGACCACGTTTTCGATAATGGAAACGCGGGCGCAGCATGGGCATTCACAGCAGGTCTCGCTTCCACGATGGTAGCGACTGATTCATTTGTCCCGAACGGATCAACCACTCCGATTGTTTCGAACCTCAGTCTAACCGCTGATGAAACAACCGGTCTAATTACCGGTATCTCAGACCTTGGCGGCGGCGGCGTCAGCATTTTAGCGGCTGATGGCTTGGCTGCCGGCACTTTGGTCATAGATACTGATGATACCACGCACACAACGTCGATCGTTACCTACGATTCACTGGGTGGCGAACATGTCATGAACGTCACGTTCACTAAAAGCGCCACCTCGAATCTCTGGAATTGGGAAATCGAAGTTGATGAACCTGCACAGATTATCAGTGGCAGCACAGGACAGGCAATGTTCAGTAACGATGGATCGCTGGAATCGTTCACTTACGATGGCGGCGTGCTCTCCTTTTCTTTTAACCCTAACAACGGAGCAGCGCCAGTTGTGAGTATTGACATTGACGCCGGTACAGTCGGCGGCGTAGACGGTCTTACGCAGTTCGCCAGCCCGACAACGACCATCATTCAGAGTCAGGACGGCTACGGAATGGGCGACCTGTCCAATATCTTCATCGATGAAAACGGCACGATTCTGGGTTCATTCACTAATGACCAGACCTTAACACTTGCACAAATCGTCCTTGCGGATTTCTACAATGCGCAGGGCTTATCTAAAGAGGGCGGCAACCTCTATCAGGTCAGCGCCAATACCGGTGACCCGATATACGGTCTGCCACAGACTAACTTCGGATCGAGTATCTATTCAGGATACGTCGAGATGTCAAACGTGGACTTATCGAAAGAGTTCGCGAATATGATCGTGGCTCAACGAGGCTTCCAGGCCTCGGCGAGGGTCGTAACGACGTCAGACAGATTACTTGAAGAGATCACCCGACTGAAGCGAGCCTAATCGCTAACTAAGCAACCCTTCCGGCGGGGGTTTCCCCCGCCGGGGGGGATTATTGCTGCGGGTTTTTTTATGATCGAATTGACCAAGCTGAACGATTCTAAACTGGTCATCAATAGCGATTTGATCGAGTGCATCGAAGCGCACCCGGACAGTTTTATTACCCTTACGACCGGATTGAAAATCATGGTCAAGGAATCCATACCGGAAATCCTTGATGCGATAATCGAGTTCCGCCGGTCTATCAGGAGAGAAGCGAACATTCACGCTGTGAAACCACCTTCAACTCAGGTGGCTGTGCTCTCTCAGGGATCCAAGGATTCCAAACCTGACAGCAATGCGGATAAATAGCTCTAATGAATAAAGGATAATGATGATCCGTCATCATTATCTTTCCTGAGGCACACAATCATGTCCAACCCAATTGTTAAAATCGCCATTATGGTCTTTGCCGGAATCGCCATCGTGGTTCTACAGGTGGCGGTTTCACGAATGCTTGTGAAGAAGATGTTTTTCACGCCTAAAGCCGAAAAACCGGTTCAGGAGGAGAAAGAGCACCACCAGGGAATCGGAGATATTTATACTCTGGAAGACCTCGTCATAAACCCGGCGCAATCGGGAGGCAGACGACATCTCCTTGTTTCTATAGGTTTGGAATACCACCACGAAGGGGAAGGCGAAGAGAGTGGAAGTCATAGCGGCGGCGGTGAAGGTGAATTAACAGGTGTAGGAGCTGAACTGCAGAGTCTTGAACCAGTATTACGGGATAACCTGATCACATTGTTGGCAGGACAGAATATTAACATTTTATCGGATATCAAGTATCGGGAGAGGATAAGAAAATCACTCCTCGAAGCCATCAACTTCTACCTGTATGAAGGTCAAGTGGACAGACTTTACTTTACTAAATATGTCTTTCAATGATGGATTCAGCAAGTGTACTTAATCGGCTTAACAGAGTATCATTTATGTTAATTGGCAGGTAAATGAACAAGATTCTATCACAGGATGAGATCGAGGCGTTATTATCCAACGTCGCCAAAACACCTGATTTCGAAGAGGATATTGTCGAAGAAGGCAAGCGGTTCCACATCTACGATTTCAAGCATCCGGACCGCATTTCAAAGGATCAAATCAGATCGCTTAGAACGATCCATGAAAATTTCTCCAGGCTTCTGGCAACCTATTTATCGACTATGCTGCGCGCCATGGTGGACGTTAATCTGCTTTCCATCGATCAAGTCACATATTCTGAATACACCATGTCTCTATCGACGCCCGCAAGTATATACGTTCTTTACAGCAAGGGTTTGGATGGAAAAATCATTATGGAGCTGTCACCCGCACTGCTGCTCTTCCTGGTGGACAGGCTGTTAGGAGGAAGTGGCGACTCGATGGTCAACCCACGAGAAATAACCTTGATTGAGCAAAATGTAATTCGTAATATTATTAATAATATGATCGATTTACTGAACGAGGTTTGGGGTCAAGCGGTCGATCTAAACTGCTCTTACCAATCTTTTGAAACTGATCCTCAGTTCGTACAAATTGCAAGATCGTCCGATACAATTGCAGTTATTTTCGTAGAAGTTAAAGTGAAGAATTTCAGCTATCAGATGAACATTTGCGTGCCTTACTATATCCTCGAATCGGTGCTGCACCAACTGTCAAGCCAGGCGGTTATCGGGGCGAAAAAACAGATTACAGATGAAGATCGCATCTCTCTTAAAAATACACTGAACGCAACCAGGATACCCATGTCCGTACAGCTTGCAAAGGCGCATCTTTCCATTCGAGAATTCTTGGAGTTGGAAAAAGATGATGTTGTAAAACTCGAAACGAAAACTAATCAAGAACTTCCCGTGCTGGTTGGCGGAAAAGTAAAATTTACATGTATCCCGGGTAAAAGCGGTCGTTTTAAAGCGGCAAAAATTATGGATCCGGTAACGCCTTTGGGAGAGCTGTTTTATGAATAATTTTTACGTGCGATCCTGAATTCCGAACTGAGTCATTTAATAGTTATATAATAAATCATCCTCAATTCCTATAAGTTGGAGGAGAAGTGGCACAAGATGATTTTGTTGAAAATCTGAGTGGCATTATTGAGCCAGCGCTAAGCGCCTTATCCGACGCTTTAAGCACTGTGTTAAACCGAAAGATTGAACTCAGTCTGGGTGAAATCTGCCCTTCAGATATAGAAGAGCTAAAAACCAACTTTCCGGAGGAGCTGGTTGTTATTCAGTCCGCCTTTACCGAAGGCATCTCCGATGAGATCGATTTTCTCCTCCAAAAAAAGCTGGCTGCCGTGTTAGCCGATCTGATGATGATGGGAGAGGGCGATCAAGAGTTTTCCGAGGAGGAACATCTTGACGGTATCGGTGAACTCTTTAATCAAGTTGGAGGAGTTCTCAGCACCTATCTGTCCGACCTGAGTGGATCTTCTGTTAAACTGGGACCGGCAACGGCAATCCTGAATACGATAGACGCTAATGCTGAAAAATGGGCACAGTTTATAAGAGTCGATCTCCAGATAAATGTGGAAGGATTTGATCCCGGGATAATTACGCTTCAAATCGCGCCGCAGACAGTCAGTGATCTGCAGGATATGAAACGGAAAGAAGACGCTCCCATGGAGGACCGTCCACCGCAGACTGTGCTCGATGATGATGAGGAATCGTTCATGCAGAGTATGAACGGATCAGATCATGAGACAGAAGTCAGACCGGCGAGTTTTGATGATTTTGGACCCTCGGGCGGCGGCGATGGCACAACGCAGAATATAGAAGCGCTGATGGATCTCGATCTGCCTGTAATTATCGAACTGGGGCGGACGACCATGTTCATTCGTGACATCCTTGAGCTTGGTCCGGGATCAATTGTCGAGTTGAACAAGCTGTCTGGCGAACCGGTCGATCTCTACATCAACGAAAAGCGTTTCGCCCGGGGTGAAGTTGTAGTAATTGATGAAAGCTTTGGTATTCGGATCACAGATCTGGTAAAAATCGAAGACAGAATTCGTTCGCTAAGATGATGTGGTATATAAAGAAACGATCACTTACAATATTTCTTACCATGGCATTGACGCCCGGTCTGGCAATCTCCGGTGATGAGGGAGAAGCGCCCAACCTTTTCATGACCTCCCTGAAATCATTGAGCGCTCTGTTGATTGTGCTGGCTCTGATTATCCTTGCAGCATGGGCTGTGAAAAGATACTTTCCCTATCTTCAGCAAAACATCGGAAAGGGTGATGACATTAAGATATTAGCTGTGAAAGCTTTAGGTCCAAAAAGATCCATACACTTGATTGAAGTAGAAGGAAAAAAAGTCCTGGTAGGTTCTTCCGAGACAGGGGTTACCCTTTTAAAGGAATTCTCGGATTTGGAATAATAAAAATAAAACCTTATCATTAAGAAAAGTTAAATAATCCATAGAACATTGCAGGATCTCTAAAAATTTAATATGCTGAAACATAGCTTTAAAATTGAGATTAGCGAAACGAAGATGGAAGCCTTCTTAACGATCAATGTAAAAGAAGGTGAAGAAAGTAAAGACAACAAAAAAATGCCAGATGTTGAGAAAACTTTAAGCTACTTACAAAGATACGGTATCAAATATGGAATCAATCGTGTTGCAATCGAACGGATGATAAAAAAAGGAATGATCGGTGAAACCGTGCTGGTTGCCAAAGGGCTGCCATCAATATCCGGAAGCGATGGTTCGGTAGAGTATTTCTTCTCCACAGATTCGGGACAAACGAAAGAATCATCGAATAAAATTCATTTACGGAAATCAAAACTTAAAGGTCGTTATGTCGAACAAGGTGAAGTATTGGCGCGCGCACTGTCGCCAACTAATGGAACGCAGGGGATGACCGTTACCGGCGAACCGATAAAAGCGGGAGTCACGGGTTCCAATATTTATATTATCGCCGGACGTAACACTCAATTCAATGATGAGCAAGAGCATGAATTGAGAGCAACTAAAAGCGGTCTGGTTACACTGCAAGGTAGTACTGTCCACGTGGACAGTACCTATTTCCTTAAAACCAATGTTAGTCCATCAACAGGAGACATCGATTTCCCTGGCGATGTCATTATCTTGAGGGACGTGAAAAGCGGTGCGACAGTACAGGCAGGAGGGAAACTTGAAGTTAACGGCAATGTAGAAGACGCCACATTGATAGCAGACGGTGATATCAAAATTAAAGGAGATTACACAGGATCAGGGCAGGGCAAGGTCATTGCCGGTGAGAATATATATCTCAGGAGCATAGAAAATCAAACTGCACAAGCAGAAGGATCCATTTTCGTAAATAAATTATGTAAAAATGCAAATTTGACAGCCGGCGAAAGTCTGATCCTCGATTATTGCGAAGGTGGAGTTATAGGCAGTAACCTTTGTGCACAGTGGAGCATAGTGCTTGATATTGTAGGTGATAAAAACCGGACGCCTACTGCCATTACACTAATGGAGAGCGGTGATTACAACAAAAATATTGAACAGTTGGAGATCAGCATCGACAATCTCAGAGAGGAATTGAAGGATATTAAATTTGAAATCGAAACGATGCAAAAACATAAGAACACAGATTTTGGTCGTGAAATGAAAATCCCAGATAGAATGAAAGTTGCCAGGCAAAAACGCGTGGACAGAAATAGTGAAATCGCCAGATTAAGCGAAGAGTTAAAGTTATTGAAGTATAATCAGGAGAAATTAGGACAACACGGCTCTGTTTGGATTAAAACCAAGGCTTTCCCGGGCGTAAAAATCGTCATTGGGAATACTGAATATAACATCGAAGATACCAGGGGCGAAACCAAATTTAGAAGAATTGGGAATGAAATTCATTCTGTCTCCCCATGTTAATGAAGCTTCTCAGCATATAAAAAGATAAAGTTCTATGGAAAATCAAATTATAAATGTTGAAATACGCCCGGATGAAATGGAGGCTTATATCGTATTAAATCCCACACTTTTTAAGAATGGTCGAGGTGAAATGGAACATCTTGTTCCAAATATGGGAACGATTATTTCTGTCTTAAAAGCTGAAGGCGTTGTTAAAAACATCGATGATAACGCTATAAAAGATGCTATAGTACATGAACAGTGGGGGCAGAAAATCATGGTTGCCAGCGGTGAACCGGCAGAACGCGGCGAAAATGGAAAAATCCGATACATGTTCGAAACTGATCAGAAAGCGAAACCTAAAATCCTTGAAAACGGACGAGTTGATTACCATGATATCGGATTAGTTCAATATGTTGCTAAGGATGCGGCGCTTGCTGTCCGTATCCCGGCTAAACCCGGTAAAAATGGTTCCACAGTCACAGGCAACCCGATCCCAGCGGTTCGAGGCGAGGATGTTTATATTCAGGCTGGTCCCAATACCTACTTTGCCGATGATAGCGACCTCGAACTGCGTGCCTCCGAAGCCGGTTCCGTTTCCTTGAACCGTCAAGTGGTAACACTCGAAAAGAGCCTCCTCCTTAAAAAGGGTGTCAACTTTGCCACCGGCGACGTAGATTTCCCCGGCGACATTGTCATCAAAGGTGATATCAGATCCGGGTTCTCAGTAAAATCAGCAGGTAAGGTTGAGGTGAGGGGAGTGGTTGAGGATGCCTTGATCGAAGCGGACGGCGATATTCTGATTAAAGGCGGTTTTAACGGATCAGGAAAGGGAAAGATCGTTTCCAAGCAGGATGTCATCGTGAAGTTTATCGAAAATCAGGTTATCGAGGCTAAAGGAACGGTTCATATAGGCGACACCTGCGTTAACGCCTATATAAGC
>JALGVT010000009.1 GCA_025774555.1 candidate division LCP-89 bacterium
ACTCCCCCGAAGGGGATTCCTCGCCTATTTAGCCTTGCACCGGACGGGGTTTACCGTGCCTCCGGCTGTTACCACCCGGAGCGGTGGGCTCTTACCCCACCATTTCACCCTTACTCTCCCGAAAGATCGGGAGGGCGGTATCTTTTCTGTGGCACTTTCCATCGCCTCGCGGCGCCCTGCATTTCGCAGGCGTCCTGCCCTGTGGTGTTCGGACTTTCCTCTCCCCTGTTATCTTGTTGTCGGGTCTATGAACAAAATGTAGGGCGGCAGTGCTTCTGCCGCCAGCGGGGGAAACACCCCCGCCCTACGAATTTATATCAGGGGAGCGGTCACCTGGCCGCCTCTGGAATTAATCGACTTTCAAACTGTCAGGATCCACCAGAATCCTTCCGCAAGTTTCGCACAGGATAAAATCCGCCAGCGTGGATATTTCCAACAGCTTCTGCGGTGGGATGGCAGCGAAACAACCGCCGCAAGCGTTGTTGAAGACGTTGGCGACTCCCATGCCATCCTCTTTTGCCATGTGAATGCGCTCGTAGTGTGCGTAAATCGGTTTTGCCAGTTGCTCTATTATTTTGACCCGATTCTTGCCCAAGGTCGCTTCAAGATCACTGGTCTCAGCAATCTTCTCCTGAAGTTCCGCATCTTGCACATCGAAATCAGCCTTAATCTTCTCAAGGTGAGCTTCCAGGCTGCTGATGGTCTCAGTCAGCTCTTCTTCCTGCCCGAGCAGTTCGATGATGCGCGTTTCACCATCGGTCACTATGGACTTGGCAGATTCGATTTCTGAGGTTATCGCATCATACTCGCGATTAGTCGAAACCTTGAAAAGCTGATCCTGGTATTTCTTGAGACTGACCTTTGCCAGTTCCACATCGTTCTCGATGCGGCGTCTCTCTTTGCCAGCGTTCAACAGCTCTTCACTCCTGGTGTCCAGCAGTTGAGTTGTTTCCTCAATTTCTGCCCTGAGACGTTCGACGGTTTCAGGTAGATTGCCCCGCTCTTGTTTGAGTTCGAGCAGTTGATTATCGATATCCTGCAACTGGACGAGCAATTCTAACTGGGTTCTCAAGAACGCCTCCCTTCAGTATGCCATTAGATTATGTATTTTACAGGATTTGTTAGTAATTTTGTTTCTATGACTGATATCTTGCTATCGCCGATCCAGTCCTGGATCTTCTGCGTCCATACGGGCAGAATGACCCTCTCTGTAGCGTAATGACCGGCAGCGATAACAGTCATTCGATCCTCGAATTCGAGAAAAGAATGATATTTTATTTCACCGGCTATGAATACTTCGGCTCCCTGTCGCCAGGCTTCTCCTGCCAGCTCTCCGCCGGACCCACCGCAAACCGCAAGCCGTGATACCTGCGTAGCGGGACCTTCCATCACTGATAGCGCCTTGACGCCCAGTTTCTCCTTCACCGTTTCGATGAAGTCATGCAGAGGGATAGGTTCTGGGAATTCGCCGATAGCTCCAAAACCGAAATTAACATCGTAATTGTCGAGGTTATAAATATCGCAGGCAGTCTCTTCGTAAGGGTGCGCCGCCCGCATCGCATTGACAACAGCTTTGACCTTCCATTCCGGGAGAATCATTTCGAGGCGTATTTCATCGACTGTTTCAAGATTTCCCTTCTTACCAACGGAAGGTGAAGCAGCTTCTCCACCGAGGAAAGTTCCGGTTCCCGCAATATTGAAAGAACAATTGGAATAATCACCGATATTTCCCGCTCCTGCCGCCGTCATGGAATCCCTGACCGCATCCAGATGGGACGCTGGAACGAATACGGCAATCTTTTTCATCCAGCGGTTTTCAGGAGTTGTTAAAAAGCGAGGCTCTTGCACGCCTAAGATGCGCGCCAGTTCAATAGAAACTCCCGGATTGGCGGCATCCAGATTCGTATGAGCGGAATAAACTGCGATGTCATGCTTGATCAGTCTGGCGATCTTGCGTCCCAGCCAGGAAGTTGTGTCCAGCCTTTCTAAAGGATTATAAATAAGCGGGTGGTGCGAGAGGATCAAGTTGACCTGATTTTCTATGGCTTCATCAATAATGCGGTCGGTAACTTCCAGCGCAACCAGGATATTGGTTACCCTGATGCCGGGATCGCCAAGCTGCAGTCCGGTGCTGTCGCTCTTCATGGCGGCTTCGGGTGGAGACCAGCACTCGATGTAACCTATAACGTCTTTAACAAACAAGCGGTTTCCTCGTTAAAAGGAGAGCGTTGATTTATTCCTTTTTTGTCATTCCTGCGAAGGCAGGAATCCAGTTTAGTAACTGTTTTTCTGGACTCTGCATATGAGTCTCCGCAGGAGTCCTAAGGACCTACTGATCCGCTTTTCCCGAAGGAATGCCTTCGGTACGCAGGAGTTACAAGTGGGTACTTATTTTAGTGTTTTTCAACAGTCTCGTTAAAAGATACTCCGAATCATAAACGAAAAAAGTGCACCGATTATATCGTGCACTTTCAGGATCAGGGTGTGTTCAGGTTGGACAGAACTGTCGAACGTAATTGTTGGATAATCGACCCGGACTTAATCTTCAACTTTCCGGGTGGACATGCTCCAAGTATCTCCCTGACTCCCACCAGAACCCTCTTACTCGCTTCTTAAACTCAATGAACCACCGAACCAGGTCGGCTGCGGGGTATAATTTCGTAGCACAGATCAAAATTTTGCTGAACTTATATTGTAACAAAAAAACAGCGCCTTTTCAAGTGTTTTTTTAACTTTTTAAAATCGGGAATAGAACAAGGACTTAGAGTAGAGTGACTTCTATGGTAGTTTTATTTCATCAGTACCATTTCACCTGTACCAGTAGGTCCCGTAGGGAGGGGGTGTGGCATAGCCATCCCTTCGGGGCTTCCCCCTCCGGCTCTATTTTACCAACACCATTTTACCCATATCCGTAGTCGGGGTCGCCGAGCGAAGCCCCCCTTCGGGGCCCGACCCCGACGCCTGAAGCCGATAAATGTATATACCCGAAGCTAACCCCGATCCATCGAAGATGATCTGGTGCGTGCCGGGTGGATAATATGTGTCCGCGTAGGGGTCGGTCTTGCGCCGACCCGAGGGCGAGGCACGCCTCGCCCCTACAAGCCGACCATTTATATCAAAAACATCCAACCTCACATGACTTGCAACCTGCAGATCGAAGGTGATGGTGTTACAATCGTATCTTAATTAGTGCCAGGAAGTTGCCTGAGTAATATTGCCCGTTTCGGTGAGTTTATGCAAACTCTTCTGCTGAATTTCCCAGTAGTAGGCATCCGTCAGACCGCTTTCATCTTCCAATAAGAGTATGTAGCCGGAACCATCTTCAGTCCAGCCGAAATCGACGATGCGTGCGATTTTTTCCCCGGTTCCCAATAATCTCCGGGGTTCACCGTCAGGAATGTCGAAGCCCCAGATTTCAGCGCTGCCGGACTCCTCGTTAATGTATGCCAGCAATCTGCTGTCGGGTGAGAAACGCGGGCGGCGGTATTGACCTCTAAGTTTTTTATAGGAGTCATTGGTCGGGAAGCGGAAGAGACCTACTCCTGCGACACTGCTCTGCCCCAGCGATGCTGCGGTCCATTTCTTATCCGGCGAGCTGTCAGGTGAGGTGCCCCGGATGCCCAGAGGTCGATCCCTGCGAACAGGATGAATCGATTCCCATATTTCGCATTTTGTGTGCAGCGATCTGTTATCCCGCCAGAAAAGCGCCCGTCCATCCATGGGCGATGGCGATGGTCCTCGAGCGAAGTGGTTCGCAGTGAACTGGGTGAGCGAACCACCATCGCGCTTAATGGTAAAAAGATCGCTGATGGTTTGAAAACCGCGCCAGTGTTTTTGTGCGGTAAGGTCAGTCTGGAATTCCCTCGAGAAACAGATGGTCTCCTTGTCCAGCCAGCATATATCCATCACGTCGCCCAGGTCAGTAAGTTTTTTCAACTCATTCTTACTTTCCAGAAGGTATATGTCGCCCTGCCGCAGAAGCGCGATAGGATAAGGATCTGCAATACGCGCTTCACATATAAGCGCGATCATCATTAGCGATAATATCAAAGAGGTTATGTATTGCTTCATGTTTCTTTATAATGTGATTTTACATCGAGTTGACTAACCTTCTTCTCCAGTGAGGATTGCTAACACCGCTTGATTCCACCCCTCAGGTCCGGGAATTTGTGTGAACTTCAAACCGCGGCGACCTACATGTGAATCAAATTTTCCGTCAGGCATACGCACCAGAACCGCCTGGTCAACGGCATATAAAATTGGTGCATCCTGCTGACTATACCCCAAGCCTATGGTGTTTATTTTTTTATCTACATACTCTTCACGATATAACTGAACCAAAAAACGAAGCGCGCTGCCCTCATCATGATCACCGGTTATTAAGAAGTTATCTGAGTACTCGCGGATGCGCAAGCCTCTCGCTTCGGCTTCAGTTTGAAACTCAACAAAGCTGCCTTTATCATTGTCAAAGTGGACCAGACCACTATATTTTCTGTCTATTGAAGAATTCAGGATTGCTGGATCTATGCTATCCCTTAGTCCGCTGAGTTCATCCATCTGTATTTCGCTTAAGCTGTACACAGGGTAACCGTATTCCTCACGAAGTTCAACAACATTTGCAGTGATGGCATCCCGCGTCATGCCCAGCTCCACAATCCTGTAACCACCTTCAATGTGGTCATAGTTGTAAGTAATACTGAGTGTTTCTTCAGGAATATAGATAGCTCCACCACCCTCAACGATGAAGGGATCGCGACTGTTAAGGGCTGCTGCAGCTTTGAGGACTTCAGATGCAACACTGCAGGTAGTGATTACTAAAGGAATGTTGTTTTGACGGAGAAAATCGAGGGAATCGACCAATTCATCTACGGCGATTGAACCGGGTTTGATCATCAGGTTATCTAATCCTGTGAAGACGATGTGTTGTGTATCAGTGTCGGTCATTCGATTATAGAACTAAGAGTGGATAAACTGTGGCAGAGCAGGCAGAGAATTATGTCATGTGCTATTAAATGTAAAAATTATCGCATAAAAGTCAAGCTTTTAAACTGATTTTCGGCTTGGCTGTACCTGTTCCACCGAGGAATTTTTGAAAATAACTTGCAGGACTGTAAAAAATATAGTAATTTACTAAGTAATACAAACTTAAATACGAACTGATCCAATATGCCATCTGCACCTTTATCAAATAAAATAAAAGCTATAGACGAGCTGGCAATCCCGGGGAATCTTCCTGTTATGCCGTTGCGTGACATTGTGCTTTTCCCCGGTACTATCTACCCGCTTTTAATCGGCAGAAGCGCCAGTCTGCGCGTTATCGAAAATGCTGCGGCGGGAGATAAACTTATCCTCCTGCTGGCTCAGAAGGATGCATCTTCCGAGGACGTCTCACCTGAAAAGCTGTATAAAACTGGAGTCGTTGGGAAGATCACACAGGTTCTGCGTCTGCCCACAGGCATGACTAAGATACTTGTCGAGGTGATTAAAAGAGCTGAGGCAGTTCGGTTTGTGCTGGATGATGATATTCTGGCGGCAGATATCAAGTTGATACCGACCGGTGAAGGATTCGATAAAAAAGATAGGGCGGCGCTTCGTCGGGCGATAAATATCTTCAGGAACTATGTGGCTTTAAATGACAATCTTCCTGAAGAGCTGCTCCTCGCACTCGATCAGATTCAGCAGCCGCAGCAGCTTGCCGACTATATGAGCGCCTACATCGAGTGCGATTTCAAGAAGAGACAGAAAATATTAGAGAACAGGGAGCTTTACAACCAACTGCTTTATCTCTCAAGGCTGCTAAAGGAAGAGATTGAAATACTGCAGTTGGAAAAATCTATCGATTCGATGACTCGCGAGAAGATGGCAAAATCGCAGAAGGTCTATTACCTGCAGGAACAGATGCGATTGATACGCCGGGAACTCGGCGATGAAGCCGATGAGGAAGATGACGACATTATTTTAGAATACCGGGATAGAATCCACAAAGCGAGGATGTCCAAAGAAGCGCGGGAGAAGGCGTACGAAGAGCTCGACCGGCTGGCGGGCATGTCGGATCTATCTCCTGAAGCATCGGTCGTGCGTACCTACCTCGACTGGCTATGCGATCTCCCCTGGTCTAAATATACACGGGACAACCTCAACATCGAATCCGCTCGCATAATTCTGGATGAAGATCATTACGGTCTGCAGAAACCGAAGGAACGCATTTTAGAGCACCTCTCCGTTCTCAAACTGGTCAAGTCAATTAAAGGGTCCATACTCTGCTTCGTTGGTCCGCCGGGCGTGGGAAAAACGAGTCTGGGGAAATCTATCGCCCGGGCGATGAACAGGAAATTCATTCGCGTCTCATTAGGAGGCGTACGCGATGAAGCCGAAATACGAGGACACAGAAGAACTTATATCGGATCTCTGCCCGGCAGGATCATTCAGTCCTTAAAAAAGGCGGGCAAGAAGAATCCGGTTTTCATCCTCGATGAGATCGATAAGTTGAGTTCTGATTTCCGCGGCGACCCCTCTTCGGCATTGTTAGAAGCGCTTGATCCTGAACAGAACAGCGCTTTTCTCGATCACTATCTCGACATCGATTTCGATCTTTCTGATATTCTCTTCATCACGACAGCCAATCATGAGGATGGCATTCCACACGCTCTGCTGGACCGCATGGAAATCATTAGGCTGCCGGGCTATATGCGTAACGAGAAACTGCACATTGCTCGTAAATTCCTGCTTCCCAAACAGTTGAAAGCTAACGGACTCAAAGAAGATCAACTCACCTTTACGCGTGAAGCATTTTTACGAATCATCGACGTCTATACCCGTGAAGCGGGCGTCCGCGAACTCGAACGGCAGATCTCGAAAATCTGCCGCAAGGTAGCCCGCAAGGTAGTAGAAGAGAAAGCAAAACTCCCCATTCATTTGAAAACTTCAGCGCTGCGCAGTTATCTTGGCGTTGCCATTTTCCCTGAACGCAAGCTCAAGCATGATAAGAAAGTGGGCAGAGCCACGGGTTTAGCATGGACTGCTGCAGGCGGTGACGTTCTTTCAGTCGATATTACGCTGTTGCAGGGCAAAGGCGGCTTAGTCTTAACCGGAATGCTGGGCGATGTAATGAAGGAGTCTGCCAGAGCCGCGCTATCCTATCTACAGGATCGAGCTAAAAACCTCGGCTTTGACGATGACACTTTCCGGGGCAGAGACGTGCATCTGCACATCCCGGAAGGAGCCGTCCCGAAGGATGGTCCTTCAGCTGGAATCACTATCGCTGCGGCGCTCTATTCAGCGGCGTCTGGAAAACCGCTGCCCCAGGATCTGGCAATGACCGGTGAGATCACCCTTCGTGGTGAGGTGTTGGGAATAGGCGGGCTAAACGAGAAGTTAATCGCCGCCAGGCGCTTCAAAATCAGAAGAGTATTAATCCCCAAAGAGAACATTCCACAATTATCCGAAGTTGCTTCTGACGTTAAGCGGGGTCTTGAGGTTACGCCCGTGGAGAATCTCGATCAAGTCTGGGATATTCTGAATTCAGTCCAATGAAATCGAGATTAACAGCCTCCTTTATCGGTTCGTCCATGAACCCGACGGAACTACGGCGCAAACCGCTGCCCGAGGTCATGTTCATGGGGCGCTCAAACGTGGGGAAGTCATCGCTGATCAACTGCCTCGTCAATCATAAAAAGTTAGCCAGAACCAGTGGAACGCCGGGGAAAACCCGGCTGTTTTACTTCTACGAAATCGAAGATAAATTCCTGTTCGTCGATCCGCCGGGATACGGATATGCAAGGGTTTCACAATCAGTGCGCGAACGATGGGTTGAGGAGATGGAGAGATATCTTCGCAGGGCTGATATGCTGCTCGGCGTGGTTATGGTGATGGACATTCGCCATGCACCCACGCCTATCGACTACGATATGTCGTTATGGATGGCAGAGAGTCATATTCCTACAGTATATGCGCTGAACAAGGCGGATAAGCTGTCCAGAAAAAGACGCATTGAAGCTGTTAAAAAAGCCCAAAAGGAGCTTTCCTTTGACAGCGCCGGTGAAGTCATCTCTTTTTCTTCACAGACCAGTGAGGGCAGAAACGATCTATGGGAGGCAATCGAAGGGTGGAAAGAGGATAAACGCTAAGAAAGACAACGTTACCAACAGCCGTCATCAATAAAAACGAAGCGCTTGGTAAATTAGCGGGTAAACAGTCAGTCGATCAGACGTCAATCCATCGCATCAGCTCGAGTCCAAACTTCTCTAACATATCAGGATGCGACGGCATTACGCGAACCGAGTAACCAAACAGACCGCTCTCCTCGCAGGGGATAAGCCCGATATAATGGTGGCAGCCGTCCTGGTGTTTGTTATCGCATCCCATGGTCCTGCAGGTGCTGTTAATTATATTCAGATCAGTATCCAAAGGTCCGCTATATATCTGGACTACTACATCTTCAGGCTTCAAACCTCCTAAGACAACTTCCGCCTGCACATTAATCTCAACTCCAACTTGCGTCTCTTTCTGCTCACGCACCGCTTTGACTATTTTTACTTCATCCCAATGCGACTTAATATAGTTTTTCCAGGCGACCAATTCCTTTGTTCTCGCAAATTTATCCTCTGAAAGTTTATTCCAGTTCGTGTTAGCGCTCATGTAGAATTTCTCAGTGTATTCCTTGACCATCCGGTTTGTGCTGAACTGTGGTCCGAGTTTTTTCATGGATGCCTTCATCATGGCTATCCAGTTACGCGGCAGTCCGTCGCTGCTGCGGTCATAGAAAAGTGGAATGACAGAGTTTTCCAGGACATCATAAAGTCCTTTGCTTTCTACTTCGTCCTGATTGTCTGAATCATCGTAATCTTCTCCCGCTCCGATCGCCCAACCCGTATCAGTGTCGTAGCCTTCGCACCACCAGCCGTCGAGAATGCTCAGATTCAAGCCCCCATTCGGGATGACCTTCATGCCGCTGGTGCCGCTGGCTTCCATCGGTCGACGCGGATTGTTCAACCAGACGTCAACTCCTTCAACGAGATAGCGAGCGATGCTGATATCGTAATTTTCAAGAAATACGAAATGCTTACGCATCCCTTCCTGACGCGCATAGTGCACCAACTGCTTGATGAATTCCTTTCCCTCGGAATCTTTGGGGTGAGCTTTACCTGCAAAGATAAATTGAACCGGTCTTTCGCTATCGTTCACAATCTTCTTCAACCTGTCGAAATCGCTGAAGAGTAAAGTCGCACGCTTATAAGTTGCAAAACGCCTCGCGAAACCGATAGTTAAGGTATCAGGCATGAGGGTTTCAATGGCATTCTCAACTTCACGTCTGCCGGCTCCCCTGCGTTTAAACTGATCTACTAACTTTCTGCGTGAGAAGGCGACCAGTCTCTCCCTGCGTCGTTCATGAACCCGCCAGAGTTCAACATCAGGTATCTTTTCCACTCGTTCCCAGATAGACTGATCGGCGGGTTTGCGATACCAGTTAGGTCCGAGATATCTCAAGAGAAGCTCGGACATCTCTTTTGATATCCAGGAATGAGTGTGAATGCCGTTAGTTACATGACCGATTGGCACCTCGTCTAAGGGGACATTGGGCCAGATATAATGCCACATCTTGCGAGAGACTTCCCCATGTAACTGGCTTACGCCGTTAGAATAAGCAGTCATGCGCAACGCCATCAGCGCCATATTCAAAGACCTGTTTCCGGATTCGGCGCTCGGTGCGTTCGTCCGCCCGAGACTCATGAACTCATCTCTCGTCAAACCGCAGCTTTCTATATACTTTGAGAGATACTTGTCAACTAAAGCAGGCGGAAACTTATCTATGCCCGCTGGAACCGGTGTGTGCGTTGTGAAGATCGTTCCGGCTCGCACGATTTCCATCGCCTCTTCCGTCGATAACTTATCTTTCTGACGCCGATGTCTGATTCTCTCCAGAGCCATAAATGCGGCATGCCCTTCGTTCATGTGACAGACATGAACATGTTTGTCCATTTTTCTCAAGGCCAACATTCCGCCCACGCCCAGCACCAATTCCTGCTGAATCCTCATCTCTTGATCGCCGCCATATAATTGGTAGGTGATTCTGCGGTCCTCGTAGCTGTTTTCTGGAGTGTTGGTATCCAGCAGGTAAAGAGGTATCCGTCCAACCTGTACTCTCCATATACGAGCATATACGGTTCTGTCTGGAAAGGGTACCTCCACCATAATCGGGGAACCGTCTTCAGTATTTTCAGGATGAATTGGCAGATTGTAGAACTCGTTGTCCGGGTAGGTCTCCTGCTGCCAGCCGTCAGCATTCAGATACTGTTGGAAATAGCCCTTCTGATAGAGCAGCCCCACGCCGACTAATGGTAATCCCAGTTCGCTTGAAGATTTCAGATGATCGCCTGCCAGAATACCTAATCCACCCGAATAGATCGGCAAACATTCTGTCAAGCCATACTCCATGGAAAAATAGGCGATTTTAGCATCTGTCATCTTACCGTAAGTGGTTTCAAACCAGGTCGTATCGGTCAGGTATTGCTGCAAAGCATTATACGTTCTATCAAGGTGCGCGATGAACCCTTCATCCAGAGCCAGTTGATTCAATTTATCCTGTTTTACCTTTCCCAGCATTTTCACAGGATTGTGATAGGTCTGAAACCAGAGTTCACGATCTATTCTGCGGAACAATTCGATGCTTTCATGATTCCAGCACCAGAGAAGGTTGTATGAAAGATCATGAAGTTTAGCGAGTTCTTTGGGAAGTTTAGGTTTGATCTGGAATGTCTGAAACGCTTTCGGCATTAAATCCCTCCATTTCAACTGATAGAAGAGGCGTCTATCAGAATGAATCCGTTTTCATTAAGCGGGTGTTAGAGATGTTAATATAGCAGAAAATGGTCATTATGTCAAGGATATTCTAATCTCACTGGGGCTAATACTGAGTTTTATGAGATGTGAAGATGGCAGGGTGATTACGGAATTGCGCGGATAGCAAACTATTATTTTTCAAGCGTGTTATTTAAGGCTCTCACCATCTGATACTATGCGGGAAACCGTAATGTAGATGGCATGAATCGACGGGAACGTCCTTTACCCGGAAGACCTCTTCGATGATGTTGGGACAGAAATCACGGGCTATTTCCATGGATTCTTCGCAAATTTCAACTTTGACTACACCGGGCGGCATGACAAAATCGGCAACTTCCCAGTTTAAAGTGTCATAAGCGGCAACCATAAACGACGCCCAGATCGGCAGCGCGGCGCGAGCACCGGATTCGCCATTACCGAGACTGATCGCAGGATCGTCCAGTCCCACCCATACTCCCGCGCACAATTGAGGCGTAAAACCGACGAACCAGGCGTCCGAATAGTCATTAGTCGTTCCAGTCTTGCCGGCAGCAGGTCGGCGGAATCCATATTTCCATCTCGCAGATCCTCCGGTTCCCTCATCCATCACACTCCGGAACAAGTCCGTCATTATGTAGGCAGTCTCTTCAGACAGGGCAACTCTTCGTTGTACATTTTTCTCGTACAATACGTCTCCGCTCCTGTTGGCAATGCGCATAATGCTGAAGGGTTCACACAAAACGCCTCTGTTGGCGAAGGCAGAATACGCCGCCGTTATCTCAATCGGCAGCACTCCGCTGGAACCTAATGCTATGGCATCGACAGCATCGAGACGGGTTGTGATGCCCAACTGGCGGGCGTAGCGAATTACGTCGCGGGGATGGACAATCTCCTGGACCAGCCTGACTGCAACTAGATTCAATGATTTCTTCAAGGCATAACGAAGCGTCGTCAAACCCCCGCGGCTGCCATCATAGTTAGGCGGCGTCCATCTCGATCCGTCGGGCATGTGAACCACGACGTCCTGATTAAGGAGGCGATAGGTCGGAGGATAGCCATTATCTATTGCCGCGGTATAAGAGAATGCTTTAAACACTGATCCCGGCTGACGTATCGCCTGCACAGCGCGATTGAATTTGGATTCCTCAAAATTGCGTCCGCCAACCAGAGCGAGGATTCTGCCGGTATTGGGATCCAAGGCAATGAATGCAACCTGCACTCTGGATTGATCGGCGAAAATGGAATCAATACGTGTGGAATCCGCCAGGAGTTCCTGACGCTCTTCTGAAGACATATCGGAATATTTATCCGCAATCAGTTTCGGCGCGACATTTGTTCGGAACTCGTCGAAAAATTTAACTTGAAGTGTATCAAGATGTCCATGAACCGCTTGTTCAGCGCAAGTCTGGAGACGACTATCCAGTGTTGTATAAACGGTCAGACCATCTTTATAATAATCGAATCCGACTTCTTCACCCAGCTTTTCAAGCTGGATACGGACCATTTCAGTGTAGTAGAGAGCTATATCGCCTGAATCGGGTTTTCCCTCGCGTTGAACTTCAATAGGCTCTGCCGCAGCATGCTGGTACTGAGCCTTGGTGACATAACCACTGTCACGCAGGAAACTCAGGATTAGATTTCTGCGCCTCTTCCCCGCTTCAGGCTTCCTGAATGGGGAATAGTGCGCCGGCGCTTTTAGCTGCGCCACAATCAGCGCGGATTCTGTGAGCGTCAATTCTGAAGCAGGTTTAGAGAAGAACCTCTGAGAAACCGCCTCAATGCCGTATGCCCCATGCCCGAAATATGCCTGTGTCAGATACATCTCCAGAATCTCGCGCTTGGAATAAGTGCGCTCGATCTGCAGAGCGGTCAGAGCTTCTTTTAACTTCCTCGCTATCGTCTGTTCAGCGCTCAGGTAGAGATTACGCGCCAGCTGCTGTGTGATGGTTGAAGCGCCCTGACGAATGGACATCGTTGTGACATTAATCAGCGCGGCGCGGGCGATCCTCGGCAGATTCATCCCCCAATGGTCGAAGAATTTGCGGTCTTCTGTCTGGATTATGCACTGGATCAAGTCTTCGGGAAGATCATCCAGGGGGATATAGATCCTCCGCTGGGTGTACAGTTCCTTAATCAGTTTTCCATCGGCGGAAAGTATATTGGTGGTCAGACGCGGATCGTAATGCTCCAATTGTTCCAGGGAGGGGAGATCGCGTGACAGGAACGCCAGATACACTCCGATTGCGGTGAGAAAAATCAGAGATACCAGACCGAGAATTGTGAACAACCTAAGAGTTTTCTTAAGAGTTCCGGTAAAGAAGGATTGTTGTTGGCTCATTTATAGAATCACTTCGTTGACTTTCTGCTGGATTACACTCGGCAACGCAAGGTTGTGTTTCATTACAATATAAAATAAAAAAGGAAATAGTAAAGAATAAAAGGTAAAAAAAAGCTGCGGAAGCGCTGCTCATAATGGATAAGATTACTGCGTATATCCTGATCTAATATCATTTTCAGAACACTCCAGGAATGGAAAATTCCAATACAGTAGTTTTAACTCGTTTTCGTCATAGGTTGCATACGAGAAGTACTTGATCCAATCGCCGGTATTAAGATAGATGCCATTTCCCAATTGTCTAATTACCGGTTCATGATTATGTCCAAACAGTACGTAATCATTACCTTCAGCGATACGTTCCTCAGCGGATTCTAAATAAGCCCAGCCATCAATATCCCAGCGGCGGCGGCTGTAGTTTCTGCTGGTATGGCTGGAAGTATGAGCCATATCCTGCCCCAGGTCGGGGTGAATTAAGGAGAACAATCTCTGATTGGTTTTGCTGCGGAAAACCCGCTTAATAATGCGATATCCCCAATCTGCCGGCGCTAAACCATCGCCGTGCGTCAGATAGAAGCTCTTTCCGTTGACTTCAAAGCGGTGATCGTTCAGATGGGTGTGAACGCCGATCTCAGTACGCAGGAATTCACCAAGAGCAAAATCATGATTGCCGGCGAGGAAGTGAATTTCTACGCCGCGTAGAACAAGTTCATGCAGTTTGTAAAGCACCCGGAAATGACGCTTCAGGATCACATGCTTCCATTCAAACCAGAAATCGAACAGATCCCCCAGGATGAAGAGCTTTTCGAGTTCCGGTTTATAGTGATCTAAACAATCGAAGAGATTCTTTTTGCGCTTATCTTGATCTTCGTAAGACCCCACTCCAATGTGCGCGTCGGAAAGAAATAGATACATAAATGACTATCCTAACTTTCGATCCCCTTGCGTGCAGGCACGCCGATTTGATAATAGTGCTTGATCTCCCGCATCTCTGTTACCAGGTCAGCTCGCTCTATGATATCGTCAGTGGCTCGCCTGCCGGTTAGAATCAATTCCATTTTTTCAGGGCGTTTATCAATCAAGTCGAGAATTTCCTCTTGTGCTACCAGCTCGAACCACTGTGCAACCAGAATTTCATCAAGGATCAGTATATCCACATCATTGTCTTGTATGGTCTTGCGAGCATATTCCAATCCATCGTGCGCCTGCTGTCGGTCTTTATCTGTTACTTCTTCCTTGCGGATGCATTTTAAGCCGCCGGTCTGGATGATTTCGATTTCGTCAGGGAAGCGTTCAAATGCTTTTAACTCACTGTAGCTCTGCCCTTTCATGAACTGAATGATGCGCACTTTTAATCCAGCTCCCGCGGCGCGCAGCGCCAGCCCGAAAGCGGCGGTGGTTTTCCCCTTGCCATCACCGGTATATACCTGAACGCAGCCTTTTTTCAGTCCGCTCATTTCCCCTCACTCAGTTTTGCGACCACAGTGCGCAGCGCTTCTGCGGCTAAATCCATGCTGTGCTGTTTCTTTTCGGGAACGCCGCCCAGGGATTCTGCGATTACACCACCGGTGATTTCAGCGGCGTCATGCAGAGACATCCCCGGCGCCAATTCAGACATTTTGGAACAGGCGGCGATAGTGCCGGAACAACCGCGAGTCTGATAGGCAACACGCGTTATCCTGCCTTCATCCCGTATCAAGAATATTCGCACTTTATCGAAACAACCCTGTCCTGTATAATGGACGTCCGCAACCGCATCAGCTTCGTCAATTTCACCGATGTTTCTTGGATTAGAAAAATGCTTCATGTATTCTTTTGAGTACATCCGCTATACGCCATTATTATCTTTTATTTCAAACTTCTGGCGGTCCAGAATACGAACGACAACTTCTTCCAGACACTTCATAGATTCGATCGTTTCGGTGATTTCATCCCTGATGTTCTCGGCGTACATATCTTCGGTATCACCGAGGTTGACTTCGATAAAAACTTTGGCTCCGTCTATTTTGATGAAGTTGATCATCCCCATACTTATAATGTTCTTGCCAGTCTGAGGATTGATCACATGCTTCAGAAGTTTTTTAATGGTTGTTACATTGCACTGGATCTCTTCTTCTTCAGCCAGACCGTTGTTGATCTCCCACTGCTTGATAGCCGCCTTCAATCCGTTGACGGCAAGAACGGAGCAGTGCATCTTGGTTGCGGGAAGACCACCGAGCTTTTCGGAAATGATCTTTGCATTGAAGTTTTTCACCTCTTCGACCGGCTTGCCTTTAGCTAAAACAGTCGCCATCGAAGCGGTTGAAATATTTGAAGCGCAACCGTAGGAGCGGAATCTCACGTCCTCTATAACGTGCGATTCAGGATCAACTTTCAGCGTGAAAGTCAACATATCTCCGCACGCCGGAGATCCTTCCGTCGCAGCTGCATCAGCATTTTCGATTTCGCCGACATTCTGCGGATTGGTGAAATGCTCGATTACCGTTGGGGAATACTTGATCGCCATGGATACTCCAGGTCTTCAGTTTAGAATTGTGATTGATATTTACGTTCTATCAGAATTCGCTTTTCTTTTTCTTGTAGAAAGTCTTTCCCGCGCCCTCTTTTTCAGAATGTTCAGCGGGGATAAAAGCGGACATAGCTCGCAGTTGATCCACTACCTGTTTTACATGTTCGACAGCCGGTTCAACCTCATCTAATGAATTCAATTTTGAGAATGAGAAGCGGATGGATCCGTGCGCTTCTTCATGCACCAGCCCGATGGCAGTCAGGACGTTCGACGGCGCCAGCGCGATGGACGAACAGGCAGACCCTGAAGAGACATAAACGCCGCGCATGGAAAGATGCATCAGGATAGCTTCACCTTCGATATAAAGGAAGGTGATATTGGCGTTGGATGGCATACGTTTGTCGCCCCGGGGACCATTGAGATGCGTATGCGGGATTTCCAGGAGCTTTTCAATCAGGCGATCCCGGATTTCGATCATATAAGCGTTGTCCTTATCACGATTGGCACAGCCGATTTTTGCCGCCTCCTCCATTCCCACAATAGCCGGGACGTTTTCGGTGCCGGGACGGCGGTTGTTTTCCTGTGGACCGCCTTCCATCAGCCGGTCGAACCTCACACCTTTCCTGACATATAACGCCCCCACGCCTTTAGGTCCGTGCATTTTATGTGCGTTTATCGAAATCAGATCGACCGGAATGTCATTGACGTCGATGGGCACCTTGGTGAAACTCTGAGCGGCATCAGTATGAAAAAGCACCCCGTTTTCTCTGCAAACTTCGCCCAGAGCTTTAATATCCTGAATGGTTCCGATGACGTGGTTGCCATGTACGATGCTGGCTAAGAGTGTCTCTGGTCTGATCGCCTTCTTCAGATCGTCAGGATCGACGAAACCCTCTTTATCCACGTCGAGAAAAGTTACCTCGAAGCCCTCTTTTACCAGACGTTTCATTACGTTTAAAACCGCATGGTGTTCAACTTTGCTGGTAATCAGGTGATGTTTATTTTTAGGCGCTGCCTGGGTCAATCCAAAGAGCGCTAAATTATTCGATTCCGTGGCGCTGCCCGTAAAGAGCAGTTCATCCGACTGTGCTCCGATCAGACCCGTCAAAGTTGCTCTCGCGTCGTTGACGGCTTCTTCAGCGTCCAGACCGTATTGATGCAGTGAAGCCGGATTGCCATATTGTTCCATGAAATACGGCTTCATCGCAGCGAAGACCGGTTCGATCATTGCAGTGCTGTCATTATTATCGAAATAGATTGGTTTTTCTGACATATTTTCTCCGATACTCCATCCTTACTTTCATCTTATTGAAAATTTACACCCGCAGTAGTTCTGCCGGTAGATGCCAAATTCATGGCTCAGTTGGACGGAACGTTTAAATCCGTCCTTTTTCTTGAAGTTCGATTCCAAATAATCCAGTCCGTATTCTTCAGCGATTCTCTTGCCGATGGAATTGATCAGAGCGGCGTTTTTATGCGGGCTGGTCGTGAACACACTGCCGATGGTGTCATATCCTTCTTCTTTTGCTCGTCTCGCGGTTCTTTGGAGGCGATAGGTGAAGCAGATCGTGCAGCGCTCGCCGCCTTCGGGGTCCTCTTCGTGTCCTGAAACCTCATCAAACCACTTTTCAGGATCATACTTTCCAATGATAGCTTCAGCTCCAAAATGATCAACCACTTTCCTGAAGGCTTCCAACCGTTTGTTGTATTCCTCTTCAGGGTGGACGTTGGGATTGTCAAAAAAGAGACAAAGCCGCTCTATTTCGGGTATTCTCTCCAGAGCGACTGTTACGTCTGGTCCACAGCAGACGTGCAGCAGGAGCTTCATTACCCACCTTCACGAGACAAAATAGAACCGATGAATCCACCCATAGCGCGATCAACTTCTTCCTGTATGTCAGGATATTCTTTTTCGACAATTTTCCGCCTGTCGTGATCGTCTATATCCACACCCTTCTCTCGTGCAATCCTTTCGGTTATCACCAACTCTTCCAATACCCTGCGAATAATCTTCCCGACGACTTCCGGGGACGATTCTTTAAGAACATGTATCAGCTTCTGCTGAACCATTTCGCCATAATTATCGCCGATTTCAAAGGGATCTAATGTCATCTGTCAGCACTCCACTATTTCAGTATTAATTCCGCAACCTGCTCAGGTTGAAGAGGTTCAACCGTGAACTGTTCTTCCGACCCATTGCGTAAGCATGACACATCGACTCTATCTCGAGCGTCAGCGTCACTGTAACGCGCCACTATCTGCGCCGCAAACTGCAACTCATCTCTGCTAAGATCACCCTCTATTAAGGCTGTCGGTCCTGGAATTTCAACCGGCATCATCATGGTTCTGCCTGAAGCAAAATTCTCTAACGCGTTATTCTCACCTTCGTTGCGACCGACAATCATTTTCACTTTCTCGGACAACCTTAAATGCCTGCCCAGCGTCAACAAATCGAAGTCTTCGTGTGTTACTTTCCTGCCTTCAGGAAGGTTTCTTATGAAATCGAAAAACTTTCGACCATACACTGGATCGGTCAAAAAACAGCAGCCGCCCGCAGGCTGAGGATATTTCGTTAAACCGAACTCTTTAGCGAGTTCAATCTGCGGTCTTCTTGTCCGACCGTGGAAACCTTTTAGTTTAGAACGATCTACCCAGCCCTTACGCTCAACTTCGGTCTCTGCAAGCTTCAGGGCAGACAGCGGTCTAAGCAGATACCCATCCAATCCGGATTGTTTCTCCATCTGTCTTAAAGTAGGGCGATGCTGAGTCATGGGACGCTGACCTATCACTTCGCCGGAGAAGACAAAATCGGCTCCCACTTTCTCCATCATCTCCTTCGCTTTGCGGAACATCATGACACGGCAGTCGATACAGGGATTGGCATTCTTACCGTACCCCCAACGCGGGTTGGTGACGACGTCCAGGTATTCCTTCGATACGTCAACAATATTTACCGCAAAGGCTAAATCTTCGCCCACCTTAAGCGCTTCGCTGCACAGATTTGAGGTCTCGTCAGACACACCTCGCTTCTTCAGCGAATCGGTAATGCAGAAACCCGTGCTGAAATAGATCCCGCGGACTTCTATCCCCTGCTCTATGAGGAGCCTGGCGGCTAATGTGCTGTCCAACCCGCCGGATATCAGACCTAAGGCTCTTCTGTTTTGCACCATGTCCGTATCACGTCCGTATCAAAACCGAGCTTTTCCCTGGCGCTGTCGCTCATCATAGCCTTATTCCAGGGCGGATCGAAGACCACTTTTACTTCGACAGATGATGCGCCTGTGTGCTCAAGTACTGCTTCCTCTGCCTGCTTTTTAATCGTTGAATGCATCGGGCAGCCCTTGGTTGTCAGAGTCATCGCCACCGTAACTTTATCGCCGTCCATGCGGATGTCGTAAATGAATCCAAGATTGACGATATCAACTGGTATTTCCGGATCTACGACCGTTTCAAGCGCTTTATATACAGCTTCTTCTGTGATCATTTTACTAAAACTCCCCGAGCTTTCCTGCCACATTTTGCCATAAAGCGCGATAACTCTTGGAAGTTTCAGATTCAGGATCGGCGATGACAATCGGTTCGCCGCGGTCAGCCAATTCCAAGATTTTCGGATCCATCGGGATTTCGCCCAGCAAGGGAAGATTTATTCTCTCGGCTTCCCGCTTTCCCCCACCCTTACCGAACGGATGTGAAACGTCTCCGCAGTTTGGGCAGCGGTAGTAGCTCATGTTTTCGATTATACCGAGTACTGTTACATTGGTATGCTGGAACATGACCGCGCCGCGGTGCGTGTCATCCAAAGCCAGATTTTGCGGCGTGGTAACTACTAATGCGCCGTCAACTTTATATTTCTGGGATAATGATATCTGCACGTCGCCGGTTCCCGGCGGGAGGTCGATGAAAAGCACATCGAGTTCTCCCCACTGTGTCCCATTAACAATCTGTTCAAGCGCTTTATTCAACATCGGTCCCCGCCAGATCAACGGCTGATCTTTCTCAATGAGGTAGCCGATTGACATGGATTTGATGCCGTGTTTATCGAAAGGGATGACTCCCTCTTCATTCGCTTCAGGATGGGTACCGATTCCCATAAGAGTAGGAAAACTGGGACCGTGGATGTCCGCGTCCAAGAGACCGACCTTCAGACCCTGCTGTCCAGCGGTAACCGCCAGGTTAACGGCGATGGTAGATTTCCCGACACCGCCTTTCCCGGAAGAGACAGCAACTATTCTTTTTACACCTTTTACTGGTTTAGGATCAGCGATGCTGCCGGTCTGAGTTGTCTGTTTGGCGCTCTGTCCCGGTTTCGGTATGTTCTCCACCTCGACTTGTACCTTCTCATAACCTGATTCGTTCTTCAGTACTTCTAAAGTGTAGTCCTTGAGCCCTTTTGCGATTTTATCTTCGACGCCCTCCATTTTCAACTGGACGGTCAGATTGACACCGTCGATAATAATCCCTTTAATCATTCCGAAAGAGACGATATCTCTTGAATAACCGGGATATTTAATCTGTTTCAGTAGTTCTAATACTGCCGCTTCAGAATTATCCGTTTTGCTCATTATCATTCATTCCTATAGTTAATATTAAACTATTCCTTATCAGAGAGGTGCAGCCATTTCAGGCGGTCACCAGCGGGTCTCGCCCGGTCTGCCATCTCTTGCAAGGTTACTTTCTCCAATTCGGTGTACATCGATTTTTCCGCGCGTTTGAACGTTTCACGGATCAAGCAGTCCGATCCGAACTGGCATTCGCGTCTGTCATAGAGTGGTTTGAAAAGCGGAGCAGTGCCTTCGACCGCCTCGGTGACATCACGCAGAGTGATCTCATCCGGTGGCAGCGCGAGACGGTATCCTCCCTTAGCCCCCCGATATGATTTGACCAAACCTGCTTTAGCCAGATTCTGAAAAATCTTAGCGAGATAGCTTTCAGGCAGATTCTGCGCGCGGGCGATTTCATTAACCAGAACGGTTTCACTTCCCTGTTTCATGGCGAGGAAAAGGAGACCGTGCACTGCGTAATCACATCCAATCGAGAATTGCATACAGCCTATTCCAGACAATTCGGACTCTCATTGTCCTAATATAATAAGAGTACGTAATAAAAACAACAGAAATTTGTTTTTTTCTTTTTACTTGTAACGGTTCTCTCTATTTGTTAACTTGACCACTACCTCAATCTGGATTTTGGTTACCATGAAAATAGAACAGATTCTCTACCCTGCTCCGCCGTACAGTTTCGAGCTATCCTTTGGCTATTTAACTCCCCAACGCCCGGATCCCATCATCAGTTTCGATGGTGAAACGGTCAGCCGTATCCTTTCGATCAGAAAAGGCGCTGATGCGCTGATCAACCTGCGATCTCGCGGAACGGTAAATAAGCCCGAGTTGCTGGTTACCATAGAGGCGGATCAACTGAATGATGACGATTGTAAGAAATACCTGAAACTGGTAGAAGAGATTTTCTGTCTGAGCCTCGATTTGAATGTATTCTATGACACTATAAAGTATGATCCCGTTCTTCATCGACATTGCATGAACAATACAGGTTTGAAGCCTGTTCTTGAACCGAGTCTCTTCGAAGCCTTGACCTGGGCAATCATTGGACAGCAAGTCAATCTCCATTTTGCTTGTCAAGTTAAGTTGGGAATGTTAAAAAAGTATGCGCCAGTCAAAACTTTTAATGGTGAGAAAATATTTAAATACCCTGATCCTTCAGACCTTGCAGAGCTGAATCCTCAGGATTGGCGGAAATTCAAAAGTTCAGTGCGTAAAGCTGAATACATTATCGGTCTGGCTCAGCAGATACAGAACGGTTTCGATCTGGAGGAATTGCGACAACAGCCTGATGTTGAGATTATCGAGGCGCTGATACAGATCAGGGGAATCGGCAGGTGGACCGCAGAATATACGCTGATCCGGGGATTTGGAAGATTCGACGCTCTGCCAACCGGCGATGCCGGACTGCAGAATGGATATAAAACGATCTACAGGCTTGACCGGAAACCATCGAAGGAAGAGCTGATAGAGAAAGCGGAGTTATGGAGACCTTATAGAGGTCTGGCAACGTACTATTTATGGTGGGGAAAAAGGGGATAAGCATCGGAAAAGGCGCATACCTTGGTTTGATAATTACTACGCCCGCTTTAGCCTTCATTCATGATTATTTCATGAATTATTGCGGCTGGTTCATCGACACAGTGGCTCTGGTTGCCTAATATAATCATGTCTATATTCTGTTTTGGATAATAAAACACCTTGGCGCTGATTCCGGGATCATCTCCAGCATGCCCGAGGCGGATAACTTCCGCAACGTCCATTACAAAAACGATGCCGTAACCATAACACCAGGTTCCCGCCGCTTCTTTATTGATGGGACCTGCAGGTGTCAAAATCATCTTCGTCATCTCTTCCGACAATAGCTTTCCATCACGAAGCGCCCTCATGAAATCGACCAGGTCCTGAGCCGAAGAAAATGCTCCCCCATCGGAAGCGCCGTGCGGGGGAACGGCATAGATATTCCTGCGCCATCCGGCGACGTCTCCATCTTCGTTCAGGATAGGAATATGCCCCTCAGCCACGTTCTCTTCGATATAGTCAAGTGACGGGAAATCTGATCTGCCCATACCGGCTCTGGCAAAGACATTCTTGCGCACATAGTTGAAATAAGACTCCCCCGACGCCTTTTCGATCATCAAGCCCAGCAGGATATATCCTGCATTGTTATAGCTGAACTGATCACCGGCATCAAACAGCGGGAAACGGTTGGGAAAAAGCGGCAGGAAATCTTCCAGTTTCTTCACCGAATAATTGGGACGGTGAGTCCAGAGCCCTTCGTAATCATCCGTGTCTTCATCCAGTTCCTCGAAGTAATCGGGAATGCCTGAAGTGTGCATCAGCAGATGTTTTATGCGGACGTCAGATGGAATTGAAATGCTGGTCAGCTTCAGTATATTCGCGACTTTACTGTCAAAAGAAAGCAGACCTCTTTCGATCAATTGTAAAACTGCGACGGCGGTGAACATTTTTGTGACTGATGCCAGCGGATAAGCCATATCTATATCATTCAATATACGCCATGACCGGCTGGCGTAGCCGTAGGTTCCAGAAAAAAGCGCTTCGTCGCCTCGGCTTAAGAGAATTACGCCGGAGAATTTATTCTCTTTCGCCATCTGGCGTACCGTCTGATCGATCTGTTCAGTATTCATCTGCTGTCTCTGTTCTATGGGCTCTACTTACTCGGGATTTCCAATCTGCCAATCGCCTCAATGGCTTTATCAATTTCTTCTTCGGTGGTGAACCGTCCCACCGAAAAACGTATCGTCCCCATAGCATATTCAAGCGGCACATTCATCGCTTCCAGCACTGAACTTACTTTAATGGCATCGCTGTGACAGGCTGCGCCCGCAGAAGCAGATACATCTTTCAGTTCTGAAAGGATTGCGTCAGCTTTAAGATTCTTAAAACTTATGCTGGAAGTATTGGGCAGCCGCTGTTCGGGATGTCCATTTATCCTGATATCTGAGAATTGTTTTTTCAGCCCGGATTCGAAGCGGTTTCGCAGATTCATCAGATGCTCCATGCCTTCATTGAGGTGTGCATCTGCCTGCGCGCAGGCTTCACCAAGTCCGACAATTTCGATCACGTTCTCAGTCCCCGCGCGACGGTTCATTTCGTGATTGGCGCCGTGCATGTATTTTTCCAGTTTTACGCCGCTGCGAACGTACAGCGCTCCGACGCCCTTCGGACCGTATAGCTTATGACCGGCAATAGATAGAAGATCGACGTTCAACTCATCTACTCGCACAGGGATCTTTCCTACTGATTGCGCGCAATCAGAATGTACGATGACTCCGCGTTTATGAGCAATGCCAGCAATTTCATTGATGGGTTCAATCGTGCCGACTTCATTATTGGCGTGCATTACCGATATCAGGATCGTTTCAGGATTGATTGCCGCTTCAACTTGACCGGGATCAATCAAACCGTGTTCATCGACAGACAGATAGGTTATACGAAAACCGTTACTCGCTAAATAACGGCAGACTTCCGTCACCGCGGGATGTTCAATCGCAGTCGTGATGATGTGATTGCCCTTCTGCCGATACGCACGCGCTATACCCTTAATAGCAAAATTATTCGCTTCGGTGCCGCCGCTGGTGAAAATCACTTCATCCGTATCGCAGTGCAGCATAGCCGCAACCTGCCGTCGAGCGTTTTCGACCGCATTTTTAGCAGTGACGCCAAAGACATGACCGCTCGATGGATTGCCGAAATGCTCGGTAATAAAAGGCAGCATCGCGGCGGCAACTTGCGAATCAATCGGAGTTGTAGCGTTGTAATCAAGGTAGATTGGTTTCATGCGTTATCGCTCTTCAATCCGGTTTGGTGTGTCAAAGGCACACCGAAACAATAATAAAAGCTATTCTTTAATATAAGAAAGATTAGTCGCAAAGTCAAGGAAACGCCAGGGATTTCCCTCACGAAGTGGCTACTTCGGAGAAATCCGACGCTATATTGCCTGTGCTGTCAGGTCTCTGCACCTGATAGCTCCATCGACTATCGACTGCGGAGAATCGACAGCACATTAAACAAGGGGCTGCAGCCCCTTGCCGTCGGATTCGGGGAATCCGACCTACAAGACTCCGCAATCGACGATCGTCCCCGACCCCGACGGCTGGCATTATTATCCACGGGTGGAAATCCGTGAAAGAAATCTTCTCCTATAAGCAAAAGATGAATATAACTGTTGTACAATAACTCTCATGGAATTATTTTAAGATAAAAGAATAAACAGGCGAGGAATTCAAATGACTACGGCAAAACTACCTCTTCAACTACTGCTGATCCTTTTCTTCAGTTGTCTTATAACTGTAAATGCATCGGCAATAACAGGCGAAGTCATTAACTCATTCGCAACGCCCGCAACTTGCCCGACAGGTTTAACCTGGGACGGCGAACTGCTCTGGCTGGCGGATCTGAAGACTGATACCATTTATGCTGTAAGCAGCGCTGACGGCAGTGTTATACAGAGCCTCGCCGCGCCGACTTTCAGACCCCTCGGGCTGGCTTTCGATGGCGAAGGGCTCTGGTGTGTCTGCGGAGAAGAAGAGCGCATTTACAGAATTCTTCCCGCAACGGGATTGGTAACGAACACATTCGAATCTCCGATTACCAAACCGACGGGATTAGCCTGGGATGGCAAATACCTCTGGGTTGCCAGCCGTTCTGAAGATGAGATCCACCAGATCAGCCCGCAGGACGGCACTACCATTACCTCTTTCCCTTCGCCCGCAGGTTATCCGCAGGGACTTACCTATGACGGCAAATACCTATGGGTAGCAGACCGCATCACCAACCGGATCTACATGGTCGATCCCAGCGGCGGCGAGGTCATTCTGCTTTTCGATGCGCCGGCTCCCTATGCGGATGGATTAGCCTGGGACGGACAGCATTTATGGAACGCCGATTTTCAGTCCGATTCGCTCTATTGTTTCTCGATCGGCGATGAAGGGATTTATCTGCGGAAGGATGAGAAGATTCAGCAGGTGGAATTCACTCATGAAGTGCGCAACTACGGTCCCGGAACGATGGAAAGTCTGGACATCTACATTGCTCTGCCTCATACTCTCCCCAATCAGGATATTATCGGTGAACCGGTTTTCTCAGCAGAACCGACGGATTTCCTTCTCGATCAATGGGATCAGAAAGTCGCGCATTATCATTTTACGGGGAAAGCAGCGGGGTCAATTTCAAGCGTCAGTATGACCGTACAGGCAAAGATGTACGACACGCGCTGGTTTATCTTCCCTGAAAAATGCGGCGGTCTGAAAGACATACCGAAAGAGATACGCGCTGAATATCTCGTCAACGATGAGAAGTTCGACCTGGATGATCCAGTCATACAGCAAGCGCTCGAGTCTTGTGTCGGGGACGAGCAAAATCCGTACTGGATAATGCGGAACATATACAACCATATCATCGACAATATGTATTACGAACTCGCTGGAGGATGGAATACTGCTCCGGCAGTGCTAAAACGCGGCAATGGATCATGTTCGGAATATACCTTCGTCTTTATCGCCATGTGCAGAGCGGCTGGAATTCCCGCCCGTTACGCAGGGTCCATCGCCATCCGCGGCGATGACGCCAGTCTGGATGACGTATTCCACCGCTGGGCGGAGGTCTATCTACCTGATTACGGCTGGATACCGGTCGATCCATCCAGAGGAGATAAACCGACGCCGGAAGGACAATATAACGCGATAGGACACCTCGGTAACGGCTGTTTGATCACGACGATTGGCGGCGGGAATTCGGAGTATCTCGGCTGGACGTACAATTCAGACGAGAAATGGACCACAACCGGCAAATGCAAGATATACACAGAGCATATCGGTGAGTGGAATCCGCTGATTGTAGAAGAACCGTAGATAGTCGCTGGTTGCTGGTGGCTGGTCGCTGGGTAGAAGAATCTTGCGCTGAAAAATAAGTGGTTAGTGGATAGTGGGTAGGCTTAAATTAAGCTCAGTTATTAAAATATTGAGTAGTCAATCAATAACAAAACCCCATCTCTTATCTTCAAAACTAATACCTTCGAAGTTTTTTGTGCCTCTCTTGATGTGCGTAACTTCAAACCAAATACTCTGATTATCTGTGTGTCTAAAAAGGAGAATATCACCTTCTTTTAGTGAAGATGTTATCTCGCGGCTTAGAAATGTAAATCTCAAATCGACATTCTTACGGGGATGTTTTGGAGCTGGAATATATTTTACTGCTCTTACATTTTCAATTTTAGATCTTATGCCCTTTGAACTCCGATATATAAGTTTAAAATTGCTCTCGCTTTGCCCACCGCCAACCTCAGTTTGTTCGGCTTCCGACCAAGACGGAAATAGATTTGAAAACTTAATCGGAATTATAATTTGACCAGGGGAACTCGTTAAACTTACATCACTTGGGCGTAGTCTTTTCCAGAATCCACTTTTTATAGGATTCACCTCAGGTATTTCATTTGCCTTGACTCCATCTTGACCTTCTGTGATAATAATAACAGGTGGAGGCGCGAACTTTTCATATCCAAATAGTGCTTTTATATCATTCCCCTTTGCAAATCTACCTTTTCCCCCCTCACTCAATCTGGTCTTGTTTTTCTCTTCCTCACCTATTAAATAGCCTTGGTGAATTAGCTCTTGTAACAAAGATTCATCCAGTTTCAGGCAGCACTTCGATTTTACATTTTGATATGAAGAGATAGTTTCGCGTATTTTACTATAGGCTTCCACATCTACTTTTTTCTGTAAATCATACGTAGATTCTTCGATCGCTTCATAATTTGTGAAGAGGCCACCGCATGTGAGATTTGATGAGCCGACGAAACAGCGTGCGTAAGTATTCTTCTTCTCAAATACATATATCTTTGGATGGAAGGTTTGAAATGTTGATTCGTTGTGATAAATATAAAGCTCATTAGTCAGTGTAAGTAATAGAACTAATCCTTCTAAAGTAGTATTTTCTTGGTCAACACCTATTGTTGCTGTTACTATACCGCCTTTTTTTCTAAATTCTGTTATTGCTTGTCTCAATCTAGTGACACCGCTCTTATTCGCATACGCCGCGATGAGATAAAACACCCAGTCTGTATAATCATCTTCTTTTATAAGATTTTTAATTAATGAATCTCCCAATCGTCCATCTTTAGGCTGATTAATGATTGTCATTTTTACCTCTCGAACACAATTATATGTGAACTCTTATGTCTCTGTTTCATATTTGGCGTGAAAGATCTGCTGTATTTTCGCTGACTAAAAGTCTTATGTTCAATAAGTCGAAACCCGCATGGTTGGGCAATTTCTCTATATAATTTGCCCATATCTATCAGTTCACCTTTGTATATTGAATCGCCCACAATAAGGACGCATTTCCCTTCAGTCTTTAATGTTTTATAAAGCATCTCCATAATTAAGCTCATACTTTGCTTAAACGAATCTACACTTTCCCCTTTATCACAATGCCTATAGCGGGACCCAAGCTCTTGTTTTTGTACAGTTTTATGGTCATATCCAAGCCAAAACATACGTAATTTGTGATAAAGATAGTAATCGAATGAGTTTAAATACGGTGGTGAAGTGATGACTAAATCAACAAACAGTGGTTTGGTTACATGCCCTAGTTCCTCAATTGGCTTATTATGAACATCAACGTCGTAATGCTCTTGAGGTAAAATCGAATTCAATTCCTTCATTCTCTTAAAGTTTTCCGCTACAGCATTATAAAAAGCTTTTAGTGTAAATCCAGAGGGTATCTTCTTATCAGTCGCTTTCCATCTTGTTTCGCTATCTTGGTTTGAGACTTTAACTATTATTGATGAAAAACAGAGCCTAAGGAATTGATTTACATTTGGATTGATACTTTTAGATTCGATAATTTTCCGAATATATGCTAGTTCTTTTTGAACATTCTTTTGAAACCAGTGATCTCTATTTTTAAAATTTGGTATATCTGATGCGTCTTCTATGTAATTAGTCCGCTTTGCATCTTGATCTATGTCTTCAATTGCCCCTAAAAACACTCTCATTGTGCTTAATAATTCTGCGTTTTCATTTTTTGTAAGTAAATTTGTTTTTACTTTTGAAATCAATGTGGCTATTGGGTTCACATCTATTCCAATAGCTTTTCTTGATCTGATTAATCCTTCCAATAGTGCTGTACCTGAACCGCAAAAGGGATCAAGAATGATATCTGATTTTGTTGAGTAAGTCTCTATTGCACACGATGGTATTTGTGGAATGAACTTAGCTGGATAAGGATGAATCCCATGCGTTAGGTAGTTCTTGTTTCTAATCGCATCGAGATTGTTAATTAAATCATCAAAATTCTTATATTTCCCATTATCAAGCATTTCAGTTAACACTTACGAAAAACGACGATGTATGAGTGCCCGATATTATGATAATATTTCATTGATGGATACCCCAAACATACAAGTGGTCTAAATTTTGTTTGGTCATAGATAACAATATCCCATAACTTAAAATTGACAGAGCATCCGGCATTAATTATATCGCCATGAAAGTTAACGTATGGTATTCCATTCTTAAGGTCTCTGTAGTCTTTTACAATCCAAGCCATATATTTACCATCTTTGAGCGAGATATGGAGCTTTCGCATAATTATTTTGATATTATTGAAGAAATCCTGGTATTCAAGATTACCTAAATCTCCTTTTCTATTTGAGTATGGCTTTGGGTTTGCAATACTAGTTATTCTCGAATGCTCTTTCCACTTGTAAGCGAAATTATTTTTCACTTTTTTAAGAAGGCTTGCATACGGTGGGCTCGTCAGAACAAAATCTATACTATCAGGTTGAATATGCTTATCTAAATTAGCGGCATCTTGAGTATATATCTTATAATTATATTTACTATCTTTGGGAAAATCCCCTCTCGCCTCCCGCGCAAATCCCACATTTATTTCAAATCCTATACAACTTCTCTCTAATTTAATGCAGGCATCGTGTGTTGTGCCAACTCCAGTAAATGGATCAAAAACTATATCCCCTCTCTTGGTATATTTTTGTATATATTGACTAGCTAAAGAAACAGGATAACAAGCTCCGTGATTACGCTGTTTATCTGATCGTGTATCAGCATATACTTGGACGCTTAAACTATATTTTGCCCATTCTGCACCTTTGAGGTCATTAAGTTCTTTTGGTCTTTTATCTTTTTTCTTCCCAAAGCACTTTCTACAAATTTGCTCTGAGTACCGTAATGTACCTGTGATAGCGTTCGTCGTATCACCGCATTTCCTACATTTATACGTGATTCTTCTTTCTCTCTCTTCTGTAATCATCTTTTATTCTTCTTTGAATCACTCATTTTATTACTCTCGTATTCTGCTTTCATTTCAGCAACTTTAGGAAGTCTATATTCTTCTTTATTAAGGTTACCGAATAGATTTGGCTGACGAATATCTCCTAATAGTATCTCTACCCTACGGAGAAACCACTCCTTCAGCGTCAATCCCTCCATCGCTAACGCTTTGTATAACTCATCTTTTTTAGTAGGATCTATTTCAATGACTATCCTACCTGATTTTCCTCGAGCCATGAATATAATGTAACATATGTAATATTACATGCAACCATTTTTTTACTTATTTTTCACCTGTGCTTTTTCGTTGCTAATAACATTCTCTACACTATTTAAAGCTCCTCTATTTCATATATCCAACATATCACTTGACATTCGAGTATCTATGTTGTATATTATATGTAGATACTTGAATCAGCACCGTAACAATCCGCGTAATCCTTTCAAATCCGCGCAACCTGTCCGGCTGCCGACGGATCCGTGATCCTCTTTTTACCAGCAACCACCTTTTCTTGACAACCGCAATATTTGTCACCCACGACATGTATGTCCGACACACTAAATCGCATAATAACATTCACATAATCATGAAAAACGACAATTATGACGAAAATTCAAATTCTAAGCACGGATGGCGTTACAAAACGTCGCTTTCGTGCTTAACAATCCACGATAAACGACACCGTTACCGTCATTTATGTCGCACTCCCAGAGTGTAAAATAATGCTTCTTTCGCTTCTTGCATTATTCACTTATCTAACAGTTTTCCTGCTTCGTACTTCTTCAAGTATGCTGTTATCGACCCTATCAAAATCTTACTTGACATCTTCACCGGCAGATGGCGTTCATCATCCGTGAACCAGATCCAGATTCTCCCTTTCGATTTGAAGATGCCCGCGGATTCCAGGACCGGTTCTACTTTTATACAATCGAAATTCCCGGCAGGCGTTTCGACTCTCTCCTTGCCCTGTATCTCGATTTTCATCGGATAGGTTTTGCGGATGTCGTGGACATTTATATCAATCGTCTTTCCAATTTCCAATGGCTGCAATCGAAAATAAAAGAGAGCGCTTATAGCATCCTGAACGAACATGGTGATTTCGGATGTATCTTCAGGAACGCCGTCGTTGGTCATAGTCGCGAAGCCGGAGCGCTGATCATAATCGATGATCTTGACGTCATGATACTTGCCTTCGTTCAGACGCTTCTCAAAGCGCCAGGTAAAGATGCCTCTGGTATCCATGTATGCATAGATGTCATCTTCGACTTTGAAGAAGAGTTTAAACGCCTTTGCAGACCTCGCCCAGGTGTGAATCTGATAGCAGGGCGCCTGGCGGTAATTGATTACTTCCGGTAGCAATTCTATTCCGGCTTTGCCTGCTGGAATTACGCCGAAATAGACGTCATATTCCAATCGTTCACCAGGACCGAATATATTATTTTCCAACACTCTGACTTCAAAACCTGTCGAATCCGTGATAAATACTTCCTGAGCGGAACATAGCGTTGCAAATACGAGCAGGGCAATGAGGGCTTGGCAAGTTCGATATTTCATTTCTCTTTATTGTTTATTCAGTATGGATATGATTTTCTCAAATACTAAGTCAACGGGTATATCGCTCATAGCGCCTCGTTCAGGAGGCATCAGCACGTTATCCCGCATCAGGTATGGTCCCCAACGTACTGGCGACATGGCATGATCGCGTGGGAACAGACCGATGACCTTCGATCCGACGGCTCTTGCCAGGTGCAGCGGTCCCGTGCTGTTGGTGATCAGCAGATCTACCTTCTGGTAAAACGCCGCCAGTTCCGACAGGGTCATAGCGCCGCACAGATTGTGCGAATGCGAACCGATAATCTCCTGCACGTGATTACACAAGTTTATCTCTGCTGATCCACCTGTCAAGGCAACCGTAAGGTGTTCTAACTTCGCCAACTCACTTCCGAGTTCACCATAAGATTCCCAGCGCCAGACATTAGCCGACCCACCGCCGCCGGGGTGAATTGCCACCAACCTCTTTCCATCAGGATTCATATCTGCGATACGCTCTGAAACATTGCGCAACAGCTCTTCAGGAAACTTCAAATCCAGCGGAAATATGCTTTCTGAGGGCAGTTTATCCTCCCAACGACCACCGATATTTAAAGCTGCATAAGTAAGTGAGAGATTATACTCGAGTTCATGCTTAACGTTCTTCTTGCGGTGTTCGCGGTGTCGGTAATTGAAAAGCGGTGAATACCAGCGATAAGCGATGCCTGCTCTAAGCGGAATTTTTGCCATACGCAGCGCTTTTGCCAGCCGATATTCGGGATAGAGCGCTATGGCGGCGTCGATCTGTTGACCTCTTAGCAGCCCTGCCAGCGACCGAACCGGCATACCTGGTTCCGCTACGATCACTTCGTCAATCTCTTTAATCAGCTTAACGAGAGGCGCGGTATAGGGCTGCGCTAAGAAACTAACCCGGCATTGCGGATATAGCCGCTTGACTAAAAGCGCACATGGTATTGCCAGAACGACGTCGCCCAGTTTATCGGTGCGGCAGAGGAGAATCCTTGCGGGTGCGGAGGCAGGCTTCACGGCTTATTCTCCTTATCAGCCATCTCCCGTAAGCGCCTGTATCTCAGCCGAAAATTGGACGTATCCAGCTTGATCGCCTCCCATCCAGCTCTGCCATCCAAAAATCCAAGTTTGATAATATAGCGACGTACAAATCGCAGCAGAGGCATCCAATAGAGGAAGTACGCCGCTTTCAATATCGAAGGACGGACACCGTTAGTATAAAGGTGTCTGGCTTCAAAATCAGCGTATCGAACCAGTTTTTCCCGGCATTCTTCAGTGGATTGATATGTAAAGTGATCCATCGGCTGTTTTAATCTTCCAATAGATCCATCCACCCGTATCCTTTCGTGGACGTGCTTTTCGGGAAATCTCGCCTCGCCTCTTTTAAAAAGGCGTAATTGCCGATCAGGATAATTGCCACCGTGCTTCAGCCAGCGTCCGAAGTAATAATTTCGCCGGGGAATAAACCAGGCGGTATGCTGAGGATTATTCTCGATCGTTTCAGCAATTTCGGCTGCCAGATCGGGCGGGATTACTTCATCAGCATCGATGCTTAGTATAAAATCACCACATGCTTGATCGAAAGAGAAATTTTTATTAACGTTCAGATTAGGGTTGTTGGAACGGCTATGAACTTTTGCTCCGAATTGCTCTGCGATCTCTACCGTCCGGTCACTGGATTCGCAGTCGATCAGGATGACTTCGTCTGCAAAGCTGACGCTCTGGAGCGAATTTGCGATCTTCGCCTCTTCGTTATGGGCAATCATGCAGACAGATAGTTTCATTTTCTATCCCCTGTCTTGATCCAATCAGCGCGAAGAACTGCTTCGTAAAACGATTCGGTTACTCCCCCGAAGAACTGCATACCATGCCTCTCACGTGCATACGTCGCCGCGTTTTCGCTCATAATCCGGCGTTCCTCATCGTCAAGACACAATCTGATAACAGCATCGGCGAGATCATCCGGATTCCCCGGATCGATCAGGAGACCGTTGTATCCGTCCTGTACCATCTCCGGCAGCACGTTCACCTTAGTAGCAATTACGGGCACGCCAAATGCGAAGAATTCCTGTGCCGCTCTCGAAATTACTTCGGATTCAGTGGAGGCAATCACACCTATATCACAAGCGGCTATTGCCGGACGGGGATCATCAAGTCTGCCGGTAAAGGTAAAGAAATCGGCAACACCCAAATGCTGAGCATGTTCCCTCAATTCTGAAACGGTTACCTCTTCTTCTTTACCAACAACTATAAAGGAGGCATGTTCAACTTTCTCAATAACTTTTGCCGCAGCTTCAATAAGAACGCGGTGCCCTTTATTTGGCGAAAGCCGAGCAACTATGCCGATCCTCGGGGATGGATGCGACAGATAGACATTATCCGTTACCCAATCTCCCGCGGTAAATTCCTCCAGATCGAGAGCGCTGTATATTACCTTCTCTAAACTGGAATCAAGCTGGAATACGTCGTGATAGCGGTTCATGCACACACGGGCACAATATATATAAGCATCCGTCCATTTACAGTGCAGAATCCGGTTGAGGAAGTTATCTCTGGGTGAGCGCACGTCGCTCACTGTCCTGATCAATTTTGCTCTCGTGCCAGACACAATGTTTGTCATTGCAAGGAAAAAGTGATCTTCGGGACGATGGGGATTAAGTATGTCGTACTTCTCGCTCTCCAGTAACGATCTCAATCTCCCCAGATTTTTAAGGAAAGAGATCGGTCGCGTTGAAGCAAGGTTTATATCCCCAATGACCTTCAGTCTCAATTCTGAAGCATATCGGTACGCCGGTGTGCTTTCATGCGCCAGCACAGTAACGTCATGTCCCAGACGAGCCAGCGCCTGTGCTGCCGTCACGGCATAGTACGCCGATGCGTTCCACCATCTGACATGCGCTGATATTAATATTTTCATCATGAAGCGGTCAAGTCAGGTAATATACACATATTTTCTATTGCCTCGATCATTATCTCAGGAGTTACATCTTTCATACAGGACATATCATCACATTCACGCAGGGAGCAGTGCAGACAATCCAGATCAGCCTGCAGACATACATGCCGGGGATCATCCGGAGGCGTCCACGCTTCAGGGATCGAGGCACCATAAACGGCAATGGTGGGCGTTCCAACCGCCACGGCAAAATGTTTGGTTCCACCGCAATTGCAGACCAGCAGGGAGCATCTCTCCATAATCGCCGCGAGCTGCATCAGGGTTGTTCGCGGCGATAATTGTCCTGATGGCTGCATGCGATCCGCTACAGACCTTACGGTCTCTTCCTCTCCGGGTCCCCATAGCAATATTACAGAATAACCCCGACTCTGCAAAACAGATCCGACCTTTGCGAAGTATTCCAACAGCCATTGCCGAGCCGGATTTTTTGCGGCTGGAGCTATGGCAATGACTTGCTTCGCCGCATCCCATCCCTTCTCTCTAAAGAGTCTATCCGCCCAGTCTCTATCGTTCTCAGAGATGAATATCTCAGGGTATGGATCGGGATTGGTAATACCCAAAGGTTCTAATAATGACATTTTCGCCAGCGCGTTATAAATATCAGCTCTGGCTGTCGGCTTGCGATAATTATAAGCAAACCTGCGTCCGGGGAGTTCGTAACCGATGCGGACCGGCGCCCGGCTGAAATATGTCATCTGCGCGGTCGCTGGAGTGCCGAGGAAATCAATTACTATATCATAGTTATTACGGTATATCTTATAGTAATACTTAAGGGCACCAATGATATCGTTTTTTTTATAAGGATAGGAAATTACTTCATGGATATTGGGATTATTATGCAAAGATTCAGCAGGAATTGTATTGGCGACAAAATCTATTTCGGCGTCGGGAAAGCGCTGTTTTACTGCTCGAACAGCAGGGGTGGTCAGCAGGACGTCGCCGATGGCGCGAAGCTGAATCAGCAGAATGCGCTGTGGATTCTGTATGATGGAATTAAGAGACATTTTATTCCAACAACTTCGTAATCTCCTGAAAAACATATTCCGGTTTAATATCAACCAGGCAGTGCAGATGCTTTTTCGGGCAGGATTGTTTGCCGTGATCTGTGCAGGGGCGGCAATCCAGTTCAATGCCAAGCGACCTGCCGTTCGGACCGAACGGCGCGAAGCCGAATTCAGGGACAGTCGATCCGAAGATAGTCAGGACTTTCGTCCCCGCGGCGACTCCCATGTGGGTCGGCGCGCTGTCGTTAGAGATAAGTATTTCACAGCGGCGCAGTACTTCTACCGACTGCCTGAGAGTGATTTCATTGGTCAGATTCAGGCACTCTATTCCTAACCCGTTGGCAACGTTCTCACTAAGTATCCGATCCTGTCCGCCTCCGATCAGAATAACCCTGAAATCCGCATCAACGCACATCTTGCCAAGTTCGACATAGTAATCTTCCAACCAGCGCTTTGTCATCCATACCGATCCCGGTGCAAAGGCGATCAAGCGCGATCCCTGCACCTTCTCCAGCCGTTCATCGACGACAGCAATATCCTGAGCGGAAGATACAACTTCGGGAAAAGTTGGAGCCGGCACTTCGCCAAACGGTGACAGCAGCCTTAAATTCCTCTGTATTTCGTGCAATTTATCAGGGTAAGGGATTCGTTTTGAATGAAACAGCAGTCCACCACCGCGTTTAAACCCAACGCGGTTTTTTACACCGGATAGATAAGCTATAAATCCACTGCGAAAGGACCGATGCGGCAGAAAGATCAGATCATAATTTGACTCTTTGATCATCTGAGCAAATTTTTTGACTCCCTTGAAGCCACGGTCTGTCCCATACTTATCGAATATAATGACGGATCGAAGGTAAGGCAGCGTTTCGACTAAATTATCAGACGGCGGGCGCAGCATAACGTCGATATCCGCATCGGGGAAAAAATCATGAATTGCTTTTAAAAGGGGAGTTACCAGTATGACGTCCCCTATAAAGGCGGTCTGGATCACTAAAACAGATCCGGGCAAATCACCTGGCACGTTCGATTACCTTCTTGAGGTGGGGGATGATGCGGTCTATCTCGTCATCCAGTTCGCTGTAAACACGGCGATAGACTTCTTCGCTTCCCGAAATGGGATCATCGACGAACGGATCGTAGGTAGAGTCCTCAGGGGAGCGACTAAATTCTTTCAATAGATAAGTTCTAATCGAAGCGGTTGGATCCAACTGCTTGATGATGTCAATATGAGCCGGTTCCATGGCAAAAATCAGGTCAGACTTGCCGATGAGATAGGGTGTCAATGGCTGTGAATTGTGATCATTCAGATTGACGCCGAAATCCTGCGCGACCATCTTAGCGGTGGATGACGCCGGCATACCATCGTAGGCGTGCGTCCCCGCTGAAACGATATTCGTTTGATGCGCGAGTTCCGGGTCAAGTTTGTGTTTCAGCAGCGCTTCACCCATCGGGCTTCTGCAGATGTTGCCGGTGCAGACAAACAGGATTTGAACTTTTCCTTTAGGACCTAATGCCATCATGTTTCTCCGATTGGAATGTTCGTAAAAAATGAATCTATTACTACAAAGCGACTCTCAGACCGGTTTTAAGGTAAATATCCTCAACTGTAATCAATCCTTCCCTGACAATTCGGGGTTCATCACCGCACAGGTCCAGCACAGTAGATACTCCGCCCGCAAGCTGTCCAGCATCCACTATAATGTCTACTTCAGCCGCTAACTTTGGGTCGAGCGTCTCCATCTTTCCGGGCGCAGAACATCCGGTCGGATTGGCGCTGGTGCTGACCAATCCTTCGGGTAACTGTTTCATCAAATTCTTAACCCACGGATGAGAACTCTGTCGGATACCCACTCCACCTGTATGTCCTATTAGTCGTGGATGCAATCCGGGTTTTGCTGGCAGTACCAACGTCAGCGCACCGGGCCAAAAACGTTTATGCAATTTCTCCGCTGCGGGAGGTATCCGGCTGCAGAATCGTTCTAAATCCGCTGCTTCATTTATCAGAACTAAATACGATGCCTCTTGGGAAGAGCCTTTTATAGCTGCAATACGGTCAATGGCTGCTTCCCGATCTGCGAGACAGCCTATGCCATAAACGGTCTCGGTTGGATAAATAATCACACCGTCTTTTCTAAGGACGTCTATTACTTCATCCAAACCGCGCGAGTCCGTGACCATTTTCATCAGCTTACCAGCCCGAAACCGTCATGATCAGGATATCTTCAGCCAGTTTGTCTATCGCTTCCTGAAACCCTTCATTGCGCTCTTCCGGCGAACCGGTGCTGTGATCGTAAGTTCCCCAGCCTTGCACATTCTCTTTCCAGATAACCTCTTCTTTGGTCAGGTCGTAGTATTCCAGTTCGACGATCAGCGACAGTTTGTATTCTCCAACGCTGAAACTGCTGGTTTCGCCTTCACCGCCGTAGGTGTAAGGGATGTCTTCCACCCGCTTCAGCCTGCCCCATAACACCGCGTCTGCGTTGTTTTCGTCAGCAATTTTCAAGGTGTTGTCCTGCTGAAAAGCCAGAATCAAATCATCGGTGATCTGTTCCACAACGCCGTATTCCGCCGTGGAATTTTCAAACAGCGGAATGGCTATTGTTTTTATATGGCTGGGCCCGGCTCCAGAAAACGAATAGCGGAAACATCCGCACAACCCTGACATAATAAACAGTGAAAGGGCAATAATTAACGTCGTCTTAAGGCTGGTTATATTATTTCTATAATCCATATTCCTTGATTTTCCTGTAAAGCGTTCTTTCGCTGATACCCAATGTGGCTGCCGCCACCCGGCGATTTCCCCTTACTTCCTTTAAAATCCTGATAATCTGATCTTTTTCCATTTCATCTAAGGATACCTGAGACTCAGTTTGTATAATCTCCCTGCCTGGCATCCAGTGGTTGACTGGCACAGGCGCGCCCAATCCAGAACGGAGCAGCAGTCCTTTGATTTCACTTATATCCCGCTTTAATTCCAGCATAAGCGGAACCAGTAGATCGGCATCGATGCCGGATGATCCACGAGGAACATGCACCGGCAGGAAGGCGCCTTCGTGTTCGGAATGCCGCAGATGTTCGCCCACTATATCTTCATCTAATGCCCTGCCCCTTTCAAGAATCACCAGACTTTCTAAGAAATGCTTCAATTCGCGCACGTTCCCTTCCCAGTAAGCGTTTCTCATAAGCGTCATCGCTCCTTCGGTAACCTTGGGAATGGGAATATCGTTTTTCTGGCAGACGTCATCGAGGAAAGCATCGACAAGAAGGTGGACGTCATCTTTTCTTTCACGCAGCGTTGGTAAATAAATATTGACCGCTTTCAACCTGAAATAGAGATCCTGGCGAAAATCTCCGCGACTGACTGCTTCAGCCAGATCCCGATTGGTAGCGACGATGGCGCGCACGTTAACCTTTTCAACCTGCGACGAACCGACCTTCATAAATTCGCCGAGTTCTAAAATACGCAGGATTTTCGCCTGCGCTTCTAAAGGCATCTCGCCGATTTCGTCCAGGAAGATGGTGCCTCCATGAGCCATTTCAAAGTAGCCCTTGCGCGTCCGGTCGGCGGATGTGAAGGCTCCCCGGACGTGCCCGAAGACTTCGCTCTCGAAGATCCCTTCCGGTATCGCTCCGCAGTTGACGGTTACGATCTGATGTGCAGCTCTCTTCGACAGCTTATGAATGGCATTTGCGACCAGCTCTTTGCCGGTGCCTGATTCACCGCTGATCAAGACGGTAATGTCAGAGGGTGCAACCTGCTGGATGATTCCCTTGATCTGCCGCATCTGAGGAGTTTCCCCCACCAGACCGTAAAAGTTGTCTAACTTTTTTGCCATTTTTACTATATTGTAATTTTGTACCTATCACAGGCAAATTCTATTGCAACGCCGATTTCTCTCGCTCGCGCCTGGAGCCCTTTTAACTGCTCCTTTCGTTCCGGCAGAGCGTGCGTCAATATCAATCGTTTCATTTCGAACTTCTGCGCCATGTTCAAGACCGCATCGTATTCAATATGCGCTCCTTCTAAGATCAGCAGATCATCTTTTCGCAGGTACGCTTCCACATCGGCGACTTCACGGATATCTCCGGAATAGAAGTAAGACTGTTCCGGCGTTACGATCCGAAAAGCGTAGGAGTGTGTTTCGAGTTTGGGAATATCCAATTCGTCCCAATGCTTCAAGTGATTGGTGGGGTAGGTCTGCAGATAGACGTCCTCAGTCAACTGATGCTTCTCTTCTAAAGGTTTCAATGAGTAATCAGGATGTATTTCTCCCGGCACCAGGTAGAGCTGGTTCATGAATTGCTGTGTTACTTCTATAGCTCCGCCGGGGATATAGATTGAAAGTTTATCTTTAAAATATTTGACATGAAGGTACTGCAGAATCATGAAGACGCCGACACAGTGATCCGGGTGCAGGTGGGTAATGTAAATCGCTTTGAGATGCTCGGGATCGAGGTTTGATCTCAAAAGAGCAGACGATGCCCCTTCACCAGCATCGAACATCCAGAGATTGCTGCCCTGTGTCAATACCAATGCCGCGTGAGTTCGATCCGCTTCAGGAAGCCCCGAAGCGGTTCCGAGAATAGTCAGTTCGTATTTATCCATGTTTCTTCACGAAATAGTCTAACGTGGTCTTAAGACCATCCTTAAGTTGTACTTTTGGTTCCCATCCTACCAAATTCTTCGCTTTCTGCCAGTCGATAACGCTGCGCATCTGCTCGCCCTTTTTTGCAGTACCGTGATTTTCCGCCGCGCCGAAATTCCCCGCTTCATTCAATGTGCGGAAGATAGCGTTGACGTCGTTCTCAATTGACGTGCCGATGTTCAAAGCGCAGTTAAGGTCGGCTTCCAGAGTAAGCACACTCGCTCTGGCAACGTCGCCGACGAAGACGTAATCGCGGGTCTGCTTGCCGTCGCCGTTGATAATTGTCTCTTTGCCTTCGATCAACCGGTCGCAGAAGATAGCGACGACGCCCGCTTCTCCGTGCGGATTTTGACGAGGACCATAAACGTTGGCATAGCGCATGGCAACGTATTGCAGACCGTGCACCTGATGATAATAATAAAGATAGCGTTCGATGCTGTGCTTGGCAATGCCGTAAGGCGACAGCGGTCTGATGGGATGATTTTCATCAGCCGGGAAATAATCCTGTTCGCCGTAGAGCGCGCCGCCCGTCGATGCGAACTGCACCTTCTTGACGCCGTGCTTCAAGCTGTTCTGCAGAATATTCAGACTGCCCAAGATGTTCATGCGGGCATCGAAGATGGGATCGTTGACAGAGATGCGCACGTCTATCTGCGCGGCATGGTGGCTGACCGCGTCGGGTTTCTCCGCCGCGAAGACTTCATCGACCTTCGGGTCGGTGATGTCCATCTCAATCAGCTTAACGCCATACGGGACGTTTTCCTTATTGCCGGTTGACAGGTTATCCAACACGACTACTTCGTGTCCTTTTTCCAAAAACAGATCGACGACATGCGATCCGATAAAACCGGCTCCGCCGGTGACGAGGATTTTCATTGAGTGTCCTAAATTTAAGTTTACTTTTGTCGGGTAGCCCCACCCGGAAATTAATTTCCGGGCTATTCATCTGCTGTCCCACTGAAGTAGGACGCTTTTTTTCGTCCGTCTTCAGACGGACTGAAGCATATTAGCTCGGGAATTTCCCATAGGGACTCCCTTGGAGCATTCCCGAGTGAAGCTACCCATTACGAGCAATCGCCCGCTGTGCAATATCCTTCCTGAAAAACTTGCCTTCAAATTCGATGGCATCTATGCCTGAATATGCCAAATCCAGCGCGTTTTGCAGGGACTCAGACTGCGCGGTAACTCCCAGCACGCGCCCGCCGCTGGTGACAATCTGGTTGTCTTTTTCAGCAGTGCCCGCGTGAAAGACAATGACGCCTTCGGGAACGCTATCCAGTCCAGTAATCGGTTTGCCTTTTTCGTAACTGCCGGGATAGCCGCCGGACGCCAGCACCACGGTAACTGCCGCTCCATCGTGAAATTCCACCTGATGGTCACCCAACCTGCCATCAGTAGTCGCAACCATCAGATCGAGCAGGTCGCTCTTTAACATAGGCAGCACTGCCTGCGTTTCAGGATCGCCAAAACGGCAATTATATTCCAGCACTTTCGGTCCTGAAGCGGTGATCATTAACCCGATATACAGACAGCCGGAATATTCCGAGCCACGCTTCTCTAACCCGGTCAATGTCGGGATTAAAATATCCTCTTCGATCCGCGCCTGCAAGTCCGGCGTGATAACTGGTGCGGGCGCATAAGCTCCCATACCGCCGGTATTGGGACCTTCATCTCCATCCAGCAGCCGTTTGTGGTCCTGTGACGGCGTCAGACACACGTAATCCCTGCCGTCCGTGATTGCCAGGATAGAGGCTTCCTCGCCTTCGAGACATTCTTCAATAACCACGCTCGCTCCGGCATCCCCGAAGCGGGAATCAATCATCATCTCGCACAGCGTTGTTTCCGCTTCATTCCGATCAGCGCAGATGATAACGCCTTTGCCTGCCGCCAAACCGGACGCTTTGATTACTAAGGGAAAGGTATAGTTACCCAATGCAGATAGCGCTTTGTCATGATCCTGGTAGATACCGAATGATGCAGTCGGAATGTTGTTGCCCGCCATGAACTTTTTAGCGAATGCTTTTGACCCTTCAAGCTGCGCGGCATCTTTTAGAGGACCAAACACCCTCAATCCTTCAGCCTGGAATCTATCCACTATTCCGGCGACCAGCGGCGCTTCTGGACCTACCACAACCAAATCGATCTCTTCTATTTTACAGAGAGCTTTCAATTCTGAGATATTATCCGCCGATACAGGAACGCATTTGGCAATTCCCGCGATACCAGCGTTGCCCGGAGCACAATATAATTCATCCAGTTTCCGGCTTTGAGCCAGTTTCCAGCAGAGAGTGTGTTCTCTACCACCAGATCCAACGACTAAAACTTTCACTTGATTGCCTCTTCTCCTTTCAGGCGGTTTATCTCATCGCGCAACCGCGCGGCGTTTTCAAATTCCAGAGCTTCAGCGGCTCTCGCCATTTCAGTTTCTAAACGATCAAGCAGCTCTTCCCGTTCCCAGTCTGTCATAAAATCCAACCGAGATTTCTTGACCAGTTTGGACAGCTTCGCCGAAGCAGACGATTTGGCGTCGGCAGCCGTGGTTGACTGCATGATTTCTTCGAATGTCTTGGTTATCGTCTTCGGAGTGATACCGTGTGCCTCGTTGTACTCTGCCTGCACTTTCCGGCGCCGCCCGGTCTCTTCGATCACTTTACGCATCGATTCAGTTACGACGTCGGCGTAGAATATAACCTTTCCCGCCGCATTTCTCGCAGCTCGTCCTGAAGTCTGCATCAGTGACCGTTCGCTGCGCAGGAATCCTTCCTTGTCGGCATCCAAAATTGCCACCAGCGACACTTCAGGAAGGTCCAGCCCTTCCCTCAGGAGATTTATACCCACCAGGACGTCAAATTCAGCGAGACGCAAATCCCGCAGAATCTCGACACGATCCAGTGAGTTTATTTCCGAATGCAGATAGCGCACTCTAATTCCCACTCCGTTCAGGTACTCTGTTAAATCTTCAGCCATGCGCTTGGTCAAGGTAGTAACGAGAACGCGCTCTCCCCTATCGACAACGGCTCGGATTTCGTCAATCAGATCGTCAATCTGTCCTTCCACCGGACGCAGCACGATTTCAGGGTCCATCAGACCGGTCGGTCGGATGATCTGTTCGACGATGACGCCGCCGCTTTTCTCGAATTCGTAATCTCCCGGTGTGGCGCTGACGAAGAGCACCTTATCTATCAACGATTCCCATTCGTCAAATTTAAGCGGGCGGTTGTCCAGCGCTGATGGCAGCCGGAATCCGTAATCTACCAGCACCGATTTGCGAGAACGGTCGCCGTTATACATACCTCTGATCTGAGGCGCAGTGGCATGCGATTCATCAATAATCATCAAAAAATCATCGGGAAAATAATCAATCAGCGTCCAGGGACGGTCGCCGGGCTCTCTGCGTGCCAGATGACGGCTGTAGTTTTCAATTCCTGAACAATACCCGACTTCCCGCATCATCTCCAGATCGAATCTGGTGCGCTGTTCGAGGCGTTGAGCTTCTAAGAGCTTCCCTTCATCTTTCAGTTCGCTGAGACGAACATCCAATTCAACCTGAACATCTTTTATTGCCGCTTTTAAACCGGGCTGCGTGGTGACGAAATGTTTGGCAGGATAGATAGCTGCTTTATCGCGTTCTTCGATCAGTTCGCCGGATACGATGTTAAACTTCGATATCTTCTCCAGCCTGTCTCCCCAGAATTCAAGGCGGATTGCTTCCTCTTCATACGCGGGGTGAATCTCGATAAAATCGCCGCGCACCCGGAAAGAACCGCGGGGAAATTCGAGATTGTTGCGGGTATAATAAATATCGACCAGCCGCCCCAGCATCTCCTTGCGCGGGTATTCCTTACCTTTTTCGAGGAAGAGAAGAAGTTCCCGGTAGTCCTTGGGCGAACCTAGATTATAGATGCAGGAAACAGAGGCTACAACAATCACATCGTCCCGCTCCATCAGGGATGATGAGGCTCGCAGACGCAGCCGGTCAATCTCATCGTTGATAGAGGTCTCTTTTTCGATGTACGTATCGGTTGTCGGGAGATACGCTTCAGGCTGATAGTAATCGTAATAACTTATGAAGAATTCGACGGCATTGTGCGGGAAAAAAGCTTTTAATTCACCATAAAGCTGTGCGGCAAGCGTTTTATTATGCGACATCACCAGCGTCGGTCTGCCCCATCGTTCGATGACATTCGCCATGGTGAAGGTCTTACCGGAACCGGTCACGCCCAGCAGAGTCTGGTACTTCTGATCCTGTTCGATACCCCGAACCAGCTCCTCGATAGCCTTGCCCTGATCGCCGCACGGCTGGAAATCGGATACCAGTTGGAAGTTCGCTTTTGGTCCGTTTTTCTCCATCTTTAAATTTACTTCACAGAACCTGAAAAGTCAAGTTAAAAGGCTACGATCTACCGATGATACTGACATTATTCTGACGGAATGGCAGGAAGGAAGGATGAAGAGCGGGTAATTTGGGGATTGGGATTGGTTGTAAGGGGCTGTCCTAAAAGTCTAATAATGGTTATTGCCCCGTAGGTACGAAGGGCTCCTGCGGAGGATGCCTTCGGCACGAGACCTAATTATGGCTTTTAACTAATTAAGTTGACACTTATCACCCCTAACTTCACAGTCTTTCCGAGAATGTAAATTTGTGTGTCGTCGCACGCCTTCGTGCGACGGAATAACAAGTACTTAACTGTCAGACGGGGGCGTCTGACAGCACGTTTTCGGTATTCTCGGACAGACTGTTATGCAATGCTCTATAGGTCAATCAGCTATTTGATCAGTATTGCCTTTCCAGTAAGAACCTGATCACCAACAGCAGCGCGATAAAGGTAGACTCCGGTCGGCAGTGAATTGCCTTCAAGGATGAATTGGTGTCTTCCCGCTTTAAGGTTACCACGATGCAAGGTTGATATCAACCGCCCATTCATATCATAGACTACTAATTCAACTGCTGACGCTTCATCGACAATCAGGCTGATAGTAGTAGTCGGATTGAACGGATTGGGATGATTGAACAACCGCATATCAGCGCATTCGTGTTCAGTATTGCGCCTTGGTTCTTCAACGTCCTCAAAAACGTCATCGAGAAGTTGGCTTATTTCACCGCTATGATCAGAAAGTGCGTTCATCCAATGGAAACCCATGTCAATTACGCCTGAATCCAGCATCCAGTCAGTTCGCGTCGTACCGCTGATCATCATCGAAGCTGGATCTCCGGCATTGACACACCGACTATCCTGGGATTGACCCGCATCTATCTGGCTCAGGAAAAATAATCCGGTTGGTGGAGTACTGATAAAAAGCGGGTTAGTATTGATGTTCCCGACTCCAGACCAACCTCCTTCAACACAGCAATAGGTAATATTTGCTGCGCCGCTGATATTCGGATTCGTCGTAGCGCTATTGCCGTGAATGATGTTGTTTTTTCCTGTTACCGAACCGCTGGAATACGTTCTGATACCTCCACCTGACGATGAACTGGTGGAACTGGTGCAGCGGTTTTTAAACAGGGTATTGTTGATTAAATTTACGTTGCAGTTATAAGCGAAAACGCCGCCGCCTTTATAAACTGCGGTATTGGCAATGAAGATGTTATTGATGAGTTGACAGTTAGGTGAGTTATAATAGCGGATCCCGCCACCTCCACAAGAACCTCATGTACTGGTCGATGAGTTCTTTGCAAAGATAGAATTTTTCACGTTGCAGTCTGGACTGTTGTAAAGATATACACCACCACCATTCCCGGCTGAATTACCGAAGAAGACACAATCAGAAATGTTCACGGTGGCGCCTAAAACATAAATGCCTCCGCCGTAACTGTTATAATTGTTCTTCATCCAGCAATTGGTTATGCAAACACCATCTTCTTCGATATATACCGCGCCGCCTTTATAATCCGGATAAACGTGATTCTTGGCGTATTCGATATAAGCATAACTTAGAGTGCAGTTGCTGGAACCGTTCATGTAGCGGATACCTGCCCATTCGTCCGCCGAAGTCGGATTCTGCCTGGTGAAAATGATGGAATCCTGCTCGGTCCCCTCGGCTGTCATAGAACCGAAAACTTTGATATGGTAATGACCGGAAAACAGGAATGTCGTGCCCGGCTCGATAACCAGGCTGTTACCGGCATCGACGGTGCAGTTCCCGGTAACGATGTAGGTCCCCGGTCCCAGCGTACCCGAAATCGAACCGCTCAGGGTCGGCTGGGCATTCGCTGTCAGGACGCAGAGAACAGCAGATAAAAGTACTATCAGTGAGATTTTCACCTTTATCATGTTACCTCCGTTCATTATGATCTGTTTTTGACTCTGCCTGTTAATTCATACAATAATAAATTAACAATAAGTATGCCACCGGTGTGTCTGTTGAAGAATTACGATCCATTCACAATTTCTGATTGATAGCAGATAACACAGTAACTACCCATAAGGTACAAATATTGCGATGTTTTGGATTAAATTTACAGAACCTTCACCCTTGCATTCAATTCGAGATTTCAGCAATAGTATCCCCACAAAACTCTCGATATTGCATTTTTTATGCATGTTGTGCGCAAGTTAATCAGGGGAAAAAACACGAAAAATACAAATAATCTTGTGAAATATTTCGTATATTATTCAGGAATTTCTTTAAATCTACTTAAGCCATTTTAGCGAAATGAAAAAACTCCTGCCGTTCCTTGTGATTATTTTCCCAATTCTTGCTCAGGCTCAGTTATGGTACACCGGCGACGCATCATGCGTTGGAGGGATGTGCCATAATGTTGAATACTGGGATTATAAAGAATCCGGACACCCGCATCAACTGTATCATAATAACGGCAATCAGCCATCATCAACCGTTTGGCCCTTCACAGAGGTTCCCCCTTTACCGTCCACGTTCGGAATTCCGGTCGGTTGGTCTTTTGTGCATTATGTTATCGGTAATTACTACTGGAAAACCCTGTTCGTAGATTTAAACGGATCAATCATCACTGGAATCCCGGGCGATTCGACTCAATGGAACGTTCAAACTCAAAGCTGGGGTGAATATCATCCCGGCGAGATGATCGGTTATGACTGCGGCAGATGTCACACCACCGGTTATGATCCGGAAGGCAACAATCCATTATATCCTCAGATGACGGGAAGCTGGGTTTTCGACGGCGTGCAATGTGAAGCATGCCATGGACCATGCTCGTCGCATTGTATGAATCCGTTTATCCCCACTCCCGGCGGACTTGACTGTGATGAATGCCATTATCGCGACCCTCAGCAGAGGCTGATATGGAAGGACGGCTTCATACTCGACCAGCAGGAAGCAGTCGAATTAGAAACCGGCGGTATGGCTGACGTCGAGTGCATCGATTGTCACGATCAACACAAATCGACCGTTTATAATCTGGGCGGCATCCCTTATAACTTCGACTGCAGTTCCTGTGATGGTCATTCCCCGGGAGGTCAGTGGATTTCCAAGCCGGACGGTGTGATGGAGGATATTGATTGCATCGAATGCCACATGCCGTATATGGATCGTTCCGCCACAACGGAGAACGAATACAAAGCCGATGTGCGGTCACATATCTACGGGATACTGCCCGCTGCGATCACCCGGGAAGAAAACATCTATCAGATCGGCGACACTACATTCTGGCAGGTTGACCCCTTCCTCGATAAAGTATTGATCACGCTGGATTACGCCTGCCTCGGTTGTCATGTCGATAACGGTTACCCTATCACCATGGACGAGGCGGCGGATATGGCTGCGGGATTTCATTCCGATCCGCTGGTGTCCATCAATATCGATCCTGAGGATCCACCGGTCCGTCTTCCAGCAGAAGGCGGCGACTTCCATTTTACTATGGAGGTCTTGAACAACGAATCTTATCCGATCAGTATAGATTACTGGGCGGCAATCACAGATACGACCTATTACATCGACACCCTAATAATGGTAGAAGATGTGCTTCTTCAACCGGGAGAACAGATACTCATAGATACCACGGGGTGGCTTCCCGGAGACTCACCAGGCGGTCTATACCATCACCGGGCATACGTGCGGGAACATGTGTACCAGGAGATCTATGACTTTGACGTCTTTCTCGTTTATAAAAACGGTTCTGTCGATGTCTTGGAAGAAAAGTCAGTCAGCATACCATCCAAAGCTTTCTACAGCGCTCCCAATCCGTTCAATGCTGAAACCAAACTCACTTTCAACCTGCAAAGCAGTAGCGAGGTGAACTTGACGATATATGACATACGAGGGAGAACTATCGCTGAATTACTTGACGAAGAATTGCAGCCCGGATTACATCAGATCGCTTATGACGCCGGAAATCTGGGCAGCGGCGTCTATATTGCCAGACTCGTCACGGATGAGTCAACCGAAACGACTAAACTCGTGCTGATAAGATAAACTCTGAATACTGCTAAAGCATCACGATAGAGGTAACTATGAAGAAACTGCTTAGAGAGATCATGATTCTGACAACAATGGGGGTACTGCTTTCCGGCGCCGCGGCATTAGCTCAGACGCCCATCAGCGGCGCTCTAACCGGCAGCCTTGGTCCCGACACCTATCTAGTCGAAGGTGACTGCGAGATACCGTCAGGAGAAACGCTCACCATCCAACCCGGGACGACTTTCCTGTTTTCCGGTCATTATTTTATGTTTATCTACGGCACTCTGATTGCGTCAGGCACGGAGAGTGATTCCATCGTCTTTACGCGTGAGATTCCCACACAATCATGCCGCTGGGGCGGATTGCGATTCATGTCGGGCGCTCCCAGCAACAGCTTCGTCAGCTACTGCCTGATAGACAACTGTCTGAACGAACTGTACCCCTACTTTTATGGCGGCGGAATTCATTCTGACGGCGTCGATTTGATCGTTACAAACACTACTATCCAGAACTGCCAGGCGACCGATGGCGGCGGTTTCTACGGCACAACGAGCGCCCATGTTGAATTCAACGATTGCGTCATTGCCAATAATGAAGCGAGCAACGGCGGCGGATTGTACTATCAATATGGAACCTCAGGTGAGATAAATGGTTGCACGGTTATCAAGAACAACAGCACCGGCACGTGAGGCACCTGCGGTGGAGGCGGGATCCGCCTCGAAAATGCAGACGTTCTGATTACGCATTGTCTGATAGCAGAAAATATCGCCGAGATTCGCGGCGCCGGTGTTTTAGGTTTTGAAACGGACTATACTTTTATCAACAACACCATCACCCGGAATGAATGCACCGATCATAATCCGCTGAATCAACCAAATGGCGGCGGGATCTGCATGTATGAAAACATCGGCACAGCGCTGGGCAGGAATAACATTGTATGGGGAAATATGGCTCTGAACAGCCCGAATGTACCTGCCAGTTCAAATTTCAGTTATAGCTGCATTGAAGGCGGCTTGACCGGCACCGGCAATATCGATGAAGACCCAATGTTTACCGATCCTGATGAGGGCGATTACACGCTTCAAGCTGATTCACCGTGCATAGACGCGGGCGATCCCTTGTCGCCATTAGATCCCGACAACACCGTTGCCGATATAGGAGCGTTTTTCTACGATCAGGGTTCAGGCGTCAACGATGATCCTGAAACATTGAAACCCATTGCCTTTTCACTCAGCGGAGCCTACCCCAACCCCTTTAATCCGACCACAGCAATCAGCTATCAGCTCTCAGCTCTCAGCTTTGTGAACCTGACAGTCTATGATGTACAGGGTCGAATGGTCGCTGAGCTGGTGAATGGGTGGCGAAATGCTGGGGTGCATGAGGTTATATTCAACGCGTCAGGATTGGCGTCCGGTATCTACCTGTACCAGATGATCACTGGTGACCACACCGCCAATGGGAAGATGGTGCTGATGAAATAGTTACAAGATGCAAGTAGAGGCGCACGGTGTGCGCCCTTTTCTTTTGCGACAAATCCCACAATATCGCTTGATTTCAGAACGAAATAAATGTATATTTAAAGTTCGCTTAAATTAGGATAACTCGGTTCGTTTTAGCCTTGGAGATTAATACGCCATGATGCAGACCATGCGTCAGAATATGAAAGGAATCCTCTGGATCCTCATTCTGGCTTTTATAGGAACGATTATTTTTTCCTGGGGAATGGGTGGATTTGAAGGCAGCGGTCCCAAGCAGGGCATTGTCGCTGTCGTCAACGGGGTCGATATCACCGTCGATTACTTCGAAGATATGATCCAGCAGCGTATCAGTTATGAGCAGAACCAGCAGGAAGAAGATCTGAACGAACAGCAGATCAGACAGATACGGACTGACGTCTGGGATGAAGTAATCCAGAAGATTCTCACGCAACAGGAAGTAGCCCGGCTCGGCATCAAGGTTTCCGATAAAGAAATCGCCTTCATGGTGCAGAATAACCCACCTGAATTCCTGCGTCAGAGTGAATACTTCCTGACTGACGGCATGTTTGATATGGCGAAGTACCAGGAATTTCTGCGCAATCCGGCAGCCGCAGAACAGATCATGCTAATAGAGCAGAATTACCGGGAAACGCTTCCCAACCAGAAACTGCTGAACCGTATCCTCGCTTTAGTGACTGTCACCGAGCAGGAAGTCTGGCAGAAATACGTAGATGATAACCTCAAAGGCAAGGCAAACTACATACTCTTTAACGCTGACGTCAATGAGGTTGACAGTTCCAGCGTTACCGATAAGGAGATCGAGAATTATTACTTTGCACACCGGGATAATTATATAGTGCCTGAAAAGCGGCGTATCCGCTACGCATTGTTTAAGGAAGAGCCATCTCACGATGATTCAGTTGACGTAATCGATCTGATAAACGAACTGAGAACCGAGATAATAAACGGCGCTGATTTCGCAGAATTGGCAAAGGAGTACTCTGAGGATCGATCAGGGGAAAATGGCGGCGATCTCGGCTGGTTCGAACGGGGTCGCATGGTGCCTGAATTCGAGGAAGCAGCTTTTGCGCTGAAAAAAGGTGAGGTTTCCGAGGCGGTTCAGTCCAAGTTCGGTTATCATCTTATTAAAAAGACCGGCATAAAAACCGAAGACGGCATTGAAAAAATCCGAGCAAGCCACATTCTCCTCAAAATCGAACCTTCCGCAGACACACGTGATCAAATTCGCGCTCTTGTAAGCGGTTTCGCAGACGAGGTTCAGGAATCAAGCTTCGATGTTGCTGCGGATGTGTACGAAGTTAAAATTGACACTTCGGAGTTCTTTGAGAAGAAGGATTTCATCCCCGGTATCGGCAGACTGCCCGCCGCTGTTGATTTTATCTTCAATCGTCCGGTTGGCGTATCCGGTCCGACTTATACGGTGCGCGAAGGTTTAATTGTCTTCCAGATTTTGGACGTTCAGAAAGAATACACTAAGAAACTTGACGAAGTAAGCGACCAGATTTTCGCCGATTTATACCATCAAAAAGCAATCGATGCTTCGGCAGAAGTTGCGATGGAATTCCGAAGGAGTATTGAAAATTCGGCAGACTTTGCTGTTAAAGCTAAGCATGCCGGATATGAAATTGATGAAACGGCTCGGCTGTTCACTCTGGATGCGTATATACGCGGCGTAGGGCGAGACCTTGACTTTAGCGCCGCGGCGCTGGCGCTGGATGTGAATGAAATATCTCGACCGGTTAAGGGTCAGAAGGGATATTATATCATTCAGTTGACTGAGAAAACAGAGATCGATTCGGCTGATTTCGCGGCAAAAAAAGACGAAATCCGCACCCAGATTCTGCAGACCAAGCAGAATCAGTTCTACACGCAGTGGCTGGAAGATTTGAAGGCTGACGCTAAAATCAAAGACTTCAGGTATCTCTATTATAGAGATTACTAAGAATAGATATTACCTGAAACTAAGAAGGGGCTGTCCTAAAAGATTAATATCAAGTCATTGCGAGGAATCAGCCGTCCGGCTGATGACGTGGCAATCTCCTATTTTACATGCGCTAAGAGATTACCACACTTCGTTTGTAATGACAGTTTATTGGTTTTTGGGACAGCCCCTTCTTATCAGGCATCTCCTTACGCAGTGGTGGCACGTCACACCAACGAGCCCACCCACGGCAGCGCTATCCACAAACCGAGCAGAATCATCGCTCGGTTTTTATTTTTCCCCGTAACATGGTAAGCTCCTATCGCCAGGAGAATCAGGATAAACGGCAGCGCTGGCATCAGCAACCTCGCTTCGGATTGGAAGTAGCGCAGATTGAGTGAGATAAATCCTATGAGATTCAGTAATATAGCAGATGAGAATATCCAGGCTGATGTCCTATCACTTCTGAACAGAGCTTTTAATCCAAAGACGAACAGGATAATAAGTACCAATCCCTCCAGCGGATAGATAAACATATCTAACAAACCGCCCCACGACTGGTCATACGGAAAGACGAATGAACGTATGAAATAATTAGCAGTATTATAGACGCGGGTGAACACATTTTGGGTAGATAATGGATCAGCCGCCCCAAATCCCACTTCAACCGGCAGGAACTTCTTATAAAGCGTATAATTCCGCAGATACCAGGGCAGGATTGTCAATAGTGGCAATGCGAATGATGATACCGCCTGCCAGGGAGAGCCATTCCGCCTTAAAAGCAGCGCTATCGGCAGCAGCGGCAGCAGCAGCAGGAAAGATGCTTTCGTCCACAGTCCGGCGACGACGACCAGAATACCCATCGAAATCATCCTGCCATCCGGTTTTTCGTGCAGGACATTCAGAATCAGAGCGGCATATAAGCATGCAACCGTAAAGAGAAAACTATCGTTGGTAACCACGGAACCAAAGCGTAACGTGATGCCTCCGAAAGCCGCTAAGATCAGCACGGCATCAGCGAGGACGCTCTCCCGGAAAAAACGCCTTACTGCAAGATAGAGGACGATCAAGCCGGTCATAGAAAAAAGGATGGAGATAAAGCGCACCACAATATGTTCGCTTCCGGGTATGAGCCGCTGTCCCAGCGTATAGAAAGGTCTGGCTAAACTATAGAAAAGCGGCGGTTGGTAATACTCGAACTCTGCCCGGTTGAAACCGTCCTGAACGGACGTGGTCTGCACAGGCAGTCGGTTATTTTCAGTAATATATTCCACATATTTCAGATGAGCCTTTTCATCATTGAAATATGGAATGAAGGCGGGATCATTGTCCAGCGGAGTGATAACGGAAAACAGCAGCCGCAGCGCCAGCGCGGCGGCGCATACAGTCCAGAAGAATTTCATCTCCCCCACCCCGCTCTCTGCAATACCGGCTTGATGAATCTTTTCAACCTTGCAAGTGGACGTTTCGTATGGTAGTTACTCAAGAATTGCCGTTCGAAATCACGCTGGAATGCGAGCAGGTCAGCGCGCTTCAATTCCGGCGTTTCGATAAGCGGTCGATGGAGCACTTCCGGGTCGGATTGAAAGAGGGCATCGCCGCTGGCGTATGCCTCATCGAGGTATCCCTTTTCTTTGCATAGATCGTAAAGCTCGGTGCCGGGGAAAGGCGTGGCGATGAAGATACCGATGCCGTCCAGATCCATCGAGAGCGCGAAATCCCGCGTGGCACGCATCGTCTCTAACGTTTCACCAGGCATGCCAAGAATAAAATAGCCGTTCACGCCGATTCCCACTTCACGACACCACTGTCTGACCAGCTTCCCATCTTCGGGATTTATATCTTTCTTCATCACCTCATGCAGAATCCGTTCATCACCCGATTCAAAGGCGAGGTTGACCGAACGACATCCCGCCCGCTTCATCAGTTTCAAGAGTTCCAAATCGAGGTCTTTTATCGAAACGCCATTGGGTGTTATCCACTGCAGTTTAGGGAAACGCTCGGCGATACCTTCGAATAGCGCTACGGCTCTCTTCCTGTCAGCCGTCAGGTTATCGTCTTCAAAGGCGATGACCTCCACCTGGTAATTTTTAACCAGTTCGTCAATCTCAGCGAGGACATTTTCAGCCGAACGACGGCGGTATTTCCTGCCGGCGACTCGGAATGCTGAACAGAAGGTGCAGCGGTAGGGACATCCCCTGCTGGTGATCACGGAGGCTACTTTTAATCCCTGACGAATCCAGCGTCCGCCGCTGTGTCTCATATACTCCTTAAAAGGGAGCAGATCGCGGGCGGGAAAGGGTATGTCGTCCAGATCTGTTATATGGCATGTTTGAGGATTGATCAGAACCTGATTGACCTGACGAACGGCGATGCCATCGACTGAAACAGCGCTGTCTGTACGACTTACATAATCCGGCAGACTCTGTTCCGCTTCACCGAGGATCACAGCGTTAAATCCTTCCTTCAACAGCGCCTCAGGATCGACAGTAGCGTGCATCCCACCGGCAATGATGGGAATGTCGGGCAGAACGTCCCTAAGTCCCCTGAATATATCAATCGCAGCTTTGAGCCGTGACGTAAATGGCACAGATATGCCAATAATGTCAGGCTTAATGCCTTTAACTTTTTCGTTGATTTCCGCGTAATTTAAACCGATTGAAAAGAGGTTTGAGCCAGCTTCTTTCCGCGCCGGTCCCAAGCAGGCATCGAGGATGATCGGATGGTGATTCGTTCTCCGGAGTACTGCGGCTATATAGCCCAAACCGAGGGGGAACGGTATCGGTTCACCGGGGTTTTCTGATTTAAGCGGCGGGTTGATAAGAAGTATTTTCAACTGCGGTGAAAAATTTATTAATCAGGACAGATCAATCGCTAAAGTATCTCTGAAATAGCCTAAGGAACCGAAATTTTCCTTGAATTTAATCAAGCCGTGGTTAGCTTCCATATTCAGCGTTGAGGTGCCAAAATCGAGGTGGCGGAAGCCGTGTCTGTAAGCCCACTGCATGGTATGATAGATCAGCAGCGGCACCGGGCGGTATTCCTGATAGTCCCAATCGTGGCAGACGTAGAAAATCAGCAAAACTCGAGCGTTGCAGACAAAATTCAGGATTCCCGCTACGGGGGTATCCTTATAATAGACCAGAGAAAGAGACAGTCTATCGCCGATCAGATCGCGAAGTTTTTTCAGTTCATCGAGCGTATGCGTCGGCGTAACACCCAGCCGGGCTCGATTATCCAGCAGCAGTGGATAGAAAGTTTCCAGGTTGGCGTCGGATAACTCGATGTCTTCGTCGAGCCTCAATTCGGATTTCATCGCTTTGCGGACCGCGGTGCGGGTCTTGTTGCAAAGAGTCTTGAAGATGTCGCCGTCAGGATAATAGAGAGGGATTGCCTGTGTAATTTCACGCTTCAGGTAATAAAATCCATTCTTGATCAGGTGAAACACAATCACGTCAGCTGGCCAGGTAGAATAAATAGACGGCGGCGGCGTCAATATCAGTTGATCGAATCCTTCACTTTTAGCATGCCGGATGAGCGTATTGACCAGATGATCCGCGGCGTTGAAAGACAGACCGGCGGGATAGACCAAACCTCCGTAGGAAGCTCCAGGATAAGACACCAGCGCCCGTTTTCCATCCACGTCACGCACGGCTCCGGTCATCACGACCCGAGGCTCTTCGCCTACCCAGAAGATGAGGTGATGGTTATCAAACCTCCCCGCGGCATGATAATCCAGAAAATCATGCGTTTGAAATAACGTGGCGTTTTCCGCGTGCTGCAACGCTTTTCCCCATGCCACAGCATCCTTTTGACGGTCGAAGCGTGTGATTTTAAATGGATTCCTTCCCCTTGTGCCGGGAAGAGTTATAGCGATATCAGGGCTCAAAAATATCTCCTGCTGAAATAATTCCAGATAATTTCAGTTTGTTATTTTTTGCCGGCATCAAGTAACGCTTCGACTGCCAGGCTGTAACCGATTGATCCCAACCCGGATATCTTCCCCTTGCAGGCAGGCGTGATGTAAGAGTGATGACGAAAGGATTCACGCGCTTCGGGCAGCGACAGGTGAACCTCGATAACGGGCAGTTCGACCGCTTTAATAGCGTCGAAAAGGGCGATGGAGGTGTGCGTGTAAGCTCCGGGATTGAATACCACTCCGTCCACTTTGCCTCTCGCATCATGCAGCCGGTCGATCAGCGCACCTTCGGAATTGGATTGGAACGTCTCGAATTTTACAGCCGGAAACTTCTTCTTCAGGCTTTTGTTTATGTCTTCTAAGGTTTCATAGCCGTAGATTTCCGGTTGGCGCGTTCCCAGCAGATTTAGATTGGGACCGTTTAAAATCAATATTACGGGCATATTATTACTCCACTTTGAATAATCAAGAGAGTGGGATTATTGCTATAAGCAGATGGTATCCTGGCTGATTTGATAATTCAGCGATCCATCCTGCTTTTCAACTGATTGAGAACTTGATCCAACAGCTCGCTGTCTATCTGATTAGTGATGACCGGTTTGCCGACCGTTTCAAGCAATACAAAATTTGGTTTACCATCTTTGACTTTCTTATCGCTCAGAATCAGTGCTTGAAGATCATCCACACGAAATTTCAGCGCTGGTATTTTTTGCAGATAACCAGCTAGATATTCCTGAATTGCATCTGCTTCTCCCGCCGATAATCTTCCCGTTGCAAACGAAAGATCGACGGCGGCAGACATCCCCCAAAAAACTGCCTCTCCGTGTTTGAGAATAGTGTATTCCCCGGCAGTTTCGAGCGCATGACCTATGGTGTGACCAAAATTGAGAATCCGCCTCAGATCGCTTTCGCGCTCATCCTTCACCACAACGTCACCTTTGAAACGAACGCACCGCTCGATTATGCGGCAAAGGGCTCCCGAATCTATCCTGGAAATATTATCCGTGGTGAAACCGGTCAATTCCTCGTACAAATCGGCATCGCCAACCAACGCTGTTTTTACTACTTCGGCATAGCCGGAAAGAAACTCGCGCTCGTCGAGTGTACTCAGGAAATCTGTATCTATTAACACGAATTGCGGTTGATGGAAGGCACCGACCAGGTTTTTCCCTTCAGGCAGATCCACTCCGGTTTTGCCGCCCACCGAGGCATCCACCATCGCCAAAAGCGTGGTCGGTATCTGAACAAACGCAACGCCGCGCTGGTAACAGGCTGCCGTAAAACCGACGATATCCCCTACAACTCCGCCTCCGCACGCGATTAGCGTATCCCCTCGTTCAGCTCCCATATTCAGGAGAATTTGGCAAATTCTCTCAACGGTGGTCAAACGCTTCTGATATTCACCGGGCGGCAGAATGATAATATCTATTGCCGATTTCGAACACAATCCGCCAAGATCATCGCCCCAGGCGTCTGCGACATTCTTATCCGTCACCCAGAAAGCTCTGCCCCTGCCGTATTTCTTAAACTGCTCAGAGAAACGGTTGCGAACTCCGGATCCAATCAGAACCGGATAAGGTTTTGAAGGTGAATCCACTTTAACTGTAATAATTTCTGTTGCAGGTTGTGCCACTATTGAATTCCTCAATCGATCATCATCTCTTGAAATTAACCAGTACTTTCATTGCGTCAGGCTGGGCGGCATGTTGTAAAGCTACTTCTATCTCGTCGAACGGATACCATTCATCAATCATATCTTCAGTGGCAATTAATCCCTGCTCAATAAAACGCAACGCCGGCGCAAAAGGTCCGCAGCGAGAACCCTGCACTCTGATCTCATTGATCACCAGAGGGGTTGCATCAAGCGTCAAGCTTCCCGCATAAGTACTCTTCAGTACAAGCGTGCCTTTCGGCTTCAAGGCTTCGACGGCGATTTGAAATCCATCAGGTGAACCGGATGCTTCAACAACTATATCATATTTCCCGGGAAATGGCTTATCGTTAAGCAGGATCGCAATTCCCCACTTCTTCAAAATCCCGAGTTTAGCTTCGGATTTGCCTGCACAGAAAACATCGCAGCCATGAATCTGCAGAATGCGCGCAATCAACATGCCCAATTTGCCGTCGCCTACCACGAGAACTTTCTTATCTGGTTCGATATGAACCTGCTCGAGGATTTCCAACGCCGCTGCAATGGGCTCAACAAATACCGCTTCATCATCTATTACATGATCGTGCACCGCGTGAAGGTTCTTCAGCGGCAGAGTCAGATATTCCGCAAAGGCACCATTTCTGCTTGATATTCCGAGAACAGTGCGATCCGGGCAGTGGCGTTCCATCTCCGAATGGCAAAAACTGCAAACACCGCAGCCGCAATTGATCTCGCCAACAACGCGTTTCCCGATCAGTCCGCCCTGGTAATCCTTTGCATTGACTTCGACGACCCGCCCCACAAACTCATGCCCGGGAACGCCTTTGAAATCCATGTAACCCTTCATCAACTCTTGATCGGTGCGGCATATCCCCGCCATGCGAACCTTAATCAGCGCTTCACCATCCGCTGGAACGGGGTGAGGAATCTCGCGCAAGGCAGCTTCACCCCTTGCGTTTATAACGAATGCTTTCAAACCGCACAGCCCACGGTTTGCATGATGGAATGACCATCCATTTCTTCGGGCTGTTTTAATCCGAATATTTGCAGGATGGTGGGAGCGATATCGCAGAGCGCCGCCTCGGGGCGAAGTGTAATTTTGTAATGCTTATCCAGCACAAAGCATGGCACCGGATTGGTCGTGTGAGCGGTGAATGGCTGTGAGGTTGCCGGATCGACCATCATTTCGCAGTTGCCGTGATCAGCGGTCAGGATCATGGTATAATCATGCGCAAAGGCGGCTCGAAGCACCTGCCATACTCCCGTATCTACAGTTTCAACAGCTTTAACCGCCGCTTCGATGATACCGGTATGCCCAACCATATCCGGATTAGCGAAGTTTAACACAATCAGGTTGTATTGTTCTGATGCAATCGCCTCAACCGTTTTACGCGCTACTTCCGGCGCGCTCATCTCTGGCTGCAAATCATAAGTCGCCACTTTTGGCGAAGGGATCAATATCCGATCTTCGCCTTTAAAAACCTTCTCTTCGCCTCCGTTGAAAAAGAAAGTAACGTGAGCATATTTCTCAGTCTCGGCGATGCGCAGTTGCTTGAATCCAGCTTTCGAGACAATTTCACCGAGGATATTGGTCAGATGCTGTGGTGGAAACAGAACCGGAAACTTGAAATCCTGCTGATACTGAGTCATGGTTACAAAGTGCAGATGGAGCGGATTAACCGGGAATTCGGCGAAATCTGGTTCGGTCAGCGCTCTGCTGATTTCTCTGGCGCGATCCGCTCTGAAGTTAAAAAAGAGGACTGCATCGCCATCCTGCATCGTTGCGATGGGCGCCCCGTTTTCCATGATGACCGAAGGTTCGACAAACTCATCGGTCACGTCGCGTTCATAGCTATCCTTGATGGCTTCTATCGGATCACTATATTGTCGCCCCTCGCCGTGCACCAAGGCAGCATACGCCTTTGCGACACGTTCCCAGCGGTTATCGCGATCCATAGCATAGTACCTGCCGATAACCGTCGCAATTTTTCCCAACCCGACCGTGGCACAGAACGATTTCAAGCGTTTCAGATGGTCAATACCTGAGTGAGGCGGCGTGTCTCTGCCATCCATCAACGCATGAACGACCAATCTGGCGACGCCCTTTTTCTTCGCTTCAGTTATCAGAGCTTCCAGATGATCCAGCGAAGAATGCACTCCGCCGTCGCTGACCAGACCGATCAGGTGAAGTGTCGTCTGTTTATCTATCACATGATTAAAAGCGCCATTCAAGGCAACGTTCTCGCGCAGTTCTCCTCTTTCAATCGCCACATCTATCCGCGTAATGTCCTGATAGACGACGCGTCCGGCTCCGATGTTCTGATGACCAACTTCAGAATTCCCCATCTGCCCTTTCGGAAGACCCACGGCGCGCCCTGAAGCGTACACTTCACAGAGAGAATTGGCGTCAAATATCCGGTCAAGATGAGGCGTATCAGCCAGCTTAAACGAGTTTGAATCGTCGTTGTCGATCTTTGAGAGACCGAAGCCGTCCATGATAACCAGAATTACCCGGTCTCGCTTCAGCATTGAATCTTCCTCAGCCGTCTTTCTCCCGATTCGGGTTTAGGTGATTTCATCGTTTTTCCTGCGCCGGGTCGATTTAATAATGAGATACAGTCCGGTTATGATCAGGATAACGGGCCAGAGCTTGCTGACCCAATAAAAGATATCGTACCAGCAGAAAGGCACGAAGAGAAGTAAAAATGCGATAGCAATTAACAATATTCCGGGAAGGAGCCTTCCCTTTCTGTCAGTGTCAAAAATGTAGTGCGCCAGAAATGCAATTCCGAGAAGAAGCAGGATTACGGGCCAAAGTTCCCACCAATCCATTAGAATGATCCGGCTGTTCTTCAGACTGAAGAGAAGCCCGAAGAGGAAGAGGAAAGTTCCCGGGAATACTGCGCCGTGATCTTTTTGCAGTATGCCGGCTACGAAGAGTCCGATCCCGATAATCATTAAAACCGCCGTCCAATCCAAACTGATCGGATGGTAATGGCTCACCAGAAGGATGGTGCCGATAATCAGCACAATCCACCCAAAAGTTCTTGTTCTTCCACGATTTGCCATGATTACCTCAGATTAGTGGTTCTTCAGGAATGACAAAGATAAGAACAATATATACCAGCAGCGCGGCGCCGAACAATCCAAACGCAAAGAGAATCCAGATAATCCTGATGATGGTAGGGTCAAGGTTGAAATAGTTGCCCAGACCACCGCATATACCGGAAATGACGCGCTGATCGCGAGAGCGGTACAGACGCCCCAGTTCAGGCGATGCTGCCGATTCTTCATCAGGCTTTTCGGATGACGAGGCATTCGGTGGAGGAACTGGAGTCGGTCGTGAGTTGCGCGATAATGCCAGACCGAGCAACAGACCTAAACCAACGATGATGAAGATTGCTGAAAATGGAAACAGTCCAAACTGCCCGAATGGAAAGCAATAAATATGCAGCCCGCTCCATGAAAAAATCAGCATTATCCCCAGGATAACCAGAACTATGCCTATGACAAGCCCGGTATGGCTCTTCGGTGGCAAAGGTATTTCGGCGTCTATGCGCTGGGGGATGATGATCCAGCAGATAAGATATGCAGGGACACCGATGCCTCCCGTTAAGGCGAATAACACCCACAGCACGCGCACGATGACGACGTCGATGTTGAAGTATTCTGCGAATCCGCCGCAGACGCCTCCGAACACTTTATAACGCACCGAACGATACAGCCTGCGTATCGTTGCAGGATCTGGTGACTTGGATGATTCTTTGTCAGACATGATAATCGCCCCTTATTCGCGTTTTACGGACAAAATCTCATATTCTAATGTGCCTGCGGGCACCTGTATCGATACCTTATCGCCTGCCTTTTTCCCTATCAGCGCTTTCCCGACAGGGGATTCGATTGAGATTCGCATTTGATCTACGTCTGCCTCTTCCACAGAGACTAAAGTGTAGGTAATCACCCGATCCCGCTTCAGATCCCGCAGTTCGACAGTGCATAACAGGGTGATTTTTTCTGGATCCAAACCTTTCGGATCGAATATCTGGGCACGAGACAAAGTGCCCTGCAGACGGGCTAAACGATTCTGCAGCATGTGCATCTCCTCTTTTGCCGCGTCATATTCGGCATTCTCGGAGAGATCACCATGTTCACGAGCGGAAGCCAATTTATTGGAAAGGCGAGGCTGCTCAATTTCGATCAGCTTTTTTAATTCGCTTTTTAGTTTTTCTATCCCCTCGCGGGACATATAGATGAATTTACTCATTTTGTTTCGACGTGGTTAATGAATGCCATATCGGCTTTTTAATTATGGGTGTTTCGGGATAGTAATATAAAGGGTGATAAACTCTGTCTAAGTTCAGTCTGGAGGTTTTGAAAAACTCCTTCAAGCCGTCATAAAGCCCTTCGGCAATTGAATCGAGAAAACGATCGTTTCGCAACAGCATCTCTTCCTCTGGATGCATCATAAAGGCGCATTCAACGAGCACGGCTAACATCTCCGTCGGTCTGGCAAGCGCCAGGTTTTTGTAATAGAACCCATGATCCGGCAGATCAGTTGCCTCCAGTAGATTACTGTGCAGAATCCGCGCCAGTTCCCGGCTTTGTGAATGATAATAGTATACTGCGCTGCCCCGATTCTCAAAAGGATTCCTGCCGTCGGCAACTGCATTGTTGTGAATCGAAAGAATCATCTCCGCCCCATTTGCCGCGGCGAAGTCAATCCGGTCGTAGATTCCAACATTGTTATCTTCTTCTCGCGTGAGTATCACTTCCGCTCCGGCTTTTTCGAGCAGACGCTGCAAGCGCAGAGTAATTTGCAGATTAACGTCCTTTTCATTCAGACGCGTGGGTCCGATGGCGCCCAAATTCGATCCTCCATGTCCTGCGTCTAACGCTATTCTTCGCCCTCTTAACGGCTTCCGTTGTATATCTGGAGGATGGCGAAGTTTTAACACCAGGTTTCTGCCTTCATATCCCATGTCATATCCCCAGATAGTGGAGCTGTTCAGCAAGATATCAAAATGCAGCACATCGTCCCTGATCTGTTGCCATCTGATCTCTCGTATCAGCGAATCGCGAGAATCGTAATTCACCTGATCCATTTTTGCCACCGCGCCAAACAGTTCGATTGATATCATTCTGGACTCAGGCAGATCATCTATTAAAAAGAGCAGAGGCTCTGAAAGCGGGATTACGATTTTAGTCCATCCCTGTTCCATATATGTTCTAATGTGATTCACAACTGATTTCGGCGCAGCCGCGCTGCTGGTGTCAATATCAATAAATCGTTCCTCAACCCAGGCGTGCAAGCCATCGGTCAGGCGTACGCGGTAATAGGGATAATCGAGGGAATCTGCGACCGCCTTACACCCTTGGGGTGGAAATATCCAATATGCCCGGCAGGGAGCCGTTCTCATCACCGCGTGATTTTTCGCAATAGTGATGCGCGCAGGCAGTCGTTCAGCTTTCATCAAGAGAACAGAATCATCGACTGAAGAGACAGCAGACTCCGGGAACTGAAATGGTATGGAGTCCAGAAGTGTCCTGCCATCCAGAGCAACAGACTTGAATCGATAAGTCATGGATGCGGTATCGAGAGGGAAATATGCCAAAAACGCGCCGTTTTCCCAGACCTGCGCCTGCACGTCATTCACGAAGACCTTCGCAGAAGGCAGATTAACCGATCCAAAAGCAAAGGTCGAATCCAGCCGCGGCAGGACAAAGATAGAATCACCCTCTGCTAAGCGAGGGTAAACTACATCCATTTTAAAGGGTTCCCACGGAATTTCAAGCGCCCGTCTATCGACGCCTCCGCAGCCGTACAACAGCAATGCGATAAACAACAGCGATAAGCCTGTTTTGATTATTCTCATCAGCTGTGCCGTTCGTATAAAATGCGCAGCCCTTCCAGAACAAGAAAGGGTTCTACTTTATCTATCATTTTTGAATGTTCTGCAATATAAGGGGCTAATCCCCCGGTGAGGATTATCTTGCCACGCTGTCCCAGCTCATCCCAAATACGGCGGCAGAGCCCTTCGAGTTTGTCCACCGCTCCGTATAATAATCCCGCCTGTATCGACGTCTCCGTCGTATCGGCGATGACCTTCTCGGGAAAATGCAGTCGCACTTTCGGAAGCCTGGAGGCTCGCTGATGCAGTATCTTCTGAGCAAGTTCGATACCGGGTGTGATCAAACCGCCTAAGTATTCACCTTCCTCATTGATGACGTCAAACGTGGTGGCGGTGCCGAAATCAACGACAATTAAAGGACCGCCATGCTTGGCAAATCCGGCAACCGCATTGCAGATACGATCCGCTCCAACCGCGGAAGGATCACGATAGAGTATCTTTAAAGAGGGCGTTGTATCAGCTCTTACTTCATAAGGCGTTACCTTGAAGTTATCCCGCACCATATCTGCGAATACTGACGTCATATCAGGCACGACCGAACCGATAGCAACACCATTTATCCTGCTGACGTCAACCTGTTTCGCCTTGCATAATGAAGAGATTATAATATATGCTTCATCTGCCGTGCGCGAGACGGAAGTTGTCAACCGCCAGTTGTGGGTCAACTGACCCTTATCGAAGATTCCCAAAACGACATTGGTGTTTCCAATGTCGATAGTCATCAGCAGATCATAAGTCCCGGTCGAACCGTTTTTCATTCAGTTATCGTCCTCCGGATGCCGTCTGAACTCGCAATATTTTGAATAGTTCCATCATCCTGCTTTAAAATGATCTCACCGTGTTCGCCTAATCCAGTAAACACACCAATGCTCTCGCTGTCTCCCTGAGTGATGCAGAGTCTGTCGTTCAAAGCCCAGGCAGATGCGAGCCATAAACTTTTGATTTTAATAGGATCCACCGGTTTCAATAGTGGTATCATCTCTTCAGCAGACAGAATCACCTGCTCTAATAGCGCATCGGGTGTGAACCGTTCTCCGGTGATCTCTCGAAGAGAAATCGCGCTGCCCCGCAGATGAGGCACAAAATCCTGCTCGTGCTGTAAAACATTTATACCGATACCAAGAGCAATAGCCTGACTGTTTTTTGAATCGCGCATCACTTCAGCTAAAATCCCGCCCAGTTTACGGTTCGACCACATCAGATCGTTGGGCCATTTCAACAGTATGTTCGAAAGTATTTCATCATTTTGAACCAATTCTCCGATAGCGTTGCGGATTACCACTCCAGCCCATAAAGATGCCCACCCCCACATCTCTTCGGGTCCCTCAGGCACGATAAGAATAGACGTCCATAAGCCTTTGCCCGCGGGCGAATCCCACGAGTGTCCCTGTCTGCCTCTGCCGAGCGTCTGCTCACTCGCTGCGATAACCGTGCCCTCAACCGCACCCTGCTGAAATTGCTCTTTCAAGACTTCCTGTGTCGATGAAACCGATTCCAGCCGGAATATTTTCTTTTTAAAAACCATTGCTATCTAAGACGCCACTCCCTGGTATTCGCCCCAACGCTTCCTGAGAGTATCGGTGATTTCGCCCAGAGTTGCATAGCATTCTGCGGCTTCGAGAATCAGCGGCATCAGGTTCTCGGTTCCGTCAGCGGCGTTGGCAAGCTTCCCGAGGACACCGTCCACTCTGTCTTGATCTCTTCTTTCTCGCAGTTTTTTCAGCCGCCGAGCCTGTGATTCTCCCAGCGCTGGATTTACTTTGAGAATTTCATGCGGCGGCTCGTAATCCGCTTTATAGGCGTTCACGCCGATGATGATCTGCTCTTCGTTCTCAATCGCTTTTTGTGTGCGGTAGGCTGCCGCCGCGATCTCTTGCTGGAAAAATCCCTGTTCAATCGCCTGCACAGATCCGCCCATTTCATCAATTTTCGCTATTAATTGATCAGCCTTCTCTTCGATGCTGTCCGTCAGGTGTTCGACATAGTATGATCCGGCTAAGGGATCGACAGTGTCTGTCACACCCGATTCGTTGGCGATAACCTGCTGAGTTCGCAGAGCGACTCTGGCGGAATCCTGCGTGGGAAGCCCCAGCGCTTCGTCACTCGAATTGGTGTGCAGCGACTGTGTGCCGCCCAATGCCGCTGACAACGCCTGTAGCGTTACCCGGATCACGTTGTTATCCGGCTGTTGAGCGGTCAGTGTGGATCCTGCGGTCTGCGTATGGAAACGCAGCATCATTGAGCGGGGATCTATAGCGCTGAAACGGTACTTCATAACTCTCGCCCAGATGCGGCGCGCGGCGCGGAATTTCGCCACTTCTTCCAGCAGATTATTATGCGCATTAAAGAAAAATGCCAGACGCGGGGCAAAATCATCGACTGACAGTCCGGCTTCGATTGCCGCTTGAACGTAAGCGATGCCGTTGGAAAGCGTGAAGGCGACTTCCTGCACCGCCGTTGAACCGGCTTCGCGAATGTGATAACCGGATATGGATATGGTATTCCATGAAGGCAGATTCTCTTTGCACCAGGCAAAGATATCGGTGATCAGCCGCATAGAAGGTCGTGGTGGAAAAATATATGTTCCTCGGGCAATGTATTCTTTGAGGACGTCATTCTGGATGGTTCCTGATAGCCTGTTCAGATCAGCGCCCTGTTTCTTGGCGATGGTAACGTAGAATGCCAGCAGGATCGCCGCAGTCGCATTGATCGTCATCGAAGTGGATACCTTCGCCAGTTCAATCCCTTTGAAGAGCACTTCCATGTCATCCAGCGAACAGATTGCCACACCGACTTTGCCCACTTCGCCTTCCGCCAGAGTATGATCGCTGTCATAGCCGATCTGTGTGGGCAAGTCAAAAGCGACAGAAAGCCCGGTCTGTCCCTGATTCAGGAGATAATGATAGCGTTCGTTCGATTCTTCAGCGGAACCGAAACCGGCGTACTGGCGCATTGTCCAATACCTACCGCGATACATGGTGGGATAAACTCCACGGGTGTACGGATAGCTCCCCGGAAATCCCAATTTGTCAGGATAGTCCTCGATTTCATCGCCTACCGGCAGATAGAGTCTATCAACAGGTATATCAGAATCGGTATTGAACTCATCCCGCCGCTCTTTTGAACGGGATAGGAATTTCTTCAGAATTCCTTCTTCCCACTCTTCCAATGCTTTATGTAGGTCGCTCATCTCTAAGTCTTATTCTAATGATTATTTACCAACTTAGTATGAATTTGTCATCCGAATCATCCAACAACAATGAGAATTTCACCTTTTTCAACCGTCTGCTTCTCAGCGACACGGATTTCCGTCACAGCGCCATTGACAGGTGATTTTATCTCGTTTTCCATCTTCATAGCTTCGACGATCAGCAGTCCTTCGCCCTTTTTCACTTCCTGCCCGGTTTCGACCAATAGCTTAACGACAAGCCCCGGCATGGGAGCGCGTATCTGCCCGATATCCTTCGATCCTGTATCCGCCCCGGCGAATTCCCTGATCCGCATCGACCTTTCATCATCGACCTTTACTTCGTAATCGAAGCCGCTCAGATGAACGCGGAGCATCGAAGATCCTTCTCCCTGGCGCATCTCGCCATTCTCAATCCAGACCTGGAAAGATCTACCGTTCAATATCAGCGAGAAATGCTCGGGCTTGCTTCCCCGCTTGATGCTGAAACTTATCGCTTCTCCATCGACGGAGAGATTTTCTTCATCGACTAATTGAATATCGAACTTCTGCTCTTCTATTTCAGCTTGATACTTCATACAAGATAATCCTCGCTAATCTGCTGCCCTATCGAAGTTCAAATCTCCTGCCGGAAGCGAGCCAGTGCGAAACGCCTCCATTTGTTTCACTACGCGCCACCGCCTTCGTTCCCGGTTTAGCGTCATGCGCCATCACCGCGGCAATTGCCGCAATCTTGCGGAGATCTGTGGGACCTTCCGCCATGTCCTCAATCTTAAAATGATCCGAAATAAAGTGAGTGTCATAATCGCCTTCGATAAATTTCGGATGCTCCATCACCAGCAGACAGAAGGGGATGTTGGAACGGACGCCGGTGATATGATATTCTTCTAACGCCCGTCGCATCCGCTCAATTGCATCCTTGCGATTCTCACCCCAGGCAACCAGTTTAGAAATCATAGGATCATAATATACGCTGATTTCACCGCCTTCGAAGATGCCGGAATCGTTGCGGATCCCTGGACCTGCAGGCGGATGCAGGTACTTGATTACGCCGGTTGACGGCAGAAAATTGTTCAGCGGATCTTCTGCATAAACGCGGCTTTCTATGGCATGACCCGATATTTTCACGTCTTCCTGTGAATATGACAGTTTCTCACCTGCGGCAATCCTGAACTGTTCCTTGACGATGTCGATCCCTGTCGTCATTTCAGTGACCGGATGTTCGACCTGCAGGCGTGTGTTCATCTCCATGAAATAGAAGTTCTTATCACGATCCAGCAGAAATTCAACCGTTCCTGCATTGGTGTAATGGCACGCCCTGGCGGCTTGAACTGCCGCCTGACCGATCTGTTGACGCAACTCGGGTGTTATTACCGGTGAAGGCGCCTCTTCGATTACCTTCTGATGACGCCGCTGGATGGAACATTCGCGTTCATTCAGGTGAATTACGTTGCCGTGATGGTCTGCCAAAAGCTGCACTTCAATATGGCGCGGTCCTTCTAAGTACTTTTCGATGTAGATTTGCGGATCGCCGAAGGCGGAAGCGGCTTCCCGGCTGGCGGCTTCCATCGACTTGGTAAGCTCGTCAGGTTTCTCAACTATGCGCATTCCCTTACCGCCGCCGCCTGAAGCAGCCTTGATCAGGACAGGGTAACCGATCTGCTTCGCTATTGCTACCGCTTCCTCGTCCGATTTAACCGCTGACTCTGTGCCCGGCGTTACCGGCACGCCTGCGGCGATCATGATCTCACGAGCGCGTGTTTTCAAACCCATATCGGCTATCGCCTGCGGCGGCGGACCAATAAAAACCAGCCCTTCGTCGGCGACGCGCATAGCGAAGTCAGCATTTTCCGCCAGAAAACCATATCCGGGGTGAATCGCTTCCGCGCCGGATGTTTTGGCTGCCTCTATAATCTTGTCAATATCGAGATAACTTTCCCTGGCAGGAGGCTGTCCGATATGATAGGCAAAATCAGCGAGTCTGGTGTGCAGGGCTAAACGGTCGGCGTCGGAAAAAACGGCTGCCGACTCGATTCCCATCTCGTTGGCAGCCCGGATAATCCGCACGGCGATTTCGCCGCGGTTGGCAATTAAAATTCGTTTAAACATTCTCATCTTCAGACTTATCCTGAGACTGTTGGGGCAAACTATGAAAAAACAGCCGTCCCGGCATGCCGGGACGGGTTGACTCTGTCAGCGGCAAATATAATATAATTTCAAGAATAATGCAACAATTTTATTTTAAATTCGGGTATGATCACTATGTAATAAATTTTGCCTTTGAATATGCGGTATAGATAACTGAGACTGTAATAAGAAAAAGGCATTCCGCCGCAATAGGATGCCTGATAAATTCCCCGTTGCGTCAGGTCCTGAACGCAGTGGAGACCTGGCGCTTATATTTTAGGCTATGAACTCTACTTCGTCAGCAGCAGTTTCTGTACTGAGTGATGATCTCCAGCCTGACGATAACTGTCGATTAGTGAAACCACCTGTCTGCCAGAGACATTATAGACCGCCAGAGTCACGTGAACGTCTTCAGGCAAGTCGTATACAATGTTCGTAACTGGATTGAAGGGATTTGGGGAAGCTGAGATTCCAATAGAGTGCGGAAAATCCCCTATGTCTAAGATTGTGAGTTCACCATTGGATTGAGGATCAAATACAGCCCAAAAGCGGATATACTCGGATTCGACCGATTCGTTCTCCTGAACGTCTAAAGCAGTGATATAGTACCATATTTTATCCGTCACTTCAGGCTGATGGACATAATAGACGTCCACATCTTCCCAGTAAGTGTTATCATACTCACTGTGGACAAGTGAGAACTCAAGTCTTTGTGGAATCTCGGATTGTGTCACGGCTCGATAGATCTTATTGTAGTAGAAATCATCCTCAGTATTCCTCGCCCAAGAAAGTAATGGATGATTATCTGGAGATACATTTACCTCGAAATTTTCTGGCGGGCAGGGTGGAGGATCATTCAAGTCTTTAAAAACGAAAAATCCATAATTGGCGCCGCTACCATAGCCGGAATAAATAATGCTATTCGCGCCGTAACCCTGTAGATCGCCTGAAGTTATTTCATTGCAGTAAAAACCGACAGCGGTATTTCCTTCCCACAGAGGTTCATCGAAATCGAAGTAACCTTCGATATTCTCATAAACCGAAACTGTTTGACCAATACCTACAGCTAAATCTGGATAACCATCATAGTTGATTTCAATTAAATCTATTTCCGAACAGTTTATCGCCGCGGTTTGAATCGGATTGGCGTTGAATTCACCATTCTGCGTATTGTGGTAACATTTAATTCCCTCATTCCCACAGGCAATTATGTCATTACAACCGTCCCCGTTGATATCTCCCGTTTCAAAATCAGCAACGCCATTGTATGGAGAGCTATCATCGTAAACTATTTCCTGTAGAGGATCGGGATCGAACACTCCGTTATTGTTGGCGAAGATAACGATCTTGTTCCATTGGACTACAAACAACTCATGAATTGAATAATTCCAAAAGTAATGGATATCTGCCAACTCGATCTTACTGTTGATACTCTCTCCTGTGTCAAATCCATCCTGCGGAGTGATTAAAGCCCCATTAGTATTGTTCATATAGACATAGACATAATGATTGAGGGTTTGGTACGGCGAAGCCGCAATCAGGTCATCATGGGAATTATTATCCACTCTTCCCCATGATATATATTCGAGGTTTCGCTCCGGTGATAGAGTCTGATGAAGGTCCAGACTTCCGTCGTTATCGTTGTAATAAATCTTTAGCCCTTCCGGAGCTGAATCCATATGAGAGGTGATGGCGAGATCTCTGGGTTGATTCTGTTCGATACGAAGTTGTCCAGATTTTGCCTCAAGACCGTGAGGCAATGCATTGCCTCTCTGGAATTCACCCGGATTCACGGGAGCGCCGTTAAACCAGCTACTGCCTGAACCTAACCAGATATAATCGTAACCACAGACCGTAACTATATCTCTATAGGCGTCGCCGCTTATTCTTTCAATTTCTAAACTGTATCCGCAATCCTGACCGTAATAGGCGTCTGGTGTCGTTTGCGGTTGCGCTCTGACCTGAATGGTTAAGCATAACGTCAGGGTGAATGTGCTGATAATTAGGAAGGTTCTTTATAACATGATAAAATACTCCTTGTAAGTTTACAGTTTTTCATCAGTAATTACAGAATGTGTGATTATGGTTTTAAGCCGAATTACATCACCTCCTCTCCAGATGAAATTACTTTAAAAGAACGGCTTTTTTCGATTGCTTCTCCTCGTTTGTCATAAGTCTAATAAGATAAATTCCCGAAGATAACCCTGAAGAGTCCCATTTTATCCCGTATTTTCCAGGAGCCGCTTCTTTTTCGTTATGCGTAAGCACAATCCTCCCGTTAAGATCGAAAATATCAAGGTGAATGTCGGATGCAGTCATAATTTCATAAGAAATTATCGTGGCGTTATTAAATGGATTGGGATAGTTGGCATGAAGTTGAAACGTCTGCGGCGTGTGTTTTATAGGTTCTTTCCAGATACCGGATGTAATCTGCTCCCAGTCTTGAATACGATTTGGGTAAAATCCACATCCTGGCGCACCCATTATAGCGTTCACTTTATTATCCTGATCTGTATCAAAAAGTACGGGACTGTGGCAGGCAACACTATCAACCGGTGGGCTACTCCAAAGATAATCAAAAAAGGAATTCGTTCGACCAAATAGAAATAGCTCGGTAACCTGGTAAGTTGTCCAATAAACATCCATTGTCATAACAGCGGGGTTATAATCAACTACACCAAAAACGGATTCATTGGGTAATCGTAGTCCACTGGTCGTGTCCAGCCATGTGACCCGTCCCAGATAAGGTCCTTCAGCCTTCCAGATAAACGCCGACCCGCCATTGGGATAGAGACCACCAGCAAAAAGCTCATTCTCGCTGTCTTCATCGAAATTAGCCACGACGGGAGTGGCGCAGGAAAGTGGAATGCCCGTTTCCAGCCAGTGCGAGGTAAAGAATGGAGGTCCGGCGCTGTCATAACGGTAGTAATGAATGTCAACAGGATCATAAGTCCATACAGATCCAAAGTTTCCTGAAACCATATCAATCGCTCCATCATTGTCAAAATCGCCGATTGAAAATTGATCATCCTCCCAATCCTGCCAATTCGACCACAGGGGCATGAAAACGTAAGAGTGCCAGGGGTAAGTGCTTTTATTTGAAAATTCTTCCACTTGATACATAGTGGGGGGATTCATGCCATAGTTTGAAGTAACGAATGCAAGCTCGGGTATGCCGTCCTGGTCCACGTCGCAAACCTCTACGTCAACTACGGCGCGAGTGAAATTAATGCTGCAGTCCCAGGAGATATATTCGCCCGGCCCTGAAAACTCCCATATATAAACCCTTTCGAGAGTATAGACCAATTCTTTTAAACCATTTTGATCCAAATCGGTTATAAGTATCGCTGTGGCTAACGGACGCCCTGGAGGATTTACATAAAACGGTTCCTCCATGAATAACTCATACTCGTCATCGCCCACACACTTATAGATTAGAAACCAGGCAGAATCGGCGGACTCGTTCTCTTTCCAATAAGTCACCAATTCTATTATCCCATCATTATCCAGATCACCGACAGCACAGCGATCCATGCCGTAAGGTCGCGGTTCACTTTCCCAGACGATCTCAAAATCCGTCTCAGATACGCGGCGTGGGATTTCGGGTTTTACCGGAGCACCGGGCGTGTCGTTCAAATCCAGAACACCGCGGCTATGGCAGAAGGTTTTCTCAGAGTTATCCTCAAAGGTCACCACTAAATTATCAATGCCATCCCAGATATTGTCATCGAAAGTGAGAGATTTTATCGGTTGCATGAAGTTGTTGCCGTTGAAGCGAGCAATGTCGGGATAGCAGTCGCTATTGTAGTTGCCGCATTGGATGTTGTCAGGCGTATTGCAGTAATCGACCATCCCGTGCTCCATCAGGGACAAGCCGAAGTCAAGAGGTGATAGGTAGGTTTGGGCGTGAGAGAGGGAGCAGAATGCAAGAACAAGCAGTGAATATCGGATTCTCATAAGTTTACCCTTTTATGAATATATTCTAATATAATGAACTCATATTCTATTGTCAAGTCTTTTTATTTTTTGGATTTGCTTTATGCAATAAATATAAAAGAGCTGTATCGTGATTACTTCAAACTTTTGCCAGTAACTGCTGCAACACAAAGATAGAACCGAACTTGTCAAGCGGTCGGTTACCGGCGCCGCAGCGCGGAGAATGGATGCACGAAGGACAGCCCTCTTCGCAGGGGCATGCCTGCACCAGCGATAGCGTCCTGCCGATCAAGCCGGAAAGACGTTCAAAGGCTCGCCGCGATATCCCCAATCCGCCCGGATAGGCGTCGTAGATAAAGACCGCCGGACCATTGACCTGCGGATGGTAAGTGAAAGATATGCCGCCAATATCTCCCCGGTCGCACATCACTTCCAGCGGAAAAACTGAAATCAGAGCGTGCTCTACCGCGTGCAGACTGCCCATGTAATGATACCTGCGCTCTTCGATTTTCTCCTGCAGTTCATCATCCATCTCCATCCAGAAACCGCGCGTAACCAATATTTGAGGCGGACCATCCAGTTCATGAGTGGAAATCAGCTCGCCGCTGTGCAATCTGCGCTTCTGGAAACCGGTGACGCGTGAGGTGACCTTTAGTTCGCCTTCTATTGCACTTCCACATCCGGTTTCGATATCGCGCAGACGCGACAGGATTTCCGTCTCTTTTTCACCCTGTGTCTGTGTGTAATAATCGAGTTCAGTAGGCGTGGCATAAACCACCCGGGCAGCATCATCCAACTTTTCTACCAGGTACTGTCTAGCGCGATGCATGTAAATCGCCTGAGGATGGCACTCCGTCCAGACGCGCGCCTCGCCAATACTCCCGATCTGCTGACCGTCTTGTGAATCGTGGATGGAGTATGACGTTCCCATGGAGCGCAAATTGATCCTGCTGTGCGGACGCGGCGTTCCCGGAAACCAGCGTCTCCCCCCCGCTCCGGGAATCAGAAGGCGATCTGTAATAAGCGGCGGAATCTGCTTCCTCGCCTCAGGCGTGAGGTACGCTTCTTTTTCAGCTAACGGTATCTCCGCTGCCGCGCAGACCAGGTGTGAACTCAGGATTTCCTGATTCGTGCCATCGACGATGGCGGCTTCGCTGGGACGCAGGAACAGCTCTTCAGGATTACGCATAAAATATTGGTCTAAAGCGTCTTCACCGGCAATTAGAATCATCAGAGAATCACGCTTCCCTCTGCCGGCGCGTCCCGCTCTCTGCATCATCTGTGAAATCGTACCGGGATAACCTAACTGCAGACAGACGTCGATGCCTCCTATGTCCATCCCCAGTTCCAGCGCGCTGGTACTGATGACGCCGGACAGCTTATCGCTTAACAGTCTGTTCTCAATGTCGCGGCGTTCTTCGGGAAGGAAACCGGCGCGGTAACTGCTCAGTTTTTTCTCCAGTTTGGGATGGGAATCCAATATCCAGCGGTGCAGCAATTCAGTGGCGCGGCGCGATTTTGTGAAAGCGATCGTTTTATAACCTTTGTGGATGATTTCCGGCAGGAGGCGGGAGGCTAAAGTGTAAGGGCTGTCAACCGGATTCAGAAAGAGGAAATGCCTGCCCGACGTAGGCGCGCCGCTCCTCTCGATCAATTTGAAATCTTCACCGGTCAGCTCTTGCGCCAATTCCAGAGGATTGCCTATGGTTGCCGACCCGGCAATCCAGCGGGGATTGGATTCATAGAATCTGCAGATACGTCCCAGACGTCGAAGTACCTGCAATACGTGCGATCCGAAAATGCCCCGGTAGATATGCAGTTCGTCAATGACGATAAACCGCAGTTTTTTAAAGAAGGAAGCCCAGCTCCGGTGTCCAGAAAGAATGCCGTAATGCAGCATGTCCGGGTTGGTGAGCATCAGGTTGGGATGGTTTGCCCGCAATCTATCCCGGTCAAGACGTGATGTATCGCCATCGAAAATGGCGGCGCTGCAGCGATCTTCCAGACCGGACAGCTTCAGCAACTCCTGCAAGCGTTGATATTGATCCTGCTCAAGAGCTTTCAATGGAAAAATCAACAGTCCGTGAGCTTCGGAATCACGCTGCAGTTCTTCCATGATGGCAAGCTGATAGACAAGGCTTTTGCCGGATGCTGTGGGCGTTACAATCAGCGGATTTAAGCCTTTGTGGAATGCGTCTAAGGCTTCGCTCTGGTGGGAATAGAGGCTCTTTATGCCTGACCCTTCCAGCGCGGATTTTATATCAGGATGGAATTTGCGCGGATTGGTTTCATACTGCGCTTCCTGTGGAGGAAGATATTTCTTGAACGACGGCGCTCCGCGCAGGAATTCGGGCGAGGTGATATGTTTGATCAGCTTTTTCATGGGGATAAACAACCAACAATGTCATTCCGACTTGTTCGGAATCTGACATTGTATTAATAATGTGATAATTTAATGAAGAAATTGGTGAAGAGCAAGAGAGGTTTGTGCTTAATGCATGCACATAATTGCACATAAAAAGGCATCCCGCCCGCTGGGATGCCTGATAGATTCCCCGTTGCGTCAGGTCCTGAACGCAGTGGAGACCTGGCGCTTATATTTTAGGCTATGAACTCTACTTCGTCAGCAGCAGTTTCTGTACTGAGTGATGATCTCCAGCCTGACCTTTTTGCCAGAAACGTTATAAACTGCCAGAGAGACATGAACGTTTGCAGGCAAGTCGTATGTGATGTTCGTGACTGGATTAAACGGATTGGGGTAATTTCTGTAGAGTCTGAAATTTAATACAGATGGATTATGCGGCTTATCCCAGACTCCTGCCGATATTTGCTCCCAATCTTTTAACGCCCGTGATCCATAAGAAGACACAACAATGCTTTTTTTGCCATCTTGATCCGTATCGCAAATGTATGGATTACGATAAGCACAGCAATCATCTACTGTACTCTGCCAAAGATTCTCATAGCTGCTGCCTGTAAATGACCAGAGGAGCAGCATCGACGCCTGCGGGTAAATTGGAATAATATGAATACTGCTAATTGATGGGATGTAATCGACTATACCAAAACAACTTTCATTTGGACCATTCGGCGAGCTGGTTGTGTCCAAATAAGAAACATATCCGACTTCGAAATCCATACCCTCCCATACGAAAGTAGAACCGCCGTTGGGAAACAATCCCCCTGAGAATAGTTCGTTCTCCCCGTCACCATCAAGATCTTCAATGATTGGGGTTACACAGGAGAGGGGAATACCTGTCTGAAGCCAGTTTTCGCTAAAATTGTCAGGAACGGTGACATCATATCGATAATACAGAATATCTAATGGTTCGTAGCTGGTAACATAGCCTGCATATCCTGGGACCATGTCCGTTGCACCGTCATTATCGAAATCACCTAATGCCAAATTACATGGTGACCAATTGTTCGAAAAATTTGTGATTTCGTAGAAATAGAAAGAGCTGTCATAACTTATCACCTTAAACCAGAACTCCTTAATGATATAAGCTGTCGGCGGGGTTGATCCCGGGCAAATAACGGCTACCTCAGGGATTCCGTTGTTATTGACATCTGTGATTTTCGCATCCTCGACCGCTTTGGGAATATCATAATTTGAATCCCATATCGTGTATACACCCGGTGATTCAAATTCCCAGATATAGAGCTTATTATACGTATAGATCAGCTCATTCTTGCCATTCTGATCCAGGTCTGTAATCAATAAGTACGAAAGCCCAGGCGTATACCCAAGATTATTGTCAAAGGGCTCCTCCATAAATAGTTCGTACTCATCATCACCCGCACATTTGTAGATAAGTATCCAGGCAGTGTCAGCGTACTGGCTCTCTTTCCACCAGGTTACTAGTTCAGTTATTCCGTCGTTATCTAAATCACCCACAGTACAGCGATTCATCCCATAGGGACGGGGTTCGCTTTCCCATACAATCTCAAAATCTGCTTCACTGACGATGCGGGGGATTTCAGGTTTTACCGGAGCACCGGGCGTGCCGTTCAAATCCAGAACACCGCGGCTATGGCAGAAGGTTTTCTCAGATTTATCCTCAAAGGTAACGACTAAATTATCAATGCCATCCCAGATGTTGTCATCAAAAGTGAGAGATTTTATCGGCTGTGTGAAGATTCGGGACTGTTGCGGCTCAAGTGTGTAACCCTTCCCCATAAAGAGGAAAATCTCCAGCTTATTGCCGCTAAAGCGGGCAATGTCGGGGTAGCAGTCGCTGTTGTAGTTGCCAACCTGGATATTGGGTGGAGTGTTGCAGTAATCGACTCTCCCGTGTTCCATCAGGGACAAGCCGAAGTCAAGAGGTGAGAGGTAGGTTTGGGCGTGGGCAAAGGAGCAGAATGCAAGAATAAGCAATAAATATCGGTAATTCATAGCAGTATCCTTATAAACATATTTCAATTTAATAAACTTCGCTGCTGTTGTCAAGTCTTATTTTTTTTGAAATTACAATGTTGAGTGAAAATGCGAGCCCTATAAAAAGGATCGCATAACAACCCAGACCGCCGGGTGGCATGCTTCTGGTCCGTCTCCTGACGGAACGAAGCATGTCTCAAATAGACACGATGTAGGCGCGCCGCCGTGCGCCCTTTTTTTGCCCCCCTTTTTTTTCAAGGGGGGATTAAGGGGGGATCAGTCTCCGTATTATCAGCCACGGGTGGAAACCCGTGGGAGACGACTCCTGCTCACCGCAATCACGGGACCATCATCGGTTTTGAGTTGCAGGCAATACTACCGGATTATCCTGACCACTCCATCAGGCGGGACATGATAGCTTTCTGGATGTGCAGGCGGTTTTCAGCTTGATCGAATACCGCGGAATGCGGTCCGTCCATCACCTCATTCGTGATCTCTCTGCCCCGTTCGGCGGGCAGGCAGTGCAGCACGATATGATTGGGATCAGCGTGCTGTAGCAGCTTCTCATTGACCTGGAAAGCGCTGAGCAGTTTGACTCTCTCGGCAGCTTTATCCTTCTGCCCCATCGAAGCCCAGACGTCGGTATAAACCACCTGCGCACCCTCGACCGCTTCAACCGGATCGTGGACTATTCGGATTCTGGATAGACCCTCTTCCTTCACCGTATTGAAGAGATCCATCTTCGGCATGGTCTCTTCGGACGTGCCAATCGTCAGGTCGAGTTTAATGCGGCGCGCTGCCACCATCCAGGAATTGGCTAAGTTGTTCCCATCACCCAGGTAGGTGACTTTCATCCCCTCTATTTTATCAAATCTTTCCTGAACTGTCAATAGGTCTCCCATTACCTGGCAGGGATGAGTATAATCGGTCAAGGCGTTGATGACCGGCACGCTGGCATGTTTCGCCAGTTTTTCCACGTCTGAATGCGAAAATGTACGGATCACAATCATGCCAAGATAGCGGGAAAGCACTCTGGCGGCATCTTCGATAGATTCACGCTTGCCAAGATCGATCTCGTCCTTGGTGATGTACAATGATTTACCGCCCAATTCATAAATGCCAGTTTCAAAGCTGATTCTCGTGCGCAAGGATGCTTTGTGAAAGATGCATCCCACGGTCATCCCTTCCAGTTTGCCGTTAGCAGTTCTGAATTGACCAGTCTGCCGTCTTTTCTTCAATTCAAGTGCGTAACGGATAGTCTGTACAACCTCATCGCCGCTCATATCTGCAATGGTTAAAAAGTCACGTTTCATTATCTACTCCATATCTGTGAATCTATCAATTGATGCGTTTTTTGTATTGTACCGTAAAATCCCCAAGAAAGTAAATCGATAACAGGGCAAAAACAAGCAAAATGTCATCTTTTCAGTTTGCAGGGGTATTCTTAAAGTAATTATTTATTGAAAGACGCCTCTGTTTAGCATATTATACAGTTCAGTGCGTCAAACTAAGCTATTTTTGCTTATCTCATTGCGCTAATTTCATGATAAGCAGAACACAGGACGGCTCTACTATCGAGTGTTATTTTAGTTAACCAATAATTGAACCATACCAACCCGCAGGATATTAAAATGTCACCTCCGCAGAGCCAGCGTATTCGTGAAATCATTCGTCTCCTGGACCAAGACCGCGAGCTGCCGACGCTTTCGCCGGTAGTGGAAAAAATCCTGCGATTAATCAGCGATGAAAAGGTTTCCATCAAGGAACTGGCTGAAGTTATTCAGAACGATGTGTCTCTTAGTTTCAAGATTCTTAAGGTAGTCAACTCGGCTTTTTATGGATTCACGCGCGAGATATCCACCCTTTCACAGGCGATGGTGATACTCGGTCTTTCAGCGGTGAAGAACCTCGCACTGTCAATGTCAATACTGGAGCTGTATGTAGATGGAACAGAGGGTGAAAAAGGGGGCGATGATTTCACGGTTTTCTGGGAGCGATCACTTTTCTCAGCGGTAGCGGCGCGCAGGCTTGCAACTGAAGCCAAGTACAAGGATGGAGAAGAGGCTTTCATGGCGTCGCTTCTACAAGATATTGGAGTGCTTGTCTTTATAAAATACTATCCGGAGGAATATGCGGATATTTTAAAAAGCGCCAAGAAAAACGCGGTTGACATTTCAATTCTCGAAGATCAACACTTTGGAATAAATCACGCATTACTGGGCGAATTCCTCGCCAATAAATGGCAGCTCCCTCGTTCACTGACTCTACCAATATTACGTCACCATGATCCGGAGGGTATTACACAAGGGCAGAATCACGAAGATGTCGAAGGCGTTGAAAAGCTCACCCATCTCGTGCACCTCTCGTATCTGATTTCCACTATATTTTACGATGAATATCGTCCTGATCGCCTTGCTTTCTTAGAAAAACAGGCGAAGAAGTACCTTAATATTGATCGAGACGTCATCGATAAACTGCTAATAAATCTGGCTGAAGAGGTCAAAGAAGTTGCCAAATTCTTCGGTCTTCACCTTGTTGGAACGAAGAATTATTCCGAACTATTGATGGCTGCTAACATTGAATTAGGCAGGATCAATCTTTCTGTCGAGCAGATGAATACTGAATTGGTGTCGGCAAAACGCAGGGCAGAAGAGCTTGCGGCGCAATTAGCGGAGGCAAATCGAAAACTGGAAGAGATGGCAAATCTAGACGGTTTAACCAAGATATTCAACCGTCGTGTTTTCGAGAACCTTATAACCCGTGAATTCTACCGTTCCAACCGCTATGGTCATCCGCTATCCTGTATTATGATAGATCTCGATAATTTCAAGAACGTCAATGACAGCCAGGGACACCTTGTCGGTGACCAGGTGCTGCGCGAGGTCGCGTCTATACTCGATAGTAAGCTGCGAAAAAGTGATTTTCTCGCCAGGTATGGCGGTGAGGAGTTTGTAGTTATCTCTCCCGAAGCTAACGCAAAAGCTGCCGCCTTTATAGCAGAAAAGCTCAGAAAAGCAATCGAAGAGCACGTCTTCGACATTGAGGGCAGGGAGATCCGAATCACCATCTCACTGGGCGTTGCCACCTTGACAAATGCTATGGAAATGGAGCATGAGGAGGAGCTGATTCAACTGGCAGACAGAAACCTCTATTGCGCCAAAAACAGTGGAAGGAATAGAGCCTGGACGGAGTCAGATACTGCAAAACTTGAAAAAAATAATCAGCCTCCCGTAGAAGTAAAAGCTACAGTATAAATATTTTCCCCACTCAATACCTCGGTTAGTCAACCATTTGGTTATCTTCCAGAAATATGCAAGACTTTGGCGTCGGATTCCTCCGAAAAAGTCACTTCGTGGGGGGAATCCGGGTGTTATCTATTTTAAGTCTAAGTCTATTTGCGCTTGCTATTATCGATTTGTTGTATTATATTAGCAGACATCTTGTGTCGATATTTCTGGCGGAGTTCATATGAAACGTCTAATCCAGGTATTAGCGCTAATTACGCTATTCTACCTCAGCGCATCGGCAGACAGCGGCGGACCGGACGAATTTGGTTATTCCTGGATCGATTCCAACGAACCGGGCGGACCGGTATTTGAATGGATCGACGTCTCTTCGACCGGACAGATTATCACCGGTCTCGATGATGACGTCTGCGTGGGACCATTTTCCATCGGTTTCCCTTTTCAGTTCTACTGGTATAACGTCAACACCTTCTACATCGGATCAAACGGGTATATCATATTCGGTGATCCAGCAAATCTGTCTCAACCCTTCCCTGAATCTATTCCCCTGACAGAACCTCCAAATGATTTCATCGGCGCCTACATTGCCGACTGGATACCCGGACAACCCGGCGGCGAAGACAGCGCCTATTACTGGACAAATGGAATCGATAGCTGCGTGGTGTCATTCATCAATTATCCCGCCTATCTGACCGGTGGTTCGCACAGTTTCCAGATCATTCTCTGCGGCGCAGACAGCACAATACTCTGCCAATACGGGGAACAACAGGGGCTGGTGCTGAACAATGATCTGTTGATCGGCATAGAGAGCCAGACCGGGCATATCGGTCTCGAACATTCCCACGACCAGTATATCGCCTTCGATAATTCCGCAATACAATTCTTATATCCTGATAACGTAACTTACGAAGTTCGTGATCTGGCAGCTTATCGTGTAGTAAATAATAACTCAGGCGGGTTTTTTATTCTTAATGACGGATATTTTCATCCCAATGGCATCATCAAGAACGTCGGAATTCAGACGGAATACGGCTATGGCGTTTCTTTCGATATCATCAGGGAAACCGGTGAGACGGTCTATAGTCAAAGTATAACCCCATTCCCTGCAATAAATCCGTGGGAAGAATATGAGAATTATTTCCTGCCCATGTGGATACCGACTGAAACGGGGCAATATATAGTTTCTCTCCGAGTATCCCTGACAGAAGACGTCAACGCCCATAACGACACAATCCGTGCCGAGTGTCGTGTTTTAGAATTGCCGGGCGTTATGAAATATGACGACGACAGCGCGGAGCTTGCCTGGAAATGGGAGGGTGGCAGTGGAGGGTTAGCACAGCGCTTTATCCCGCCGTTGTACGATATAAGGCTAGATACTGCTTTCTGCTATATTGCTGAGAATGGAGGGACGTCTCCCTTTACTATACAGATATTGGATGACAGTGGAGAAGAAGGCGCACCGGGCGTCACTCTCTTTTCTGATGACATTGCCGCGCCTAATGCAGGGTGGTACAGCTTGAATGTAGAAGCCGAGAATATCATCATCGAGGAGGGCGCGTTCTACGTTGCCTGGCAGATGATTGATGATGGAACGCCGGGTCTGGGCATCGACCAATCCGTCGGGCAGATAGGATCTCGGCAAGCGTGGGAATACACGGGTTTATGGACGCCTTTCAGGCAGTCTGAAACGTCCGACCCGATGATTCGGTGCGCTGTTTCTGCCATCGAACCTTCCAATCAACCGCCTATGATCGTCGATTACAGTCCCGCCTATCTTGACACGATAGTCGGTGAAGCAGGAGATTACCTGCTCTGGGCTCACGCTTTTGATCCTGATGACGATCCTTTGAGTTGGGAGTGGCGGTTTGAAGGTTCGGTTATCAGCAGTGATTCATTCGCTGTCATTCCAATCTATTCCAACGGAGAATATATCGTTCACGCCGCTGTTTCTGATGCGGAGTTCTCCGACAGCCTCTCCTGGAATATAAATGCCTCATTGCCGGGTGTGGAAGACCATGGGAACCAATTACCGCTTTCCTATACTCTCCATCCTGTTCATCCAAATCCATTTAATCCGCAAACGGAGATCAACTTCGAATTATCGCAGAGTTCAAAGGTAACGCTCGCTGTCTATGATCTATCTGGACGGGAAGTTATAACCCTGCTTGATACGCGGCTGGGACGCGGCTGCCACAGGGCTGTATTTGGCGCACATAATTTAGCTTCGGGCATCTATTTAATCAGTCTTGAAGCCGGTTCGTTCAGCGCGATTCAGAAAGCGGTGCTGTTGAAGTAAAATATGCTGAGTTTTAAAATCAGGGCATAGATTAATCAATTTTTCGCTTGAATTGTACAAAAGGAATTATAATTTATAAGGAAGGCGCTTTTGATGAATGAAATAATTTCAGATAGCCACAGGCGTTTGATTGTGGTTTCCAATCGAGCACCTTATTCTTTCAGGAAAAATGGAATAAAAATTAAACCGATAAAAACCATAGGAGGACTCGTTTCTGCCCTTGAACCAGCAATCATGAATCACAAGGGCGCCTGGGTTGCTTGGGATGCATCCAGCAAGTCACAGAAGTCTGGAAGTGTTTTTAGTCTTCCCCCGGGCGATCCTCATTATAAATTCTATCCTGTCCCGCTCTCACATAGCGAAATATCTGGTTTTTACTACGGCTTTTCCAACAGTGTGCTTTGGCCTCTAATGCACTACTTTACGGATAATCTTGACATTCAGATCGCTGAAAGAAGGGCATATTCCCGGGTAAACAATCGCTACGCCGATATCGTTATGAAGATAGCAAATCCGGACGATTTTATCTGGATCCAGGATTATCAATTAGGATTAATGCCGGGAATAATTCGTCATCAGTTACCGAAATCGAGAATCGGCTCTTTCTGGCATATTCCGTTTCCAAATGTTGATGTGTTCAATATTCTACCCGGCGCGAAAGGCTTTCTCGAAGCGATGCTTGGCGCTGATAGAATCGGGTTTCACATACCTGGTTATGTTAATAATTTTCTCGAGTCGGTGCATGAACTCACCAAACATGAAGTCGATTTTGATACGGGAGTGGTGCGTTTAAAAGATCGTACTGTTCAGGTAGGGGCATGGCCGGTATCTGTTGATTTCAGGTCAATTGAAAATGAAGCAGCCAGGGCAATTAAAAGTGGAAGAACGCAGACTATCAGAAAAAAGATGTCAGCGGATAAGCTGATTATTAGTATAGACAGATTGGATTATACCAAGGGAATACCTGAAAGATTATACGCCATAGACCGGTTTTTTCTTAAACGTCCCGGTTTCCGTGGCAAAGTTAGTTTTTTAATCGTCACTGCGCCGAGCCGAAGTCATGTCGGTTCATACATTGACTTAAAGAAACGCATTGATGGTATCGTCGGTGAAATTAACGGGAAATACTCACAGTTGGGATGGACACCGATCCATTACTTCTATAAAGGATTAAGTTTTAAGGATGTGCTGAATCTCTATCTTGCTTCCGACATAGCGCTGATTACACCGCTGATTGACGGTATGAACCTTGTAGCTAAAGAATATGTGGCAGCACAGATTGATAACACCGGTATCCTGATTCTATCGGAGAGGACAGGAGCGGCAAAGGAACTTAAGGAAGCCATCCAGGTTAATCCCTACGACGTAGAAAATGTCGTCGATGCCATCACAGAGTCACTGCGCATGTCAAAGCGCGAGGAGCGAAAACGCATGACCGCTTTAAGGAATAGAGTCAAGGCGTGGGATATACACCGCTGGAGTTCGGCTTTTCTCTCAGGTCAAGAAGCAACATTTGATACCTAATCATGCTAAAACTGGAGGAACTGACTTATCTCTGGGATAATTGGGAGGCGATAAAGAGATATATTGAAAGTGCGAAGTGTTGTTTTCTCGCATTCGATTTTGACGGCACACTGGCGCCTATTGTAAATGATCCAGCGAAAGCTTCTATGACTGAGTGTATCAGGGACTGTTTCTTGCGTTTGCAAGAGGTCAATTGTGTTTCTGTGGCGATTTTATCAGGACGATCTCTTGATGATCTTCAGGATAGAATTCAGGTGCCGGGTATTGCGCTCGCTGGTGATCATGGATTAAAAGTACAACTGCCAGATGGCAGCAAACACTACCTGGCTGAAAAACCTTCGCGGAACATTTTTCGATCTCTTATTGCGGAAGTTGATGAAGCTGTGGATCACATTCCCAATATTCAGATCGAATTGAAGGAATTTTCTCTCACGATCCACTTCAGGGGAGCCAGTGAAAAGAGAGGCGCTGAATTGGAAGATATCCTCGGCAGAATCGTTGAAAGCACTCCTTACAGGTTGCAACCAGGTCGGATGTGCTGGGAGATCAATCCTGATGTCGACTGTGACAAAGGGAAAGCATTCGATTGGATCAAAGAGCGTTTAACAGGCAATAAATCAAATCTATTTCAGCTTTACATCGGGGATGATCGCACAGACGAAGACGTTTTTCGTATTATGCCTGATAGTGGGATTTCAGTCCTTGTTGTTTCCGCAGAAATAAAGTCCCGAACGCACGCTGAATATCGCTTAAATTCACAACAGGATACAGTAGAGTTTATTGAGAAACTAACAGCTTATTTATCAGGTCAAACAGGGATATCATAAGGGATATCATGGCAGAACCCTTTCGCTTCTTCACAGAAACAGGCTTGACAATCCACACCAATTTCAAGGCAGATAGTTTAAAATCTTTGCTCTACGGACTCAAGAAGGTTTCTGGATCATCTATCTTTTACCATGTCCATCACGCTTTACTCAGAAGGCATTTTGCTACCAGCGATCAGATGAACGATTTTGCCCGCTGGGTGTTGGTACATCTGAGCCAGGCATCTCTCGCAGAGCGGCTCAGCGCGGTGGATCCAATGGGTTGCAAATCCGTCCGCGAAGCACGTGAACAGTTGATCGACATTGTGAAAGAATATGTGGGTATAGGAGAACTCTTTTTCCGAGTTTCTGAGGGCAGTGAATTCCATTTCCTGCAAATGCATAGTATGGTACTGCCCCTGAAGTATAAGGCTGACGATCTTGAATCGTTCTATAAAGGTCTGCGGAATGCATCACTGGGAACGTTTTTCTATCATCTCATCGAAGCGCCGATCCGATTGGGCAAACAATCGAACGACTTCTCCGAATGGTTGAGTCATTCGCTTAATGAAGACGATCTGGCAGATGAGATTGCGCGTCTTAATCCCTATGTTTATAACTTATGGGAATTAAAAGCTGAAATACTTCAGCGCGTCCGGCGGAGACTAAAAACACTTCATACATCATGAGAGAACTGGATCGCTATACGCCCATTGTCGGCAAGGCTGAGATTGCTGAAATAAAGCACCTGGCGAAAAATCTACGCGGCATTAGAGTACACCATATCAATTCAACGAAAGAAGGTGGTGGTGTTGCAGAGATTCTCAATAGGATGGTTCCCCTTATGCAAAGTCTCGGTATCAACGCAACCTGGGACACCGTAGACGGTAATACCAGGTTCTTCGATGTAACCAAGATGTTCCATAACGCCATGCACGGTCAGGAGATCAAATGGAAACCTGAATATGCGGACGTCTTGCTGGAGACTAATCTAAAAAACGAGGCGATCTTGAATGACCCTGCCGACGTTACCGTAATTCATGATCCCCAACCGCTGCCATTGGTTACCTTCAGAGACAAAAAAAAGCGCCCTTTCTGGCTCTGGCGCTGTCATATCGATATGTCAGAAGCGGATTATCATTTCTGGGCTGCATTGCGAAAGTATGTTGAAGAGTTTGATGGATCCATCTTTCACATGCCAAATTATACAAAAGGTCTGGGGATTCCGCAATACATCGTGCCACCTTCTATAGATCCACTATCTGATAAAAATAAAGAACTCACTCCTACGGAGATCAATGATACTGTCAATAGACTCGGTATTGATCCTGAGAAACCTTATGTTCTCCAGGTATCGAGATTTGACAGGTTTAAGGATCCGGTCGGCGTGATCAAAGCCTTTAAAATGGTTCAGAAGTGGCAAGACGCGCAGCTTGTGTTAGCTGGCGGTGGAGCGGCGGATGATCCGGAAGGGGCAGCGGTTTTAGAGGAGGTTCGCGAGGTGGCAAACAACGATCCAAATATACATATTCTAGATCTGCCTCCGACGAGTCATTTTGAAATCAATGCGTTGCAACGCGGAGCCAGAGTAATCGTACAAAAATCTTTACGGGAAGGTTTCGGTCTGGTGGTTACAGAAGCTATGTGGAAAGGGAAACCTGTGGTCGGTGGAGCTACCGGCGGGATAACGACGCAGATCATACAGAACATATCGGGTTTTCTGGTGCACACTATTGAAGGAACCGCCTTTCATATCAGGCAGCTTCTCGCTAACCAGGGTCTCGCCGAGCGCCTCGGGACTGCGGCAAAGGAATTTGCAAGGTCTAATTTTTTACTGCCGAGTCATCTGAAGGCATGGCTTCTCCTTTTGGAGACCAAGCAACACCAGAACGAAAAGATTTCTTTTCTCAAGTAAGCACAGCTCCCGACGGGAAGGGGGATAATCCTTGCGGATCATCCCCACTTTTACCTTTTTACCTTTTTACCTATATCGTTCCTCGCCTCTGCTTCTTGGCTTCGTCCTCGGTTAATACTTTCTTCCTCAGACGGATAGATTTCGGCGTAACTTCGACCAGCTCATCCTCTTCGATGAATTCCAGCGCCATCTCCAGCGACATAAGGCGCGGCGGGTGAATGTGATAAGCTTCATCGGCGGCGGCGGCACGCATGTTGGTCAGCTTCTTCTCCTTGGTCGGATTGACCCAGATATCCTTCGTCCTCGAATTCTCACCGACGACGCGTCCGGGATAAACGTCATCACCGGGCGCGATGAACATCACACCGCGTTCCTGCAGGTTTGCCAGAGCGTACGCGGTGGCGCGTCCCTTGCGGTCAGCGACCAGCACGCCGCTGACTGCGCGACCAAATTCACCAGTATGCGCTTTCCATCCGAGGAAGACGTTGTTGACAATGGCAGTTCCCCTCGAATCGACTATCAGCGCGGCTCGCAGTCCAATCAATCCCCGCAGAGGAATTTCGTATTCGAGGCGCACCCATCCCGACGCATGGTTCATCATTTTCAGCATTTTCGCTTTGCGCGGACCAAGCATCTGCGTTATCGTCCCTAAGTAGGTTTCCGGACAGTCGATGACCAGGTGTTCAAACGGTTCCAGTAGCTGCCCGTCTTCGGTGCGCGTGCGTACGGTCGGCTTGCCGATGGACATTTCATATCCCTCGCGGCGCATGGTCTCAATCAGAATCGCCATCTGCAATTCGCCGCGTCCGATGACCTTGAAAGCATTGGCGGTATCGGTCAGTTCCACCTGCAGAGACGGATTGCCCATCACCTCTTTGAAAAGGCGGTCCTTCAACTGGCGGCTGGTCAGATAAGTGCCTTCTTTTCCTGCAAAAGGAGACGTATTGATGGAAAAGACCATCTCCAGCGATGGTTCGTCTATCCTGAGCGCCGGCAACGGTTTGGGATTCTCCAGATCGGTCAAAGTGCCGCCCAGTTTGATCCCTTCGATACCGGCAATGGCGACGATATCACCCGGCAGAGCTTCATTGATGGGAACGCGCTCAAGTCCGGTGAATCCAAACAGCTTGGTGATCTTCGCTTTGGTCCCCTCGGTTTCTTCGCCGCTGTCAGTCATTAAAATAGTTTGACCGGTCTTCAAGGTACCGTTGGTCACCCTGCCGATGCCGATTCTTCCCAGGTAATCGCTGTAATCCAGGGAGGTTATTTGAAGCTGCAGCGGATGATCTTCTTGATATGACGGTGGTGGCACTTGCTCCAAAATAAGCTCAAATAAAGGTCGCAGATCCTTGCCGGGAACGTTCATATCCAGAGTTGCCGTGCCCGCTTTTGCTACGGTAAAAACCATCGGGAAATCACACTGTTCTTCGGATGCGTCCAGATCGAGGAAGAGTTCCAGAACTTCATCCAGTACCTCATCGATGCGCGCATCGGGTCTGTCTATTTTGTTGATCACCACGATGGGCGATAGCCCGTTGGCTAAGGCGTTCGACAGCACGTAGCGGGTTTGTGGCAACGGTCCTTCAGAGGCGTCCACTAACAGCAGGCAGCCATCCACCATCTTCAAGATGCGCTGCACTTCACCGCCAAAATCGGCGTGACCCGGCGTATCGACGATATTGATGGTGGCGCCGCGAAAGGGGATAGCGGTGTTCTTTGCCATGATGGTGATGCCTTTTTCGCGTTCCAGATCCATCGAATCCAGAGCGCGTTCGGCGATCTTTTCCCGTTCGCTGAACAACCCTGACTGGTGCAGCATCCCATCCACTAAGGTCGTCTTGCCATGATCGACATGAGCGATAATGGCAACGTTTCGTATGTTACCTCGTGTCTTTATCAATTATGCTTCTTTCGTAATCTCTAAAACAAACAAAACGCTCACAAGAGCGTTTCCAGAACACTAATTTAGTGGTATAATTAAGCTTTTGCAAGCCTTATTGAGGGTTTCGGTTTTGAGGTGGTTTTTAGTGTTGCTCCGACCTGACACAACTGAATGTCGCCCATTTTTAGGCGACATGGGTTGATGTCGCTCTTCTTTTTCCGCCTTTTTTATGCTTGGTGAAATTCTCCTCGTTCTAACCGGATTTATTCCAGAATATACACCTTCAGATCTGGACACAACGAAACAGAAATTCATACCTATCGGATATTATAAAGACAATGAACCGGTCTGCATGAGGAAGATTTACCTCAAGGATGACAAAGTAGTTAACGTCGTTGACTGTAAGCCCTAAATCCCACTTACTTCTTGCATTTATCACATTACATCCCATATTCTGAAAAATTAACGTGGAGGCAGTTATGGAGAAACGACAGTTCATAACCCAGGGCTACGGGCACTCCATCTGTCTGGTCAGTATTATCACCTTTCTCATCTGCCTGGCGGCGCTGGCAAATGCGCTGGTTCTGGATGCGGAAGCTCTCCAGAGCTGAGGCAACTTAGAGTCCCATCTTTCAATTATATATGAACATCAATCAAAGGAGGCTTAAATGAATGCGAGAAAATCTCCCCTGTTCCGGTTCATTCCACTCCTGATTATCCTGCTCCTTATCGGCTGCGCGCAGCCGGATCCGGCTATCACCTACGGACCGCTCCTCGAGTCGTTTGGCGACGCCTGGAACACGGGCAATTTAGACCAGCTCGACCGCATCTGCGATCCCAATTATGAGAGGCGCATTACCCCGAATTTTGAAGCCAAAGTAGGATTGGATGAGCTTAAAAGCGTGATTACCTACTGGCGAACCGCTTATCCCGATTTCCACGTCACCATTGACGAAGTCTTTTTCACCGAGAACGCCGCGGCAGTACGCTGGACCATCACCGCCACCAACACAGGACCCGGCAAGCACCCTCCCACCGACAAGCAGGTAAATATACCAGGCATGGGTATATTTCACTATGCAGATGGGAAGCTGCTGGACGAGTGGACGTGTGATAATAACCTCCTCTGGGTGACGCAAATTGGTTTTACCCTCGTTCCGCCAGAATTCCCTGAGGAGGAAGAACAGCCGTAAAAGCGATAAACCAGAGTCCTTTCAACCGAAGTGATAAAAAAGGGGCTGTCCCAAAAGAGGAATATCGAGTCATTGCGAGGAACGTAGTGACGTGGCAATCTCCTATATTACAAGCACTAAGAGATTACCACACTTCGTTCGTAATGACAGTTCGGTGTCTGTCCGTTATTCTGATAATAGTCCTGATGATATTCTTCCGCTTTCCAGAAGGTGTCGGCTTCGACTAATTCAGTGGCAACCTTATAGCCTTTATCCTTCAGAATATTGATCAACTTCTCAGAGGCTCGTTTCTGTTTATCGTCCGTATAGTAAACCGCTGACCGGTACTGGTCACCGACGTCCGGACCCTGTCGATCTACTTGCGTCGGATCGTGGATTTCAAAGAACAGCTTCGCCATTGTTTCGTAATTCGTTCTGGATGGATCGTAGAGCACTTCTATCGCTTCGGCGTGACCGGTGGCGCTGGAACAGACTTCCTTATAGGTTGGATCGTCCTTGTGTCCGCCCATATACCCAACAGTAGTTTCAATGACGCCTTCAGCCTTCTGGAAGAAGTATTCCAAGCCCCAGAAGCAGCCTCCTGCGAAATAGGCTTTTTCGGTCTTCACAGCTACAATTTCCGGGATGAATTCCATCGAAATAGAATTGACGCAGTGGCGGGTGTTTTTATCAGTATAACCTTCGCCCAAGAAAACGTGCCCCAGGTGCCCTCCGCAGTTGCTGCAGATGATTTCTGTTCGCACGCCGTCCGCATCGGAGACGCGCTTGACTGCGCCGGGGATTTCATCATCGAAGCTGGGCCAACCGCAGTGCGAATCGAACTTATCTTCTGATCTGTACAGAAGCGCATCGCACTGTTTGCAGGTATAAGCGCCCTGCTCTTTATTATCGGTGTATTTACCGGTGAAAGCTTTCTCAGTGCCCTTATGAAGAATGACCCTCTCTTCTTCTGGCGTCAACGTATTATATTTCATGTTTTTTCCCAGTGATTGAGAACTGTAATCCATTGGTATAGCGGCTAAAACGAGGAGTATCAGCCAAATCCATGATAATTGCATTATTTTTATAAATCGATTCAGCACAGCAATCTCAAGATTTACAACTCTGACGGTAATACGAAAATTTAGATGATAATGATGGAAGTGGCTGCGAATCGCCGTCAGGAGAATTTGATTCTGTAGTTATGGCGGTAGGTACCGAGTCGCGGTAGGCGACTGTGATTCATCAGGAATCCGGTTTCAACCCGCGGATGACAACGAACGAACCTTCACCATACCCTTCTTTTACAGGTTCAGGCTCGGATATTTCCTTCAGCGGGCGAAATATCGTTTGCATGAATTTAAAATCCGTAAATCCAGTATCTTGCAATAGACCGGTTACCTGATCAACGGAGAAGAATTCGGAGATACTGTAAAACAAATTTTCGTGCTTGTGTTTTTGATAGGATTGTCCGATCAGGCTGTCCTTGTCGATCAATCCGATGATTAGATATCCACTGGGTTTCAATACCCGGTATGCTTCTTTCAGGCTGATTTCGGCATCATCGACGAAACAGATGGTAGTGACCATCAGGGCAAAATCAAAAGAGGCATTATCCAGGGGAAGTTTTTCAGCTATTCCATCGACTACCCGGATACCTCTACTACTGGCGATATCCCGCATCCTTTGGGAAGGATCGACGCCGAATTTTATTCCCAGAGGAGCCGCAAATCGCCCGCTCCCCACACCGATTTCAAATCCTTCACCAGTTTCTGGCAAGATCGCCCTAACGGCTCGAAGCTCTGATTGATAGACATGCTTATTATCGTCAAACCAGGTTTCATACCGTATGGAGTTTTTTTCAAATGGTTCTATTTTTGGCATGGAAGTATTAAGCAGGTTAAATGATTCATCAATTACCTCATGAATAAAGGTACATATAGAATTAAATACAACTGTTATTTTACTAAAAGTTTAGCGAAACACTGGATATTCATCATGTTTGATTATAATACACAAGAGTATTAGAATAAAAAAATCATTCCCGTTCTGGCAGGAATGATTAAATAATGAGATCTCAATGGTTCCATTATAACGTAGCGGCGGAGGGACTCGAACCCCCGACACGCGGATTATGATTCCAATAAGCGCATAATAAAAATAATGAATTACGGTAGCGGATTGTCTATTTTCGCACCCAAGGGAGATTGTGTGCGTTCGCTAAGTGGAAATATCTATTGGTCGTGACTATACTGCTGTGTCCCATCAGCGCTTTTAGCGTCATAGGATCTGTTCCATTTATGGCGTGATGCGTTGCGAATGTATGTCTTAAAGTGTGAGGATGGCACTTTTCTCTCTCTTCGATACCTGCTTTTTTGGCGTAATATCTCACCGCAAGATAAATGCCAGATTCATTATGAAGGAATACCCTTCCATCAGTATCTTTTCGGTAGGCATTCAGCTGCTTAGATAGATCTATGCTGAAATTTACAGCCCTGTTTTTCCGAGACTTCGTTTTTCTAAATATGACAATCCTTCTCGTGGTATTCAAATCTTTCCATTCCAGATTTACAGCCTCTCCAATACGGGCGCCTGTCTCAAGGAAAAAGCTGAAAAGCATGTGCCAATACCGTTTATAGTAATCCTCATCTCGATTTTGGTCGAAACTGAATCTACGCACTGGCGATTCAAGCGTAGCACTCAATAAAGCAGTAACCTCATCCTCTTCTAAAAATGATGGGATTCTCTCTTCGTCATTCTCCTTGATCAACTGTATTTTGACTCTATTGCATAATGGAGGAGATTGCTGCGCACCCCAGTTGAAAGTGGATGAAAGGTGTCTGATTTCAACGTTCATACCACCGGGTGATATTCCTGTTTCAAATCTATGTCTTTTATATGCTTCAAAATCTGTCAGTGATGGAGTTTTATGGAAATTGTCGCCCATGAAATCACGGAAATTCCGGTGGATAATATCTTCGCGCCTGATGGTCCCCCAGGAGTAATTATAGCGTTCGAGATATTCGATTCGAAGGCGGAATAAGTCAATGAGCGGCGTGGGCACTGGTCTATCAGGGTGATCCCGGCGGTCTTCAAGCTCCAGCTCTTTTTTCAGCCGGCAGCGTTCAGCGCGTCTGAGGTCCTTTGTCCTGGTGGATTCCGAATGCCGCACTCCATTGCGATCGTACCAGCGAACCTGAATGTTACCTTTCTTTGCTTTGACCAGCCATGCCATGAGATTACTTCCTGAGCGCCGGGTGCCACCAGAGACAGCCGGGAT
>JALGVT010000036.1 GCA_025774555.1 candidate division LCP-89 bacterium
TAAACTGTCATTACGAACGAAGTGTGGTAATCTCTTAGTGCTTGTAATATAGGAGATTGCCACGTCACTACGTTCCTCGCAATGACTCGATATTCCTCTTTTGGGACAGCCCCTACTGTAAAAACAAATCCCCCCTTACTCCCCGCCAGAGGCGGACAAGCCACCTTGAAAAAGAACTGTCTCTTACTCACATCTTTTCAATGGCAAGTTTCCATCCTGCCAATCGTTCTTACAGGATATCGTATCCTTTCCACAGGGCTTTCCAGCCTACGCGTCCATTACGTTTGGGAGACAGCGGGAAAAGCTGTCCATTCCTTTAGGCAAAAGATGCCGCTTCATCAGTTTAATCCGTAAATGTGTTGTTTTATGTTTATAAATATCAATTATTTAATATAGCAAACTTATACTTATATCGATGGCACATGGTTTGCTTTCAGTTAGAATGCTATAGCTTCTTCTCCTCTAACTCCATACTCGCCATGTCAACAAATAGTAAGACCTATATCATCGCTGAAATGGCTTGTTCGCATGAAGGCGATGTCGAACTGGCGAAGAAAATTATCGACGGCGCGGGCCGAGCCAATGCCGATGCGATTCAGTTCCAGATTTATCAGCAAGCCGAGAGGGCAGCGCCCGGCCACCCCGATTTCGAGCTTCTGGGAAAGCTCGAATTTTCACAGCGGCAATGGGAGGAATTAGCCGCTTATTCCCGCAAGCGCTACCCCTGGATGAACATTATCGCCTGCGTATATGAACGGGGCAGCGTCGATTTCGCGGAGAGCATCGGCGTCGAAGCCTATAAACTGCATACGGCGGATTTGTCCAATCCCCACCTGGTGAAATACGTCGCATCAACGGGCAAACGCATAGATCTATCTGTGGGCGCTTCCACGCTGGATGAGATATCCGCAGCTATCGGCTGGATAAAGGAGTCCTCGGAATCGACTATCTGGCTGATGTACGGCATGCAGAATTTCCCCACACCGACCGATGCCGTTCACCTGAATTACATGATGAAACTGCGCGAACTCTATGAGCTGCCCATCGGATATCAAGATCACAGCGATGCTGACGATGAAGCGGCATTCTGGCTCCCCGCAGCAGCCTTGGGGATGGGCGCGGATATCCTCGAAAAGCACATCACGCACGACAGATCATATCACGGGATAGACCATGAAGCGGCGCTGAACCCCGACGAGTTCAGCCGTTTTGTGAGCATGGTTCGGCTGATCGAAGATGCCAAAGGAACGTCAGCGCCAAGAGCGTTTTCCGACGAGGAGATGAAGTACCGTCGGTACGCCAAGAAAAGCATCGTTGCCGCCCGGGATCTGCCGGTAGGGAAAAAAGTGGATGAATCCGATTTAAAGTATATGTTCGCTGCTAAAATGGGATTGCCTCCCGATCATATCGACAGATTGATCGGGAAAGTAACCCGCAGAAATATTTCGTTATATCAACTGCTAAATGAGGAAGACGTCGCATGAAATCAGCAATATTGATTACCGCTCGATTGAAGTCAACCAGACTACCAAAGAAAGTGATTAAAAAAATCCACAGCAGACCGATGATCTGTCACATGATCGACAGGCTGAAACTGGCGCAGATTCCGGACAAAATTATCCTCTGCACTTCCACTCTGCCGCAGGATGACCCACTGCTGGAGATCGCTAATGAGGAGGATATCTATTGCTATCGCGGACATCCCGACGACGTGCTGCTTCGATTGACACAAGCGGCGGAAGAATACGAGGTGGACACGGTCTTCAACTGCACGGCTGACAACCCCTTCGTAGATGCGGTCTATATTGACAGACTCTTAGACTTTCACACTACTTTCGGTAACGATTACAGTACTTGCAGAGGCTTGCCGCATGGCACATTCGGCTGGGCGATCTCTCATAATGCAATGAAACGAGCCTGTAAAATCAAGGATGAAATCGACACCGAAGTCTGGGGAGGATACTTTACGGAAACCGGTCTATTCCAATGGAGTGAATTGGAGGCAGACCCGGATGTGAACTGGCCTCAGTTGCGGCTCACGGTGGATACTCCAGAGGATTTCGAACTGGTGACGCGAATCTTCGACGAACTGAACGGGTATGGAATGGTCTTTCCACTGTGTGACATTGTCGATCTTTGCAGAAACAGACCAGATTTAGTCGCGATCAATGCGAATATCGTGCAGAAAACGCCTCTGCCCATCAAGCTGAAAGATGAGAGTGAAGAAGAAATATCTTCAGGATCAGGGATAACTAAAGATCAATCCGAATGTCCATTACCCATGCCAACCTGAAGAAGAAAGGATGAGCCTGTGCCAGAATTCAGATTGGGCGAGCGCCAGATAGGCGAAGATCAACCACCGTTCATTATCGCTGAAGTCGGTATCAATCACGAAGGTGAATTTGACAAGGCAATTCAACTGGTCGATGCCGCCGTTGAAGCGGGCGCGGACTGCGTTAAGTTTCAGAGCCATATCACAGAAGCCGAAATGATCCCGACGGATATGACACCGGGAGAAATAAGCGATGAAAAGCTCTGGGATATTATCAAGCGCTGTGAATTGACGGCTGAAGAAGAGCTGCGCACTAAGGCATACTGCGAAGAGAGGGGAATCATTTACCTGTGCACACCATTTTCCCGCGAAGCTGCCGACAGGCTGGATGCCATGGACGTCATCGGTTTCAAGATCGGATCGGGTGAATGTAACAACATCCCTTTAATCAGACATATAGCCAAAATGGGGCGCCCGATTATCCTATCGACAGGGATGAACGATATTGTATCGGTGCGTAGATCCGTTGAAACGATGTGGGAACTCAACTGTCCCTTTATGCTGATGCACTGCACCTCGGCGTATCCCACTCCCTATAATAATGTCAGGCTGGGAGCAATCCGACAGCTCGCCGATGAATTCAACGTGCCGGTGGGCTTAAGCGATCATTCACTGGGCATTTATACCTGCTTGGGCGCGGTAGCACTGGGAGCCTGCGTTTTGGAGAAGCACTTCACTATTTCAAGGGACTGGCCCGGTCCGGACAATCCGATTTCTATTGAACCACATGAACTGTCCGATCTGGTGAAGGGTTCAGAGGCAATTTATAAGGCGAAGGGCGGCGATAAAAGCGTCCTCGCCATTGAAGAGCCGGTCATTGCCTTCGCTTATGCCACGGTTGTCTCCACAAATCCAATCAGGGCGGGTGAGATCTTCACGACCGAAAATACATGGGTAAAACGACCAGGAACCGGCTCCATCCAGGCAACCAAACTGGATTCCGTGCTTGGAAAACGAGCCGTCCGCGGCATTCTCCCGGATCATCACATCAATCCAGATGACATAGAAGGATTCGTATGAGTCAGACAGTAGTAATTACCGGCGCTTCCGGTTTCATCGGAAGCGCGCTGCTCGATATGCTGACCCGATCAGGATACCGGGCAATTGGGCTTTCACGAAAGACCGACGCAAATAAATCCGGTCTGGTATATATGGCGGACTACGCTTCCTACGATCCGCCTGAAGATGCTATCTTAGTTCACCTGGCGGAGAGGCGCGACGTCAAAGCCGCTGAAGCTGAACAAGCAATTCACGCACAGGAAACCGTAGGACTCTGCAAAGCTCTGATAGAGAAAAACTGGAAGCATATCATCTACGCTTCATCAGCGGAAGTCTATGGTTATTCGGTCCGAACTGAACGGCGCACCGACGAGAAGATTGCCCCTAAAAGCGCTTATGCCAAAACCAAGCAGACATGCGAGAAGGACGTTCTTAATAGTGGCGGCACCGTTCTCCGCCTCGGTAACGTCTATGGCAGAGGCATGAGCAAGTTAAATGTCATTTCGGACATAATAAAACAGATTCCGGGGGATGGACCTCTTCTTATTAACGATACCAATCCCATGCGGGACTTTATCTGGATAGAGGATGTGATAATAGCTTATATCGCAGCAATAAATCTCTGCAAAACCGGTATTTTCAACATTGGAAGCGGACGGGGAACCTCAATCGGTGATCTGATAACACAGACGCTAAAGCAGGCTGGCGAGGAGAATAGACCGGTAAAGGTTAAAAAGAAGACGACCAGCAGATCCTGTATTGTATTGGATATCTCTGAAACGAAAAGGCAGCTTGGCTGGACTCCAAGCGTATCCCTGTCAGAGGGTTTAAACAGACTGCTGCAGGATCGTCATGAATAAACGCACCGTTGCGGTTTTTACCGGCAATCGAGCTGAATACGGGCTGCAATACCCCATCCTGAAGGCTATCAAGGAGCATCCTGATCTGGATTACCGTTTGATCGTTTCAGGCGCTCATCTTGAAAAGGATTTCGGCAAGACAATCCAGGAAATTGAGGATGACGGCTTTGAGATTGCTGCTGAAGTGAAAATCGATCTCGCAGAGGACACGCGTTATGCCACGGCGCGTGCTATTGGCAGCGGCGTTATTTCCATGTGCGAAGCTTTAGAGAGAATCCAGCCTGATTTCCTGGCAGTATATGCGGATCGTTTTGAAGGCTTCGCGGCGGTTATCGCGGGAACACAAGCAAATGTTCCGACTGCACACATAGAGGGCGGTGATATCACCGAAGGCGGCGCGCTGGACGATTCGGTCAGACATGCGATGAGCAAATTAGCTCATCTTCATTTTACAACCAACGAACAGGCGAGCAACCGTCTGCTGGCAATGGGTGAAGAATCCTGGCGGGTGAACACGGTGGGTTTTCCAGCTATCGATTTAATCAAGCAGGGCAACTTTGCCAGTTCTGAGGAGATCCGGCAGCGTCTTAAACTGAATTTAAATCAGCCTATAGTTATCTTTACCCAGCATTCAGTGACTACACAGTTCGATCAGGCAAGTAATCAGTTGCTTCCTTCACTGGATGCTGTCAAACGTCTTGCATCTGATGGCGTTCAGGTCATTTTGACATATCCCAACAATGACGTCGGCAGCCGCAGCATCATTGAGATATTGCAAGATTTTGCAGGTAAAAACAGAGAATATATTCAACTGCATCGTTCCCTGGGACGGTACATTTATCACGGCATCCTGGGGCTGGCAGCAGATTCAAGCTATAGAGTTGCATGTCTCGGAAACTCCTCTTCGGGGATCAAAGAGACGCCCGCTTTCGGATGTCCCACGGTCAATATCGGATCAAGGCAGCAGGGACGGCTGCGCGGTGGGAACGTCATCGACGTGGATTACAACGCAGATGACATCTATCATGCCGTGAAGCGATGCTTATTTGACGAATCATTCCGCCGGCAGTGCGCTGAAGGGGATAATCCCTACGGAGTCGGCGACGCCGGTATCAAGATCGCAGATCGGCTGGCAACAATTCCTTATGATATAGAGAAATTACTGACAAAATTCTGGGTGCATAACAGTATGGACCAAGTATGATCGGCGAAACAATGAGAGGTAAGAAAACGCTGGTGACGGGAGCGGATGGATTTATCGGCAGTCACCTTGTCGATCAGCTCGTAAAACTCGGCGCGGAGGTGCGCGCCTTCGTCTATTACAACTCATGGAACAGCATCGGCTGGTTATCCGATTGTCCGCCCGAGATACGCGACGCCATAGAAATATTCCCTGGCGATATACGCGACAGCGGCAGAGTATTCCAGGCGGCACAGGAATGTGAATTTGTATTCCACCTATCCAGCCTTATCGCTATTCCTTATAGTTATCACGCTCCGCGCTCTTACGTGGAAACCAACGTCATCGGCGCATTGAACGTATTGGAAGCCTGTAAATCTTCCAGCTCGTTCGTTCGACTGGTGCATACATCCACTTCCGAAGTCTACGGCACCGCGCAGAAAGTACCCATAGATGAAAGTCATCCACTGGTCGGGCAGTCGCCGTATTCCGCATCGAAGATCGCCGCTGACCAGCTCGCCGAAAGTTATCACCGCTCTTTTAATCTGCCGGTGGTGATCGCCAGACCGTTCAACACTTTCGGTCCGCGGCAGACCGCGCGGGCAGTCATTCCAACGATTGCCAGTCAGATACTTTCAGGCAGGAGTAAATTGCAGATCGGAGCGCTGACGCCGACCCGGGATTTCAGTTTCGTTGAAGATACAGTTCGGGGGATCATCGCTCTGGCTGAATGCGCTTCAGCAGAAGGGAAGGTAGTGAACATCGGTACGGGCGAAGAGTGTTCGATAGAGCAGACCGCCAAGATGCTGATGGAGGATTGTCAGCGGCATCTGCCCATCGTCAGCGATGAACAGCGCATGCGTCCCGACAAAAGCGAAGTCAACCGTCTCTTAGCTGATAATACCCTGATTCGGCAACTGACGAGCTGGGAACCGCAGGTGACTTTCAGGGAAGGACTGCACAGAACAGTTGAGTGGATCAGCAATAATCTGGATTGCTTCAATCCCGATAAATATGTGGTATGATTTATTAGAAAACCTTCGATAAATTGAGACTGTTGCAATATACATATTTTGTCATGGGGCTGTCCCAAAAGCCCTATAACTGTCATTGTCCCATAGGGATGCCTTCGGCACGAACGAAGTGTGGCAATCTTTAATAGTTTGTAAAATAAGAGATTACCACGTCACTACGTTCCTCGTAATGACACGATATTCCTCTTTTGGGACAGCCCCGGAAAAGCGGATCTTTTAGCGTCCTATTTCAGTAGGACAGCACTAAATTAGCCTGGGAATTCATTCCCGGGCGGAGCCGTCAAGATATAGTGTTTTTCAACAGTCTTAAATCAAGGAAATTGTCATTTAGAACATGGATGAGCTTCAATGGAAATGCGATGAACTCTGAGATGAAGGATTTGACGTTAACGCCGGACGCCAGCATCCGAGAAGTCATGGCGTCTATCGACAACAACAGCAAAGGAATAGCCCTGATAATCGACGATGAGGAATGCTTGATCGGCACGGTTACGGACGGCGATATCAGGCGGGCGATGCTGATGGGTAAGGATCTGGACGCTACGGTGTTGGATCTTCTGGTGCTGAAAACTGGATCGCTCTATCCTAAACCAATCACTGCGTCGGAGCGGGATACTCCCGATGAGCTGCTGCGATTGATGCGTGAGCACTGCATTCGTCAGATTCCGATCCTTACGGAGCGGAAACAGGTGGCGGGTCTGGCGACGCTGGATGATCTGCTCCCGGAATACGATATCCCCATGCAGGCGGTGATTATGGCGGGAGGGTACGGCAAACGCCTGCGCCCGCTAACAGAAGAGTTGCCCAAACCGATGCTTCCCGTCGGAGACCGCCCGCTGATGGAGCGCACTATCGAGCGTCTGCGCGAGGCGGGCATCAAGAAGGTGCAGGTATCGACGCATTACCTGAAGGATAAAATCACGGATCACTTCGGGGATGGTGAAGCGTTCGGGGTTGAGTTGAATTATGTGACCGAAGATCAGCCTCTGGGCACCGCCGGCGCGCTGGGATTGATGGAGCAGCCGGATGAACCGATACTGGTGTTGAACGGCGACGTTTTCACGCAGGTCGATTTTCGCGCCATGCTCGATTTCCACCTTCAGCACCATGCAGATATGACCATTGCGGTCAGGCAGCATGAAATCAACGTGCCGTATGGCGTGGTTGAAACCGATGGCGTCTATGTCACCGGCATCGTGGAAAAGCCCACAGTACAGAACTTTATCAACGCCGGTATGTACCTGTTGAATCCGGACGTTCACAACTACATCCCCCGCAGTGAACGATACGATATGCCGGAACTGATAATGCGTCTGATTGAAGAGCAAAAAACTGTCATCTGTTTCCCAGTGCGCGAATACTGGAAGGATATAGGCGAACTCAAGGATTACAAGCAGGCGGTAAACGATTTAGGCGAGGGAATCTATGCTGAACCTCAGGGGATCGTGGCATAGATGATCACATGCTTCTGGTTCCACCTTGGTGGGATCGAAGCATGCCACCCGCCGGCGAATAATGCACAATATTATAAATAATATATACTTACGTAATGGCCAATTTTGCATATGCAATGGCATCATGTTTGCCTTTATCTTTTATGTAGAGTGGATACTATATAATATACGCTGAAACAAGGCACAATTAGCATTCCGGAGGTTAGAATGGACTTTCGTCCTGTATTTATCTGTGGACTACAAAGAAGTGGTACTTCACTGGTATGGGGATTACTTAATTCGCATCCTGAGATTTGTTTTTGGCCAAACGATCTCCCGTTTTTCTGGATCTTCTACGAACAATTCAAAGACACGGATTTGAATGATCATTATAAGCTGCATCATTCGATAGAAGAGATTTTGGTGCATGAGCACAATAAAATTGTATCACCAGGTCTTACAAAAGGTCAAGTCCTCGCTGAGTTGCAACATCTCGATTCTTTCAACATCATGGCAGTCATCGAAGCATTTTTAATTGCGTACGCAAAGCAACAAGGATATTCTCGTTGGGGATTGAAGAATCCTATGATGCAAGGCTATGCTGACGTAGTCTTCAAAACCTATCCAAATGCGGTTATGATTCACTTGATAAGAGATCCAAGGGATTGCTTTGCCTCAATGAAGAAGAAGTGGCCCCATTACAAACTTGAATTATTATTAGAGCGTTGGTCAAGTTCAGTGAAAGAAGCAAAAGCGAATTCAGAAAAGTATCAAGACTCATATTTTGTAGTAAAGTATGAAAATCTTATCCAGAACCCTGAGCCATATGTAAGAAGAATTCTTGATACCTGTGAATTAACCTAGCATCCAGCTGTAATGCAAATGTCTTGTTGGTCTGGAACAAATTCCTCATACACCCCCGAGGCTGCTAATGTCAGGCTCTATGTGTACAACGTTAATGGTCAAGTGGTAGCGACACTTGTGAATGATCACACTGAAGCAGGGTATCATTCAGCAGTCTTCAACTCGGATAATTTGCCTTCCGGTGTGTATTTTGCAAACCTACAAGTTGGCGGTAACCAGATGGTGAAAAAAATGGTGCTGTCGAAATAAACGATTATAGCTAAGCACAAAAAGGTGGACGGTTTGTCCACCTTTTTTGTTCCATTTTCATTCAAATTCAGCCTTAAGATTATTGCTACCTTAAATGTGGTCGAAATGACTCATTAGCGCAGGCAAAAAATGCCCTAATTACTTGCCTTTTTGCAAATAATAATACACAATATTATAAATAATATATACTTACATAATGGCCAATTTTGCATATACAATGGCATCATGTTTGCTTTTATTTTTCATGTAGAGTGGATACTATATAATCTACGCTGAAACAAGGCACATTTAGCATTCCGGAGGTTAGAATGGACTTTCGACCAATATTCATTGGCGGCATTCATAGGAGTGGTACGACATTGTTAAGAGAATTGCTCAATTCGCATCCTGAGATTTGTTTCTGGCCAAACGATCTCCCATTTTTTGTATTATACTTCGAAGAATATAAGAATGTCGATTTAAATGATCTTAGAAATCTTCATCATCTGATAGAAGAAATATATAATCATGAATTCAATAATATCATATCACCTGGTATTAATATAGAACAAGTTCTTTCTGAGTTGCAACATCTCGATTCTGTCAATATCATGGCAGTCATAGAAGCATTTTTGCTTGCGCACGCAAAGCAACAAGGATATTCTCGCTGGGGATTGAAAAACCCTATGCTGCATAATTATGCAGACGAACTCTTCAAGACCTATCCTAATGCGGTGATGGTTCATTTAGTAAGAGACCCAAGAGACTGTTTTGCCTCTACAATGAAAAAATGGCCACATTATAAACTCGAAACACTTTTGGATCGTTGGTCCAAGTCAGTAGAGCTGGCTATGTCGAATTCGTTAAAATATCAAGGTTCATATTTTGTGATAAAGTATGAAAGTCTTATCCATAACCCTGAACCGTATGTAAGGAGAATTCTTGATGTCTGTGAATTATCCTGGCATCCAGCTATGATGCAAATGCCTTTTTGGTTGGGTACGAATTCATCATACACCCCCCAGACTGCTAATCCATCCAAACAGATTTACAAGTCATCGATTGGTCGCTATATTAACCATTTGTCTGTGTTTGAGGTTTACGTCATCCAGAAATTCCTGCAACGTGATATGGAATCCTTGAAATATGAGCAGTTACCATTGTCTATCCCTGGTTTACAAAATAAAGATCTCCCTATAAATAATTCGTACAGGCCTGATAATCCCGAGAACGAAATTCTTATATCAGATGGAATGATAGTTCGGTGAAGACGATTTCCTAATAATGAAACGATTCAAAATATATCATTACCAAATAAAAAAGACAAATATGAAAGGTTTGAGTCATGCAAAATGTACTTCTTTACGCACCACATAAAAGCGGCACCATGTTCCTTAACAGACTACTCACAAACATTAGCGCTGCATCTGGAGTTCCTTATTACTCCATTAATTCAGAAAACTTTCCAGATGATCCGGTTCTGATAAAGGACAACAGTGCTTTTCATGGTAAGTCAGGAATTTTCGGTCCTTTCCGGAGGCTTGTAGTTCCTCCTGACATCTCATCATATAAAATAATTGTTCACCTACGCGATCCCCGCGATGTATTGACGTCCTTCTTTTTTTCACATTGCTATAGTCATTCACGGAAAGAAGGTGGGTGGAATCCTTCTGATGAAACCAGGCAACAATGGATAGACGATGGAATCGACAAATACGTTACAGGCAAGAGGCTTACATGGGTAAAGGATCGCTACGCAGAGTTCACTGAAATACTCCACGAACAACCTGATGTAACCCTTGTGAAATATGAGGAAATGGTCACCGATTTCTCCTCATGGTTGAGCAAATTTTTAGAACCATTTCCTGCCGTCAACAAAGAGATACTACGATTGGGGCTGTTTAACAAATTCAATAGCGAATTCAATGTAAAAACAGAAGATATCTATCAAAATAGACGCCAGGTGAAGCCAGGCGATCATAAGAAAAAATTGAAACCTGAAACGATCCAATTTCTTAACATTGAGTTAAAAGATATTTTAGACAAATTTGGATATACGGCTAACGGACAAATCAGAGACTCATCGGCTAATGAGCAATTCGTGAACGAGAAACGATCCCAAAACACCAGCAGCCAATTCTCAAGATTAGAACAAAGCGCCGCCGCAGCTAAAACCACTCTGGAAGACAATCACTTGAATCCTGATCAGCTCGCTGAAGCGCTGGAAAAACTGCTGGCAGTCAAGGATACCAAAACTATGCAGACGGTCTTCCAGCAGCTTCCGCCGGACAGTTTCAATAATAATAAAATCTCCTCCATCTTTCTCAGATACCTTTTCGCATCTGGAGATAACCAAAAGGCAGTGTACTTCGCGGAAAAATTAAAATTGGGAAAAGTACACGCTTCTGACACCGAACTGGCGCCAATAATAGAGCAGGTGCTGAAACCCGCCCCTTCAAAAGATCAACTTCCGAAACCGAACCTTATAGATTACGAATTCGACCTGGATGATAGCCATTACAGCATGAAACTGCTGCTGAAGTGCCCTTCCTGCGGCGCCGTTCATCTGCGGAAAATCGGTTGGGGTGTGATGATCCTGCGCGTTAATCACTGTCCAAAATGCCTGAAACCTGCGTTAATCAGTCCTGAATTCATCGCTGAAACCATGCACAAGTATCATACTGACGACGGCGGCGAAGGCATTCGTCAGATCGACCGGGAACTGTATAATCTCGTATCTAACTGGCATCTGGAAGAGAGCTATCCCGAAGAGGGATTTCTTAATGGCAGCAACCTCGCAGAACCGATGATGCTGCCCACGCTCCGTAGTCTGATTAAAGGCATGTACCTCGAAAAATATGTTCACAGTGGAGAAAAGCAGTAATGAATCGTCAAGAGGAATATGAAGATCACAGAGCATATATTGAATCTGAAGGCTTGGATAAACTGATAGATTGGCAGGAGAACATTGATTATGAGATGAAACCAACCGATACCGTGAGCGGCGAACTGAACATCCCCTTTCCGGCTGAACCCGCCGATTTAGTCCGTCTTCACAAGCTGATCAGGAAGAGAAAGTGTTTTACGGTGTTGGAATTCGGTTTAGGATACTCGACGATTATTATGGCAGACGCCCTGCAGAAAAATCAGGAAGATTGGAATCAACTGCGACAGAAACCCGAAATCAGAAACCGCTTCATGTTTCAATTATTCTCTTTGGAAGCTTCGCAGACCTGGGTAGAAAATTTAAAACTTAGATTTCCGAGTCAATTAATAGACCGGGTGCGCTTTCAACTCAGTGACGTCGAAATCGGCGCTTTCAACGGACAGCTTTGTCATTATTACACCAACATCCCGGATGTGGTTGCGGATTTTATTTATCTGGACGGACCTTCGCCTAAGGACGTTAAAGGCAAGATTAACGGTCTCAGCTTTCAATGCGAAGAGAGAACGGTTATGTCCGGTGATCTCCTGCTGATGGAATCCACGTTCCTGCCCGGCACATTTATCATTATTGACGGCAGAACCAATAACGCCCGTTTTCTGAAAAGAAATTTCAGCAGAAATTACGAAGTCGCCTGGGACCGAGAGAACGATATAACAACCTTTGAATTGATTGAAGAGCGGTTAGGCAAATATAACCTGCTCGGTTCAGATTTCTGCTGATATTTCAAGGAGCTGTTGAAAATTTCCCCGACCACGATCCCGGGACGCTTTATAGAAACTGTGGAAATATACCCATTTTGTCATTCCTACTTGGGGCTGTCCCAAAAGCAGCTATTATCGTCATTGCGAGGAACGAAGAGACGTGGCAATCTCCTATATAACAGGTGAGTTAATGATTAAGCGAAGAATTCTACTCTGCAGCCAATGGGTTGAACGGTATCAGTCTCTGGTGGAAGGATTGCTGCAGACAGGCAGATTTGAGATCTTCTGCGAGCAAACTTACATCGACAAGATGGGAAGCGATAACCCGGACCTGAAGAGTTATGAGCCGCACCTGCCGGCTTGGAATGCGCCGGAGCTGGAACGTGAAGCGGATCGCCGAATCAAACCAATTGCGGATCATTTACTGAAATCGGCAAAACAGAGTATTACTGACTTTGAATCCTACCGCGTCTTTGACCAGCCGGACTCGCTGATCGCAGGGCTGAAAAATCCACTTGCCGGAATTCTATATATGCACGGCGCTTTCGAACAGATGGCGCGGACAATTAAGCCCGATCTTCTGATCACTGACGGTAGGGGGATTAAACAACAATCCTGGGTAACGGCGGCAAAGCGGTTGAATATCCCTTCGCTTGAGATATATCACGCCATGTTGTCACTTAAGACGGGACTAATTCTCCACGGTCATGACCAGGCTGACTTTTTTGCAGTCGGATCGGAGCTGATAAAAAAGCTTCAAATCCAGCAGGGGATACCTGAGGAGCGGATACGAATTACCGGTTTGCATTCCGCGCCTGGCAACGATCTCAGCAAGGAAGAGGCTGTCAAACTTCTGGCTGAAAAATACGGGTTAGATCCAAAAAGAAAGATTGTGCTGTTGTTCAATCATTACGAATGCGGAGATGCTCTCGAATTCCTCTTCAATTTAGCGGAAGGCTGTCAGGTGGATTTAACCCGTCAGCTTTGCGCTGTTGTAACAAAAATCAACTCCAGCGCCGAGCATGGCGTTCAACTGATTATCAAACGGCATCCTACCATTGCAACGGCAGGATGCGATGATGAAGATGCTTACCGACATATCGCCGCTCAGGAAAACCTGAAACCGATTATGGTGAGTCCTCATGAATCCAATCCTCTACTTTTAGCTGCCGCCGATGTGGTTATTAATTTCATGGTTTCTAGCACTGTTTCTGAAGCTTTGAATGCTGATAAACCCGTTGTCCTGGGACCGTGCAGCAGAGACTGGCTCCATGATGAGATATTGAATTCTGGCGCTATCATCCCCTTCGATAACCAGAATTCCCTGGAAAACGCGTTGGATCGCTGTCTGAATGATCAGGTATTTCAGGAAAAAATAGCCTTAAAAAGGCAAAACTATCTACAGAGATACCCCCATGTTGATGTTAAAAATGTGATTGAATATATCATTGAATATATCGATGATATCGTGGAAGGAAACGGAATTCGCATGACAAAGGTACAGGATACGAACATGGACAATAGAGTCATGATGAAGAAAAACTACGAATCAAAACCGACGAGTATCTTACACATCACCGACTGCCTGTCGAAAGGCGGCGCGGGCAGAGCTTTGATCGGCGCAGCAAAGTACTCACGACAACAGGGAAATTTCCAGCATGAGTGTATCTCGTTGAAACCTCTATTCGACGGGGTCGTTGCTGAAAACGTTACGGAAGGATTGAAAGTTCACGTCGCACCCGATATCAACCTCATTCGCTCGCTTGTGGAAGCCGCCAACGTCGTACACTGGCACTGGTGGGAAGATATTCCGTTGATGCGGGAAAACCTGCCGAAGAAACCGAACGTCGTCTGGTGTGCTGTTTCAGGGGAATACCCTCCGCATGAACTGACCCGGGAAGTGGTCGATTTCGCAGACATCATGGTGATTACTAATCCCATGACGCGCGATCTGCCAGCTATTCGGTCGCTTTCCGAAGAGGAGCGACAAAACAAGGTTAGATTGATATTTGAAAGCGCTGACTTTGATAGAATTCTCCCTATAGGAAAAATACCGCACGATACATTCAACGTTGGATGGATCGGAACCATCGCAAAAGGAAAATACAATCCGCGCTACGTGGAGATGTCCAGCCGTATTTCCATTCCCAACGTCCGTTTCATGATTTGTGGTGAAGGTCCACTGAAAGAAACTGCAATCAAAGAGGTCAGTCGTTTTGGAGCGGAGGAACAATTCCAATTCCTCGGCTATCAGGACAATATGCGTAAAATGTTCGGGCTGTTCGACGTTTATGGCTTCCCGCTGGACGAGGAAACATTTGCAGGCGGAGAACTGAACCTTCAGGAAGCAATGGTCGCCGGGCTCCCGATTGTAATTCTGCCATTCGGCGGTCCCAAGCGAATGATTCTGCATAACTATAACGGCTTGATCGCATATTCAGAGAAAGAGTATAAAGAGCATATTGAATATCTCTATCATCATCCTGAAGAAAGAGAACGCCTCGGGAATAACGCCAGAGATTACGCCATGCGCGAGTTTGGCGCGCATCGCGCCGCGGAGAAATTCAATGTGATCTACTCCGAACTGACGGAAAGCGCCAGTCAGCGTGTTGAAATCTCTGCGGATAAATCAGTCGGCAGAACTCCGGATCTGGACAGTCTGAAACGTCTCGCGCTCCATCACCAGGGAAAGATGAATACCGATAAGGCGATTGAATACGCTGCCCAATATCTCAAAGTTAAGCCGAATGATGCGGAAATGCTTCGCATTATTACACGACGTAAAGCGGCGGCAGACAATATCAATGATATAGCTGCGTCCGAATCGGATGAAATTGAAAAGCGAATAGACACGCGTGCTTTTGATTCATATAAGGTAACCGCACTTGTATCTACATATAAATCGGAAGAACACTTCTTAGGGGGACTGCTCGATCTATTTGAACAGACGCTCTATAAAAAGGGCGAACTGGAAATTATCGTTATCGACAGCGCTTCGCCGGAACGGGAATGGTATTCGGTCGAAGAGTACACCAAGGATCATAAACATGTCCTGGCAATCAGGACTAAAGAACGCGAGAGCCTGTACGCGGCTTGGAACCGGGCGATTCGACTTGCGAGAGGAGAATACCTGACCAGCGCCAACACGGATGACCGGCACAGAAAAGACGCGCTGGACGTTCTCGCCAGGACTCTTGATGAACACCCCGACGTTGCCATTGCATACGCGGATTCGCTGAAGACAGATAAGCCGGGCGAGATATTCGATCACAATAGCGCGGTGGATGCGTTCCGCTGGGGTGAGTACTCGCAGGAAAAACTGGAACATCACTGCTGTGTAGGACCGCAGCCGGTGTGGAGAAAGAAACTACACGAAGAGATCGGCTTTTTCGATGAACAGTATCAATCCGCGGCTGATTACGATTTCTGGTTGAGAGTCTCAGAGAAATATACCATGTATCACGTGAATCAGATTCTGGGATTGTACCTGGATAACCCTGAATCATTAGAACACAATGGATTATTGAGCAACTATGAGCGTATCGATATACTTAATCGGCACCATCTGCGTAAATTGCCACAAGTCAAGGACAAGCCGTTAGTCAGCGTCATCATTCCAACATATAACCGTGTGCACCTGTTGAAGAGCGCAGTGGATTCGTTAATACGACAAACTTATCGACACTGGGAAGCGATAGTAATCAATGACGGCGCCGCGCCTCTAAATTTCAGAGAAAACGAATTACCGGCTGATGATAGAATACAGATCATAAACCTGCCGGAGAATCACGAGAGGAGCTATTGCAGAAACCTGGGAATTCGGGAAGCACGGGGCAAGTATATCGCATTCCTCGATGATGACGATGCATTTTACCGCCACCATTTAGAGCTTTTCGTTCGTACTTTCGAAGAGCAGAAGGGTAAATATAAAATCATATATAGCGACAGCAATAAAGCGATAGGTGTAAATCAAAACGGAGAAGCTGCTATAGCGCGAGTTGAGTTAGCATATTCAGAGGAGTATGACCCTGACCGTCTTTATATTCAGAACTATATCCCCATTTTGTCATTGGTTTGCGACAGGGAGGTATTCAGTGATGGACAGCTTTTTGATGAGGAGCTGAACGAACTCGAGGATTATGACCTGCTGGTCAGGTTATCCATGAAATACGATTTCTATCACCTCAAGCAGATTACACATGAGTTCCGCGAGTTTGAGGCGTTAACCACTGATGAAGTAAAGAGACACCGTGATAACTACAGGAAAATATTTACCAGATACCAGTCTCATCTGCAGGGTAAGGAAGAAATTGTACTTAAACAACAGAAATTCCTGAGCGAACTCGAAAAACTTATAAATCAAAAGGAGACTGAAAAACCTTCTTTTATCCCTCCCCTTGAAACCGCCAATAGCAAAAAGAAATTACAGGAAGCGATTGCCTGAATAGCCATGAGTTGACTCGCCAGCCGTCATTCGAACTTCTTCACTTGAGCACCGCCGCGCGCTTCGTGAAAGTCTGCCCGCCTGCCTCCAGTTTAATCAGGTAGATTCCAGAAGATAAGTTCGCGGCATCCCAGTGGAAATAGTGCCTTCCAGCGGAAAATAGTCCGTTCGCTACTTGCGCAGTCTTACTACCCAGAACATTATATACTGAAAGTTCGATCACCTCGGAAACGGGCAGTTCGATGGTTATGGTTGTAACGGGATTAGCGGGATTAGGATTGCATTCACACAGCACGATTGAATTACCGCGGAAAGACAGATCGGGGGAAGGCATTACCGGCACACCATTATTTATAACGATCCCCATATGTTGTGCGGTTTCATTAAGAGCTGCATCCCGCATGGTAACCTTGAGGAGATATGCTCCATCAGGCAGTTGAGTCGTATCGAAACATTCGAAGCTGTCCTCTTCAGTAATCACTGAATCACCGTTGGAATTGGTCAGGATAAAGAAGAAATCCCGATTGGAGTTGTCATTGGTGGAAAAGCAGGTTGCATCCCGGGAATAGATGGTATTTAGCACCAGAGTATAATAATAGATATCGAAGTAAGTATCCAGCGGCATATCCAGCGCGAAACCATATCGTTCATACACTACAGAATCCGGATTCAGAATAGAATAGAGCTGGAATTTCAAATCGTACGGCACGATTCGTGAATAGAAATCGACTTCATAGGCATAATCTAAGCATTTTGCTATGATATCAATCTCGCCGGATAGATTCATCGGATCGAGATAGTAGCCGGCGGAATCGCGGAAGGCAAAGAGATCGCTGCCCAGAGCATTTTCAAACACCGGCGGAATCGAATCTATCATGTTAGTTATATCCACCAGGGGATTATCCATGACCCACCATACTCCGTTCCATTCAGTTCCTACCGGTGAGATGCGCACGAAATGGACGTGCGGTGAAAAATTATACGCTGGATATAGAGTGCCCACAATGTCTCCCGCCGCAACGGAATCTCCAACAGCAAAAGGGAACGAGTTCTGGTTCAGATGCGCGTAGAGGTAACCTTCTCCGGGAACGTCAAACCGTTCTATGGCGATGCGCCAGTACTGTTCATCGCCGGTGGTGATAATGGCGCGGACAATGCCATCCGCTACTGAATACACCTCAGTGTAAGGTTCTTCGAATAAATCCACTCCCGGGTGAAGATAGGCGTGGCTCCACTCCTGGATCTGTGCGTAGGCGTTTTTCACTATCGAAGGGAAGGAGCTTTCATAATAGTGCAGTGGAGCGCGGATCTCTTCATGTGTATCGATGCCCATCGGTTGTTGAAAGATCGCCTCATCAATCTGATTGTATGTAATTAAATCTTCAGTCTGGTATAAACTGAACCTATATTCCCTGCCATGTTGCTGTTTAACCGATACCAATAGACAATTATCGGACGTTTTCAGTTCGAATATTTTTCCATCAAAACGATTGAGTCGCTGGAGACTGTCAGCCTCTATTGTATAAAGGTAATCATCCACAGCAACGACTATTTTGCTTTGCCAGAATAATATTTCATCGAGTCTGCTATTTACTTTCACGAGAACAGCGCCGTACTGGATTATCTGCTTATGTGGGTTATAAAATGCTGGACGACCCTTATCGTCTATAGCGAAGAGTGTGGATGCAGGAAATCGTTGCACATCGCCGCTGGCTATCTCCAGCACAACCAGATTCTCAACGTCGGAAAAGGCAGCATATCGACATCTTGGGGAAAGCTTCAAGTTGATAACGCTTTTAAATGTCATCGAATAGACCGATTGTCCATCTTGATCGAAGTACTCGATTTCAGTAAGCGGAAAATCTTCGTTGTGATTGAATACCAGACGTCCGGATTCGGTTCTTATAAATGAATAACCTTCAACGCCGGTCTCTTCGTATTGCCAGATGGATAGTTCCTCCGTAAGTATATGACCAAATCGGTTCAGTTGTGCATCCCCGGCGCATAGACATGAAGGATTGCCGCCTGAAATCAAAGCAACAATTCCAATCGTGTAAAAGCATTTTCTAAACATCAGGTTCTCCTGAGAAGCGAGGTACAATGCCGTTCTTGTTGGTTGTGCGCATAAACTGATATAATAAATTAACCATTTATTCTGATAATGTCAAGACTCCGGCTGTCAATTATCGTTCAACGCTCAGAATTGGATGATATCTCCTGTGAAAGACAATCCTTGTGAAAATATTTGCTTTAAGACTGATGATTCCTTATATTTATGCAGTGGATTATCCCATATTTTTATTTGATTAAATCGGTGTCAATGTTCTATTGGACTTACCACCGTTTTTTCCATAAAATACACGGCGCAGGATATCATCGGAGTACCCGTTAGACTCAATCAAGGCATATAACCTATGACCGCCCAAGACAATCAGACCGAATCGAAGCAGGAAGAAAAAATCGGCATACTCGACGTCGTATCCAGAGTTTTCCCCTTCATCCGGTGGTTCAAGTACTATACCGGCTCACAATTTCGAGCTGACTTCATTTCCGGGCTGACTGTGGCGCTGGTTCTGATTCCGCAGTCTATGGCTTACGCGCAGTTAGCCGGACTGCCGCCTTACTACGGGTTATATGCCGCGTTGCTCCCCCCTCTGGTCGCTTCGCTTTTCGGCAGCAGCAATCAACTGGCTACCGGTCCGGTGGCGGTGGTGTCACTGATGACCGCAACGGCATTAGCCCCGCTGGCAACTGCGGGCGGCGAACAGTTTATAGCCTACGCAGTTTTACTGGCGCTAATGGTCGGCGTTTTCCAGTTTTCACTGGGAATCCTTCGTCTCGGACTGATTGTTAATTTCCTCTCGCACCCGGTCGTCAACGGTTTTACTAACGCTGCGGCGATTATCATCGCAACTTCGCAGCTTTCCAAGCTGTTCGGTGTGTACGTTGACAAGGCTGAACATCACTACGAGACTATATATAACGTTATTGTCGCAGCTTTCAATTACACACACCTCCCTACCCTTTTATTTGCTATTCTCTCTTTTACAGTTATGATCACGCTGCGCAAGATCAACCGGCGCATTCCTAATGTTCTCGTAGCCGTGATACTGACAACCATAATCTCAGCTCTGATAGGCTTTCAGAAAAACGCCATCATTGATTTCAACCAGATAAAGGTCCCGGAGATTCAAAAAAATATCGTCGATTTTAATGAAGCGCTCATCGAAATTGATGCGGTAACGGATAAAAAGGTCGTCCTTCGCAACCAGGTTCGTGACGTGGAGAAGGAGTTTGGTTCGCACTCACTGGAGGCTATCGAGATTCATCATCAGATTTCAGTTTATGATCTACAGATAGCAGGATTGAAAGAGGAAGCTGGACTATTTAAGAAGCAGATAAGATCATATCATTTGGAAGCAGCGACCGGATTAGAAGGACAGCCGGAATACTATATACGCGGCATGGTCCCAACTGGTTTGGACGGCGACAATGAACGGTGGAGACTGAAAGTCAGCAACCGGAAGTTGGATGAAAGCGCTATTAAACTGATGGGAGGAGGCGCTGTCGTTGGCACTATCCCCAGCGGTATCCCGGCGTTTTCCATTCCGAAGATCGATATGAACATTGTGTTCGATCTGATGATGATGGCGGTTATTATTTCACTGCTGGGCTTCATGGAGGCTATCTCTATAGCTAAAGCTATGGCTGCTAAAACAGGTCAGAGACTCGATCCGAACCAGGAATTGATCGGACAGGGACTGGCGAATATTGTCGGAGCGTTCAACCAGAGCTACCCGGTATCAGGGTCATTTTCAAGATCGGCTGTCAACCTGCAAGCGGGAGCTATTACCGGTTTATCCAACGCCTTCAGCAGCTTGATCGTATTGATAACACTGCTCTTTCTCACACCGTTGTTATACCATCTTCCGCAGGCGGTGTTAGCATCTATCATAATCATGGCTGTCATCAATCTGGTGAATCCGAAGGGATTCGCTCATACCTGGAGGGCGCAAAAATACGACGGCACAATTGCGGTAATCACATTTACCAGTACTTTAGCTTTTGCACCTCACCTGGACAAGGGCATCATGATAGGCGTGGTTCTCTCGCTGGGACATTTTCTCTTCAGGAACATCAAACCCGAGATCGCCACTCTTTCCAAGTATAAAGATGGCACCTATAGAGACGCTAAGCGCCGCAATTTATGTACCTGCAAACATATAGCTGTCATTCGTTTCAACAGCAGTCTCTATTTTGCCACCGTAAGTTACCTCGAAGAGAAGATTCTCGAACCGATTGCGCACATGCCCTTTCTCAAGCACATACATGTTGTGGGCAACGGTATTAATGAACTGGATGCTTCCGGAGTTGAAGTTCTATCCGAAATCGTCGGGCGCGTGCGTGAAGCCGGATTCGACATATCCTTCAGCGGCTTGAACGACGGTATTATTATAACCATGAAAAGAACGCACCTGTTCGAACTGATCGGTGAAGATCATATCTACGGAAACGTATATTTGGCTGTGAACGATCTGTATCAACGCACGCATGACAAATCCAGAGAAGAGCGCTGCCCATTAATGGAGCACATCCCGCTGGATAGTATTATAACGGAAACTAATAATAAGGCTGAATAGAGCTTTATGAAACTTTAAATATAGTGGAAACAGAAGATAATGGGCTTATCCGTCTGCGGATTTAATCATAAAACTGCGAATCTCGAAGAACGCGAGCCGTTTCAGATCATCCGGTCTGAAACCGGTGAAGCAACACAAAGGTACAAGGAGATCAGCGGCTGCGAAGAAGCAGTTGTCATCTCCACCTGCAACCGAGTAGAGTTTTACCAGTACACTCCTGAAAAAAGCGAACATCTCCCTGATATAATCAGGTTTTATCAGGAACGCGGAGTTTCAGACACTGATAAACTGCGCGATATCTGTTACTGCCGGCAGAAAACTACCGTCGCCAGGCATGTATTTCGCGTTGCCGCCGGATTGGATTCGATGGTGTTAGGCGAAGACCAGGTATTTCACCAGTTAAAGGACGCCTATAGCGCAGCCTGCGCGGTTGGAGGACCGGAGAAAATCCTGCATAAGGTTTTCCATATGGCTTTTCAGGCAGGCAAACGGGTTCGTTCAGAAACCAATATTGGAGCCGGTCCTAGAAGTGTTTCCGGCGCGGCGCTTGAGATGCTTAAAAGCCGATTGGAAGGGCACGTCCCTTCATCTGTGCTGGTGTGCGGCGTCAACGAGATGACCGAGATAATCCTGAACGGATTAACGCGCTGGGAAACGCCGGTTTATCTGGCTAACCGCACGCCAGACAAGGCAGAAAAACTCGCTGCTTCCTTCAAAGCTAAACCCCTTCCTCTGGATAATATCGGCGATGTTTTACCTGAAGTTGAAGTTGTTTTTAGCGCCATATCCTCCCCCGATCCCATACTCCTTCCTGAACATTTTAAAGATAGAACAGCTAAGAGTCACCCTCTATTTTTGGTTGACCTTGGTATTCCGCGAAACATTTCTCCAGAACTCGGAGAGGCTCCCGGGACAGTCCTGCTCGATCTGGAGGACATAAAGCGTTACCTTGAGCATTCCGAAAGCGTCCGCGCTGCTGATATTCCGCTGGCTGAAGAGATTATCGAGGAGCAGGTATCCGAATATTCCACCTGGCGCGCCAAGCTGCGCCAGCAGGATAAGATGCTTTCTGTACATCGCGATTTGAACAAACTGCGGAAGGCGGAGCTGGATAGATTCAAGGAAGGATTTCACCTGAGCGAATACCGCGCCCTGGACGCCTTCTCACAAGCTCTGGTGAAAAATTTTATGCGCCTGCTGCCGGATGTGCTGGAGAGCGATGAGGGAAGAAAAGGGATAAAGGATGAGGGATGAAGTTATCATAATAGCAGATTACAATACGATCTGTCATTCCCGAGAAATCGGGAATCCAGTTTTACACGATGAGTTCCGGGGCAAAATCAGAAAAGACACCTTGAAGGATTAGTTTTCTGAACCGCAGATTACACAGATTTCGCTGATTCCACAGATTAAATAATTGGTGGTTTAATGAGTGAAGAATACAAATACAAGGAACTGACCGGGAAGATTATTGGATGCTCGATGCAGGTGCATTCAGAAATAGGATGCGGATTTCAAGAGGTGATTTATAGCAGGTGTCTGGCAATAGAATTGGATGAATTAGGCATTTCTTACCAAAGGGAAAAAGAAATAGAGAATAACATTATAACTTTATCAGCATAGGAGATCAGCTCATGCTCCACTCAGACATCTGGAATAGTTCTGTCTGGTGTCTTTATGACAGTTTGTTTGGTGAAATACTACTAAAGCATCCCTGGCGGAAGGGGCAGGAAGTTCCTTGCCCTCATTGCGGTAAGACTCTTGTTATTGAAAACTATCGAGCTAAATGCTGTGATCATGAGTTCAAAGCAAGCTTCGGTGAAATCTGTCAATGTGAGCCAGTGGGCAAGCACAATCGTAAAAGCGGAAGGGGTTGGACAAGCATTAGGCCCTATAAGGGTGTCTCATAAACTAATATCTGCGTTATCTGCGGTTTACCCAACCTGTACGCACTTTCAGAATCACAGATTAAGACAGATTAAAGGATTGCACAGATTGAAAGGGCACGGCACGCCGTGCCCCTACTGGATTCCGGGTCGTCGCCCGGAATGACAATGCAAAACGAATCTGCGAAATCTGCGGTTCAGACAAACAGCGTCAGGTCACACCTTTCGATAAATCAAAAGCCAAGACCTGACGCAACGGAGAAAAAAGCTGAACGGCAGATTGCACAGATATTAACGTTATAAATAATTTATAATCGTACATTTCCCCGAACAACTAAAGTTTGGGATTATTTTTAATAAAAACGGGTGACAAACCCTTGTTTTAGATATGATAGATGGTTATATTATCCCCAGAAAAGCTGAACCGCAGATTGCACAGATTTCGCAGATCTCACAGATTAAAAATATATCTCGGACAAGACAATGGGTGAGGAATACAAATACAAGGAATTAACCGGTAAAATAATTGGATGCGCAATGCAGGTGCATTCAGAAATAGGGTGTGGATTTCAAGAGGTGATTTATGGCAGGTGTCTGGCAGTAGAATTGGATGAATTAGGCATTTCTTACCAGAGGGAAATTGAAATGCCGATTTTGTATAAAGGGAAGGATGTCGGAACCAGAAGAGTCGATTTCTTAATTGAAGATAAAGTCCTTGTCGAATTAAAGGCAATCAGTGCTATTGACGATTCCCATATTGCTCAAACGATCAACTATCTCGAAGTCTTTAACCTAGAGGTAGGGCTGCTGATCAATTTCGGTGAGACCAGCCTGAAGTTCAAACGTTTTGTAAAATCTGCTCGATCCGTGCCCCTAAAAAGCAGCTAAACCAAAATCTGCGAAATCTGCGATTCAGGCAAACAGCGTCAGGTCACACCTTTCGATAAATCAAAAGCCAAGACCTGACGCAACGGAGAAAAAAACAGGCGGTCCTGGGACCGCCTGTTTGGGTTTAATACGACATAAATGGGGTGTAATAAATAGGCGACATAGGGTGATGTCGTTTTTCGCTATCGCCGGATATATGGTGGATAAGTGTGAATTGGCGTGTGAATAGGGTAACATAAATGACTCTCATGGAGATTGGGGATTAGAAAAATTGTCTAAACCACGGATTACGCGGATTTTCAGGATTGCAGAAGGAAGTGACTTGTATAGGGTGCTTATATATAATATACAACAATAACTCTCGAAATGCAAGAGATATGTTGGTTATTTACCATATTGAGCGTATCAGGTGGAGGCATCAGGTCTCCGCTACGCTAAGGACCTGACGCAACGGGGAAAATAACAGGCGGTCCCGGGACCGCCTGTTTGAGTTTAATGCGACATAAATGGGGTGTAATAAATAGGCGACATAGGGTGATGTCGTTTTTCGCTATCGCCGGATATATGGTGGATAAGTGTGAATTGGCGTGTGAATAGGGTGACATAAATGACTCTCATGGAGATTGGGGATTAGCGAAATTGTCTAAACCACGGATTACATGGATTATGCCATAGGCATTCTCCCTAGGAGTCCTTCGGACCTTCGGAACACAGATTTTTAGGATTGCAGAAGGAAGTGACTTGTATAGGGTGCTTATATATAATATACAACAATGACTCTCGAGATGCAAGAGTATTGTTGATTATTTGCCATATCGAGCTTATCGGGTGGAGGCGTCAGGTCTCCGCTGTGCTCTCCGAAGGAGTCCCTGCGGGAAAGGACCTGAATGGTATGATTTAATGTTGCCGGTTCAGTTCCGATTGCGTATATTGCAGTTGGAGTAGATAGGCTATAGGCTGCCGTTGCGTCTGAGGCTTCTCGACCTCCTGG
>JALGVT010000074.1 GCA_025774555.1 candidate division LCP-89 bacterium
TTTGCTTAATCGTCAATTGTAATATATTATATCTGCGTATTCGATTTTCCTTGACAAACGTCCATATATTTCGTATATTGTTTTGAAACGAAGTGCAAATGGAGGGACGTGCTCGGTCACGTCCATTTCGGGGAGGACAGACACCTGTGCGCCCACCGGCGTATTCCTGTCTGTCAATGATAAGGGGCTGTCCCAAAAGAGGAATATTAAGTCATTGCGAGGAATCAGCCGTCCGGCTGATGACGTGGCAATCTCCTATATTACAATCACTAATAGATTACCACACTTCGTTCGTGCCGTAGGCATCCCTATGGGATAATGACAGTTTATTGACTTTTGGGACAGCCCCCTCCAAAAAATTTCTGAACCGCAGATTATGCCGAAGGCATTCTCAGAAGGAGTCCCTCGGACCTTCGGAACACTGATCACGCAGATTTCGCAGATTTAATCCGTGTCATCCGAATAATCCGTTTAACTTGTGCGCCTCTGGCGCATCCGTGATCCAGACATTTAAAAGAGCGTCAGGTCACACTCCCGACTTCACGGGTGCCAAGACCAGACGCAACGGGAATCTGTGGAATCCACGAATCAGTGGGAATCAGTGATTCTGACAACTGGGCGCACCGCCGTGCGCCTCTACATAGACATTTCCTTAACCGCCAATAAGCTGAAGGAGTAGAAAATGCTACGCAAGATAATGATTTTTGTAATGGTGATAGTAGCTGTCTCAGCTTTAGCTCAAGCACCTGATACACTTTGGACGAGGACGTTTGGTAATCCATATTATACAGATATGGGGAATTGTGTATCTGCTACTACAGACGGTGGATACATTATAACAGGGTGGACATCTGATGGAATTGCGCCAGATTTATATCTTGTGAAAACTGATTCCATTGGAAATGAAGAATGGAGCCGTGCTTTCGGAGGGGAGTCAAACGATGAGGGTCATAGTGTCCAACAAACATCGGATGGTGGTTATATTGTTGTCGGTCAAACTGTCTCATTTGGTGCAGGGCAAAATGACATTTGGTTGATCAAAACAGATCATTTAGGCAACGAGGAATGGAATCAAACTTTCGGAGGAGGTGATGCCGAAAAAGGCAGAAGTGTTCAACAGACCAGTGATGGTGGTTTTATCATCACAGGAACAACCTATACCTTTGGAACAGGTGAAGGTGATGTCTGGTTAATCAAGACTGATCAATCAGGGAATGAGGAATGGAGCCGTACCTTTGGAGGAAGTAGCGTCGATGATGGTGAATGCGTTCAGCTAACATCGGATGGCGGCTATATTGTCGTCGGAATGAATTACTCATTTGGATTTCCAAATTGTGATGTTTGGTTAATCAAGACGGACGATAGCGGGAATGAAGAATGGAGCCAAACCTATGGGGGGACTGGATCTGATATCGGTTTTAGCGTCCAACAGACCAATGACGACGGGTACATTATTGCCGGGCAAACGTGGTCTTTCGGTGCTGGCGAAAGCGATGTTTGGCTTGTCAAAACAGATGAGTCAGGTGAAGAACAATGGAATAGAGCATTCGGTGGAGAAGAACATGATTGGGGAAAAAGTGTTGTGCAAACTTCAGATTTTGGATATATCATAACTGGTACTACAGAATCTTTTGGCGCTGGGTGGTATGATGTCTATGTCTTTAAAACAGATTCCGAGGGTAACTTAGAGTGGGAGCGGACTTTCGGAGGTAGTAGCCAAGGTGAAGGGAAGAGCGTTCTACAGAATGGAGATACTGAATATATCATTGTCGGATTTGAACAATCTTCACCACAGAATGATATCTGGATGATCTGCTTGGAAGGAATGCCGCTTGAAATCGAATTGCTCCCCCTATATGAGCCGATCTTCATTTCGCCTTGGGGAGGTGACTTCGGTTATTATCTGCAGCTAAGTAGCTGGGTTGATTATGAGCAAATTTTCGACCTCTGGATTGATATTCTACTCCCCGATTCGACTATGTTTGGCCCTGCAATTTTACGAGAAGATGTAACTTTCCAACCGATGAACCATTTGTCAAGACTAATGATACAGGAGATACCAGAGTCTGCAACTATAGGAAGATATACGTATTATGGACACGTAGGTGACTACAGCACTCAAGAAATCTGGCATGAGGATTCATTCACTTTTATTAAGGTGGATTACGATGTGGGTAGTTCTGGAGAACAAATTTCAAGCTGGAACCTGTCAGGCTGGGAAGATCCTGAAACCCTAACCGGTGAACCGGAGGAAATCCTTCCCACCGAATTCGCTCTGCTGGGCGCTTATCCCAATCCCTTCAATCCCACCACCACCATCCGCTTCGCTTTACCCGTTGCCAGCCGCGTGCGGTTGGATGTGTTCGATATCAACGGCTGCCGCGTAGGGGTCGGTCTTGCGCCGACCCGCCAATACCCCTCCGGCGCTCACGAATTAACCTTCGATGGTTCGCATCTGTCATCCGGTATCTACATCTACCGCCTGCAGGCAGCCGATTACCAGGCATCAGGCAAAATGGCGCTGATAAAATAATCACTGAAATGGTGGGGCAGACATTCCTGTCTGCCAACTTAAGGGCGCACGGCGGTGCGCCTTTTTTTGCCCCCCCTTTTTTATAAAGGGGGCTCGCCCGCCTCTGGCGGGGACTAAGGGGCAATCTGTTTTAGGAGCGAATCTACCGTTCAACATACACAACAATAACCCAACATAATCCTTGTCATCCACCCAATAATGTTGTATATTATATACATTACCATTTATTCCACGCCATTGGCTTCAGCCAATTAGCGCATGGGATTTTAATCCCGTGGCAATAGCATCTGTGATCCATTTTACTATTCCCCAGTCCCTAATCTCAAACCCCCAAATGAATTTCTTGAAAACCGCCATATTCGTCACCCATAACAAAAAAGACCGCCATCCTATGCCCTGTAATAACAACCATATAACTGTAAAATACGACAAACATGTCATAAATTAAAATTCCCAGCACAGACGGTGCCAAAAATTGACGTATTCCTGCTTGCCGGGATGCAAAATTAAACGTCGCCACCGTCAAATCTGTCGCCCCTTCGGAGTGTAAAATAATCGGAGATTACCGAGCATCCGGGAAGATGACGCTGATAAAGTAATCTGTGCAATCATTTAATCTGTGTGAATCTGTGATTCAAATATTAAGGGCGCACGGCGGTGCGCCCTCACAAGGCGTCGGATTCCTCCAAAGGAGCCATTTTGTGTGTGTGGAATCCGACCTACAACCTCCCTGGGAGTCCCTGCGTGGCAATATCCTCTTCGCTGAACCCTGAATCCCGAATCCTGACTCCCAACCAATCCTTCATCCTCTATAATTTCGCCTTTATGCTTTCCTCGCTTGACAATCACAGTTAAAAGTCGTATATTGTTCTGCACCTGTATTGCGGAATAATAAGATAGGTCGATTCATGCCAGAAGAAAATTCATTGCGAAACGAAATGCTGAAGCAGATGCCCGGTATGCCCGTGCTGATGAACCACCCGGAAATAAAACTCCTGCGGGACACGCACCCCACCCTGTACATCAATGACATCGTGCGCAGAGAGCTGGACAGTCTGCGAAGTTTCATCCTGGGCGCTTCCGAAGAGGAATTAGCAGGGATGGAGATCAGGGAAGAGGATATTGCCAGCAGGGCTTTGGACGTCGCCAGGCGAGCCGTGGGACCTTCCGTCAAACCTGTCATCAATGCCGCCGGGGTGATCCTGCATACTGCGCTCGGCAGAGCGCCTCTCGCGCCAGCCGCGAGGGAGGCAGTGCATCTGGCTCTGGGCGGATACTGCACCGTCGCCATGAACGAGGAGACCGGCAAGCGCGGCGACCGCCACCTGCACACGGAACGCCTGCTGGCGCATATCACCGGAGCTGAAGCGGGCATTGTGGTCAACAACAACGCCGCCGGAACCATGTTGATCCTGAACACTCTGGGTCAGGGCAAGGAGGTCGTCGTCAGCCGCGGTCAACTGATCGAAATCGGCGGAGCATTCCGCATCCCCGAAGTTATGGAGCGTTCCGGCTGCAAGCTGGTCGAGGTCGGCACCACCAACCGCACTCACTTGCGCGACTATGAAAACGCCATCACGGAAGATACCGCGGCTATCCTCCGCGTGCATACGTCCAACTACCGCATTATCGGTTTCACCGGAGAAGTGCCGCTCCCGGAACTGGCGGCATTAGGCAGGAAGTATAACCTGCCCGTCATTGACGACCTCGGATCGGGAGCGTTAGTCGATCTTTCACAATTCGGTCTTCCCAAAGAACCGACCATACAGGAATCCATGCGCGACGGCATGGATGTGATATGCTTTTCCGGGGATAAGATGCTGGGCGGACCGCAGGGAGGATACCTTATCGGCAGGCGGGATATCATCGAGCGGGTCAAGAAAAATCCGTTGACGCGCGCGCTGCGTCTGGATAAAATGGCTTATGCCGCTCACGAAGCAACGCTCAAGCTGTTCCTTGAACCTGATAAACTAAGGGAAACTCACCCGGTGCTTAAGATGATCACCGAAGATCCCGCAGCGATCCGCAGACGCACCCAGACATTGAGACGGAAAATTCTGCCTCTGGTGGGCGATAAAGCTGAGCTTTCAGTAATTCCCGGTGAGACCGAAATGGGATCAGGCAGCCTGCCGGGGAAGGGACTCAAGACTTACGTTCTAAAAGTAGCGCCGGCTAAATATACGCCTGATTGCATCGGTGAACGACTCCGCAAATCATCGCCGCCAATTTTCAGCAGGATAGAGAAAGATGCTGTTCTCCTGGACTTGCGAACTGTTTTTAAAGGCGAAGAGAAAATTCTGGGCGAGAAACTGGTGGAAGCGCTTTTGAAGTAAAAGAGTTAGAAGAACAAGAAAATGCCGGGAGTCACCCGGCGTTTTCTGTTCACGATAAAATCCAAATGGGAACGAAGAACGCGCCACTGCGTTCCAGAAAATATTATATGCCGGAGTTGAGTAATCCGGGTTCAAATGGGATGTCAAACGTATCTTATTCAGGCGAGAGCCGCATCTTTATTTTCCACAACCTCAAGCAGGAGGTTGGCAATTTTCTCAAGGTGGAACGGCTTGATGATAAATCCATCAGGTTTGATGCGATCCTTCTGAATTAATTGTTCGTAGTGCAGAAAACCTGTTATGAGGATCACCGGGCACTTATGCTTAGATGTCTTGATCTTATGCATTAGCAGCAGCCCGTTCATGCGCGGCATATAGATATCCAGCACGGCTATATCAGGATGCACTTCCCTGAATAAATCCCAGCCTTCCACACCATTCTTCGCCACATGTACGCTGAATCCCAGCTTTTCACCCAGCTCCTTCAGCCGGTTGCAGATAATATCCTCATCATCCGCAATTAACAGCTTTACTTTCTTCGTTTCTTGATTGTCTAATTCCAACGAATCCATGTTATAATTTCCCCCATATCCTATAATAATGTCATTACAATTCAGCAATTGAGTTCTTAGGTAATGATCATAGCTCTGTTGTAACTGTTGTGACATGATCCCCGCTTCCTTAGCGAGTTTCATAAGTACATGTAAGCCTTTCTCAAGATTAAAGGTTTCGTAATTAAGACGTCAGGTTTTATATTCTTAAAAAATAATTAGCCTCAACATCATAAAAAACAATAATGAACCATCAATAGAAGAATGGCTATCTATGTATAATATCACTGATCCGGTTATTCTGTTTTACCGGATTGTACAGTTAATCTATGTAACCAACCGTTCTTTGAGAAGGTTTTGGATTGTGGTGACCATTGTTTTTATATCGAATGGCTTCGTTAAAAAACCGTCCGGCACAATGTCGCCTTTATCAACAAGCTGCTTATAGTGTGAAAATCCGGTAATAAGAACCACCAGACAATCTAGATTGTGCTCCTTGATTCTCTTCAACAGAAATATCCCATTCATCCTGGGCATGTATATGTCGGAAAAAACGAGGTCGGGTTTCTCTGATTGGTAAATCTCCCAGGCTGTCTGTCCATCTCGAGCGGTAAACACTTGAAATCCCAGTATTTCGCAAATCTTCCTGAGAAATTCTAAGATAACAGTATCATCATCAGCGGCTAATACCTTTAGTCCTTGATAGGGCTTATTCGATGTTTGTTCTGGATTTTCGGTGTTCATCGCAGTATGGATCCTCTGTTAAAAACAAAATGAGACGGGATACAATTTAATTGCTTGAACAAGTCAAGTCAATTAAAATACCGCCTCATATAAGGCTAATAGCAACTACTGTGGTTTCTATGTAAATTTCTTCCGCATTAACCTTTCGGTTCCGGCACAATCGCGCCGCGATAACAGGAAACCATGCAAACTCCGCAGTCGATGCAGGTCTTTCTATCTATATGCACTAACTTAGCTTCATCGTCGCGTATCAGAGACGGACATTCAAACCGGTCGACACACAACATGCAGCCGTTGCAGTCATCGGTGATCTCAACACGCACCGGATTGGATCGAACGACTTCCGGATTGCGCAAAACGCAGGGGAAACGCGCGATTATCACCGCTACACCACCATCTTCCTGCCGCGTGTACTTGACTGCAGATTTGACTTCCTTGATCATATCCTTCACTTCATAAGGATTGATGATCTTAAGATACTCTACACCGCAGCCGCGAATTACGTCCTCAAGCGGAATCTTTCTTCCCATACTGCCGTCAGCCAGAATGCCGATTCCCGGCGTCGGTTGGAAGCCGGTCATGGCAGTTATTTCATTGTCGAGGATGAGCAAAACATAGCGGGCATCGTTATAGACCGAGTTGAGAAGCGGCGCGGTGCCTGCATGGTAAAACGTGGAATCGCCGATAGTGGCGATCACCGGCTGCTTGATGTTATCCTGCGCATGAGCCACCGCCAGCCCGTGTGCCATGGTGATCGCTCCCCCCATATCGACGCAGGTATCGACTGCGCCAAGATTGGTGCCTAAAGTATAACATCCGATGTCTGAAGGGAAGATGGCTTTAGGGAAGGCGCGTTTGATGGCATAGAATGAAGCTCGATGAGGACAGCCCGAACACAGCGTCGGGCGGCGAACGGGAATGCCCACTTCGTCCAACGCGGCATTTAGTTCCTTGTCTTGTTTGGTTGGCTTCTTCAGAAACTTCGCCAGGAGCGATTCTATAACTTCTGGAACTAATTCACCGGCGCTGGGCACGAATCCATCCATCCTGCCGGTAATTCGTGATTTATCAGTAATCTGCATCTCGATAGTGTAATCGGTCTCTTCCAGGATGAGTACTTTCTTGAAGCGACCGATGAAATCAGAGACCTTTTTCTCCGGCAGAGGAAAAGGCGTGTCGATCTTCAAAACCGGGATGCGTATCCCCCAGTTTTCAAGGATATCCAGCGCGTTGGCGCAAGGGACTCCAGAAGCAACTATGCCAAGATCACTTTCGGCGCCATCGTTGAAGGTAGGATTTAGATCCTTATATTTCTCGAATTTCTCCCTGATTCTCTCCAGTTTATCATTAAGCTCATGGTGCAGGATCAGCCGGAATTTCGGAGTAGCAGCCCAGCGTGACGTCTCCTTCTCGAAGTTGGCGGGTCGATCATGCTTCTCTATCGGTAGAAATTCGATCGGCTGCTTCGCATGACAGACGCGAATCGCCGGGCGGAGGATAACCGGAATGCGAAATTCTTCGGACAGTTCGAAACCGATCTTCACCATTCTGCGAGCCTCTTCCGGGTCTGCCGGATCGAGGCATGGCACTTTGGCGAAATGCGCAAACATGCGGGTATCCTGTTCGGTCTGAGATGAATGAGGACCGGGATCGTCAGCCACTATGATTAATAAGCCGCCCACAACGCCTGTATAAGCCGCGGACATCAAGGGATCTGCAGCGACGTTCAGTCCCACCATCTTCATGGCGACGGCGGCGCGTTTGCCGCACCAGGACGCGGCGAGAGCTGTCTCAAACGCTACCTTTTCATTGGTGGACCATTCCGTGTATATTGACAGGTTTTCTTCCTTGTTGAAGCGCACCACGCCGGGCAGGATTTCCGAGGAAGGTGTGCCGGGGTAGGATGCGGCAACATGGCAGCCGGCTTCTACCAGCCCTCGGGCGATAGCGACGTTTCCAAGTAGTATTTCAGCTTTCGTTGGTGTTGTTTCAGTTGTTAACATAACTGTTCCCAGATGGATAAATACAGCAGTTTTGGTTCTCATTTTTCATGAACCAATAATATAGGAAATCTAAGTGGAAAATCAAAGTGGTTTGTGCAAAATCGGTTCTGGGGAGGATGACAGGCGTGTCGTGGTTTGGGGTAGGGGGTCTTATCAGAATCGCAGATTCACGCGGATTTTAGGATGCGCCTGAGGCGCACAAGTTGCGCAGAATAAGAGTGGGGAAAGGGAACATGCTTCGTTCCCGATAAATCGAGACCAGAAGCGTGCCACCGCCGGGTTACTTCCTGGAGATAGAGACAGTGCAGATGGTAAAGATGATTCGATAACGCGTAGGGGTCGATCTTGTGTCGACCCGGCGGGGAAGCACCCCCGCTATACTCGCCCAGCCATAAATGACATGGGCTACATCAGGTACAAGCCCTATAAACAGGGCTCAAAATAGCCCCGACTTGTCGGGGATTGTATCGCATGTAACCTATTGCTTCAGCAGGGGGCGGGAAAGAGAAAGCGCCCGGTCACACCGATGTGCCATCAACCAGGACTTAACGCAACGGGAATAATCAATTAAGGTGAATAATATCTTGATAATCAATGTATTTCAGCTTATATTTGTAGCTGTTACTACCGGGAGTGTCTATTTATTAATAGATCCATTCCCTTTTTAAATAACTGGATCGTTCGTTTATGGCTTCATTTTTCGTCGAACGCAAAGAATGCCCTGCCTGCAACTCCAGCGCCATTGAAGATGTCTATTCCTGCAGATATATAGAATCACCGGTGCGCGATTACCTGGACTCGTTTTACCAATCACAGGGGAAAATCGAGTACGACTATCTGAAAGATGCAGATTATCATCTATGTAACTGTTCTACCTGCGGCGCTCTCTTCCAAAAATGGATTCCCAACGATTTTCTATCTGACAAGTTGTACGATGAGTGGATTGATCCGGATGCTGCATTTCAGAGGCATCAACAGAAGAATAATCTTGATTACCTGGGGAAAAAAGCGGGGGAGATCATCCAGATAATCGGATATTTTAACCTGCCTCCACATCAACTGCATCTGCTTGATTTCGGTATGGGATGGTGCCAGTGGGCTAATATGGCGCGAGCCTTCGGATGTAATTGTTCAGGATCGGAAATATCGGCAGAACGGATTGAGTTTGCTGAGTCGCAAGGTCTTGAAGTGATACCTCTGGAAAAGCTGCCCGACGAACATTTCGATTTTATTAACAGTGAACAGGTCTTTGAACATCTCCCCAATCCGTTGGAAATCCTGAATATTTTACAGAAAGCATTGAAACCGCATGGCTTGTTGAGGATTAACGTTCCAGACGGAAGTAAGATAAGAAGGAATATAAAGAAGGGCAATTGGACCTTCCCGGCAGAGCCGAACAGGGTTGTCAATCCTATCAGCCCGTTGGAGCATATCAACTGTTATAGCGGATATTCTATGGCACGTATGGCTGATGCGACAGGACTGCGCATCATCAAAATGCCTATTCCCGTGCAATTGAAATATAACGTCAACATAAGTGGTCTTAGTGGGATGTTGAAGAAAATAGTTCGACCTTTCTACACCTCATATTTCCCCAGGGGCGTATGCACCTACTTTGAAAAACCATAGCTGCCGGTTTCAGCTCGATTAGAGAGCATCGGGCCACACCTTCCGTTGATGGCATATAACTAATTAAGTTGACACTTATCACTCCTGACTGAAGTCAAAGGCTGAAACTATACGAAATCCGTCAGCTGACGGATTAATAACAGGCTGATAACTTCAGTGATCTTGACAGGTTCAAGCCCCAGAATTGATTCTGGGGTAACGAGGCAAATGTAAGGATAATTAATTAATATCCATAAACGGAAGCTACCGAAGGCATGACCTGACGCCTTCGGCA
>JALGVT010000037.1 GCA_025774555.1 candidate division LCP-89 bacterium
AAGAACCGACAAAATAACACGCAACAAGATATAAGCTATTTATCATACCTTCGGGAATGACGCAATAATATTCTGCTCGACATACGGCGTTTATTTCGCGCAGATTCAGGCTGGGGATCATCATTCAGTGCAGAAGTTGCTGCTGATGAAGTAAAGCATTGACTAAATCAAAAAAAAAGGGGCGGCTCGCGGGTCGCCCTTTTTTTACCCGTTCGGAGCAGTCTGCCAATAATCTACCTTGTAGTAAAATCAACATGTGCATCTGTAATGCAATTTTTTGCGCTTGCATTTTAAAGATTAAATAATTATATTATTGGCAAACTAAACCAAGTGACTCAAAAAATAAGAAAAACTGGAGGACAAACGTGCGAAAAAGTTACTTAGCATTCCTGCTGATTTTGATTCCCTGTCTTGCGTTGGCGACATCACATAATCTGGGGAACCCGGCAGTAACAAACCTTGAGAACCACGCGATCATGACCGGCAGCGAAACGGTCGATGCTCCCGTTATCTATCCACCTTATAACCTGATGCCGACGGACGGCGTCGATATCATCGGTGATACCCTGACCATTGGTACCTCCTGGTATGATATGCAGCACAACGGCACCGTTGGACGTATGGTTGAAAAGAGCGACGACGGCTATCTCCATTTCGTATGGATGAACGGCACCAATTCCGGCGCTTCCGACCGTCATGTCTATTACAACACCATCGATCCATCCGGTACTCAGGGATGGTATATGGCTGGTTACGGCGTTGAATCCGCACAGCGCGGCGGCTATACCACACTGGACGTCGATTATGGCGGAATCGCTTTCCCCTGTTTCCATCAGGTGACAGGCAGTTCAATGAACGCGCATACAGCGGTCGGCACCGACTTCTTCCCGCACGCCGGAGCTTTCTTAGTCTATGAACCAGACTGGCTGTATATTGGTGGTGCGGAACAGGAAATAATCTGGCCCCGCATCATGTTCGACCGCAACCAGACGATGCATGTGGTATCGACTGAAAATCCATTAAGTCAAACGGCAGGTGATCCTCAGCGTCATTATTACACGGTTGGGTCGTATGATCCTCTGACCTATGAAGTAACATTCCCCGATGATCCCGATACCTGGACTGAGATGAGCTGGACCATGACCATTGCCGGCGATCTTGCCACCTCCGACGTTTCGGATCGTGTCGCTTTCGCATGGTGCTGGAGCAAGGACTTCGGTGGTCCCGATACGTCACAGTGGAACAATGACATCTATGTAATGATTGATGATGACGGACAGGATTTCCATTTCGAGAACTATTTCAACCTGACTCAATTCATTGATCCCGATCCTTCATGGCTGCCAGACACCCTTATGGCGAACATGGATACGCTTCGTGCCTACACTGACCTGAACATCTTCATCGATCAGGATGATTACTGCCACATCGTTTTCACGACTCCTTCATACTTCGAACTCGAAGGCACCCGCTACTGGCACGCTTCCATTGTCTGGCACTGGTCAGAACAGTTCCCCGGTGAATTCCAGATGGTCCACAACGCCTTTGACGACTGGGATTGGAACTACATCGACTGCGGCGCCTGGCAGGTCAAGGCACAGCGTCCTTCTATCGGACAGGATCCAGCCACCGGCGACCTGTACTGTATGTACCAGGTCTATGACTGCGATACCACAGCTATCAGCATGGCGGGAATGCCCTCAGGTGAAGTCTATATGTCCAAGTCGATAGACGGTGGTCAGAACTGGTCAGTGGGCATCAACATCACAGAAACGATCACACCCGAAAACGCTACTGCCGGCAACTGCCTGTCAGAGCTTTCTCCCACCATGGCTAAACTGGTCGATGGCACCTGCCATATTATGTACGTCTTAGACCGTGATGCCGGTGTCGTGGTTCAGACTGAAGGCACCTGGACTTTCAATGAAATCAAGTATCACAGTGTCGCCGTGGACCTCATCCCTGCTTCACCGACGGTTGTGCAGGACGTGCCGCTGCACGTAGCTCATGCGTACCCACAGCCGGGGATGCCTGGCGTTAACCAGAATACGCAGCCGCAGGGCTTCGCTCTGAGCCAGAACTACCCTAACCCCTTCAACCCGGTAACGACCATCAACTTCTCGCTTGATGAAGTCAGTGACGTTTCACTGAAGGTCTTCAACCTGCTGGGCGAAGAGGTTGCCAACGTTACTTCCGGTACTTACGGAACCGGCGCACACAGCGTTGCCTTTGATGGTTCCAATCTGGCATCGGGTATTTACCTGTACAAGCTGGAAGCTGGCAGCAAAGTTGAAACGCGCAAGATGCTTCTGCTGAAATAGATCTCCAATAATGTCATTCCTGCGAAGGCAGGTCCGAAGGTCCATAGGACTCCCACGGAGACTCCTTCGGAGAATCCAGTAGGGGCGAGGCGTGCCTCGCCCCTACAATATCATTAGGCGATCTTCGTGATCGCCTTTTTTTATTAGTCAATTTTATTGCCCCTTTCTTTTCAAGGGGGCTTGTCCGCCTCTGGCGGGGAGTAAGGGGGGATTTGTTTTAGGAATCTGGTGGACTGCCCCGAAGGAGTGCCTTCGGCACGCTTCGTTGTATTTCGCTTAGTCCACTCCTAATTTCTGCAGAAAACATACCATCCCCTAATCCCCAGACTCTAGACTCTACTTCACCAGTGTCGATTTCAGTGATGACATTACCAATCTTCGCCCCTCATTCCATAAACCGAAACTTTCTATAGACATAAACGTATATTAATTATGAAAAATGCATTTAATTGCACTTGACTTTAATTAATTCCTTTCGTAAATTGAAAACACATTATGAAAACGGAGCGACCATGAAATGTTTATACGTTATCATTTTAACCGTTACTTTCTGCTCCTTTGCCCACGCTGAAACCTACCTAACCCCTCTCGATTTCGGTTTATCCCTGATGGAGCACGGGATGGTAGATTACTGCAATACACCGCCAAATATACAGGTTGGCAACTACGACAGCGATGATTACCCGGACATTGCGCGTTTTAACGGTAATAAGCTGGAGATATTCATCGCCTCAGTAAATGGTTACACGGCTGAGCCTCAGCAATCCCGCACTTTCCAGCAGCCGATCAAATCCCTGAGACATGATGACGATATCTGGGATGGCATTGATGATTTGGTGGTGACTTTCCAGGATAACTCCGAGAAAACTTTCCACCATTACCGCGGTCGCCTGAACCTGAACGGTGAAACAGGTGGCAGCAAACCTGAGTGCCCACCCCGACTAATAGATGAAGTCGATTTTGAGATCGTTTGGGAAAGTGAATCTTACCCCGAGGAAGTTGACGAATGCATCGTTGGAGACGTGGATGGTGATGGCATAATGGAATTTATCTCCGTTTGGAAAGAGGACGATTATGCTGATACAGCTTATATAGTAATATATAAAAACTGCGGTGATAATTCTTACGAACTCTTCATGGAAGAAGCTTTTTTTGATCCCATCATCGGATCACATGCAAATGCAACTTTCTTCCTGATTACTGATATCGATCAAAACGGGTTAAACGAGCTGATGTTCACCTATGATGGCTGCTATTTCTGGGAATTCTCGGCGCCCGGTGAATACACAGAGTATCGTTCCAATTTCATCTTCCCACGAGGGGTCAGAGACGTCGAAATAACCGATTTCGATCAGGATAGCGTTTGGGAAGTTACGACTGTGATGGAGAATTCAGATATGACGCCGCCCTGCGCCTACTATGTGTGTGAATTTGAAGAAAAAGATACGGTTGACTACATGATGAATTTCGATATTCTAACAGGATTCTATCAGGACTGGTCGACAGTGCGAATAGCAGTGGGAGATTTCGATAATGATGGCGCGGCTGACATTATGCAGGGAAATCCTTATTTGATGTATTCCTGGTATATTGTTGATTTACCCTTTTATCGGTATGTTCCCGGCAGTTCAGCTCTCTTTGAACTCTACTGGTTGGAAACCGGTCAAGCCATCCGCTGTGTGACTCCGATTATCGAAGATTTTGATAATGACGGCGACTTAGATCTGTACGCAGGAGGACTCACGTACCTTCACGGAGCCGCCTTTGTCTGGGAAGGTACCGGATTATTAAGCGGCTACGTTACCTGGGTCGATACTGTCAACTCTCCATGTGGACTCGATTTCAGCAATTTCGGTTATATAAATGGCGCTCCCGCCATCGTGTCTTCCTATACTCCTACTGTTGCTCCGACTACGACTTCGATGTTAGCCTTGTGGCGCTGGGAAAACGATGGATTTAATTTCGCCTGGGTAACAGATTACCTCTACAATTCAGATTACCGTGTGCCTCATATTGCCGACATGGACGGGGATGGAAAGATGAGCATCCTCCTCGTTGATGATGATAATAAAATATTGATAGATTGGGAACAATTGCCTACAGGGATATGGGAAGCGCCTTTCAATCCAACACCACAGGAGTTTAAGCTTTACCCCAACTATCCCAATCCTTTCAACGCCACAACGATTATTCAATTTGAACTATCTCAGAAATCAGATATTCATCTGTCTATTTACGATATTTCTGGTCGTATCGTCCATGAACTTTACCAAGAAAATGTTAAACCTGGTGAGAATACCATTGAGTGGAACGCAGAAGATTGCTGTTCCGGGATTTACTTTGTCCGTATGGAATCAAACGCCGTCAGACAGACGGTAAAAGCTGTTTTAATTAAATAAGAAAGGAGGTGGAAAATTATTATGAGCCCGAAAATGATTACTACACGCATGGTGAATTCAATTACCACGTTATAAACGCTGCCAAGTACGAAACAGTCGGTTACTTCAATTTACTCTGAGAACCAGACGACAATCTTGATGGATTTACTGATATGTGGGAAATCTATGATTGGCATAACCAAGAGAATTCAAAACAGTGGGAAACTCCTCAATATTCAGATGACGGTGTAATAGGTAGAACAATCGTATTGGACATCCCTCCTTATGCATCACAAAACCTTGCGCTCGAAAATGTCAATAACCAGTGCCATTTATCCTGAGATCAAAACTTGGAATATGACCTCGATTACTATAAGGTGTATCGATACATTGCCACAGACCAGGGGGTATTACCAGATCCCGTCTATTGGCCCCTGATTGGTGAGACTGAAGATAATGAGTTCACAGATGATGAATTTGCTCCCAGACCAGGCGGTCCAGAAACTGCATATTACCGTGTGACTGCACTGGATACAAAATGGCAGGAATCGGATTTTTCTGACCCTGTAGGCTCACACGGATATTATCGTCCGTCCGCAGATCAGATTACAGATATAAATGATATAACTCCACAATACTTGCAACTCACAGCTAATCCTAATCCGTTCAATCCATCAACGAGTCTAACCTATGACCTGCCGGAAAATGCATTTGTAAGTCTTAAAATTTACAATGTTACCGGTAGAGAAGTAGCCACCTTAGCAGACGGTCAGCGGTTAGCAGGCACACACACCCTATCCTGGGATGCGAGTTCTCTGCCTTCCGGTGTATATTTCGCGCAGATTCAGGCTGGAGAATATCATTCAGTACAGAAGTTACTGCTGACGAAGTAAACATTATTGGTTTTACATGTAGGGGCGCACGGTGGTGCGCCCTTTCGTGTTTTCATCAGTAGCGCACACTAAGTCTACCAATTTCTCCATAAAAGATAACAGAACCATTGTGATACGCGACAACTTTTAGCGGTGATATTTTTTTTAACTTGATCCGGTTAATATTTTTTAGTATATTAATATAATCAGACAAAGTAATTAATTTAATACGACACAGTGTAAATTAATTGCGCATAACATTAGTTCTACATAATAACAATCAACTTGAGGAAGGCAACATGAACGTAACCACAAAGAGTTTTTATCCTCTGAAGAGAAACTTGTCCGCAGCGGCGGCATTTATGGTTTGCATCGCACTGATGCTGCCCATGACTGCCAGCGCGGAAGTTATCACCTTCGATGGTGCTTGGAGCGAAGCGGGCTTTAACCTGATAAGCCAGGATGCTTCCAGCGTCGAACTCATCTTTTCAGTCCCTGTAATGGAATTGAGTGAGATCGAGATCGACGGTGAAATGATGCACAACGTCAACATCCCCGGCGTTATTCTGCCGAACAACGCGGGCGCGCCCGACCTGCCGGGTACAGGACGTTATATAGCACTGCCGCAGGGAGCACAAGCTGTGCTGGAGATCATTGATTTCCGCACTGAAGTGATTCCCAATATGAACATCGCTCCGGCATTCGAGATTCCCATTGAGACCGATGATTCGCCGTTAAAGTACGAGAAAGACCTCTCAATTTATAATGTCAACGCTAACTACCCCGCAGAACCGGTCATGATGAGCGAATTGACTCAGATGCGTGGTGTTGACGTCGTCATCGTGGGTATCACCCCGTTCCAGTATAATCCGATGACTGGTGATCTGACGGTCTATAAAGACGTTCACGTCAGAGTGAGTTTCATCGGCGGTAACGGACATTTCGGTGAAGACCGCCTTCGCAGCCGCTGGTGGGAACCGATTCTGAAACAGAACCTGATGAACTATGAATCGCTGCCCGAAGTGAATCTGCATCCTGAAAGACCCGCCACCGATGAAGACAATGTCGAATACATCATCATCGTTCCGGACGACGCAAACTTCATCGCCTGGGCGGATACGCTGAAGAAATGGCGTAACGCACAGGGAATTATCACCGGAGTAACCACGTTGTCAGAACTGGGTGGTAATACCTACAGTAACATTGATAATTACATCAACAACGCCTATAACACCTGGAGTATTCCACCGGTAGCCGTGCTTCTCCTGTCTGACTATAACAGTTCAGGCGATTTATACGGCATAACGGCGAACCACTACAGCTACGGTTTCGGTTATAGCTGTGTGTCGGATAACTTCTATGCCGACGTCAACAACAACCAGATGCCGGACGTCGCTCTGGCTCGTATCACAGCGCAGGATAATACCGATCTACAGACCATGATCAACAAGATGCTTACCTACGAGCGTAATCCGTATACCAGCACGAACTTCTACAACGAACCGCTGATGGCTGGCGGCTGGCAGACCGAACGCTGGTTTATCCTTTGTACTGAAGTGATTCAGGGATTCCTGGCGAACGAACTGGGTAAAAGCCCGGAACGTGAATACGCCATTTATTCCGGCTATCCCGGCGCTTCGTGGTCCAGTAATCAAAACACCTGGATGATAGTCAACTACTTTGGTCCCAGCGGCTTGGGTTACATTCCCTCAACGCCGTCTTATCTGACAGACTGGAGCGGAAATGCAGCAGGTGTAAACGCTGCCATCAACAGCGGCGCATTCATGGTGATGCATCGCGATCACGGTTACACCACCGGATGGGGTGAACCGAGTTACAGTGTCGGCAATATAAGCGGGTTGAACAACACCCAGTACCCTTATATCTTCTCGATTAACTGCAGCACTGGCGAGTTCGATTCTAATCAGCAGAGTTTAGCTGAAGCGTTCCACCGTGATAATAACGGCGCTCTGGGTGTAATGGCAGCGTCAGCAGTGTCGTATTCTTTCGTCAATGACACATTTGTCTGGGGCGTATGGGATAATATGTGGCCCGGATTCGATCCAGGTTATGGCTCGGATCTACCCGGCGAAGAAAACCTCAGACCCGGCTTTGCTAATGCCGCTGGTAAATATTATCTGCAGGCTTCGTCATGGCCTTATAACAGCTCGAATAAAGATGAAACCTACTACTTGTTCCATCATCACGGTGATGCGTTCATGACCATGTACTCGGAAGTTCCGCAGAACTTAACGGTCAGCCACGCATCTTCGATCAGCGCTGGATCAGGCAGTTTCACGGTAACAGCAACTGACGGTTCATTGATCGGTCTCAGCGCTAACGGCGACTATCTCGGCGCTGCTGAAGGAACCGGTTCATCAGTGTCCATCCCCATAAGCGGGCTGCCCTCGACCGGCATGATGCGCGTGACCGTCACCAAGGCGAACTACTACCGTTATATGACAGACATAAACATCACAGGCGGGACTACGCCCAACGTCACCATGGATCTGACTTATGTATCAGGTTCGCCGGTGCCGTCAACTGGCGGTCTGCTCTATTACGATGTCTATGTCAACAACGCCAGCGGCGCATCCCAGAACTTTGATGCCTGGCTGGAAAGCTCTTACCAGGGTGGACCTGGAAGCCTGCTGGTCATGAGATCCTTTACCAATTATCTGCCTGGCTGGACGATCAACCGCCCGAACATGTACTATCCGATCCCGTCCGCCTATGCTGCCGGCAGTTACACCTTCTGGGGTAAAGTCGGGACTTATCCTGGCGACGTATGGGATTCTGACAGCTTCCCCTTCACCAAGCTGGGCACAGATTCCCGCGAAGATTTCGTGCCGTTTGCTCTGGATAACATGCCCAATCCATTCGATAAGATCATCAAAGGCAGCGATGCTTTAGTGACTGATTTCGGATTGCTGGGCGCTTATCCCAACCCGTTCAACCCGACCACGACCATCAAGTACGCGATGGACAGCAGAGATATGGTCAAGCTGTCCGTCTATGACGTATCCGGTCGCGAAGTGGCAATGCTGGTGAACGGTTTCCGCGAAGCCGGCGCGCACGAAGTGATCTTCGATGCATCCGACTTGACATCTGGAGTCTATGTCTATCAGTTGACCTCAAACGGCAGAACCATCTCCGAGAAGATGATTCTGATGAAGTAAGCTGAGACTTAAAACTGAGAGCAGAAAAAGCAGGGGCGGACCGAGTGTCCGCCCCTTTTTGAATGTGTCATCCCTGCGGACCAGTCCCTAGCTCCCAGCCCCCAGAACCTATCGTAAGATAACCACCCTCTGCACCGCCTCTGCCTGCTCTGTGCTGAGGCGAAACAGATACACACCTGAAGAGCCCGGCCGCCAAAGAACCGGTCTACGACTAAACAAGCCCCGTGAACGGGGCTAAAACACTGGATTCCGGATCAAGTGCGGAATGACATAAAAGGCGGGGGCGAGCTCCCGTCGGGTCGGCGCCCCGAAGGGGTTTCCGTTGGTCACAAGACCGATTCCTACGCGATTATACTATTTGAGTAATAGCATCTTTCCAACACTCTGATAGGTATCACCGCGCTCCAAACCACGCGCGGTGATGCGGTAGAAGTAAACGCCGGACGAAAGCCGTGAAGCATTGTAATTAATTCTCGGATAACCTGCGTTTTGGACTCCAGTGGAGATCGTCCAAACCTTGCGACCTGAAACATCGAAAATATCCACGATAACTCGCGATCTCTGCGGCAGTTCCAGCGGAATCACTGTTTCAGCGTTAAACGGATTGGGATAACACCTCCCCACAGCAAATTCGTGCGGTATATCCAGCGGGTCGTGTGGGTCCGCGATACCTACTGACGCAGTCAGCGCGACATCCAGTGTCTCGACCTCGCCAATTGTAAAAGCTAAGTCGCAAACCCAGAGCGTATCATATCCAGCCGCCGTAAAACGGACATCACGTTCTCCTTCCGTGATGCCGGGGTAGAGGTAGCTGCCGGATGAATCGGTCTGCGTAAAAGTATTCTGCGCAGGAATCGAAATAACGGTTTCAGGAATCGCCAAGCTTGTCGCGGAGTCGGTTACAAAGCCTGTTAACGTCCCGGATATCGGTGCGAGAATAGCCGCCGTTGCAGTAAAAGCATTCAAACGTCCACAGCCCCACAGGTTGTTCTTGCCAGGCACGCCCATCTCTTCCGCCGAGGTCATTACTGCTTCTGCCAACGCTTCAGGTGAAGCGTAGGGATTGGCGCTGAGCATCAGGCAGAGCGCTCCGGCAGCGTGCGGCGCGGCAGCTTCCGTTCCTGCATAGTACCCCATATACCCGCCGCCCCACTGCGTGGTTACGACGTCAGTCGGCGCCGTTAAATCCGGCTTGATTAAACCGATCTCCATTCCGGCGTTATAGGGGTAGTCGTTATAATCTGGGAGCCAATAGGACTGCCAGACGTAACCGGGGCTTAGACTTAATATATCATCCAGATTCCAGGCGGAAGGTCCCACCCCGGAATACGGCGCTAACTCGTAGTTATCGTAATAAGCGCCAATTGCCAGCACAGAAGAGATTCCGCCGATAATCGTCTGATCAGGATGAAGCCACGGCGGAGGGCAGCTTGCCGGAGCAGCGATATTAAAGGGCATTGGATCCTGAATGAGGTTATCTCCCTCATTCCCAATGGAATTAGAGCAGATCAGCCCTGCTAAAAACGCCGCCTGCATCACCTCGCGCATGGCGGCATAATTCGGCTGAGGCACAAAATGCCAGCGGTATGCCAGCGAGCTGGTTACAATATCAGCTCCCATATCCACCGCGTACTGAACGGCTTCCCAGTAGGCGCTCTCTCCTCCGGATAGATTCTTGAGGATCATCAACTTTGCTCTGGGGGCTGTGCCGGTTTGAACTCCACCGGTTCCATCTCCCAGTATAATACCAGCCGCGGCAGTACCGTTGCCCTGAATATCCATCACGTCTGGAGACTGATGCTCAAAATCCCAGCCCCGCAGATCGTCAGTATATCCATTATGGTCGTCGTCTATGTCGTTCCAATCTGATGGATCGACAATTCCATTGCCGTTTAAATCCTCAAACGGGTTGACCCAGATATGATCCGCCAGATCGGGATGGTTGTAATCGACGCCGGTATCGATTCCCGCTATCAATACGTTTTGTCCACGGTAGCCCAGATTCCATACCATCGGAGCGTGGATATCATCCACACCCCAGCCCATCTCATCTATTTCATCAATAACAGATCCCGTAGAGGAGATATTGGATTTCAGACTTCCAATGCGCGGTGATTCTAAAATGACCTGGTGAATTTCAGAGTGTCTGTGTAAAAGGGGTTGGATTTCGCCAGTATTCACCTGAGCTGCAATCATATTACTGATCCAGAGCGGTCTGATTCTATTTGTTTTTCCCGCTTTCTCCAGCCGTTCAAGGTCCGCTATTAGATATACTTGCGACGAGGCTGCAACTTCCTGCAACAGTCGGAGGGCGTACTCTCTTCGCTCGATGCGCGCTAAATCTGCAACTTCTGCGTACAGATTATCAACATCGATCTGTTCTTTCATGATGAAGATAACGGGGACGAATTCCCCGAGTTCGGCGTAGGTTATTGTGTCCATGAGTTCAGGGGAGATTCCTACTTGAGAAAAAACAACCGAAACGCAAAACATCGATATCGAAAACGCTATTATAAGGCATAACCGAAACCTCATGGTTTCCTCCGGTAATATTCTACAATCCATCTGAGCCTATGCAGTGAGTTGAGTGTCTCATTTGACATGAGCATAAGGTAACTCTAAAAAATAACGATGTCAAGTGGAATTAGCAAACACATGGAAATTATCGTTAAACCTCAGGTTGCGATTTATTGGATTTTAACTTAAGTTTCCCTCAGTTTTTGCCGATGAATAAGTGGGGAAACATGTAAAGTTGTGAACAATCCGATTTTCTTTAATTCTGGCATGTACCTATGGACATTGGAACAGTAGGCGGTCTTTTACTTGGATTTGTTGCCTGCATCGGATCCTTTATGATGGAAGGAGGATCACCGGGCGCGTTTATTATGCTGCCTGCGATAATCGTAGTGGTAGGCGGTACATTTGCAACGGTTTTTATCGGCAATAGCTTAAAAGTAGTTCTCGCGCTCCCACAAGTGATAATGATCGCTATTTTTCCAAAAACGCAGGAATTTGGTAAGGTCATCGATATTATGGTCGAGTTTGCCACCATTGCCCGCCGAGATGGTGTTCTTGCTCTGGAGCGTGAAGTGGAGAATGTCAAGGATTTCCCGTTTCTCTACAACGGTATGATGCACTTGATAGACGGGTTGGACGCCGAATCAGCCGCCAAACTGATGGAAGAAGAGAAAGATTACATCGAGGATAGGCATCACAGCAACGCGGGAATCTTTAAGAAAATGGGCGGATATGCGCCAACCATGGGCATTATTGGAACGGTGATGGGACTGGTTCAGACGCTGGCAAGCGCCGGCGGCGACCCGGTCGCTCTGGTCCATCATATTTCCTCTGCATTCATTGCAACCCTGTGGGGAGTCTTCACAGCTAATCTTATTTACCTGCCGCTGGGTGATAAGCTTGAGTTCATCAGTAACGAAGAATCGCTTTTACTCGATATCGTCACCAATGGCATCATCTCCATTCAGAGCGGAACCAGCCCTACTCTGATCAGAAGAAATCTTGAACTGATGCTGCCACCGAGTGAAAGGATGATTGAAACGGAATCGGGTGAAGAATAAACTTGTCGGGATAATCGGGAATGGCAAAAAAGAAGAAAGGCGGGGGACATGAAGGCGGCGATGAGCGATGGTTGATCACCTACGCTGATCTTATTACGCTGCTGTTTGCACTCTTCGTTGTGCTGTGGTCGATGGGACTGGCTGACCTGGAGGAGTTTGGCAAGGTTGCAGCCGCTTTTAAAGATGTATTTGGCGGCAAAGCTCTCGTGCCGGGGCTTCCACCCAAAATGACCGCTGCAGGTCCTTATCTCGATGCCGACGGCGGTTCCTACCCCGATACTTCTGATGCCTACCTGACTATCAAAGTTGAAGAAGCGCTCATAGAAATTTCAGAAATAGCCGGTGAGGTCTCTGTCGAAATCGAAGAACGCGGTCTGGTCGTTCATCTGACTGAGACTGTTCTTTTCGACCTGGGAAGAGCCCGCTTGCTCGATGCTTCGAAAAAAGTGCTCACTGAATTGGCTCCGGTACTGAAAAAGAGCGGTCGTCCCATCTGTATTGAAGGGCACACTGACAATATTCCTATCAGCACCATGGAATACCCCTCCAATTGGCAGCTTTCCGCGACGCGCGCGGCGAATGTGGTCTATTTTCTGTCACGGACGGCTCGCGTTCCGCAAGGTCAGCTATCCATCGGAGCCTACGCCGACCAGCATCCTATCGCTCCCAACAGCACAGCAGACGGCAGACAACAAAACAGACGAGTGGATATTGTATTTATGAAAGGGCAGTGGAGAGATCAAAACAGAGCCGCTGAGATATCCAACGCTATCATTGGCGGATCACATTAGCTGAAAACAAAAGACCGGCGTAAGCCGGTCTTTTGTTTTACTTATATCATATTTTTCTACCTGATCATCACAATCTTTTGAATGTTACTCCAGCCATCTCCCCGCACTTCGATGAAGTATATTCCGGACGGCGCTGTCGGATCTGACCAGGTCAGTCTATTGATTCCCGCACTCAGTGTATTCTGCCACAGTTGTTCCTGAACTGCGCCCTGTATGTTGACTACAGAGATGCCGACGTGCTGTGAACGCTGCAACGCAAGCTGCACAGTCAGTTCTGCATTGAAGGGATTGGGGTAGCAGTCAACACGGAAGTCGTCTGGCAGAACCGGCGTGTTCTGCACGCCTACCAATCCGCTGAGCGGCACTTCGACATTGCCCGAAGGTGAATGGATCGTCAGGATTTCATCGTAACTGCCGCCGCTGGAAGCCGTAAATGTAACGGTAACAACGAGCGAATCATCCATCGCAAAGACTTCGCCCTGGTTGACGTCCACCGTGAAATCAGGATGGCTGGTGGTGATATCAGTTATCTCCAGAAGTCCAGTGCCATCGTTATATATCACCAATTCCAGCTCTTCGGAAGTCCCCACAGCTAAAACATCGAAATCCAGAAAATCCGGTTCAGGATCGACTACAGGCGCGAACAGGGATTCAAATACCGCGATAAGATCATCGATATGCCATTCTCCGCCGGCATATGTGTCATCCGAATACTCCAATATACGATCCACACTGACAATGGCAGTCCATGGATGCATAGGCATACCAAGGAAATTGGTATAATCCAGCGTAATGTTGCCGACCATATCCGAGAGAATCTGATAAGTTAAGCTATTCGTAACCTGCCACTCACGACACGCCTGAATTGATTCCTGGTACCCCAATGATAAAACCTGCACGCCGTATGGATAATATGGAATCCACACATCACTTTCGACTAGTTGACTCTCAACTATGCAGCCGGCGCCTCACGTGGAAGTCCAGAACACTAAACAGATTATCTGGTCAGAATAATCGGAAAGGGAGACCTCTTCGTTATCTGAATTGAACAGAGTGAAATCAGCGACTGGATCACCAACATTATATGTCGGTTGACTCAGCGCTGGCATCACCAGCAGGAACATAATGATCGTTAAAAGAATCAACGCTTTCATAGCTACTCCATCAAGTTTCGATTTGATGCTTTAAAGTTAATAAATTAAATCGAATAAGTCAAGTGCAAATTCCTGCCAAATTACAAAAAAAAACCCCTGGCGAGAGCAGAGGCAGTCTATATTCTACTTTTTATATAAATTATTTTATCTATTCTTGTTCTAAGGGCTGAGACATATCGAACATGGCATCTTTGAGATCGAGATAATCGGCATATTTGAATTCTTCGTCTTCGATGTACCGCTCCAGCTTATCTATGATGTTGTTTATTCTATCCGTTTCGTTTAAACAGGTCTTTACCAGTTTCATAGTTTTTTCGATATTGTACTCGGATCGCTGGCATAACTCAGCAGAAAAAATAATAGGCATCACCCCATTATTTATATGATGTGCCAGCGTCATCATGATACGTTTTAAAGTGTCTATCTGGACTTTCTTTTCGCGTTCGCGTGTTTCGATATCTTCCAGGTTTTTCCGCTGTTGAAAGTTCTGAAAGGTTCGTTCTACAATATGAGGCAGCAACTGGTGAATATCGACTGTTTTGATAATAAATTCGTCTGCTCCCCTTTTCAGTGATTCCACCGCAATTTCGAGGACTTCTTCAGCAGTGACCATGATAACCGGACCGTGTTCGCGGTCCTCTAGTTCATTTAGCACATCCAAACCGGTCATATCCGAAAGAGAATAATCTAAGAGTATCACGTCGAATTCAGCCAGATCCATTTCCAGCATTTCACTGCCGGTTTCACAGACTGTTATTTCGGCATCTTCTAAATATTCCTCGAAAGACTCGGTGGCTAACAATGCCTGATCGCTATCGTCTTCAACTAATAATATCTTCAAGACCGGACTCCATCAATTCTCGCACTGCTTCTGTCTCGTCAATCGACTCTGCGCCAATCTTAGAATCGACCAGATTTCGTTCTAAGGTGAAATAGAAAGTACTGCCTTTTCCAGGCTCAGACTCAACCCAGATATCTCCATTATAGTATTCAACTATAGATTTAACGGTTGTCAGTCCAACTCCCGTACCGCCTATCTTATACGATTCTCTGTTCTTCACGCGGCGGAAAACCCCAAATATTTCATTGGTTTTTTCTATCGGCACGCCGACGCCATTATCGCTGATCCAGAACATGTGCTCTGTGGAACTTTCAGACCACCCGATTGCAATCTCCGGTTCTGATTGATCTCCTATGAACTTAATTGCATTATCAATTAAATTTAAGAAAACCTGGCGAATGCGGTCTCTATCAGCGTATATCGTCGGTAAAACGTCCAGAACTACAAGTCGGATATTCTTCTCTTCTAAAAGATAAGTGAAATCCTGACGTATGCGGCCCAGCATCTCCATTAAGCATATCTTATGCTTTCGATTGGGACGTATCTTCAAGCGGGAGAGCTCTAACAGTTGTCCAATCATCTCAAGTTCATGTGATACGTTATTCCCGATCCGCCGTATCTTATCCACTCCATCCTGTCCAATCACTTCGGAATATTTTCTCTCCAGGGTCTTTGCCAATCCACCGATGTTGCGCAGAGGTGTTCCCAGATCATGTGATACGGCACGTAGAAAATCATCCTTTTCAGCAATCTCTCGTTTAAGGCGCAGGTTGCTATACTCGATCTGTTCAGTGCGTTTGGCAACCTGTGACTCAAGCTCTTCGTTCAACTTAGCCAGATCGGCTGCGTATTGATCTTTCTTCTCTTTATTTTCCTTCAGTGTAGAAGAGAGGTGATTGAATGATTTTGCCAGAGTGCTTACTTCGTCACTACCTTCAACAGGAATCAACTCCCCGAACTCCATATTTGCTAAATTTTCAGTCATATCTGTCAACTTGGTTATCGGGCGAGTTATTTTCTTAGAAATCCAAAATATAAACTGTACTATCGACAGAACAACGATCATTAAAATCGCAATGAAATGCAGGACAGTGAGCATACCCGCTTGATCCAGGAATTCCATGGAGCGGTAGGACGCGTAAAAACTCTGCTTCCTTCCTTCTAATTCAGGTATGTGGTAAAATGAACTCAGCAGCTCTTTACCTCCAACGTTGATCTGCTTGGTGACCATTTCGCCTGCTAATACGCTGGTCAACTCACTCCCGGTGAGTATTTCTGATATTGGGGGAAGCCGGTCCCGACCGGCTGAAACGATAGCCTGGCTTTTCACTTCCGTCCATATCGCTAATTTTGTTCCTATTGTTGTTTCAAGCTCCTGCACCAGATAATTATCTAATCCTTTACCAATAGTGAGAGCGCCTAATACCACATCATCATTAACAATGGGCAGAGTTGCAGTAATATAAGCTTTACTGCCGTGACGAAGAATGCCCTGTCCGAATGAATCGTTCCTATCTATAATCTGCAGGAGTGGATTAGCGCTTTTTTCACCATATGCGAGTGAGTCAACCAGATTGAGAAGCACGGTTTTTGAGGTATCGGTTACTTCTGCATAATCCAAATAATTTAAGGTAAGAAAATGCCTAAGGTAGGAATTCAGTGCATTCCTGTCGAGGTTCTGGACTGGTTCAATGAATTCAGCAGAAGTCGTAACTGTTCGCCCCAAAGAAGTAAGATTATTATTGATGAGTTCTATGACAATCGGCATGGTTCTCGCCGCAGCGATGAGCTCTTGTGTGCTCTTGCTATGCACTTTACTATGATAGTGAAGTACCGTCAGACCACTGCCCGCAACAAGAGCCAGAAGGCTTGCTAAAGTCACAAAAAGCGCGATTCTTCTTCTGAGAGAGTACATGATACACCCTTATAGATTTATATTGAGTGCTCAATATCTGAAATCACGAATAATGTAAAATTTAGTTTGTTGACAGGAAATTAACAAGGGATTTGCCCCTTTATTTAAGGGTTATAGTGATTTTGGGGCTAAGGTGGGAACCATTGTACGCTGCATAATGAATAGCTATTATCAGCATGTTTGCCGTTATATAAAAAAATCGCATCGTTCCACTTAACGGAACTTGACACGATTATAAAAAATAGCTACTGGAAATTGAATTATCTTATTTCAACGCATCGTGAATCACCTCTGCGAGTTTTCGGCTGATGCCGGGTGTCTTGGCAATGGAATCTACGTCAGTGCTTTTTATCTTTTTCAGAGATCCGAAGCGCCGCAGCAACGCTTTCTTGCGGACTTCTCCCACGCTTGGTATGCCGTCCAGTTCGCCCCCCATAGTGCGTTTTCTTCTAAGTGTCCGGTGATATTCAATAGCGAACCGGTGAGCTTCGTCGCGCACCTGGCACAACAGCTTCAATCCCGATGAGTTCTTGGGGATGTTCTGCGAGTCGCTAACGCCCGGGATAAATACCTCCTCAAGTTTTTTCGCCAGCCCGATTACTGCAACTTTATCCAGTCCTAAATTGCTTAAAACTTTCACTGCCCGGTTTAGTTGACCTTTGCCCCCATCGACTAGGATCAGGTCGGGGATAGGTTTTTTCTCTTCTAAAACCCGACGATAACGCCGACCGACCGCTTCTCCCATCATAGCGAAATCGTCAGAACCCTTCACCGTCCTTATCTTAAATTTGCGATATTCCGATTTCGCCGGTTTGGCATCTTTGAAGCAGACCATCGACGCCACTGCATCGCTCCCCTGAATGTTGGATACGTCAAACGCTTCGATTCGTTTTGGAGGTTTTGTCAGCTTCAGGTCTCGCTGGAGTGCTTTTAATGCGTGGTGTATGAAATCTTTCTTGCTTTTTTGGAGCTTCAAATCACCGAGGAGCAGTTCTGCATTGCGGCTGACAAGCCGCACTAATCTCGCTTTTTCGCCTATCTTCGGGAAGAGAATATTTACTTTCTTCCCTCTTGATTCGCTCAACCATTGAGACAGGATAGAAATATCCTCGATCTGTTCAGGAAGAAATATCTCCGCGGGGATCGATCCTGTTCGGTTGTAATATTCCTTTATAAATGACTCGAGAATCTCACAGGTTGTCTTCTCGAAAACGGAGGAAAGATAGAAATGCGATCTTCCTACGATACGTCCGCTCCTGATCTGGAAGAGAGCCGCACAGGCATCATCATCCTCCGAAGCTAACCCGATAACATCACGGTCTTTATTATCCGGCGCTTCAAGGCTGCCAACGGATGATTGCTTCCTTAACGCTTCCACCTTCTGAATTCTATCCCGCCACTGAGCTGCCTCTTCAAATCTCTGCGCTCTGGCTGCTTCCGCCATCCTGCCACGCAGATCATCGACCAACTCACTGTCTCGCCCGTGCAGCAGATTGATCAGGTGTTGAATATTACGCTGGTACTGTTCGGACGATATTAACCCGGAACACGCTCCGGCGCATCTCCCGATATGTAAATTCAAACAGGGACGGTATTTCTCCTCAGCGATCATCTCCTGTGTAATGGTGCGATTGCAGTGTCTAATATGCAGCAGACCTTTAAACGTCCGCAGAAAACTGCGCAGCGTTTTTACGTCAGTATAAGGTCCATAGTATTTCGATCCGTCTTTGGGGGTTTTCCGGGTCAGAAACAGGCGGGGGAAGAGTTCCTTCGTAACGCGGATATATGGATAGCTCTTATCATCACGGAGCTGGACGTTGAAGCGAGGAACGTTCTTTTTTATCAGGTTGGCTTCCAACACCAGCGCTTCTATTTCCGAATCGGTGACGATTACTTCGAGATCGGCGATAGCATTTACCAAGCGCTGGTATTGATACCTTCCGTCATCCCCTTTCGTAAAATAGGATCGGACACGATGGCGCAAGACCTTTGCTTTGCCGATGTAGATAACCTTTCCTCTGCGATCTTTAAAAAGGTAAACGCCAGGGGACATCGGCAGGTATTTTAGCTTTTCGTGAAGATCTTCTTTCACTGATTTGGACGTTTTGATATCTCACGTTAAATTTAATTTCGCTCGATAGACATACGTAAGGGCACAATGCTGTATTGTGCCCCTGGTGCATTTATGCTCATACTTCCGATCGACGGTTGGAGATCTCTACATCTTCTTTAAACCAAGTGTCAGATCCTCGATGATATCCTCGACAGCTTCGATGCCGACCGAGAGTCTGATCATATTATCTTTAATTCCAGCGGCTTCGCGGTCTTCCGGGCTGTAGGTGCTGTGAATAGTAGATGCGGGATGAACAACCAGCGTGTCGCAGTCTCCTAAGGACACGGCTATGGTGCACAATTCCAACGCATCGATCATGCGCTTGCCCTCTTCGAGACCGCCTTTTATATCAAATGCGATCATGCCGCCGAAGTTACTCATTTGTGCCGCCGCGAGGTCATGTTGCGGATGGGTTCGGAGTCCCGGATACCAGACCTTTTCGACTCTAGGGTGGAAGGCGAGGAATTGTGCTATACGCATCGCATTTTTACAATGTCTGTCCATGCGAACTGGCAGTGTTTTCAAACCGCGCAGCAGCAGCCAGGCATTGAACGGACTCAATATCGCGCCAATGTCCTGAGCAACTCCCTTCCGCATTTCGGTCATAATATCCGTCGGTCCTACAACGATCCCGGCAACCGTGTCGCCGTGTCCGCCGATGTACTTGGTCGCTGAATGAATTACAAGGTCAGCTCCCAGCTTCAGAGGATTTTGCAGATAGGGTGTGGCGAAAGTATTATCGACAACCAGTTTGATACCTTTGCGATGGGCGATCTCGGCGCACGCTTTGATGTCCATAATCTCTATAGTCGGGTTGGCGGGAGTCTCTATGAAGAGGAAACGTGTTTTATCGTCAATCGCATCCTCGATCTTATTGAGATCGGTGGCATCGACTTCGGTAACTCCGACGTTGATCCTGGGCATCACCTTCAAGTACAGCGCATGCGTTCCCCCATAAATCGTTCTCGAAGAAACAAAGTTATCCCCCGAATTGCAGAGTGTGATAATTGTGTTCGTGATGGCAGCCATCCCCGAACCGAACACAACCGCTTCGTCGCCTTTCTCAAGCAATGCAATTTCCTGTTCCAATGCTTGAGTAGTCGGATTTAGAATGCGCGAATATATATATCCTTCTGCCGCGCCCGAGAAGAGATCAGCGCCATGCTGGCTGTCATGGAATGCAAATGTCGAACTCTGATATATAGGTGGTGAAACTGCTCCGGTAGCGGGATCATGCCCCCCGCTGCCGTGTACAGCTAATGTTGCAAATCCCCATGATTTCTTGACCATGGTAATCCTCCAAATTTTGTTCAGTTTAACGAAGAAACTGAATTGTTAAAAGCTGATTTTGAGAAATATACATAATGCTCACGGTAATATCAAGTAAAAAGGCGAGTTTCGATCTGAAGTGTTGTTTGGTAAACTGCTCCGGGGCGGGTGGGTTATTGTCTAAACTACGGATCCCACGGATTCAAGGAATTTTCAGGATAAATGTAGGGCGGACTAAGCGAAGGCGCAGCTGAAGCGCAGTTTACCAATCTACTGGCAATAGCAAAATAGACAAGTTGTACACCGTTGGCTTCAGCCAATTGATCCAAAAGCTGGGCGTCGGATTTTAATCCGGCGGTTTCATTGCTGGATGTGGAGAGTAGAAAAGTAAACCACAGCAGAGCTGTGGGGCACCGTGGTTGAAGTGCAGCGTAGGGGTCGGTCTTGTGACCAACGGAAATCCCTTCGGGGCGCCGACCCGCTTTTTATCTGAACCGCTAATTGCCGCTGATAGACGTTGATAGCACTGATAGGGTGCTGCGCTTTCCATCAGCGGAATAAGTTTATATCAGCCTTTTTCAGTGGTTCTGGTTTCGTCTGATTAGTTCGCACGGGAATCAATTCCCGAGCTATTTTAGCGCTGTCCCACTAAAGTAGGACGCTCTTTTTTCGTCCGCTATACAGCGGACTGAAGCATATTAGCCTGAGAATTCCCCGTAGGGATTCCTATGGAACATTCCTGGGCGGCTACGGTGGCGGGGGAAGCGCCCCTGTCCTACCATTTTATTTTTCCGTTTTTATTCTTTATTTTTTTTCACAAACGTCAACAGTACATTCCCGTAATTGCGGCTTTCAAGCAGGGTGAGATTGTTGAGGTCGAATGGTTCTTCTTCGGTGGGATCGCATTGCAGGACGATCAAGCCGTCCGGCGCTATCAATTGCGGGTTATTGTCCAACGCGTGGATGGTTTTCTTATACAAGCCTTTATATTGAGGTGGACCGGCGAAGATGATATCGAATTTTTCCGGGTATCCTTTGATGAAGCGAAAGACGTCGCTCTTTATGACATGGGCACAATCGCTTAGTCGTGTTTTCTCGAGATTCTTATTGATAAATGAAATGACTGATGCTGTATTCTCGACGAAGGTTACGCTTTTAGCTCCTCGGCTTAGCGCTTCAACGCCAACTGCGCCGGTTCCCGCGAACAGGTCGAGGAAGTTAGAATCGAAAACACGATCTCCGAGAATATTGAACAGTGCTTCCTTCGCTCGGTCGGTCAGCGGACGAGTGATTTGACTGTCGGTGCCGCCGTACAGTTTCATGCCTTTTGCTTTACCCGATATTACACGCATGACTAATGATAGCCAGATAAGCGCAAAAAGTCAAGGATAATATGCTCAGAAGAACTGTCCGGAAAAACCCATCGTTTTTAAAGAGATTCTTCGCTGCACCTTCGGCTTGCTCTCCGAATGGAGTCCTTTGGACAGAATGACATTATTTCTTTGGGGACAGCCCCCTGTATTTTCTCAGCTCCGATTTGTCAGAGGGTTTATAGGTTTGTTAGGGATTGGTACTCATGTGCTGTCGACTCTCCGCAGTCGACAACCTAAAAAATGCCAGGTGCGGAGACCTGGCAATACCAGAAATCTCTGTATAAAACGGACTTTTTCAGCTTTTTCCCATGATAAAAATAATTGCTTGACTTAATCAAGATATTTTCGTATATTATTAGATGCAAATTATTGCACCTGCTGTGAAATCTCATATATCCTGCTTAATAAGAACCATCAATTAAAAATTGAGGAAGGCACATGAAAAATTTGACTCGCAACCTGGTAAGCGGTTTGATGGTATCGGCATTGCTGCTGCTGATTCCGTCTGCGGTTCTTGCCGATGTAATCAATTTTGAGGATTGCTGGGGTGATGCCGGCTTCAATCTCATCGAAGGGACTGACGCCGGAGCGGAGATAATATTTTCCGTTCCCAGTATGGAATTGACGGAGGTGGAAGTTAACGGTGAGATGATGCAGAATGTCATCATCCCGGGCGTGTACCTCCCCAACAATCCGGGCGCTCCTAACCTGCCCGGCACAGGTCGAACTATTGCCCTGCCGCAAGGCGCCTGGGCTGAGTTTGAAGTCGTTGAGTACCGCACCGAGGTATTCCACGACGTCGAAATAGCACCAGCGTTTGTCATTCCGCGTAACAATGACGATTCACCGCTGAAGTACGAGAAAGATGAGAATATCTACGGTATGGATGCACTCTATCCCGCAGAGCCGGTTCTGATAAGCGAACCAAGCAAAATGCGCGGCGTGGATGCGGTTACCGTGGGGGTTACGCCTTTCCAGTACAACCCCGTTACAAAGGAGCTGACGGTATATAAAGACCTTCGCATCAGGGTGAACTTCTACGGCGGCAACGGTCATTTCGGTGAAGACCGCCTGCGCAGCCGCTGGTGGGAACCGGTCTTGCAGCAGAATCTGCTCAACTATAGCTCGCTGCCGAAAGTTGATTTCAATCTGACAAGCCAGAGTGATGAAATAGACGTTGAATATATCATCATCACACCGGACGATCCTGTTTTCCTGGCGTGGGCGGACACGTTAAGGCAGTGGCGTGAAGAACAGGGCATTCTCACCGATGTGGTTACGCTGACAGAAATCGGCGGCAATAACTCCACGTTAATCGAGAACTACATCAACAACGCGTACAACACCTGGACTATCCCGCCTGTGGCGGTGCTGCTGCTTTCTGACTATCAGACGTCCGGGGACGTGTACGGCATCACTTCACCGTCCTGGAACGGCTACTGCGTTTCGGATAACATTTACGCCGACGTCGATGGCGACGATCTTCCCGAGTTGAATATAGCCCGTATTACCGCTCAGAATGGTACGCATCTATCCACCATGATTAACAAGATGTTGTCTTATGAGCGCAATCCGTACACTGATCCCGGCTTCTATGACGATCCGCTGATTGCCGGCGGCTGGCAGTCTGATCGCTGGTTTATCCTCTGCTGCGACGTTATATGGGGATATTTCAACGAGCAGGGTAAAAGCCCGGAGAGGCAGTACGATGGATATACCTCTGGTTCAGCGCCCGGATCATGGTCCACGAACGCGAATACTTACATGATCATAGATTACTTTGGTCCTACTGGATTAGGTTACATTCCAGCCACACCGTCTCATCTGACCAACTGGAGCGGCAGCGCAACCGGCATCAATAATGCCATCAATGACGGCACCTTTATTGTCCAACATCGCGATCACGGTTCCGTTACCGGATGGAGTGAACCATCATATAACATTAGTAGCATGAGCGGTTTAACCAACACGATGTACCCCTATGTGTTTTCTATCAATTGCCTGACAGGTCAGTACGACAACAGTCAAACCTGCTTTGCCGAAGCATTCCACCGCATGGAACATGGCGCATTGGGCGTGCTGGCTGCATCGGATGTTTCGTACTCCTTCGTCAACGATACCTTCGTCTGGGGTATGTACGATTCCATGTGGCCCGATTTTGACCCGGGGTATGGGGATCCGGTGGGTGAAGAGAACCTCCGTCCGGGCTTTGCCAATGCCAGTGGAAAACATTACCTTGCGGCTTCGAGCTGGCCCTATAACCCGCAGAACAAGGATGAGACCTATCACCTCTTCCATCACCACGGTGATGCTTTTATGACGCTGTACTCCGAAGTTCCGCAGACTCTGACGGTGCTGCATGATGCGGCTATCTTCGGCGGACAGAGCGATTACACCGTAACAGCCAATAACGGTTCTTTGATCGGTCTCAGTGTCGATGGCGAGTGCATTGCCAGCGCAGACGGCACGGGAGCGCCGGTAACGTTGACAATCGATCCTCAGTTGCCGGGAAACACTATGTTAGTCACCGTAACCAAAGGGAATTACTTCCGGTATGAGTCTGAGGTTCCGGTTGTGCCTCCCAGTGGTCCGTATGTCAGTTACAATTCCAGCACTATCAATGACGCAGTGGTCGGTAATAACAACGGGCAGTGGGATTTCAGCGAGACGATAGATTTGGGCATTGAAGTCAAAAATATCGGCGTCAGCACGGCAACAGCCGTGGACGTCGCGATTGCTGAAGATCACCCGGAGATCACGGTCATCGACGGATCGGAGTATTATGGAAACATCAACGCGGGCGATTCGCTGTTCATCGCGGATGGATTCCGCTTAGAATCGAGCTCCAACGTTGAGGACGCGGAGATAGTTACATTCACTCTGACAGCAACATCCGGTACCTATCTGTGGGAAAGTTATTTCGCATTGACCGTTAATGCTCCTGTCGTTGCGATGGACGGACTGGTCATCGAAGATCCCACCGGCAACAACAACGGCGCGCTCGATCCGGGCGAAGACACCGACTTCCTGCTCACCGTCA
>JALGVT010000010.1 GCA_025774555.1 candidate division LCP-89 bacterium
TTCAGCGGGGTTGCTCGTTCGTAGACCGGTGCTTGAGCGCCGGGCTCCTCTGGATTCCTGTGTCCGCCTCGCTACTCCACCGCCCGGTGCCCCACCGCTCTTCGGTGGGGTTGTCATTCTGTTGCGTCAGGTCTTGGCTGCCGCAGGCAGGTGTGATCTGACGCTTATAAATCCGACTAATCCGTGTAATCCGTGATTCAGCCTAAAAATACCAGGTTGATTAGAGGATCAGGATTGCCAGTAGATAAATCGGTTTTAAGTTTATGATTGTTTCCTTGAGTTATATTGAGTTAGTTTACCTGTCTTTTATGTTTCTTCTAAGGACGTTATTGCAGAGTGGTAAACACCCATTGGTTACTCCTGACCGGTGCATTGATGCCGTCACTGACTTCGACCTGCCAGTAATAATCGACGCCAGGTTGCAGCTGACCCAGGTTGTATTCGGCGAAGTTGATATTCTGGATAAAGTTATTCATCGCCTGAGTATCCCCCCACCAGAGCGAATAAGTCAGCGGATCGAAATCCGGATCGTCACAGCTCCAGAACAGCCAGACGTCGAAGAAGTCCACTCCGGTTTCACCATCGAAGGGGATGGGATCGTACGGGACGCCCGGAGCCTGGTTGGGTCCACCGCCAGTGCCCGCGGTCTGGAAGGTCCAGACCGGCCCGGTCGTTGAAGCTCCCCAGATATCCATGGCAGTCACCTGCCAGTAATAGGTCGCGCCCGGATTGAATTGCCCCGGTGGAAAATACTCCGACAGGTTCAATCCAGATGCCTGATCTGGCATTGCCGGGGATGTTCCCCATTCGAGATCGTAGGTGACAGGATCACCGTCCGGATCGTTGCAGTCCCAGAAGAAAGCCGCGTTCAGGGTATCCACACCGGTTTGTCCGTTAGCCGGCTGGGGATCGAACGGCGTTACCGGCGGACGCGTCAGGAATACCTCCACCGTCCGGCTGGTATCACCGATCAATTCAAAGACGGTCTCCCCCACCCATAAATCTGCACCCATGGCTGCTTGAATATTCACAACCAGAAAGACGTCCACAGGCACTTCGACTGCCTCGGAGGCTTCGAAAGTGGTGTCCGGTCCGTCGATGATACGTTCTACGGTGACTTCCTGTTGGATGGGAATGAAGCCGGGATTATTCTCTTCGGTTATCGTTAAATTCGCAGAGAAAACATCCAGCCATAAGGCATTATCAGCGTTATCCGTGCCGCGGGTGAACTCCAAACTTACACCCTCTCCTGCTTCATAGCGGATGATATCGTTTTCGCTGCATCCGACAATCAGTATCAGGATCAGGGCGGCAATCAGGCTGTATCTTAACATCTTTTTATATCTCCGGGTAAATTACAAGCGTTGTGCTTCATCTTTATAGGGTCATAGATCATTTAGAGCGTCCGGCTCAGTTTAAACAGGATTGTCATATCCCGGTCTCCTTCGCGGTTTGCTTCGTTGCGCTCCGTCATCAACGGTATCTTTGCCATCAAAGTCAGGTTAGCAGAGAAGACCCGGTACGAGATCATGGGTACCACGTCCAGCAGTGTCATATCCTGTTTGTTGGAAATGCCGCTGACGCTGTAACCAGATTCGTCCCAACTGAAGGAGTGATCGGAATCAGTTTCTCCTTCAGCAACGGTCGTGAATGCGCAGGCTGAGCCTACAGTCACTTTCGAGTTCAGGAAATAGTCGAATCTGCCGGTAATGCTTATCATGTTACCATTGGTGATATTGTAATCTATGGTTTCAATAGAGTCTGCCAGATAGAAGACTTCGGTGAGCTTTTGGCTGGCGCCGTTCATCCGGTAGATTCCGCTTCCCGCCACGCTGAATTTATCGAAGGTTTTCATCATGGAAAGATTGAATACTATATCCAAAGATCCGGTTCCAAGGGGGACGAGGTAGCCGTCCACCATCTTTTCATCGTCGCCAGTGGGGAATTTAGCAAATATGCCAGCGCTATAGTTGAACGTCCCGCCGCCGCCGCTGTAAGCCACATTAGCGGAGATATCGCCCACACCGGAGGTTTCCACGCTTTCCTGGCTGTACCTCATCTTCCGTTTTATGATATAGGGAATTGAAGCGCCGAAGTTCAGCTTCTTCCAGGTATAGCTTAAAGGGAGGGTGATCGATTTATTGGGTCCTGATATTTCCGATTCAATACCGACACTGAATCCGCTGAAAGAGATATCCGCCGATTCACCGCCAGCTGCAGATTCTTTCTTCTGATCGAAGGTGGGAGGCATAAAAAATATGGTCTGGTTGATAGTCGGGTCGGACAACAGCAGTTCGGTGTTCTCGGTTACGGTTTGCACGCCTTCGGGTATGAAGGTGATATTTATCCCCTGTGACGACGCAACACACACAAACGCGGCAACAATTACAATCGCCAGGATGGATTTCTTCATTTCTGTCCTCTCACTATGGATTATAAAGCCTGAAACCTGAGGTTAATTTTCTAATTTAATTGATTTAATGAACAAAGTCAAAGAGTTTGAGATTAAAATAGAAGGGTCTGTCAGAAAGCTGGATGACAGTAGTTGAATCAGGCAAGGATAATCAGAAAGCACTCATAACAACAGGAAGGTTATCTTACTCTTCACAGTGACTTGATCAGCTCCCGCACATTATGGTCTGAGGGATTCGTTTTCAGGTAGGCTTCCAGGTAGGGGATACCCTTATCGGGATCTTTTAGATAGTTGACGTAGATGACTCCAATATTGTATAGCAACCGTGAATTGACCGGATCATATTTCAGCGCGGTCTGGAATGCTCTTAATGCTCCTTTAAAATCATTTGCCGCTACTAAGTCATTGCCTCTATCTTTGTGAATATTGGAGATGTTGAAGACGACTTCTGCTCTCTCAGAATTCGTCAGGCGCGGTGATTGCAGAGCTCGATCATAGCAGCTAAGAGCGAGATCACGATACTTGAAATGCCGCAGTGCAATTCCCAATTGATTATGCAGGGCTCCTCTCGACTCTTTCGTCAACATCTTTCGGGCTTTTTCGAACGATTTAGCGGCTTGAGCAGGATCGGCAGGCGTTCTTTGGAGGAATTCATCACCGCGACAGAGCTCAAGATTCACCAATATCTGGCGTGACTTGAAATCGCCCGGATCACCACCCTGCCATATATCAGGAATTGAAGTGAATGAAGTGGGTCTGGTCGTTGAGTAGAGAATACCGTGTGAATACAATCCAACGTCCGATTCATGCAGTTCTGCGTTGTACGGGAAATGGCTCTTCACAAGGAAGGTCTTCCCGGGAGCCCGTTTGATATAGGCAGATCTTGCAGAAAAATAATCGGATAACGGTCTGCCGGTCAGAACTCTGGAACTATCAACAAGAGCTTTCAAGCGCACAGCCTGATCGAAGACCTCCACCTGTGGGCGGTAGTCTTCCGCATATCTCAGGTATAGAGCAGCAAAACTCGAGTTATCATTGATAGTAAAGAGCGTCCCTTCCCCGGCAGTGTCCAGAATCAGCTTGCCATAATCTTCCGCCAGCCTGTGATGGGATTTATTCATCTGACTGTAGTTCAAAACCAGCATCAAAACTACAACGAGTCCTACCGCGCCCAGCATCAGTGGCTGGTTTGCTTTGACAATATATTTATCCCATAACCATAGGATGGCGTTGCTTGCCAGTATGAAACAGGCGAATAGTCCCGGTAGATAGTAGGGATCGATATCAGGGATACGGTAGAGCGCTGCCAGGATAATATTGGAGATTAGCAGGATTAACGCAAAGATTGTTCGCGACCGATTCTCCTTATATCCGACGATCGTCCCTCCAATGATAAAGGGCAGTCCCATCCACCACCAGTTTGCCAATAAGATAGTGAAGAGCTGTTTGAAGCTGGCAGCGAGATTGGAAATATCCAGAGCGACAGTCTCCTGATATTGAACTGCGGTGATATGATTCCAGAGAAGTGAAAGGGTTGTCGGGTGTCCCCAATCTGCCAGTGGTGATACCGATGCTCGAGCGGGGAGATACAGATAAACACTCAATCCGAGTATGAATAAAACAGAATAGAATTTGACATATTTCCAGCGGTTATCAGTTTTCCCTGTGAAGAAGGCGTAGATAAGCGCGGGGATTATAGCTAATGCCGTGGGATGGTGTGCTAAGGAGAGTCCTGTCAAATACGCCACCAGGAACCATTTGCGAGGATAGTCACTATATACCAGCATATAAAGAAGGGCGATCAGGAGCAGATTGAGACCGTACACTTCTACGCCTGCGGTCTCGCCCCAGAACAACGGTGAGAACGCCCATAGCAGACATAGCATGGCTGTGAGGTTGGGTCTATGGTCACCCCGGAGAGCAAAGAAGATCACCGGTATGGTTGCAGTTGCGAGGAGGACAGATAGAATGTTCGCGCTGAAAGCCGGCGTAAAGAAACCGGTGAGCATTCCAAAGACATGCCCTATCAGAGAGAATAAGGGGTAACCGGGCGGGTGTGAGATTCCCAATGTCTTAAAGACAAGGGCAAATTCACCGCTGTCGCCAATGTAAACAGTGCGGCATACAGTCGAAAGATAGACCATCCCTCCGATCAGCGTTGGAATCAGCCAGCCTGTCAGAGGCGCTTTTTTACTAAATTTAGTGTTCAATTCACTCAGATAATTTCGAAGATACCGCTATACCCAGCTCACCCCGAGGATCAGTAACAGCGCCACGACAACCATCATCAAACCTTCGCCAGCAATTAAGCCGGAAGCCAATGAGGCTCCGTATCTATCAACTGCGTCGGGGTTTTTGCGGTTGCATATATAGGTTAAAATAGCGCCCAGCCACATAGCGACGGAATATACGGCGGGAACGATAAATGCGATACCCAGGGCTACCGGCGAGGGCAGCCATTTAGCAATCGATTTGACCTTGCCCAGGAGCGTTAATATAATACCGAAACACCCGCCGACACCCGCCGCCCACAAAGCGCTTGGCTCGATTGATTTGAAACCCTCAGCCAGGACTTTTGCCATGATATGCCAGGCAACAACGGCTGGACCTGCGAATTCTTCGCCCGGGATTTCGTATGCTGCCGTAAGAAGCCGGTACACTGCCGCAGCGGCGAAAACACCTGCTACAACACCAATCAACTGCGTGATGACCTGCTTGCGTATCGATACCTTCAGTATATATCCAGCTTTCAAGTCGTGCATCAGATCGCCAGCCTGACTTGCTCCTGCGGCGGTTATGCCAGCAGCCATTAAATTAGTCGGGATATGCCCGGGATGGAGCGCTCCGTACAGCACCTGGGTGATCTTTCCCATAGCTCCGACGGGATTTATATCGGTTTCACCAGTGGCGCGCACCGCCACCGAAGCTATGAACAGGGAGAGAATTACGGCGAGAACGCCCATCCAGATGGGGATGCCAAAGTAGATATAGGCGAGGGTGGACGTCAGGACAGTAGCCGCCGCCATGCCGATAAACCACCAGGTCATGGGGAAGGGATCGGGAGCGTCATCTTCTTCTTCAAGGTCGGTTTTTCCACTGCCGGCAGTGACTTTTTTCAGCGATGTAAAGGTACGCCCGATGGTTTTATACTGCATCCCCAAGCTGGTGAATCCGGCAGCGACCATACAGGCGACGCCGGGCCATAAAATCCATTTCAATGCATCCCGGTAGATGGTTACTCCGTTGCTATATTGGATCAATCCCATATCATGGATGATAGGTGTGAGAATTCCCCAAGCCAGGATGGATCCCCCCAGAAGCGACCAGCCCACTTTCGGTCCGATCAGAATTCCGGCTCCGATCATCATCGGTGAAAGATTTATCCCTAAGGTCAAAACGGTAAAGCCCAAGCCGAGAATCCCCCAGGTTACCAGACCGATATCGTCAAAGCTGAAGTTTTCAAATCGTCCCAGTCCCAGAGGTTTGATTGACAGCATCAGTTTGAATAATCCTGCAAAGATTGCTGAATAAAAAAGTATCTTCGCCTTTTTTACAGCTTCAACGCCGGAAGCGTACATAGCTTTGATGGTTTCAGCGGCGGCGGTTCCGGTGGGATATTTCAGCTTTTCGATGACAACCATCTGTTTGCGCAGCGGCACCGCGAAAAACACGCCTAAGAATGCGATAGATATACCCCAGAGGATGAGCTGACCGTAAGTTAAAATAGGCTGCCCCTGTTCCCGCATGATTAGTTCGAGCGCGGGAATGGATGAAGTTAATCCAGCGGCGGACGCCATGGTGCCGGCAGACGATCCGGCGGTGGCGGTTATCAGGTTTTCTTTAGCGGAATACGGTCGCTTTAAAGCGCCTGACAACATTTTAAAAATGGCGAAAGATATCACCGCCGCGGTGATGGATGCTCCAAAGGTCCAGCCGATCTTCAAGCCGATGGTGATGTTCGACGCGCCGATCAGGCAGCCGACAAACAGACCGGAAATGATTGCTCTTAATGTTAATTCCGAATAGTTTTTTTCCACGTGATCCTCTATTTCGCCAAGGGTCTATGCCCGGATTATGGTTTCATGAACCTATAAAGTAATAAAAAATGAGAGCATTTCAAAGTGCAAAATATTGCATTGCCCCGCGAAACGCAAATAGATGCGGGATTTTTTATCCTAAAATCCCATGAATGAACCTTGACCGCGGGTTCGCTCGACTTTGACGTCCTGCAACTGCGGGGATTTAATATTTATCTTCAGGAAGTAACCCTGTGTGAATCCCAGGGGATTCCAGGTGAATCTCGCTTCCCAGCAATGCATATCCCGGTAGATGGTCAAACCTGCGGTGATAACTTCATGTTCCACCAGGTCGATTTTGGTATTATAACTGATCTGCCAGTTGCGGGTAATGGAAGCGTCAACGGTGGCGCGCAGCCAGAAGGTTTCGGTGGGATTGTAGGGATTGTAACGGTTAGTGGTGTAATGAAGGGCAAGGGTCAGATCCCAGGGAACTTCGCCCATGTACCAGGCACGGGAAGCGGGCTGACTCAGGATGACCTCTGAGGTTGTATCCGGGGCGGTATCTTCCGAGGCAATACCGAATTCTCCTTCCTGCTGACGCGTTTCCTGTTTGACTTTATCCGGTGAGTGCATCAGTTTTCCGAGGGAGAACTTCGAGCTGGCAGAGACGTCGAAACTGGTCAAGCGCAGGAGTTTGCCGTCTTCCGGCGCTAAGTAGTATTCATCGTATTCTTTGCTTGTGCCCTGACTGTATTTATAAAAACTATGACTGGTGGTTAAATCCAGCGACAGGGATTGCAAGGGACCAACAGCCTGAGACTTCGAAATGGGGGATGCTCTAAAAGAGCTGCGCAGCGGCGCGAATCGGAGGCTGTCTAATGCGAAGTTGTAACTAGATGAGAAATTCAGGGTGAACAGATCGCGTTTTCCCATCTCTTCGCCGGAGCCATATTTCATCTGGAAGAGGTTGTTCAGGCTGAAATTGAGAGCCATCTGCTTGCCGGATTGTGTGCTGCCATAAAGTGAACCGGCAAAGCGGTCTTCCCGGGTGGTTATGCCGCTTGTATCGGTTACTGCGTCGAAATATCCCCACAACGGATCTGAAAAATCGGGGCGGTAGCTTAAGGATACATTGGGTGACATGGTATGCCGGATAGCTTCGACGCCGGGCAGTGGATTTACCCAATAACCGTACAATTTGGTGGACAGACCTAAAGAAGTGGAGAAAGTGCGCCGGGCGGCAAATCCCTCCTTCTTAACGCCATTGGGATCATCAGAGTAATCCAGTGATTCGTCAAACCAGTCTTCACGATAGGATATCCCCGGCGATATACTGAAATAGGAGAATATCTTCTGCGGACTGTTGAAACTCAGGCTGTGCTTGGCGGCAGAGCGGCGGTTCTGCACTAACGAGGTGTCGGCACTGGTTTTAATCTCGTCAATCACCCTCTTGTGGATGTATTCTCCGTTATAGGAATAATAAAGATTATGATACCAGCGAGGCTCGACGTTTGTTGTATCGTCCGGGTCTTTCTCAGGCAGGGGGATGATGGCGGTCTGTCCTCGGCGGAAGTTGACCCGGGGGATGATCTGCGTGATTTCTTCGTTGCGAAGATTCTGTTCATGGTGCAGGTTCACCGTCATCGAATTCTTGGTGCCGGGGAAGGAATGTGTCAGGGTTGCATCGGAACGCAGCGTCTGAGCGAGCTGTTGGTTCAGGTTGAAGGAATAATCCTGGTAGTAACTGCCGTCACTGATGATATTGGCGTCAACCCGCAGCTTGGTATTGGGGTCTATATCCTGGTTGTGTCCCCAGCGGAGTTCCCAGCGCCGTTGTTTAACGCCGTCAAGCGTTTGATGCTGATAAGATCCCATGAGGCTGCCGGACAGGTGATAGCGCCAGTTATAGCGCCCTAAACCGTGAAACAGGAATCCGGACTCTTCGTAGTAATCCACAGCCCCTTCGAGGTCGGAGTAATCATTAGCCGCCCAGTAATAGCCGAGATGCTTGAGGAAGCGTCCATTGCGGCTGCTCTCGCCGTATGTCGGGATAATCAGCCCTGAATGCCTCCCCTTGCGCGACGGGAAAAGTCCGTAGGGCACCGCGGCGACAGGGACCTCGCCGAAATAGAGAATCACCGGCCTGGCGACGACTTTGTCGCCTTTTATCATCTTCATCTGAACGGATTTGAAGCAGTAATGGGGATGCTCTTCACTGCAGGTCGTGAAACTCCCCGGACCGATGTGCATAACTTCCGTTGGTTCCTTCTTGATGTTAGCGCCCCAGTAATATCCGTCGTTATAGCTGGTCCTTCCTTCGATAACTTTGCCGCGGCGGGTGTTCAGGTTGTAGGTCATCTTATCGCCGACTATCTGCTGATCGCCTTCGACGAAGATGGGTCTGCCGGTGATCTTAATTGTGTCGATCTCTGTCTGCAGGGAATCCAGCCAGAGGGTATCATGAACAGCTTCGGCGATGATCAAGTTGTCATCCCAGGCGACGGTGATTTTCTCTGCTTTAAGCATCATCCCCTGATAATTTACGCTGGCATCGCCCAGCAGAACAGTCTGCTTTTTTTTCACGAAGAACTCGATGGACTTCGCCGCATAAGCGATAGTCGTATCCACTCCGCTGTCTTCCGTTTCGATGGAATCAGCATCGTCTTCTTCAGTTTCCGCAAGCGAATCAATTACTGCGGTGAATAGATCCAGCGTGTCCGCCGGCTGAGTTGCAACAGGATCAAACTGCTGCGCACGAGCACAATGCGTGGTTAATAAAACAGAGAGGATTATAAAGAGGATTTTCAGGTTTCTCGCAGACATGCCGGATAATTTACTCTTTTTGCGCTGAATATGCAAGGTAACTTTTGGCTTACAGTTTTCGGGGGATTTGGACGGGATAGGCTATAAAATATCGAGCCGGTACTCTTTAGACGATTATTCCGATGTTAAGTTGCTGAAAATACTCGTTTATGATCGCGATGAGAGAAACAGGGCTGTCTCAAAAGTCTATTAACTGTCATTATCCCATAGGGATCCTCCGAAGGAGTCCTATGTACCTTCGGCGCGAATAAAGTATGGTTATCTCTTAGTGCTTGTAAAATAGGAGATTGCCACGTCATCAGCCAGACGGCTGATTCCTCGCAATGACTTAATGTTCCTCTTTTGGGACAGCCCTGAACTGATAAGATTATTCTCGTTCGCTTGCTTTTCCAATATTTAGCTGAAGAACGATCTGATGAATACCTCTAAACCCAAGGCGCGCAGTTTTTTGGCTCGGCGCTTGATGGTTTCAGGATCAACCGTGTCGGGCAGCAGTATCGCTCTGGTGTGCGGTCGGGCTGAAAATTCATGCACTTTGAAATGATCGACTTTCAATTTCCTCGCATAATCGAGCATTTCTCGGAAGCGTTCTTCCGTTTCACCCGGGAAGCCCACGATGAAGTGCGTGCGCAAAATCATGTCAGGCACTTCAGTTCGCAGCCTTTTAAAAGCATCGGCGGCTTCCTTCAGCGTATAGCCGCGAGACATCAGTGACAATACTTCTTCTGAACCGGTCTGTAGAGGCGCGACGACGTACGGAAATCTGCCGGACTGGAAGATTGGAATCAGGTTGTCCAGATCCTTTATGAGCCATTCAGGGTCTAAATTGCGGAGCATAATCTGGTAATCGCCGGAACGTTTCAGGAATTCCTTCAGCAACTCGGCTAAGGTTGTCCCTCTATCTCTGCCGTATGATCCGGACTCATCGGCACTTAAGACGATATCTTTATATCCCTGCGACAATCCCTGATCGAAATCCTGCAGAATCTTCTCGGGATCGCGGGACAGCAATTTGCCTTTGGCTCGCCGCACCGCGCAGAAACTGCAGCGTCCGAGGCAGCCCACGCTGATAGAGACGTAATAGGCTTTATCGTCATAGACTGTTTTGAATTGGCGCAGCCCGCGGGGAAGTTTAAAAGGCGCCACTCGGTCAACGACTTCCAATCCTCGCTTTATGGAGATCATAGCTGACCGGAAGCGGTCCACTTTCTGTTCGTCAGGAGGCAGAGTGCTGGCGTCAACTTCCTCAATAGGGACGCTGGCGCCGATCATCTCATTCAGGACGCCCAAATTGCGGGGGATGACCATCAAGCCGTTATTATCGCTGATGGCTTCCTTGTTGATGGCGGGCAGGCAGCCCACCATGTGGATTGCCGCGTCCGGTTTCAGAGTGGCTTTGAGCTTACTCAGTTCGCCCAGACTGTTATCTTCCAGCTCTTTTATGTACCCACAGGAATTGACCAGCACGAGGTCGGCTTCAGAGGCTTCGTTGGTCAGTTTCCAGCCGTTAAGCTCGAAAAAACGTTCCATGCGCGCTCCGACAAGCTGGTTTTCAACGCAGCCCATTGAACAGATATGAACTTTGGGATTTTTTATATTCGTGAATCGAATTCTGTCGTCTGTAATTTTCATTGTTATATAATCTAATAAACGATCCGGCTGCAACCAAATCAATTTTTGGTTTTAAGATTTGAAAAGTCCCGGTTTTAGCACGGGACTTCTGTTTTGCCCGGTTACCGGGCTGCACTAACCTGTTATGGTGAAGAAAGATAGATATATCTTTATTTCAACAATACCAGTTTCTGTGTCTGACTATAATCGCCCGCTTGCAGGCGGACAAAATAGATATCGGATGTGTAGGGGCGAGATAACCTCGCCCCTACATGAATAGACCGTTCGATGTCTAATCTGCTGACAGCGAATCGTAAGCAGGGACAAAGCCTGCCAGATAATCTTCTATCAAATCTGCGATCAGAGCATGCCCTTTGATACTCAAATGTCCCTGATCCATAAAGAGATCTTCGTGGTGTTCTAGGTAATTTTCACGGAACTGTGATGAAACATCGAAGAGCTCAATGCCAGCGTCCTGGATTTTCCTGACAATGTCGTTTTTCATGCGGATGAATTGTTTCGCTATTTCCGGGTATTTGTCCATAGCCTGGATTTCGATAGCCATAGGGACAATAAGCGTTGCGAAGGGAATACCTCTGCTCTTTACATTTTTTCGCCAGCTGAATAGATCCCTGTAAAATCCGCCTACGATGATAGGATTATTATAATATCCGAGGAGCTTTTCGGCGAAATCACCAGGGCTTGTCAGCTTGTAGAAAATCAGGCAGATTTTGGAATGCCTCAGCATGAACCTCCGGAATCCTCGTTCTGGAATCTGATCGGGAAAACGCCTGCCATCCATGCGGGATAGAACGGCGAGGTCGTTCCAGTTGAATTGGTAGATAATGAGGTCAGGCTGATACTGATAAACGAATTCTTCGGTGAATAGCTCAAAATGATTGATATTAAAGCTTGTCTGCCCGGCATTGATCACGTCGATTTTTGGCTGATTATGAAACCGCTCCTCGAAATCTTTCTCGATTAGTTCTGTAAAGAGCAACGATTGAGGGATACCGTGCCCGATGGTGACGGAATTGCCGACCACAGCGATTCTATATGTATGGGGAGGTTTATCCAGAGGGATTTCGGTGTCTCGCAGGTGGTGTGAATTGGTAAAAAAGTCACCTTTATCCAGATTTGCTTTGGTCATGCGCGGCAGACCGGATACGGGGCTTGCCGTGAACAGCTTGTTGTCATTGTAAATACTGAAGAGACTGAAAACGCGCAGACCGATTTCAACCAGGAAAAATGCGACAACAACAGCGCAGATAGAGAGCGTAAGATTTCTTACATATGATTTATGCTTCACTTCCGGTATCTCCGAGAAGGTACGAATAGTATCATTTTTTCAACAACTTAGATTCTCAATAGTTCCAACAGCTTAGAGTTAAAAATCGTTCTCATAGACGTCACTTCATCAACACTATCTTCTGATTTGCTTTGTGTTCTCCTGCTTCCAGGCGGACGATGTAAACGCCTGAAGACAAGCCTGAGGCATCGAACTGGATGTGGTGGGTGCCGGGAGGGTACTGGCTGCTGGCTGCTGGTGGCTGGTGGCTGGTGACATTCCGCCCGGAAATATCAAATACATCCAATCTCACCTCTGACTGCACCGGCAGGGTGAAGCTGATAGTGGTCGAGGCGTTGAAGGGGTTGGGGTAGGGTTTATGCAGAGCGAAGATGTAGGGATTGGGTTCGGGTTCAGGTTCAACCGCGGTGGCGTCGATCCATTCGATGACCTTGCAGTAGATGTCTCCCTGACCGCCGGGATTGCGGAAGTCGGTCCAGGTGAAGTAGAGGCGGTCTTCCGGTCCGAAAGTGACGGCGGGTTCCTTTTGCAGCGGTCCCACAGGATCAGAATTTACGCGGTATTCCCTGCCGTAAAACGAACCGTCCGGGTTGAACTGGCGGCAGAAGATATCGCCTTCATCGAAGCGTTCATCCTGCCAGCAGATAGCAAAGTTGCCGGATGAATCGGAGACTGCGAGGTCTGCTAAACCTGCACTATAATAGTAAGGTCCAAACGAGGGGATAGCTTCCTCTTCATCGATTTGATATGGCTCACTTACAGGAACTCCATCGCTGTCAAGCTCCTGTAAGTATATATGGGAGGAATCATTAACAACATATTCATATTCTCCTGCTATCCAGCTCATCCAATAACCTGTAGGAGATTTATCAATATAGGGTCCTTTCCCATAGGGAGAAAAACTAATGGGATTTCCCACTATTGTCTCATAATTGACTCCTGTCTGAATAGTAATGAGCCAGGCCCAATTCCAGCCAATATACTGACAGTATCCTATAATAAATCTTCCATCATCACGCAATGCGATACTGCTAATAATCGGGTGGTAATCTTCCCAAGGTCCGGTGATAAGTTGGGAAGTAGAGGCCGGGTTGAACAAGTTACTAAAGGTCTGAAAATTTATATTCGATATATATGTATATGGGGGATCGTAACTATGCCTCCAAATCATACTAACATAATTGTTGTTGTTAATATCAAATCTAGGAGCACCCGATATTGAAGAGGGGGAGACGTTATAGCTATTCACTACTCCAGACCATTCGTACTCAGTAAATGTCGTACCGAAAATATCACCTCCTGACCCCCATAGAACGAGGGCGTCATCAGTATTGGTCTTGCCAATATTCGCGATGCTGGATGAGACGGGAGACAGATTAATATCCAGGGAGACGAGGGTGTCATTACCGGCAGGGGTGCCGTCCGGAAAGAAAAATCGTGAGTAGCTGTAAGGCGTAGTTTCTAAATAACTCGTATATACAGCTCGGAATGAACCGTCATAGTGCACCAGCAATTTGGGGCACCACTGAGCCGGGCCAAAATCTGGTTCATAGATATATTCCATGGATCCCGAATCCAATGTGGCTATCTCATATTTGCGAAGAAGAACCTTTCCAACTCTGAATGCGTAGAGAAATTCACTTTCGTTTAACTGGCATAAAGCATAATCACCTGTAGCACCCCAAGGGTTTATAGTAGAATCCAGTATTGAGGAATTAATATAATTGTCTGAAACGGAATAGGGGGGGGATCCCAAGGATAGTAGGTATAGCACCAAACCCGTACACTTTGATTCTCTGGTAGAAAAATAAGACTGGGGAAAGAAATCTGCCAATCCCCTGGATACCCTTCATTGTTGCAGTACCAGTAACCAGAAATGAATGGCGGTGATACCTGCAAGCCCATAGAATCAAGATAAGTTGTATATATTGGTTTATATATATCGTCAAATTCATAATCATATTTGTATTGATAAAGCATACCTGTCCCACCCGGTTCAAATAACACAGTTGAATAATGCCATCTGTTATCAATTGGATCCGCCATATCAAACACATCACCCATGAAATTCCCCATGTTATCCAGCCACCTGCCGTGGGAGTATTGCTGGTTGGTTACCCATGAAACGAGGACGCGTCCGTCCGGGTGGTTCTGGGCTTCAAGTCCGAGGATGGAGCCATTGCCGTATTCTCTAATAGGGAAGTTTATACCAAGCAGGTTGCCTTCAAAGTCAACCTTCTGCGCATAAATAAGAGATGAAAAGCGCTCATCATACCAAACCAGCAGGTAACCGTTACCTAAGGCGGCGATGGAGAGGTTGTCTTTGGCTTCTGTACCGATTTCTTCGGCTACCGATACTGGTTCGGAGAAGGGGTTGCTGTTGTCGTCATAAGACCGGAACATGATGCGGTTAGGTGAGTTCTCCTCAATCCAGGCGGATCCGAAGCCGGCGGCAGAGAGGACGAGACGAGGCTGTCGGCAATCATAGGTGCCAGTGCGTTCATTGAGATAGAAGGCATCACCCAGCGGTTCGAGATCATAATCGAAACGGTTTAGCGCCACGTCCCAGTTGACGCCGTCTCGTTGGGACAGCCAGGTGACGTAGATGGTTTCGGTGTTCCAGTTGGCGACGGCATAAGGACTCGATTGCGGCGGATGCCCGGGGGATTCTATGTTGACCTGGAAGTCATCGAGGATGGTGTCGGCGGTGAGTGGTGAAGCGAAAAGCAGTGCGAGGAAAAACAGGGGGATAATGGAAAATGCGTATCTGACATCCATGTCTGCCTCCTTAAATATGAATGGATATTATAATATAACAAATAAAATCGAAAAGTCAAACGCAAATAAATGCATGAGTGCAAATTCCCTCTATCTCTTTTTAAAAGAAACAGAGGGAATAATTGTTCCCGCAGAGGATGTGATTTGAGCGGTGGACTCAGACTGTTTGAATTGGCAGGGGACAGGCTGTAAGGTTTCGTTAGCTGCCTTCTTTCCTGTCTCGCTCAAGGATATCTCTGATCGCCGCGACATCAGCAGAGATTTGCGCGAAAGCATCCTCCCTGCCGCTTTTCGTGGTCTTTTCTGCCATCTGTGCCGGGCTGGATGCTACCAGCGCCATAACCTGCTGTAAGATAGTATCCTTAAGATTATCAAAGTTCTTCACTCCTAACATCTTCAACTCGGCCGAACCTCCCTTGTTGGCGCTATAACCAGCCGTCTGGATATGGATGGTGCCGATGCCGTACTTTCTCTGAACCGGACCCTGAGTGACGTCCACGTTGGTGATCTTGCGATAGGGAACGGTCACCTGCTTGCGCCAGAAGACACCCCATTTACCTCTGACTGTTTCGCTATCGATATTGTATTCCAGCGTCCTGAAAAAAGCTGGCATCCAGATGATAAATACGATCATAAACAGGAACCAACCCGCTGCGGCAATACCAAAACCAAGAGGTTCAACCAGTATTGCCAGTAGAATAAAAGCCGCGAGAACAGGCAACGCAACTGTCCAGTAAATTAGAAACCAGATGGTGAGTTCCCCTCGTTCTGGTGTGACGGTCATGTTGTTCAAGATAACCTCCATGTCTTGACGTTAGTTTGAAACTGGAGTATAAAATAACCTCATTCACAGTAAAAGGCAAGGGAAATTTGATTGAAGGGATTGGGGGATATATGCAGGGAAAAAGCCCATTACGGATTTATCGGATTAGATGGATTTTACGGATTTAAAAAGGCGGATGCAATAATCCGCCCTTTCCCCGTTCACGAAATGAAAATCAAATCTGCAATTGCACTTCATCTTATCAGGATACGTCAGCCTCGTTTTTTTGATGATTTCTTCAATTTATGAGTTCTCATTTTTTTATCTTTTGATAAGGCAACCGCCACGCCCTTATGTGAAGGCTCGATCTGCATCTTTTGGTCATCCATGGTGACGTCCACCGGGTCTTCAATGCTCTCTCTGATTACTACAATCGGCTTCTTAATGCTGTCATCATCAGCTTTACTCTGTAAAATGTTAAGCTCTGCCGTTTTTTCAGCAATGATATCTTTTAAAGCCGGGATGGAATTTAATAGAATCTTCAGTGATTTAATGCGATCCTTATCCAGACGAGAATTCCCTTCATGCTTTTGCATGTTGATGTGCTGCAACAGGATCTGCTGGATGTTCGCTTCACGAAGTTTAGCTATCATCTTGGGACCGAATATGTTGCAGATTTTTTCATAACTCGCCGTCGCTCCAGCTATTGCTCTCTGATTGGCTTCAATTTTTTTCTTGTAGAAATCCTTCCGACCGATCTTGATCGTCGTCCTGCTCCCTGTGGTATGCTTCCCGACGTGCTTTAAAGATACCTTTTTGCTGGCGACGATGTTCGATCCTTTCGCTTCCCGCAGAGCAACCCTCTGTCCCGATATCTCTGAATTCACAACGACACCGTTCACTTCAACGTCATTTCCAGCAGATATCGAAACGTCGCTGGCGTCGCTGTTGCCGGCGATGGAATTGTCCGAGGTGATCTCACTACCTTTAATTTCACCTCTGATGGAGACGTCTTCACCCGCACGAATGGTGACCCCCTTTCCAACGTCACCATCGAGGAGTATTTCACCACGTGACGTAATCGTGATGCCCTCTTTTATCGTGCCTTTGATTTGGATGGAATCATCTAATATGACGTCATCGCCAAGGTCTTCCGCGTTGACCTGAATAAGAGGTTTAACGGACACTTTAATTATTTCAGGAACAATCCGTGATCCAGCCACGGTATAGACTCTGCGGTGAGTCCGTGTCATGGTTGCCATACCGTCGATAGCGGCAGTCAACTTCAACTGGTCAACTGACCGCTTTACTCCTTCTCCTGCAACAAGCTCCAAATCCAATCCTTTTATCGGCGGAATGGTCTCCCCTGAGACGTTCACCCCCTCATTAACGCCGTCTACAGGCAGTATCTTTTGACAGAGTATATCACCGAATTTAACCTGGCGGCTTTCATTGTAATCGCCTAAATTTATATTGGCACTGCGGTTCGTGAAAAAGGTGTACTCTAATTGCGCATCTTTGCCTTCGTCAGGCAGTTTTCCCTTAGCTGCAATAAAACCTTTGACGTAATTTCTCTTTTTCAGGACCACTTTCAGCTTTTTATCAAGCGCGGCAAAATCGCACATTTCTAGATCGACGCCCGCCTTCTTCAGCTCGATTTTTATTCTATCGAGGTTGATGACTTGGTCGAATTCATCACGATAGAAAAAATCTATTTCGGCGATCATATCTTGAAAAACACCGCCCCGACGGGTCTTCATGGGTTTCAATCGGACGACCGGTTTACCCTGGGCGTCCTCGATCTTTCCCATGGAAATGCGAACAGATAATCCGTCAGGCGTGGGAGTTTTCTCTAGAATCTCTCGCAACTCAAGCAGCTCTATCGGCACTTTATATTTGATAGAAACGTCGCGCTTTGCCTGGCGAAAACGGGCGAGTATCTCTTTATCTGCGGCATCGACAGATGGCAGTTGAAAAGAGATGTCCCAGAGAGAATCATTCTCCTGTCTGACTTTCACAGCCCCACTTGAGGGAGGCGCCTCGGTCGCTGTTTCGTCGTATGAAAACATTTATAAACCAGTCAAATTCAAATATAATTACTCGAAGCATAAATTAAAGAGTTACCATGGTAAGTACAAGTTCAACGTACACGAATTTCAGGGATTAAAGGGATTTCGGAAATAGGGGGAAAAAACGGTGGGTAATATGTTGGAGGGTAGGACATGTATGACAAGTAGCGAGGCTGCCTTGCCTCTGCTGAACCGTGTGCTCGAATCAATAATTACAGAGCATCTAATCCCAAAATGATTCCATCGTGCTTGCCTTTTACCTGTAATATGACTATCTTTAAATTATCTCAAATAACAACGGTACGAACTATGCAAACCATTATTAAAATCCACCGTTCCAGCATCATCGCAGGCTGCTTTGCAGCCATCTTCATCTGGATACTGTTACTTAATCTTTCCACTGCCTGCGCCGCCGCGCCGATACCAGTCTGGGCTGACAGCGGCATGGTCGTGTCCGCACACCCTTTAGCTTCACAGATCGGGTTGGATATCCTTAAATCCGGTGGTAACGCCGTTGATGCCGCCGTCGCCACGGCGCTGGCACTGGGAGTAGTGGAAGGGTATTCCTCAGGTATTGGAGGGGGCAGTTTCACGCTGTTCTATTCAGCCGATAGCAAAGAAACCGTGGTAATTGACGGCAGGGAAAAAGCTCCCCACAAAGCCAAATCCGATATGTACATAGATAAAGATACCGGGGAGATGATTCCCGGATTATCAACTGTCGGCGTGCTGGCAGGGGGAACTCCCGGACATCTGCGGGCGCTGAACCTGCTTCTCGAACAATTCGGTACCATGAGTCTGGATCAAGTGATAGAGCCGTCAATCGCTCTGGCAGATACCGGATTTGAGCTGTCGCAGACTTATGTCCGCGTGCTGAATTATCATTATAATAAGTTGATCCAGTTCCCTTCAACTTTCGACGTTCTCTTCCATCCTGACAGCACTATATTGGGACTTGGTGAAAGACTCGTGCAGAAGGATCTGGCAAACAGTTACCGTCTGATCGCAGAGCAAGGTGAGTCAGTATTCTACGACGGTGAAATCGCTGACAGGATTGTAGCAGCGATGAAAGCCGAAAAAGGATTGATCACGCGAAAGGACCTGGAGCAGTACCACGCGGTGATCCGCCAGCCGGTCAAAGGGACGTACCACGGCTACACTATTCATTCCATGCCTCCACCCAGTTCCGGCGGTGTGCATCTGATCGAAATGCTGAATATCCTGGAGAGATACGACCTGGATTATCTCGGTCACAATTCATCGGAAACGCTTCATCTGACGGCTGAAGCAATGAAGCGGGCTTTCGCCGACCGGGCGCTCTTCATGGGCGATCCCGATTTCAGCGACATTCCCGTCGATGGTTTGCTGTCAAAGGAATACGCCGACAGCTTGGCATGGTTTATCTCAAAGTTCCGCCAGATGCCGGTTCAAGGAGCGGGCGACCCTTATCCCTATAATAATCAAGTATCTGAAGAGACCTTCCCCGGAGGTCATCAGACTACGCATTTCTCCGTTGTTGACCGGTGGGGCAACATGATCGCCATGACTGCCACCATCAACACCGGCTTCGGTTCCGGATACGTCATCCCCGGAACCGGTATATTCTTGAATAACGAAATGGACGATTTCTCAGCCCGCCCGGGCGTGCCCAACTTCTTTGGTCTGCTCGGAGCGGAAGCGAATTCCATCCAGCCTTTTAAGCGTCCTCTATCTTCCATGACTCCAACGCTGGTCTTCTTTCAGGACAAGCCGTTCATGGTCGTCGGATCGCCGGGCGGTCCGCGCATCATTACGACTGTTTTGCAGGTGATCCTGAACGTCATCGATCATGGTATGAACGTGCAGGCAGCCGTCGATGCGCCGCGCATCCACCACCAGTGGCTGCCCGACCGGATATACCTGGAGGACGGCATCCCGCACGATGTGATCCGCAACCTGATCATCATGGGGCATGACGTCCGCTTCGGAGGAAACTGGTCTGCCGCAGAAGCAATCCTTATCGACCCGGAAACCGGCTTAATCTTCGGAGGCACCGATTCACGGATCGAAGGAGCGGCAAAGGGGTATTAAGCGTAATGCAAAGACGGTCGCAGTCCACCGCTAAACCAGAGGAAATATATGATTACCGAAACCTTACGACCTACTATTAAGCTCATCAGCGATGACTTTATCGAGCAGATCATCGCTGAGGCGTTCCGCATCCTCGATGAGATCGGCATCTACGTTGAGAACGAAGAGGCTTATAGACTGTTCCTCGACTGCGGCGCTAAACAGATCGGCGAAAAAGACGAATCGAAGGACGTCGGCAAGATCGGTTTCCCGGGGCATCTCGTAAAAGAAGCTCTGGCAAAAGCGCCGAACACGATCCAGTTGTGGGATATAAATGGCGAAAACCCGGTTGAACTGGGCGGTGATCAGGTTCACTTCGATCCCGGATCCGCGGCGCTCTATATCTATGATCGCAAAGAGGAGCGCATCCGCAAGCCGTTGACCGATGACCTGCGCCGCTATGTCAAACTGGTGGATAAACTCCCTCATTATCACCTGCAGAGCACTGCGTTGGTGAGCACGGATGTTCCTGACGTCTGCGGTGATTCCTACCGTCTCTACCTCGCTTTGAAACTGGGCAGGAAGGCGGTCATCACCGGCACCTTTGAAAAGGCGAGCTTCAAGGTTATGAAAGAGATGCTGACGTTAGTGCGCAGCGGTAAACAGCAGCTCCGCGAGAAGCCGCTGGCGATCTTCGACGCCTGCCCCTCGCCGCCGCTGATGTGGTCCGACCTGACTGCTAATTCCGTCATGGAAGCCGCCCGAGCCGGAATTCCTTCCGAGTTCGTATCCATGCCTCTGACGGGATCTACCGCGCCGATGACGCTGTCAGGAGCTGTGGTTCAGCATGCCGCGGAAACTTTATGTGGAGTTATTTTAGCGCAGTACGCTCAGCCAGGCGCTCCGGTTATCTGGGGTGGATCTCCTTCAGCAATGGACATGCGCTACGGTACGACTCCTATGGGCGCTGTCGAGACCATGATGATCGACATGGCAGACGTCGCTGTGGGCAAGGCACTGGGACTGCCGACCCACGCCTATATGGGGCTTTCAGATTCCAAGCGAGTCGATTATCAGGCGGGCATGGAATCAGCGATGGGGATCGTTTTCGCCGCGCTGGCGGGTGTGAATATGGTTTCCGGACCCGGCATGATGGATTTCGAGAGCTGCCAGAGCTTTGAAAAGCTGGTGCTTGATCACGAGGTTTGCGGTATGGCGTACCGTCTGCTGGACGGTATGGCAAAGCGGGATGAAGTCATGGCTTTCGACGTCCTGCAATCCCTGCAGCCAGGCGGACATCTGTTGACGCATCCGCATACGCTGCGGTGGTTTAGAGAGGAAATCCACTCACCCGGCAAGTCCATCGACCGCCGCGCCCGCGGTGCGGAACAGTTCAGCGAACTGCCGACTGCCGAAGACCGTGCGGCTGATGAGGTGGAGCGGTTACTGTCAGAGCCATCCGAACGTTATCTTGCAGAAGAGCTGCTTAAGGAGCTGGATAAGATGATGACCGCGGAGTTGAAGCGGGTTGGAGGAGAGGGGCTGCCGGAGGTGTAGGATGTTCTTAGGACAATGGTAATCTTATAGAGCGCAGCATCTGTCGGCAGACGGGTTGCTGTGCCCTTTTGTTTGGTTACAGATTACTTTCCCCAATGTTCTTTTTCATAAATGCTCTGTTCTTCACGACTCAGTGGTTGTGATGAGCAACCTGAGCGGACAAAAAAGTCTTCGCGCCCTTCAAATATTGTGAAAACGGGCTTGCTACTCTTAGCAATTTTAACACGGCATATCGGTTGATTATCGTAATTTGGGAAACTAATTTTTATATGGGTGCTGTATTCGTTACCAATATATTTTTTGATAACTTCAAGTAGTTGCAACTCAAAGCCGTCAAGATCAGTCTTTTTTAGTGTCGACAAATCGTCATACAATCCCAGTGCATTCATATTATCGTCGATGCCAATTAAAAGATTTCCACCGTCACAGTTGAGAAAGGCGGCAATGGTTTTAGCAATCGCATATTCCATCTTTTTGTTAACTTCCTTCTGGCGCAAGTCATAACGCAGAGTAGATTTGAATTCGATTATTTCTGACTCTCCGCCTAGAATAAGTTCTTCGATTTCTTCGAATGGGGGTGTTATGTGGATCAACTTGATACGAGCATTAAGCTCATCAAAAATTCGTTTGGCTCTTGCCTGTAGGAACACTTCGTAGTCGTTGCTCTCTATGCCATAGCCGTCAAGATCGATGAAATGTGAGTTCAAGGCGGTGTTGATATCAGCGTTTTCATCTTTAAAGTCGCCGATATAGGTAGAAGGCGATTTCGCACCGATCTTTCTTTTGTTGAGATGGTCACTCACAAAGGTGATGTTGACAAGACTATTGCTGTTGAATTGGGTTTTGTCCTTTAAATAGGCCTTTGGAAAGAAGTGATGGTAATTCTTACTACTGGCCACTTTCAGCCAAGAATTATCAAGAATGACCTTGCCATTATCTTGAAAATCTTTAGGTTCTTGATAGGCTAACAGGCACAGCACTGCTTTACAAAAACTGTTGCCAGCACTGAAATTAGTGTCGACTAAAGCCTGTGGGGATTCCAGATGTACTTTGATATCGCTATAGTCAGGACGCTTATTTTTATTGAGGATTTTATCTATGCGCTTGATATCCTGAGCAAGTCTAGATTCTGCAGAACTAGAATAACGAAATGACAGTGACATGCGCCAGAAAAACTCTTCTAAGCATTTTCGTTGCTCAGCTTGTGGTTTGTTTTTATTGTGATAGAAATAATAGGCAAAAGGCACCAGCAAGGAATCATAGGGTAGTAATTGTGAAACAGGAATGCGGTAGGTTGTTCTGAAATAGTCAATGCTGTCTTTTAGGGCAGAGATGACCGCATCCCAGGAGTCAATGATGTCTTGTTTATTCAATGCCAATATGGTTTTTCGCTTACACTCCTTGGTGCGACTCAATACTAACGAAAGAACACTCAAGACAACAGAGCTGGAAATACCTTCGTATTTGATGTCTTTGAGTTTTTTTATAAAGGCATCCCACTTTGCTTGCATATCAAAATTTTGTTGCTCATCGTAGGTTTTAGCAGCCATAATTTCAAATAATGTAAGAGTTTGCCCGCCAGTATTGATGCGAGTGAATACATCGATAGCAGAGTCAATGTCTTCTTTCCTGAGAACAACAATTGGGAATTCATAGGTTTTAAAGGCAGTTGAGTAGGTGTCTATTAACTCGAGTTCATTTTCACTAAATTTATCAGATAATGCCTTCGCTTTGCTATAAGTAAAATTCAATACATCGTTTAAAGGTAAATATTTTTCACCAATGGGCTCTGAGGTGATCACTTGATTGTTGTTTTCTTTAATATCATTATCTAGGTTGACTACGATATTTTTGTAATCGGTGACTTTTTTCTCACCGATTTTCTGAATCTTTGCACCAAGGAAAGCTGCATAGAGTGAAGTGATGCGCTGTTGACCATCGAGAACATATTGTACCTTGGTACCCTCTGGTGTGGGAGGGATTTCCAGATTACCAATATTTTTTATATCATTAAGACGCTCATTGGTTTGCCACAGGATGAAAGTTCCTATGGGATAACCCTTGAGGATGCTATCCAGCAATTTTGCGGTTCTATCGATACTCCAGACAAATTCACGTTGAAACTTGGGAACCTTAATTATTCCTTTTTGAACTTCTGATATAAGCTCTGAATATTTTTTGGAATCTGGTTTGGGTTGTTCAAAATTCATTTATCAAGCTTCCTTGGTTTTTGGTTCCACACTCAACAATAATTAGATTGACCCGTCTAAGATGCCTTCGGTACGCTTCATTGCATTCATTAATCGTTTTCACATTGTGGAACAATATACGAAATATTTCAGATAAAGTCAAGGGATTTATTTATTATGCAACAATTTACCATGGGAGGTTGGCGTCGGGGTCGGGGACGACCACCGATTACGGTCTTTCTCGAAACCTCCCGCGGGTTTCGAACCCGCGGGAGGTTGATGCGCTTTTTCCGTTGCGTCGGGTCCTAAGCGCAGCGGTGACCTGACACAGCTTTAATCTGCGCAATCCCAAAATCAGCGTAAATCTGTGATTCTGACATTAATCCCAGCCATAAATGACGGATCTACGGACAAACAAGCTCCATGAATGGGGTTGACAAGTGCAGGCAGGGGAAGCACCCCTGCCCTACGATTTTTAGACAGACGATCCCCTATTTATTTTCTCCCAGCAACTCTTCCGGTAAATCTCTTGATCTCAGATAGCCTTCAGGATCGTGGTCGAAGGCGCTGATTTCATTCTGGATGCGGTCTATGTCCGGCAGTTTGGCATTGCCCTGCGAATAGCAGTAGAGGCAGCCGTAACCTCCGCTGTAACAGGTTGCTGAGCCGGTGGAGTAGCCAATGTCACGGCTGTAAGTGCACTGGCAGGCGGGGCGCTGTCTGCCGATTTTATTGTGCGGCTCTTCGGTTGCAGGCGCATAACTCTCACCCTTCGTCCGGTTCAATAATCGGGCGTCTATACAGCCCCAGTTTTCCATCAGCGATTTGATAGCGGGTTCACAGCAGATGCTGAACTCCGCGCCTCTTTCGCGGCAGATTTCATCCATTTGGCGGCAGAGATTCTCAGCACGATTATCGCTTATCCGCAGCCACTCGAGACCTACAGAATTTATCCTTTCCAACGCACGCGGATAGTGTGCTGAGTCAGCGCGGCTCGTCGTTACGCGGGTTATCCCGAGGGATGTGAACGCATCGCACAGCTTCTTGAAGAGCGATGCGCTGGCATTAGATAGGATTCTGCCGCCGGGAGTGCGCATTTCAATAAATGGATCGAAGCGATAGACCGCTGCCGCCGGATCGATCCAACCTTCAGCCAGCAATTCTGAAAGGATGGCATGTACTTCCTGCCAATTCGGTATCCCCGGTTCGATGAAACTGCCGCCCAGTCCAGTGGCTGTTATCTGCAGAGATATCTGCGCGTGGTGAGTGTGATGGAGATCGAGTAATACAGAACGAAGCCGATGATGCTGGAGCAGATTGCGAGGATCCTTCGTCCATAACACCAGCGTATGCAATTGCTCAGGATCAACGATGCCGAAAGGAGAGCGTGGTCCCCAGCGGCAGGGCGCTCTTCCCAGCAGAATATCCGCCAGCAGATCGGGCGAGCGATGCACCATATCTTTGGTGCGCGAGGCGGAGAGGATGACAGGTTTATCGGTAGAGTTTTTCATGCTGTTACAAAAATAAGCGAACTTCTTCACAAAAGCAAAGCGTATATCATAATATATTGAAGAAATTCATTGATTTTAGCTATCATCTTTCGTACAATTCAAGTTACACGCTTATGCGCTAATAAATACTTCATCAAATTCCGATCAGCCTAACCTTGCGGAGATAGACAATGAAAATCGTTCAAAGATTATCACTCGTCATCCTTCTTCTGATTGCCGTCAACGCTCTTGCAGAGCAGGATGAAGGCGAGTTGCTCCAGTTTCCCTACAGTATCGAAAATCACCAGTTGACAGCGGTTCTCGATATTGATAAGCATACAATCGACGCCAGCGACCTGCTGACTTTGAAGAGGGAGATTAAGAAACAGACCAGCCTCGATCTGCTGCTGCGGAGCAGCTTGAATGTCACTGAAGTAAAGATCAATGACAATCCGGTGGAGTTCACCATCATCAGCGATGTCGATCCTTCAAAGTATGAAGACGACGTTACTGATGATGAGAGAGCTTATTACAGCCGGACGCAGGGGGTGCAAGTCAGTCTTACTGAGGAGATTGCCAAACTCAAGGAGATCAATCTTGAGATAGTCTATGCAGGCGTGATCGACGACAAGGTTGCCAGCAGCGAATTCAGCAGGGAATACGTCACCGATCAGATTACCGGCGTGGTAAGCCGTGACGGCATCTATCTTGGCGCTAATGCTATTTTCTATCCAACTCTGCCCAAACAGATCTTCACTTACTCCTTAGAAGTAACCGTTCAGGAACCGTTTCAATGCATCACGGAAGGCGCTTTTAAAAATGCTGTGAGTGAGGATGGTCTGCGGACGGAAACCTGGGTGTGCGAACATCCGATGGATTCCTTCCACATCATCGGCGGGCAGTATCAGGTTAGTACAATAGAACACAACGGTATAGAGATCAGCACCTATTTCTTCCCGGAACAGGCGGATCTTTCCGAACGATACCTCGATGCGTGCAAAGGATACATCGACCTCTACACTGAATTGATCGATCCATATCCCTTCGAGAAATTTGTAGTGGTCGATAATTTCTTCGCTTCCGGTTACGGGATGCCATCGTTCACCTTGCTGGGATCTCAGGTGCTGCGTCTGCCGTTTATTATTTACACATCTCTGGGACATGAGATCTGCCACAACTGGTGGGGCAATTCCGTCTATGTGGATTACGAATCGGGCAATTGGTGTGAGGGATTGACGGTGTACTGTGCGGATTACCTTTACAAGGAGAGGAAATCGCAGGAGGACGCTCAGGAGTACAGAGTAGGAGTTCTGCGCGATTACTCAGCCTACACCGGCGCGAGCAATGATTTCCCATTGGTTCAATTTCGGGAACGGCACAACCCGGCACAGCGAGCGGTTGGATACGGTAAAGGAGCGATGACTTTCCACATGCTCAGGAAGTACGTCGGCGAGGATGATTTCTGGCGTTCACTCAGGCGGTTCAAGCACGATAACATCTGGACGCACGCTTCATGGGCAGATGTGAGGAAGGCTTTTGAGAAGGAATCGGCGCTGAAACTGCGCTGGTTCTTCGACCAGTGGTTGACCAGAACTGGCGCTCCTGAGATCGCCATTGCTGATCCGATGAAACAGAATAACGGGGAGTTCTGGGAGGTTACATTTACACTGAATCAGATGCAAGCCGGTGAACCTTACGTGCTCGATATACCCGTCGTCATTCATGGAGAAAAGCAGGATGCTCATCTGCAAGCCGGTGTGCGGGAAAAGTCTGAGACGATCACGCTTAAATCGATTTTCGAGCCGACGTCTTTTTCGGTCGATCCTAATTTCGACATTTTCAGAAGGCTGGCGTTAGATGAAGTGGCACCGACGCTCGCAGACGTATTTGGCAAATCCGAGCTTGTCATCGTTCTCCCGGGAATGGCGTCTGATTCCCTGCTGGCGGCTTATCAGGCACTTGCTGAGGAGCTTATGCCGCGCAATTCAGAGGCAGCGAAAATTGTCAGCGACCGCGAGTTCTTTGCTGGTGATATAAAAAGCGGATCGGTGATTTTCCTGGGGAAACCGTCCGAGAATCAGGCTATCCCCGCCGCTTGGCTAACAAATGACCAGTGGCAGATATTCGATGAGTCGATTCAAGTAACGGGCAATAATTACGATGATGCGCACACGTCGTTCTTCGCGGTGGAGAGAAGCCCTGAAAATCCTGAAATAGCGGTTGGCTACTTCTGCGCGTTTTCGGCAGAGGATATTCCAAAAATCAGTCGAAAACTGCGTCATTACGGGAAATACAGCTATCTGGTTTTTGAAGCGGAGAAGAAAGTTTTAGCTGGTAACTGGAAGATTTCAGACAGTCCGTTAACATACCAATTCTAAGGGAGATCCATCATGCCGTTTTGTCCTAATTGCCGATACGAATACCTGCCGGAAGTTGAAAAGTGTCCCGATTGCGGTTCCGGTCTTGTGAATGAGCTTCCCGGAATTACTATCGATTACAAGGACGTTAAATGGGTCGCGTTGAAGCCGTTGTCGGGTATCGTTTACGCTAAAATGGTCACTGAAGTGCTGGATCAGCGGGGTATCCCAAACTATATTCAGTCTCTCTTCGGTTCCGGTGGGCTGGGTCAGGTTTCAGGAGCGGGTTTCACTGGCGCTTCTGCTAAAATCTTTGTTCCTGACGAGCACCTCAAAGAGGCTGCGGATATTCAGGATGAAATGTTCAAAGACGTATAAAATCAATATAAACTGAGGTTCACATGGACACAAGCATTCGCGATATCTTCGCCAGACAGGTATTGGATTCGCGCGGCAATCCGACGATTGAAGTAGAAGTCGTGCTTGAAAGCGGCGCGATGGGCAGAGCAATAGTGCCGTCAGGCGCATCGACTGGCGAGCATGAAGCGATTGAATTGCGGGATGGCGACAAGAACCGTTTCAACGGTAAGGGAGTCACCAAAGCAGTAGAGAACGTCAACCTGGAGATAGCGCCTCATTTGACGGGCACGGAGGCAATTTATCAAAGCGATATCGACCGGTTTCTGTGCGGGCTCGACGGTACACCCAACAAATCGAAACTTGGCGCTAACGCCATTCTGGGAGTATCCTTAGCAGTGTGTAAAGCAGCAGCAGCGTCATCGAATTTATCGTTGTACCAGTATATCGGCGGCGTTGGGTCGAGAATTATACCGGTGCCGATGATGAATATTTTGAATGGCGGAAGCCACGCGGACAACAATGTCGATCTGCAGGAATTCATGGTTATGCCGCGCGGCGCGGACACCTTTGCTGAAGCTTTGCGCATGGGTGTTGAAACGTTTCAGGCTCTACGCGGCGTGCTGAGTAAAAAGGGACTGTCCACCGGCGTTGGTGATGAAGGCGGTTTCGCTCCTGATCTTAAATCGAACAAGGAAGCTCTTGACGTCATCCTTGAAGCCATTGAGATAACTGGATTTAAGGCGGGCGAGGATATCTTCATCGCGCTCGATCCCGCTGCCAGCGAGTTCTACTCTAAGGAATCAGGGAAGTACATCCTGAAATCGGAGAATCGTGAACTGTCGTCCGATGAAATGGTTCAATTCTATGTTGACCTTTGTAAAGAGTTTCCGCAAATCATCTCAATTGAGGATGGCATGGCTGAGGATGACTGGGACGGCTGGGCTGGAATGACTCGGGAGCTGGGCGGTAAGATTCAACTGGTTGGCGACGACCTCTTTGTCACCAACGTCAAGCGTTTGCAAGAGGGGATAGAGAAAAAGGTCTGTAATTCTATCCTTATCAAGTTGAACCAGATAGGCACCCTCAGTGAGACTCTGGACGCCATCGATCTGGCGACCAGGAATGGATATTCCGCGGTAATTTCTCATCGTTCCGGCGAGACGGAAGATACAACGATTGCCGATCTGGCAGTCGCAACCGGCGTAGGGCAGATCAAGACAGGTTCCGCCTGCCGGACGGATAGAATCTGCAAATATAACCAGTTGCTCAGGATTGAGGAAGAGTTAGGAGATTCAGGCGTTTATTATGGGACGATCTGGTCCAATCCTAAAGCGCACCGGTGAAAACTACCGAACGCTATAAATGGCGCGGAATCGGCAGGAAGGTGTTGTTAATCATCATCCTGCTCGTGCTTGGCGGGATATTTATCTTCAGCAGCCGCGGTTTATTGCCCTGGTACCAACTGCACCGGTTGGAAGAGTCTATGGAAGCCCGCAATGATTCGTTGGCGGCGGCGGTTCAGGAGACCTCTGATCGTATCGATGCGCTGGCGAGGGAGGACAGTCTTGAGATCGAGAGGGCTGCCCGGGATCTGGGTATGGTTCGTCCGGGTGAGGAGGTGTACATAGTTCGGGAAGAAGGGGATACGCTGCGGGCAGAACCATGATCGGAAAGAATTGTAAAGAATAAGAAGGAGCGAATGCAACAAACAACAGACTTTCTATTGATTGGATCAGGGATCGGCGGGCTGACGTTCGCGCTCAGGCTCGCTGAGCACGGCAGCGTTTCCATCATTACCAAGAAGTCCGATCAGGAATCATCGACGAATTATGCGCAGGGAGGAATTGCCGCCGTCGTATCCTCGGGGGACTCCTTCGCGAGTCACATAGAAGACACCATCCGCGCCGGAGCCGGTCTCTGCAAGAGGGAAGTCGTTGAAACGGTGGTGCGCGAGGGACCGTATTGCATTCATCAACTAATAGATTGGGGAGTTAAGTTCACGAGAGCGAAGGGGAGGCATAGCGCCGAACTTGCTCTGGGACGTGAAGGCGGACATTCGCACGAACGAATCGTCTATTCATCGGATCGGACCGGCGCTGAAGTGGAAAGGGCTCTCCTCGATCAGGTCAAGAACCATCCGAACATCGAACTGTATCCTCACCATCAGGCAGTTGAACTCGCAGTATTTGCGTCTGATCAGCAGAAATCGGGAAGAAAACGCCGCTGTTATGGCGCTTACATTCTGGACGTCGGAACCGGGCAGGTATCTCTATTCAGTTCCAAGATCACGCTATTAGCCACTGGTGGATGCGGACACATCTATCTTCACACCACCAACCCGAGTATCGCCACAGGTGACGGCATCGCTATGGCTTACCGCGCCGGCGCCGTCGTGAACAACCTTGAGTTCATGCAGTTTCACCCGACGACACTTTATGACCCTGAAGCGAGATCGTTTCTCATTTCTGAAGCGGTCAGGGGGTATGGAGCTAAATTGCGGGATCGCACCGGGAAGAGGTTCATGAGCCGGTATCATGCGGATGCAGAACTGGCTCCGAGGGACGTTGTTGCACGCGCGATCGACCGGGAATTGAAGCTGTCAGGCGAGTCTTTCGTGTTTTTAGACTTAACCGGGTTGAATTCCGACGGGATCAAGAAGCGGTTTCCTTATATATATCAGAGATGTCTTGAACACCGGATTGACATAACTAAGGAACCGATTCCAGTTGTACCCGCGGCTCACTATATGTGCGGCGGAGTGAAAACAGATCTGAATGGCAGGACTTCGATTACAGGGCTGTACGCTTCGGGCGAGGTATCATCCACCGGCTTGCACGGAGCGAACCGATTGGCGTCTAATTCGCTGCTGGAAGCGCTGGTTATATCGCGTCATGCTGCGGCTTCTGCTGCTGAGGAGGCAAAAAGAACGAACAGTCCGCCGGGTGATTTGCCGGAATGGTCAAAAATGGGACACGAGGACAGCGAGGAATGGGTGCTGATATCGCACGACCGAATTGAGATTCAGCGCTTGATGTGGGATTACGTGGGAATTGTCCGCTCGAATCATCGTCTGGCGAGAGCGCGCCGGCGATTGAATTTAATCGCCAGCGCGATTGAAGATTTTTACCTGAGAGCTCCAATTGCGGAGGGGATCGTGGAACTGCGGAACATGGCGCTGGTGGCAGGTTTAATCATTCGATCTGCCGAGAAGCGCAAAGAGAGCCGGGGACTGCACTATACGACCGACTACCCGGAAAGGGATGACCGGCGATGGCAGCGCGATACAGTACTACGGCGAAGATCCAACGTCCCCACTATCATCATTTAGAATAACCGCACCGTTGACTTTCTCTCCCTTTATTGACTTTTTCGCATCACGTCTGTGAAGCAGGTTAGCAGCCAGAACCGCGATACCTACCAGTAGAAACATAGGCGCGAAAAACCATTCTTCGCTGTATTCGTTCAGGAAATACCAACTCAACGCTAATCCGAAGGCGATGAACACAAATCCCCAGAAGTAGGGATTTTTTTCTTTGGGTTGTGTAATTGGTGACTCAGGAAGGGGAATTCCCTTTTCCATAGCGGTCATTCTTTGCTGGTGTTCCAATTGATTTCTTTTCGATCTCAGGATCATGGCGGTAATAGCTATACCGGCTCCGCTAAGGAACATTACAACCGGAACCAGATCAGGATTTGAATACATGGCTTTATTCCTTCTTTTTCTTCCTTATGTATCGTGTTTTCAATTATAAGACTCGAGATGTTTCTCAGAGGTTACAACGGATAGGAATATTATTACCTTCTCGCGCGAATTTCAACCTATCCCCATCCAGAAATCCAGTTATAGTTGCAATCGCCGCTTGAGGCGCTTATCTTATCTGACCGGGCATCTATCCAACTTCACCCGAATGGAGGCACCATACCTATGCGGAGTGACTTGCACTGCGCTCAAATAGAGAACGCTTTAAGAGAAGCCGGCACCGAAGGAAGCCAAATCTGTCAATTCTGTTCAATCCCACGTTTAATATTGGATCCAAGCGGACGAGCGCGCATCATCAACCGCGCCTTTATAACTAATTGGGATATCGATCCTGATCGATTTATAAACAATCCCGGTTATAACGTTTTTCGTGATCCATTTTTAAAAGACATGGGATTGAAGGAGCTATTCGAGAATGCTACAGAAGGGGAATCGGTCGATCTTAAGCTTAGCGAGTACAGCTTTCCTCATGTTTTCACATCGGGACACGGCACACCTCATTCGCCGCAGAATTTGAGTGTTTCAATCCTTCCCATTTTCAACGATGGCAAATTGGTGGCAATCAGCGCTGCTTATAAATGTGAAGTTAGCGTTTATGATAAGTTAGAGGAAGGTATTCAATTGCAGGAAATCGCTGTTTGTATAAATTCCATCGGCGAGTTCTGCCATGAACTTAACAATCCTCTGCTGTTGATTTCAGGGAACGCTCAACTGATACTGGCAAAACATGATAAAATTCCACCTGACTTTGTGAAGAAAGTCCAGAAGGTACTTTCTGGAGCAGAAAAAATGCAGATAATTATCGAACGCTTTAAACAAAATACGATAGAACCATGTAGAAATACCGGAGTTATTATAAAGGACTAATTCCAAGATTGTATTAATTTCTCAAAGCGGATTTTCCGGTCGAATTGAACCGGGGAATTCGCTTGACTTTTTTAATGCGGATTTGTATCTTTTATTAACGTTCGGCGGATGATCGGATGCCGCCAGAATCCACTGATTATTTCGTCCCAATAACATCAGTGGTTAATAGACGATTGATGTAAGATAATCTGGAGATATACAATGGCGATATTGGTGACACGTAAATCACGTGTCCTGGTTCAGGGGATCACTGGTGGAGCCGGTTCATCGCATACCAAGCGAATGCTTGAATACGGCACCCAGATTGTAGCTGGAACTTCGCCCGGAAAAGGCGGACAGGAGATGCACGGTGTGCCTGTCTATGATACCGTGCGTGAATGTGTCGAAAAAGAGGGAGCGGATACGTCCGTAATTTTCCTGCCTGCTCGGTTCGTCATGGAAGCAGGGATCGAGGCGGTGCGCGCCGGCGTCAAGCTGGTCGTCGTCGTTCCGGAACATATCCCGGTGGCTGACATGATGCGCCTGCGCGAAGAAGCACAGAAATGCGGCGCCCGCATCTTAGGCGGCAATACAGCCGGTATCATCTCACCGGGGCAGGCGAATCTCGGCATCATCCCGGACGTGGCTTTCAAGCCCGGCAGAGTCGGGACGGTTTCGCGCTCGGGTTCGCTTACCTATTATATTGCGGACACGTTGACTCGCTCGGAGTTCGGGGAAACCACCTGCGTCGGACTGGGCGGTGATCCGGTTCTCGGCAGCACCTTTGCTGAGATACTCAGCCTTTTCGACGCCGATCCGGATACCAAAGGCGTCGTTATGGCAGGTGAAATCGGCGGCGTCTATGAAGAGATGGCGACGGATACGATCAGCAAGATGAGCAAACCCGTGGTGGTGATGATCGGTGGAGTTTTCGCTCCTCCCGGCAAAGTCATGGGACATGCAGGAGCGATTGTCGAAGGCGCGATGGGAACCGCTGACGCCAAGCTAAAAATTTTGGCAGAAGCCGGCGCTTTCCCCGCGCGGACTTTCTCTGACATTCCGCGAATTCTGAAAGAACAAGGAGTATAATGGACGATCCCTTCAGGGAACTGGTGGCGATACTCGAGAAACTACGCGGTCCCGATGGCTGCCCCTGGGATCGGGAACAGACCTTCGCATCTTTAAGACCGTACCTGCTGGAAGAGACCTACGAAATTTTAGAAGCCATAGACGAGAAGAAATACGCCCGGCTCAAAGAAGAGCTGGGCGATCTTATTCTGCACATCGTTTTCCAGGCGCAGGTGGCGAAAGAGGATAACCTTTTCGACATCGATGACGTACTGCGAGGCATCAATAAAAAGCTGATTGACAGACATCCACATGTCTTCGGTGACGTTGAAGTAGAGAGCACCAGAGAGGTGCTTGAAAACTGGGAAAAAATCAAGCTGGGCGAGGGCGAAAAGCGGCTTTTAAGCGGAGTGCCGAAACATCTGCCGTCGCTGCTGCGAGCTTTCCGCGTGCAGGAAAAAGCCGCCGGAGTCGGGTTCGACTGGGACAGCGACCGGGACGTCATCGCCAAGATATTAGAAGAGATCAAGGAGCTGCGCCGCACCAGGGAAACGAACGATCAGGAGAAGATAGAGGAGGAGTTCGGTGATCTGCTGTTCGCCATCGTCAATCTGGCGAGGTTCTGGAAAGTGACGCCCGAAGAGTCGCTGCGCAACGCAGTGGAGAAATTCATCCGCAGGTTCAGCTATATCGAAGATACATTGAAGGTGCAGGGCAGGGACGTCCGAGATGCGACGCTTGCAGAGATGGATGCGATTTGGGATAAGGCGAAAAGCAAAGGGCTTTGAAGCTAAAAACTTAAAACAAAAAAGGATCTGCTGTCAGTTGATTTGTCATTCCCGAGTGACCGAATGTATCAGATATTATCAGTTCAAATTTGAGATAATAATGGTAAGTTAATTAGTTGAAAACCATAAGCGACTGGTGGTGAATACCCCCTTGTTGCGTCAGGTCCTGAACGAAGTGGAGACCTGACGCCTATCTTCCACCTGTCAGGTCACATCCGCCAGCCGGCGGACAGGACCCGACAGAACAGTCAACAAAGTGTGGCGATCCTTAAGGTTTTTTTTAACAGGAGATTGCCACGTCATCCGTCTGCTGACGGATTCCTCGCAATGACGCGATTCTATGCTTTTGGGACAGCCCCTTTCTGCTAACTCACCGTCTTCCCATATTCGAACAGACCGCCTGCCTGGTATATGTCCATCTGCACCTGCGAGAAAGGCTTGCCCTGCAACTCGATACTCTTCGCTGAACAGACAATCTTGCCTGTTTCTAAATCTACTTCGATCTCGTCACCGGATGCCAGACCGGAGGTCATAAGTCCGGGGCATTCGAGGAGAGCCATGCCTGCATTGATGGCGTTGCGCTTATAGATCGCTCCGAACGATTCGCCGATGATCACGGGGATGCCCAGAGCTTCGAAGCAGTCCACCGCCTGTTGCCTGGACGATCCCGATCCGAAGTTGCCTCCCACCAGCAGTAGATCGCCATTCTGCGCTTTTTGCGGAAAGTCCTGCCAGCCATCCAGATTGCCAAAGGTGAACGGCGCCATCTCCTCCAGTTTGGTAATGTGCAGGTGTTTATTGTGAAAGATCATGTCCGTATCGATGTTGTCCTTATCGACCAGCCAAATGCGTCCTTTAAAAATTCTTGGTTTTGCGTACATGAGGTGCTCCTTGTTTATCAGTATGCTTTGACCCTTGGATTAAAATCCAAGGCCCAGACTTAGCCTCAATTGGTTGAAACCAATGGTTTTAATACAAGATAGTCTCTTCAGAGACTTTACTTGAAGGCTGGGCATGGGGTTTTCCCGCAGGGATGCCTATGGCACAACCCCATGTCACAAAAAGGCCCTGGTGCCCCGCCGTTCAGCGGCGGGCTATTTGATCCCCCCTTTAATTGGGGCTGTCCCAAAAGTCCATAAACTGTCATTGCGAACGAAGTGTGGCAATCTCTAAGCACATATATAATAGGAGATTGCCACGTCACTATGTTCCTCGCAATGACCATAAAAGCTGCTTTTGGGACAGCCCCCTTCGGCATTGCCCCCTTTATCAAGGGGGGTGCCCTTCAGGGCGGGGGGATTTGGAGTACCCAGTTGCTCTCCACCGCTCTGCGGTGGTTCAGACAAATGTTTCCCCGTCAGACTTAAGTCTAACGCTCGGACCTGTTTTAAAGTCAGCTGAAGCTAACTAATTGTATTATTGATAGACAGACAAGAATGTCTGTCCTACCCCAGTTCATTATTGCCAGTAGCGCAGACATTCCTGTCTGCGTTTTCCCACAAACAAGGGGCGGTTGAAAAACCGCCCCTGCAGGTGTCAGGTATATTCAGGACGGTCTGATGACCGCATTAATCTGAAACCGGGACATTCCCAAAGGGACCTCTTGCCCTTCAGGCTACGTGGCAAGCTGTCCCGGCCACACCCTATTTCACATTAGAACAATCCCGCCATGGTTGTTGGCGCTGTCTGTACCACATCTATCAGGTGGCGCAGTGAGGCGTCCATCAGGTCCAGCACCGGATGGGGCCAGATGCCTAAGAAGATCACTATGATTGCCAGCGGAATCAGGGTGAACAGCTCTCTGCCATTGATGTCCGGGAATTTCTTCTTCAATTCTTCCAGAGAGAGTCCTTTAAGCGCGGGATCTTTGACGTCGCCGAAGAACATCCGCTGCAGCGTCCAGAGAACGTAGGCTGCGGTGATGATGATCCCGCCGATGGCGATCATGGTATAGACGGGCCAGGTCGGGAAGGATCCTAAAAAGACCATGACTTCCGAGATAAAAGCGGACATTCCGGGCAGACCCAGAGCCGCGAAAAAAGCAACCGCACTGATTCCCAGATATTTCGGCATGATATTGCCAAGGTTGCCGAAACGGGCGATTTCACGATGGTGAGCGCGCTCGTAGATAACTCCGACCAGGAGGAAGAGCATAGCGGTAACGGTGCCGTGATTGAACATCTGGAAGACGGCTCCGTTGATGCCGGCGGCTGTCATGGCAGACATGCCCAGCATGACGTAGCCCATGTGGCTGATGGAACTGTACGCCACCAGTTTCTTCAAATCTTTCTGCGCCATAGCGCAGAAGGCTCCATAGATGATGTTGATCACTCCCATCAAGGCTAAGAACCAGGCTAAATGCATGGTGATATCCGACAGCATCGGGTACATGATGCGCAGCATGCCGTAGGTTCCCATCTTCAGCAGAACGCCTGCCAGAATGACGGAGACGGCGGTAGGAGCTTCCACGTGTGCGTCGGGCAGCCAGGTGTGGAACGGGAAGACCGGCACTTTGATGGCGAAGCCGATGAAGAGCCCGAACCAGAGAAACATGCGCACGTTGAACAGATTCAAGATGCCGGTGTGGTTCGCCGGATCCATCATGTGGATCATGTTAAAGGTGTTTCCTCCGGTTACCGGGTCCTTGACGTTGAAGTATAACGCCAGCATGACCAGCAGCATCAACAGAGATCCGACCAAGGTATAGATAAAGAACTTGATGGCGGCATAGACTCTGCGCGGACCGCCCCAGATGCCGATCAGGAAGTACATCGGCAGGAGCATGATCTCCCAGAAGACGTAGAAGAGGAAGAAGTCCAGCGATACGAAGGTTCCCATCATGCCGGTTTCCAACAGCAGGAAGAGCGCCATATAACCCTTGACTCCGCTCTTGATAGTCCACGAACCGGGAATGCAGAGAAAGCAGAGCAGCGCGGTCAACAGCACCATGGGGAAGGACAGACCGTCCACGCCCATGAAGTATTCGATATTGAAGGCTGGAATCCAGTTATGGTGTTCGACGAACTGGAAGCTGGCTTCATCGTTGATGCCGAAGTCAGACCTGCTGAAATCCGCCAGCATGCTTAGCGTGATTATCAGCACGATCAAGGTAGTAACCAGCGCCGTCCAGCGGAGCAGGTTGTGGTTTTTCGCCGGCATCAGTCCGATAACAGCCGCGCCAAGCAACGGTATGAAAGTGATCAGTGTTAGTGGACCCATGATCCAGGGGTTCTCCTATTTAGAGGGTATTTATTTTTAGATATATGCACTTGATCGGGGTCGGGGACGACCCCGATTACGGGATTGCCGTTTTGATCCCCCCTTTAGTTCCCCCCTTAGTAAGGGGGGCTTATCCCAGCCCCAACATTGCCCCCTTTATCAAGGGGGGTGCCCTTCAGGGCGGGGGGATTTAAGGTGCCCAGTAGTTCTCCACCGCTCTGCGGTGGGCTGTCTCTTGCCGTTGGATTGTTAAGTGTTTTTCTGTCTGAACCACGGATTACACGGATTTTTGGGATTAAAAGAACCGGTGATTTTGCTTTATATGTTCAGCGTAAATTATTAATAATTAAAAGATGACTAAATGATTTAAATATCGCCTGTGCTTGAATCGACTCCGAGCGCTATGTTGTTAAATCATAAGGTAATCCGTGTCATCTGTGTAATCCGCGGTTCAGATATTTTATTTCATCACCCTCGGATTTTCTATGTCATTGACAAAACGCCGGAAGACCAGGCTCTTCTCTCCAAAGTTAATTAACAGCCCGACTTCAAGTTTATAGGCTTCAAGGTAATTGATGATCTGCGCAAAGTGTGAATCATTCAATTCATTGATCGCTTTCAGCTCTACTAATACTTTATCTTCTACAATAAAGTCGGCTCGGCGTGTGCCAATATCCTGCCCCTTGTACAGTATAGGGACTTCTTGTTCTCTCTTGTGGTTTAATCCTATGGTATTAAACTCAATCGCTAATGATCTTTGGTAGATAACCTCCTGGAATCCATTACCGAGATTGCTATGAACCTTCATAGCGCATCCAATAATCTTCTCTGTAATATCAGAATATTTTATGCCCAATGAATCTCCAAACAATCCGTGTAATCCGTGAAATCCGTGGTTCAGACAAATAAGACTCTTTAAATTAGTATCTACTGTTTCCCCGCCAGACTAAAGTCTGACGCTCAGACCTGCTTATAGTTAGCTGAAGCTAACTATTACCGCCAGTCGCTTTAGCGACTTGACCTAGAGGCTGGGCGTGGGATTTCAATCCCATGTTGGTGGGGGAAGCACCCTCACCCTACAATCAAATAATCCCCAGACTATATCTTCAGAATCAGAAATATCGCTACCACCAGCACGGTGACCAGGATGTAGCGCTGCAGGTCGCCGGTCTGGAACATTTTCACGAAGCGACCCCAGGCTCCGATGAACCAGGCGGTGCCGTTGACGATGCCGTCGATGACATAATGGTCGAATACGCCGTGTATCCAGGCGAGCGCGCGCCAGAGAGCAGCCGCGCCGTTGACGATCCCGTCGATAACGTACTGGTCGAAGAGCGACATAATTTTACAGGTCAAATGCAAGCCGCGGATAAAAACGACGTCATAGACTTCATCCACCCACCATTTGTTGAACATGCCCTTATAAATGATTCCCAAACGTTTCTGCCAGGCGGCGGCGGATATCTTCCACTGATAATAAGTTCTGAACGCCAGCCAGATCCCCAGCGTCGCCATGATGATCGATATGATCATGGCAGTGACGTGAGCCTGATGATGGACATGCTCGATATGCTCATCGTGCGCGCTGTGAGTAGCGACTGCTGTTTCGTGCGTCTCAGCGGGATGCGCGGCTATCTGCTCTTCGGAGGGCGTCGTCGTTTCTAACAAATGCGTTGCAGCCGGTTCTTCGTGATGTGCGGGCATGACCTGCTCATAGACTTTGCCGGGATCCTGGATCAGGTGAGCGAACCAACCGTTTCCGGCATCACCCGGGTTTAAGGTTGGCATCGTCCAGAAGAAGAAGATGGACAATACTGCCATCGTTCCGACCGGGATGGTCATGTTGGCGGGAGCTTCATGCAGATGTTTCTCAGCTTCTTCGCCCATGCGGTATTTCCCGAAGAAGGTCAGGAAGATCAGGCGGAACATATAGAAAGCGGTCAGGATAGCCGCGCCAAAACCGAAGAATACCAGCAGCCAGTTACCGGGATTCAGTTGAGCGTAAGCGAGTGTGCCTCCGAGGATGGCGTCTTTCGACAGGAAGCCGGAAGTCAGCGGAACTCCTGATAACGCGATTGTCGCCAGCAGGAAGGTCCAGAAGGTAATCGGCATATATTTTTTCAATCCGCCCATATTGCGCATATCCTGCGCATCTGCATCGGAATGAATGTGATGCAGGGAATGATGCATGGCATGGATCACGCTTCCTGATCCTAAGAATAGAGCTGCTTTGAACATGGCGTGCGTGCATAAGTGGAAGAAGCCCGCCATGTACGCTCCAGCGCCGAGCGCCATCACCATATACCCTAACTGACTTAAGGTTGAATAGGCTAAAACTCGTTTGATATCGTTTTGCGCCACGGCGATGGTAGCGGCGAAGAGGGCGGTAAAACCGCCGACATAGGCGATGACCTGTCCAGCTTCAGGCGAGAGGATGGGGAAGATTCTCGCTGTCAAATAAACGCCTGCGGCGACCATTGTCGCGGCGTGGATCAAGGCTGAAACAGGCGTGGGACCTTCCATGGCGTCCGGCAGCCAGACATGCAGGGGGAATTGCGCTGATTTTCCGATGGCTCCGCAGAAGAGACACAGCCCGGTGATCGTCAACAGTGTGCCGGTCATTTCACCCCTGCCGACTGCCGCTATGACCTCATTTAAGTTCAGCGTGCCGAGATGTGTGAAGACCAGCATGATACCGATCATCATCCCGGCGTCACCGATGCGATTGACCACAAAAGCCTTGACGGCGGCATCGGAAGCCGACTTCTTTTCGTACCAGTGGCCGATTAACAGATAACTTGATAATCCGACCAGTTCCCAGAAACAGAAGATGATGAAGAGGTTATCCGCTAACACCAATCCGAGCATACTGAAGCTGAAGAAAGAGAGGTAAGCGAAGAAGAGCGAATAGCGAACGTCGCCTTTCATATATCCGACGCTAAAGAGATGCACCAGCGAACTGACGATGGTCACTACCATCAGCATCATGATCGCCATGTTATCGAGATTGATACCGATGGTCAGGTTATAATCTCCAAACATGAACCATTGGAACTGCCAGGTTTCAGCGAAGTTAGGATCTCCTGCGCCGAGCATCTTGATGAAAAGATCGATAGAGAGAGCGAGCCCGAGGAAGATTGCTATCAAGCTAACCCAGTCTCCGCCCCGAGGTAATCTTCTACCCAGAAAGGCGACAATTGTAAAGGCTGCAATGGGAGCCAGCAGGATGATTAGTGCTTCAGTTATCATGGTGTTTGTGTGTCGATTTTATCTATAGCTACCCGAAGATTTCTTTATTAAAATTAGCTGGTAACGCTTCTTAACTTCCCACGGAGTTCAAACCCGCGATCATCTTTTTTATAATCGGGGTCAGGGACGACCCCGATTACTTTTATTCGTGTGAGAACCAGCTATGCTTTTATACTTTTCCTGATCTCATCAAGCCTGGGCTTGAGATCAGGCACCTGCTGGAAAAACTCTTCCAGTTTTTCGCAGGCATATTCGTCGCAATGCGCGCAATTTTCCACATTCTTATCGAGCGCACAGGATCTAATTTTGCAGATTCCGTCTGCATAACCGGAAAGACGACCATCAATCGACTGGCAGCCGTCGCAGGTGACGCTTTCAACGGTGAATTCTCCGCCGAACTGCTGCGACCATTTAGCCGCAACTTCAGCAAGCGCTTGCTGGTCGTTGTTCTGTGTGGCTATGTAAGCTTCGCAACCGGTGCAGATGATTCCGCACTTGGCAATCATTACTTTGGTGGATTCGGTTGTGCTCTCCGACACAGGCGCGTCACCTGCTTCCTTTTCCGGTTTCTTGGAACAGCCCAGCGTCACTGCCAGCAGAGAGCCTGCACAGGCTGCGCAGGTCGTCTTGATAAAATTACGACGATCAAAGGCATTGTCTGATTCTGACATATTTACTTCCTCCACAAAATTACTGATCGTTTATTGTTATACCCGAAAGCTGAATCCCTATTTAACGTACCAATGCTTCTTTCCATCAATGAATTCGTTGATGCCATTTTTTCTGATATTCTTAAGGTTCTTTATGTGTGCAATTCCATGATTACCTTTCAGAATATCCAGCTTCGAGCACGTTTCAAATTCATCGCATTCCCAGCAGCCTTCCAGTTCCTTCTTGAGGCAGCATCTGCGAATCTTACAGTTGGGGTTACCTCCACCATCTCTACAGGCGTTTTTACAACGAAGTTTTACCATGCCGCCGAGGACTTCGTAACATTGGGGATAGTTCTTAAAGAAGGAAAAGAAAGATAATTCCCCGAGAGTTTCCGCCGTCTTTTCAAATCTTACAGATCGTAGTTCTTTCCTTAGATCCCTTGCTAAATCAGCAACAGTTCCTTTGTGCATGAAGCAGTCCGCGCAATATAAGCCGCAATAGGCAACCATCTTCTGCTTTTCAGGGTTCTGGGAATCCGTTTCTACCATCTATGAATCTCTCTATTCCGACTTTTACCCGTGCAGTTGATCCGCTCGATCCACTTCAGAAGTGGATATTGTGCGGTAGATATTCATGAAAATCGCCAGTGCTACGGCTGCTTCAGCAGCGGCGAGAATGATGATGAAAATCGCCATTCCCTGACCTAAAAGATTGCCGGCGGTATAGTGGCTGAAAGTGACGAAATTCAGCGCGGCGGAATTCAGGATCAATTCTACGCCCATCAGCACTGAGATGGCGTTTCTGCGCGTCATGACACAAAGTAACCCAAGGGCAAAGAGAATCGCTCCTACGGCAATTAATACATGGAAATCAGTCATCTTGATCCTCCTCGCGGGGTCTTGCCAGCCGCATGGCTCCGATCAACGCGGCAAGCAGCAGGACGCTGGCTACTTCAAAGGGCACCAGATAGGTCGTCAGCAGCAGCTTGCCTAAATCCTTGGTCGTCGGTTCCGCTGCAGAAGCGTGGGCGAACCAATCGACGCTGAAAAACACATAAAAGAGTATAGCGATGATGCCTGCAACTGGAATTATTGCCAGATAGCGCTGGTGCGTCTGTTCGGGGATGGACATACCGTGCAGTTTAGTTGTCAGGAAGACGCCGAAGATGATCAGCGTCAGGATGCCGCCCACATAGACCAGCAGTTGACTCGCCGCCAGAAAGTCCGCCGCTAAAAAGACGTACAGACCGGCAACGCCGAACAGGGTGAACAGCAGTGCGAACGCCGAGTAAATTATGCGCTTGCTGAAGACGACCACGATTGCCGATCCGACGGTGAGGATGACGAATGCCCAGAAGATAATCTGAGTTAGAAGTTCAATAATCATGCGTCCTCCTTGCCGTTTTCGGTTACAGGCGGTTGGGGTGTTTCGCCCTCTTTATTAACTTTGGATTCTGCTTTTGGGGAGGTTTCCTTTGATTCAACGGGCTTTGGCGCCGGTTTTTCTACTGACTCTTTAGCGGCGGCAGCTTCCTTTGCCGCTGCTGCTTCCGCTGCCTTCTTGGCTTTTTCGGCTTTGATTACCGCATCACGATCTAACAGGCGTTTCCGTTCATCGAGCGGGTAACTCGACCAGTCCCGAAACAGCCCGTCACGCGCATAGCTGACTTCTTCATGCTGGTTTTCCCAGTGAATGGAGCCAGTCGAGCAAATTTCGGTGCACAAACCGCAGTGGATACACTTGCTCATCTCCACATCGAACTGGACGACGTGCAGTTTTCGAGGTTTACCATCAGGCATGTCTGGCGGGTTATCCTCAGGCTGTACTTTGACGGTCTGGATATGGATGATCTCCACCGGGCAGGCTCGGGAACATTGCAAACAGCCGTTGCAGGAATCGATGTCGGTGACCAGCATGGTGCGCGCCCGCGGAGGGTAGGTCAGCTTCTCGTGGGGGTATTGCACCGTAACGGCTCTGGTAAAGAGGTGCCTGAAAGTCACCGCCATGCCGATGCTGATGGTCGTCACTCCCAGATAGAGGTCTCGGAAGTATTTGTGAAGGTGATTCATTGTTTTTTAGGATTCAGATGACTTCAATCAGAACTCAGGAATTTCTTCGAGTCGCCGGGTTAAAATCCAGCGGTCAGCTTTTAAAAATACATTATTAAAAAACACCTTGAACCACAGATTTTCGCAGATTATCATGATGACACAGATTAGTATCAGTGAAATCAGCTAAATCAGTGCAAATCCGTGATCTTCTTTTTCCCTTAACCTCTGAAAAAGGCTGATATAAACTTATTCCGCTGATAGAAAGCACTGTCCCCTATCAGCGCCATCAGTGTTGATCAGCGGTAATCAGTGGTTCAGGATTTTTATGGTTTCCAATCTTTATGATAATAACAATTTATTACGCTTTCTACCCCTTCAGCACCACCCACAAACTCACCAGCAGCAGGTTGACAAATGAGAAAGGGAGGAAAATCTTCCAGCAGATATGCATCAATTGATCGACGCGCAGGCGCGGCAGCGTCCAGCGCAACCACATCTGCACCAGCACCAGGAATGCCGCTTTGCTGACAAACCAGACTATCCCCGGGATGAAACTCAGGAACGGGAAAGGAGCGTGCCAACCGCCTAAGAAAACAGTCGCAGCGATGGCAGACACCACGAACATATCACTGTATTCCGCTAAGAAGAAGAAGGCGAAACGAATCCCTGAATATTCTGTAAAGTAACCGGCGACCAGCTCCGATTCCGCTTCCGGCAGGTCGAAGGGGGCGCGGTTGGATTCGGCTAAGGACGCCCAGAAATATATTATAAAGGCGATAAGACTGAACGGCATCGTTTTGAAAACGTACCAGTTCCAGAAGCCGCCCGCTTGATTTTGAACGATTTCGTTCATGGACATTGAACCAGCTGCGATCACCGGGACCAGCAGCGCCAACGCCACCGGGATTTCATAGGAAATCATCTGTGAGGCTGAACGCATGGCTCCGTAAAGCGACCATTTATTATTCGACGACCAGCCAGCCATCAGCAAACCGATCACCACAATCGAAGTAACGGCGATGACGTAATAAACGCCGATATTCAGGTCGGTTCCTATCAGATTTGAGGCGAAGGGGAGCACTGCAAAACCCGCCAGACTGCCCATGAAAACGATGTAAGGCGCTATCCTGAAAAGCTTGGAATCGGCTGCGGCGGGGATGATGTCTTCCTTCAGCAGGAGTTTGATAGCGTCGGCAATCGGCTGCGCCCAGCCGTGCCAACCTCCGGTCTCCATCGGACCCAGGCGATCCTGCATGTGCGCTGATATCTTTCGTTCCAACCAGTTGCAAAGCAGCACGAAGAGGAGCACGAAGACAACGACACCGGCGGTATAAACGATTGAAATAAGTAGTGAAATGTATTCTGCAGGGATAATCATCGGTCCACCTCACCCAGCACAATATCGATGCTGGCAACGATAGCGACTAAATCAGCAATTAGAACTCCGCTGGCGAACGCCGGCAGAGCAGATACGGAGCAGTAAGCTCCGGATCGGGCTTTGACACGATACGGAATTTTGGTGCCGTCGGAGACAAGATATATTCCCAGTTCGCCGCGCGGCGCTTCAGTGCTTGTGTAGACTTCACCGACGGGCATTTTATTGAAGTTTTTCGGTATTTTCTCTTGCACGTCGCCTTCCGGCAGGCGGTCGAGCGCCTGGCGAATGATCTTCATCGATTCACCCATCTCCCGGACACGCACGATATATCGATCCCAGCAATCGCCGGGTTTTCCCTGTTCACCGCTGCCGAGTTGTGGTTCAAATTCGTAGTTCTCGTACCCGGAATAAGGGGCGTCGCGGCGCATGTCATAGTCGAAACCGGTCGCTCTGAGGTTCGGTCCGGTTACTCCGTACGCTATCGCTATTTCCTGCGACATGGCGCCGACGTTAGCCGTTCTTTCGATGAAGATTTTATTGTATGAAAGGAGATCGTTCAGTTCCGGGATCTTCGGTTCAAAGTAGCCGAGAAAGTTTTCCACTTTTTTAGTCCAGCCGTTATCGGGGATGTCCTTAGCCAATCCTCCGATACGGATGTAGTTGAAGAGCATCCGCGCACCGCTCAGCTCCTCTAAGATATCGAGAATATGCTCACGCGCCTGGAAGAGATAGAGCAGCGGCGTCCAGGCGCCGATATCCAAGCCGTAAGTTGCCAGAGCAACGCAGTGGCTGGCGATCCGGTTCAATTCGTTGACCATGACGCGCAAGGTTTGAACACGATCATTGACCTCGATTTCCATGAGCTTTTCAACAGCTAAAACGTAACCGAGGCACATGTTCATACCGGCTAAATAGTCCATCCGGTCACAATAGGGAACGACCTGCGGATAAGTAACGCTCTCGGCTACCTTTTCAAAGCAGCGGTGCAAGTAACCGATATACGGAGTGATCTTGGTGACGGCTTCACCATCGGTTTCCAGCTCAAGGCGAAGCACGCCGTGCGTTGCCGGGTGCTGAGGACCCATTTGCAGCGTCATTTGTTCGCCGAAAGGATCTTCGCCCTTGCTGAGCAACTCCCACTTATTGAGTTCGGGTCCCAGCGGGAGGTTCAGTTCTTTAGTTTCCTTCATCAGTCGAATTCTTGGGTATATTCGTTAGAGGGATGTCATGCCATTTGTCGGGAGATTCGTAATCTTTCTGAAGCGGATGTCCTTCCCAATCTTCCGGCAGGAGAATTCGCCGCAGATCATCATGACCTTCGAAGCGCATGCCCACCAGGTCGTAAGCCTCTCGTTCATGCCAATCCGCAGTGGGCCAAACCTTGCTGACCGTGGGGATGACCGGATCATCTTTGGGGCACTGGACTTTCAGTGTAACCCTATGGCGGTGTTGGTAGGAAAGAATTTGATATGCGACTTCCATTCTCTCCGTATAATCCAATCCGGAGAGGCACATCAGGCTGTCAAAAGCCAAATCGGGATTATCCCGGAGGTGTTTTGCCACGTCGTAGATTGATTCTCTGGGCACCTCGATGTGTGGATCAGGAGCTGTATCCTGATAGGTCACCTGGAACCCATCAGCGTTTAGACGCTGGCTTATCTCTTTCGGGGTCATATTTTCTATTACATTCTGAGGTTATTATTTTAAGTTGCGCACAAACCGGTCTTATACCATTTAATATTGGGATTGATGACCTATTAGGGTTCTTCACCAAGCAACCATATATTCCAGCCAGATATTATCCGCCGGTCGATTACCACACTGCTCTCGATGTCCTGCATACAGCTGCGCAGTGTCGGACTGGTGCTGACTCCTTCGCGCAGTTTGGCAATTACCTCAGCAAACGAGATTGAATCAGGCATCTGGATATGTGGGCAGAAGATAAGAGCTTTGTTTGACAGGTCAGCAACTCTCCTATGGTTTTCTGGAAACCTGATAACACCATTGAATTGTGTGAAAATTAATCTTTCACTCATGAGGAACGTTAAAGCGTTAGCAGACCAGAAGCTCGAATATCCACCTTGGATATTATTCTCTACCAAATAGTCTTCGATGTTTGCTACCGTTTGAGGTTCGAACCATCTGGATGTGTCATCATACCAAAATCTGCCTATTGTGGAGATGTTGCCGAAACCAACCACTATAATCCATAATCCGATTACTATATATCCAATGATTTTACGTTTGGTCAGTAGATATGAAAAAAACAGAGCCGAGATGACAACCCATGCCTGCCATGATGAGATTAGATACCTCACAGCAAACATATCCTTGGCATTACCAGTGAATATAATTACGATCATTGGTAAGAAAAATAACAGTCCAAAAATCATAACATACCGCTCATGATTGGAAATAGGAGATAAGGTGATAACAGACAATAAAACCTTCCTTTCAGAATAGATGAAGTAAATTATTACAGCCAATATTATCAAGACAATAATGGACCAGAGTGCCATTTGAACTATTGACAGTGATTGAAAAGTAGCGTGTTTTTGTAAAACATAAGCAGGGATTTCACTAAATGGGGGTATTCCCCAAAAAGCTGGTAATATCTGTTCATAGAATAATTTAAGTTGCATTAATAAATCGCCGGATCCCGATGAAGCCACCAGAGAAGGCCTTATACCGCTAAAAAACCAGGAGCCCCATAATGGTATATTTCCTATCACTACTCCGCTAAGTAAAACCAGTGTCGCTGTTAATAACCGTCTCCGAGCCTGCTTGAAAATTAACAGCAGTAATAAAAGAATAATTCCTAAACCGAGCAAAATTGCTGGCACTAAAAATTTTATTATATTAAATCTATCCCCTATAAATAATAATATGGTTATTAATAGTATGGTCCCTCCAACCGTCAAGCAACCCACTAATATTTCGGTAGAAATGCGGAATTTATGGTTACAATATTCCTTCAAACGATGATAAAATTCTGCCCATTCCTGAGTTTGTAGAATATATGTAATGGTAATTATAAGGAGATAATAATTGAACATGGGATGAAGCCATAATCCAAAGCCAATTAAAAATCCTATCGCAAACAACCTTTTAAAAGATATATTTCTGGTACTATTTTGATGGTATAACAATAGCAGAATTACCATCGCTACCAGCAGGAGCCCGCTATATCCGGATATCGGTCTGAAAGTCCAATTCAATATTTTCCAGCTGGGAAATGCTAAAATAAACAAACTGATTGTGGCAACGCGTTTCCCCCACACCTTCCGTATCATAATCCAATGAAGCACCATAAATGAACAAAAGAGAAGAAGACTGCTTAGACGTAACATCATTACGCTGTTTCCAAATACTTTAATGAAGAGAGCTGAAATAATCGGTTCGAATGTACCGAGATAGTTTTGTCCATGAAAATAAGGAGCAAATTCTCCCTTTGTGGCATGCAGAGCGATCAGACCGTTAACTGCTTCATCGCTGTCAAAATTGGCTGGCCATTGAAGAGCAGCCCAAAGCTGAATGCCCATACCTATGCTAATTGCAATAATCAGCCCTACTATGAATCTTTTATTATCCGATTCCATGTTCAAACCTCTTAAACTACAGGCTCAGGGTCAGTTGGAACTGATCGCTTTTTACATTCATGCGCTGAGTATGGGCGGCAAGTTTAAGTTCTGCGCATAAGCTAATATAATTGAGCAAATAGCCTTTACCCAGGGATAAAAATATTTTATGTTTTGCAAAAAATGCTGACTCTTACTAATTTTCTGCTTTCCATTTTTCTACTAAATCTTGAGTAATCCTAAGGTACTTATCGCCATATAATTCACTGGGCTCAATGTAAGTATGTTCAGGCCACTCATTCCATGATGCGACTAAAATCCAATCCGGATTACTATTGACTGCTGCTTTGAACGAGTTACGATAAAATTTTCCATTATCCCGATCTCTAAATTGACCGACCCTACTCGGCAATAGCTGATCATCGTATCCCGGATTTATAGCCGGCGCCCATAGTTTGGGAGCGGATTGTTGAAAAATGGGGAAATGCCGCAGCAGGCGGCTGGTTTTACTGAATTGCTCCCTGTAATCATCGAGTTTAAATCCTGAAAATTCTACCAGACCGTCGAATACAATGAGATCCTTTATATCATTTCCCTCAGCCAGATAATAAGCGTCCAGATTCTCGGCGCGCAGTCTGGAAAAGATTTCCGCCCATTGACTCCTTGGGACTGCAGCAGACTGATAAACCGGTATGACAGGTCTGCCGTCGAGATGCATATAGGCAGGGTAAGTTCTAAATTTCTTTATCATATATTTCAAACGTTCATAAACCTTATCGGTATCTATCTCCTCCCCAGTTTTTAAAGCGCTCGCTAATAGTTCCAGATAGACACAGACCTTAAAATCCCGTTGCTGCGCTATATCCAGCATAGTCTTAACCATGCCGTCGGTGTATTTTCCCCAGTAGGAGAAGATGAAGCCATCAATGCCAGCACTCTTGGCTTGTTCAATGTGGGTTTTTATCACTGCTGGATCACTTGATGTGTACCTTTGCAGGGGAAAATCTTTATAGATGGGTCTGGCCCACCATTCTGGATTATACCAACCGTAATAAAAAGCCCAGGTCATTTTCTCAATGTCCAGACGGCGTAGATTAGCCGTTTCCGGAGGAACGTCGTGCAAGTCTGCTAAATCGACATTGAATGTAACGACATTCTCTTTGGGATCACGCTTTGTGCCCTTGTGGACGATCTCCTTTATAATCCGATTTGATCCATTACTCACATCAGTAATTATCACTTTCGAAGTATTAACAGGAGATTTATAAACTATAAATTCCAGCGATTCTCCCGTCGCTTTTACGTCAAGAGCAAGCTCGGCAACTAGACCGATAGAGCTGCCCGCTTCTGCCGACGACCTTGACTGCTTCAGGACTATTCTATCAGTATGCACACCATAAGAATCTATATTACCAATCGTCTCAAGAGTTACAATGGATAGAATATGATCAGCATTCCTGATCTCTATAGCTGAACCATTGGAGGTCGTGGAAAAATCCAGGCGCAGGCGATAGTACGATACCGTCTCGGATTTTTCTCCAGAGATCGCCTCCAGATTATGCAAACCAAAGATCAGGGCGATTATAAAAAGATATCGGAAACCTGGAATTCTCATTGGCTAGCTCCTGCTATAACTTGAAATGAATTCGGGGTGACTTTCTTCAGGCGGTCTTCTTTGCTATCGTTTCCTTATTGATTTTCTCTTTAAGCTGTATAAAAGCGTCCAAAAGAGCTTCCGGGCGGGGAGGACACCCGGGCACATAAACGTCCACCGGGATAATTTGATCCACACCTTTAACCACGTGATAGCCGTTTTTCCAGTATGGACCTCCGGAGTTTGCGCATGATCCCATGGAAATGACCCAGCGCGGTTCCGGCATCTGGTTATAGAGGCGGACAATTCGTTCTGCCATCTTTGCGGTGACGGTTCCCGCCACAATCATCACATCTGCCTGGCGCGGCGAGGGACGCATAAAGATGCCGAAGCGGTCCAGATCGAAACGGGAAGCGGCAGCGCACATCATTTCAATAGCGCAACACGCCAAACCGAACGTAACGGGCCACATGGAACTGGCTCGTCCCCAGTTGAAAAGTTTGTCCACCGAGGTTATCAGGATATTGGGACCGTATCGTCCTTCAATGATGCTCATATTTAACCTTTACAGGTGTTTTTACTTAAGTTAAGAGCCTAGGCGCTTTTTAGCCTTACAAAAAGATAGGCGGCTGTTGAACCGCCTGCATATACCGTTTTACTTGCTTATTTTGATTCTTGTGTGGGAAGGTAATTATCAGGCTTCGGTTTGATCCATTCGAGATCGCCTTTTGCCCAAACATACGCCAGTCCGACGGACAGAATGAGAATAAACACCGCCATTTCAATCCAGGCGAACATCCCCAGCGTCTTCAGGTTTACTGCCCAGGGAAAGAGGAATAGCACTTCTACGTCGAAAACGACGAAAATCAGCGCGATCACGTAGAATCTCGCGTTGAAACGAATCCAGGGCGAACCTACTGGTTCCTCACCGCATTCATAGGTTGTCAGCTTGAGTGGATACGGGTTTCTCGGTGCGAGGAGTCGATTCAGAATCAATGAAATCAAAACCAGCGCGAAGGCAGCGGCAAAGAAGAGTAAAACCGGCGCGAAGTTCATACTTACTCCTTATATAAATTTAACTAATATACGAAATGTGGTATATCAAGTCAACGAAAAATCAGATTTCTCGTTTTGCGCCTTTTTTCGCAAATGAGCTTGCTATAGATTCAGCTCTATTATTATATTAGATAAACGACGGGAGAAACGATGTATATTGCAGATAAATCCATAGCCCAACTTGAAAAGAGTTATGGGCTGCCAAAGCTCTTGAGAATCAACTATCCCACACCCCGGGATCACTACGATTTTATCCGCTCAACCCAGAAGAACGGCAGATCGCATGATGTGACACTATATGTTTATCATGAGGATAAGTTAGCGGTTACCCGCAAACCGATGTATCCGCCGAAGAGTTACCGTCCGCCTTCCGGGGGGTTAAACCCCGGCGAGAGCTTCGAGGCGGGTTCGGCAAGAGAAGGTATGGAAGAGCTGGGGATAGCGATTGAATTGGAGAAGTATCTGCTTCGGGTGCAGGTTGATTTTGTCTGCGGAGCTGAGAGAATCGAATGGACGTCTCATGTATTTCAAGCGGGATATACGGGAACCGGAGAACCTGTTCTGGATCCTCAGGATCGGCATGAGATCGTGGAGGCGGTTTGGGCTAACGAGGCAGACTTTTTCACTTATATGCGCCGGGGGTTGCTGTCTGTTGTATCGACCGGACTGCTGTACCGGGTTCATCTGCACGATTATATCTGGCGGACTTTCGGCTGGGGGAGGCTGGATGAGCCCCGTTGACGGGGCTTGTATCGCATGTAGCCCACGTCCTTTCCCATAGGGACTACTACGGAGCAGGGCTGGGCGAGGTCATTCCTGTAAGCTCCGCGCTATTTACTCATTATGCGCAGCGCCAGCACGGGGAACAGAGGCGGATCATTTCTCAATTTCCGGTTCATCCAACAGCCGAGGGAGACATTGAAGAGATTATTCCTATTTAAGGAACCTCGGATTCCTACAGTTAAAATGGGTGAATGGAAGTCCACGGTACCACCTCCTAGACCAGGAACAACCCAAACAATCATCGTAAAATTATAACCTCCTGAGATATAGAACGGTGATTGTCCTAAACGACTTTCAAAAGCGAGGGTGGTTCCGAATCCCAGAGTAAATAGCAAGTCCCAGGTTATCAGGTAATTTGGCATCTGATCCGGCGAACGCTGGAGAATGTATTCCAGGCGATGTCCAAAGATATAAGGAAAGCCGGTCTGAATTCCCGCCTTAAGCCGCAGGTGAGGCGAAGCTGTTTTTGCCGAGGTCAATGAGGAATGATTTTCTATTTGCGTGCTATCTGGGTTTGAAATGGGTTCTGTCAGCGCTGAAACAGACGAAACAGACAGCATTATTAGAACTGATATAGTGATTAACTGATCTAATCGTTTTTTTCTCATTTTATTAAAACGATTTATTATACGGTACACATTAAAAGTTATATGTATATGTAACTAATGCTGGCTGGCTGGCTTTTGTTTCGCAAGAGTGGCATTTTCACAAAATCCAACTGGAAAATTTTGGCGTGTATGAATAAAAAGGGGCTGTCCCAAAAGTCCTAAAACTGTCATTACTCCGAAGGAGCACCTTTGGCGCGAACGAAGTGTGGTAATCTCTTAGTGCATGTAAAATAGGAGATTGCCACGTCACTTCGTTCCTCGCAATGACGTTGTTTTCTTCTTTTGGGACAGCCCCTTTAAATCACAGCCGGGGACCCTGTTGTCAGAGTGTAGGTCCCGAATCCGGGAACGAGTTAACCCCGGCGGTATCAGCGGAGGCAGCGCCGAGAAAAAGTAGTTGCAAGGTGCAAGGGGGTATTGGCTGCCAGGCTGCGTTATTTGTCAAGGAGCTTCGGTTATATGTTTTGGCGCCACACGCGGTTGACCGTTTATGGCTCTATTCAGGTGCAGCGCCGTTTATTTCATCATGTCAATCAGCTTCAACCAGTAATAAAGCAAAGGGAGTGCCAGAAAGTAAAATAAAGCCAATAAATTGATAATATTATAGTTACAACAATTGCAGAATATGATCTAACGGGTAAATTGTTGATATTATTGACAGGCTATTCGTCTTATAGTGGGGATTTTTTGACAGGTGTCAAATTCAGGAGGTCTTAGCCTCAGTGGAATCGAGGCTGTATTTTTTTATTTTAGCAATGAGCGTGGTTCGATTAATGGAGAGTTTGCGTGCCGCCTGGCTTCGGTTCCCTTTGCACTCATCCAGAATTTCCTGGAGAACGCATTTTTCAAAAGCATCTACCTGGTTCTGAAGGGAACCTTCAGCGTGCATCATCTGCGTATGGATACTGTCGTTCAATGTCGCCGCACCGGGGTCGAGGAAAGTGAGATTTTTCTCTTCGATCCATTCGCTTTTGGACAGCACGACAGCTCGCTCAATGGCGTTTTCCAATTCGCGCACGTTGCCGGGCCAGAGGTGGTTTTCGAGGATGCGCAGCGCTCTCGGCTTGAATCCTTGCAGGCGCTTACCCATCTCCTGTCCAAAGTTCTGCAGGAAATAACGAGCTAACTTGGCGATATCGCCTCGCCTCGCTCGCAGCGGCGGCATCTGGATGGGGAAAACGTTGAGACGATAGTAGAGGTCTTCACGGTATTTGCCTTCATTTACCATCTGTTTCAGATCGCGGTTGGTGGCGGCGATAATGCGGACGTCCACGGAAAGATCCTGTGTGCCTCCCACCCGCCTGAACGTTCCATCCTGCAGGAACTGCAGCAGTTTTACCTGCGTTGACAACGACATCTCGCCGATTTCATCCAGAAACAGAGTTCCCCCGTCTGCGACTTCAAACAATCCCCGCTTCATCCCCGTAGCGCCGGTGAAAGAGCCCTTCTCATGCCCGAAAAGCTCGCTTTCCAGCAGTGATTCGGACAGGGTTACACAGTTGACTTTGACCAGAGGCTTGCGGTTGCGGGGGCTGTTATAATGGATTGCCTGCGATATTAATTCCTTACCGGTGCCGCTTTCCCCGATGACCAGCACCGAGGTATTGGTTCCCGCCACGTCCTGCACGAGGGAATAGATATCCATCATTCTGTCGTCTTCGCCGACGATGTTTTCAAAGCGGTAAGGTTTGGCGAGTTCTTCAGCCAGCAGGCGGCTTTCCCCGCGCAGCCGTCCCACTTCAAGCGCTTTTCCAATCGTGTGACAGATGGCGTCAACGTCGAAGGGTTTTTCGACAAAATCGAGCGCGCCCTGCTTTATAGCTCGCACAGCATCCCTGGTGGAGGTCGATCCGGTGATGACCAGCACGGGCAGGTCGGGTTGATGTTTCTGCACCAGCTCCATCAACTCGAATCCGTCGATGTCAGGCATACGGAGATCGGTCAGCAGGAGATCGTAAGCTTCATGTAGAAGTTTCTCGTATGCAGTTTTTCCCCAGCGTACAGCGCTGATTTCATAGCCTTTGTCGCTTAAGATATCTTCTAATAGCTGCAGGATCTCGGGGTCGTCATCCGCGATGAGGATATGCGATTGCTGGTTTTGCGCGGTCATAGGTTAAGCCTTATATAAACAGTGCAAAAATAGCAACTGATTCTTAAGATTTCAAGTCAATTCGGGAGGATTTTGACGGTAGTGGATTTTTTGACAGTCGGGGTGATCTCTCTGCCGGATTAGAAAATTTCTCCTAAATTTTCTCAAATCCTTGACTTTTGATATTATATTTTGTATATTGCAGTAGTTATTGATCTGTGGAGACTTGAGGCCCTTGTCGGGGTCAGGGACGACCCCGACTACGAAAGATGTGGAGAACCACCATGAAAAAGACTTTGATAAGCCTTATCATCATCGCTCTATTCGGGGTGAATTACGGCATCTGCGAAACCATCACCGTCTCGGGAGACGTTTCTGGTATCTGGGATGTGGATACAGTACTGGTGACAGGTGAAATTCGCGTGCCACCGAACGAAACGCTGGTGATTGAATCGGGAGTGAAGGTGTTGTTTCAAGTGTGCTGCCAGTTTATTGTGGATAGCGATGCAGTTTTACTGGCTGAAGGCACAGAAGAAGAATGGATATTGTTTGACGAATATTCACCTGGCACCGGATGGTACGGAATTAACTTTATCGGCGCTTCCGATCTATCGATTCTGCATTACTGCCATATAACCCATGGACTGGCACAAACAGGTCAGGATGGCGGAGGCATATCATGCTACAATTCCAGCCCAACGATTTCACGCTGTCTTATTGATAGCTGTTCTGCAGGTAATGGCGGGGGAATCTCCTGCGTTTTCTTTTCACATCCTTCTATTAAAGGAAATATAATCACTGGTAATACTGCAACGGGTGCGTGGGGAGGTGGAATTTACATGTGGAACTCAGATGCAGTTATCAACGATAATATCATCCTCAATAACCAAGCTGATTTTGGAGGAGGAGGGATAAGCTCCGACGATGAAAGCCCTACGATCTCGAACAACCTCATCCTCAGTAATTCAGCGTACACTGGCGGCGGAATTTTGTGTCAGTGGAATACAGCAACTCTCATTGAGAACAATATCATTAGCGGCAACTCCTGCGATATACAGGGCGGAGCGATTTTCTACTATTATTCGGGGTTAGACATTCGCAATAATATCATGACAAATAATTCTGCGGCAGATGGCGGTGGCGCATTGTACAGTATGGAGGGAGGGGGATATACCATTAATGGAAACGTCATTTGTCAAAATTCCACAGAGGGTATGGGAGCAGGAATAGTCTGGCAACATGCTTCTACTCCAATCGACAAGAACACCATAGTGCATAATATCGCCAGCATCGAAGGCGGTGGAATTAGCCTTATTACCAACTCTGATCCTCCGATTTCTAATAGCATCCTCTATTCCAATGTTCCGGAACAGATCAATGCTGCACCTGCTTCCGATCCGACAGTATCCTACTGCGACGTTCAGGACGGTTGGCCTGGCATCGGCAATATCAACGCTGATCCTCTTTTCGTTGATCCATTACTTCATGACTACCGCCTGCAATGGGGTTCCCCCTGCATCGATAGCGGTGATCCCGATCCGCAGTACAACGATCCAGACGGCACCCGGGCAGATATGGGAGCTTTCTATTACGATCAATCCATGCCGGTACGCATTCTATTAACCCCCCACGAAATCCCCTACCTGATTGAAGAGACTGGCGGCACGATGGATTACACCATCAGGGTAACCAACATAGATGCCTCACCGCAGATCGTCACCGCCTGGTGTGATATTACCCTGCCGGACAGTTCTGTCGTCGGTCCAATTCTGGGTCCGGTGACGGTCACTGTTCCGCCGGGAGTCACCATAGACCGCATCAGGACACAGACCATCCCGGGTAATGCTCCTTTCGGAGTTTATCATTACAACGCTTACGCAGTAGTCGGAGCGGACACCTCGAAGGACAGCTTCATGTGGGGCAAACTGGGTACAGCGGTAAACGGATCATCCGACTGGTCGAACTGCGGGGAACCGTTCTCCGGCCCGGGTGTGGTGCAGAACGACGACCAACAACCCGAAAAACCTTTCCTGTCAGGCTGCTACCCCAATCCATTTAACCCGACCATTACCATTTCCTTCCATCTGCCGGTGGCGAGCGATGTGAGGTTGGATGTGTTTGATATCAATGGGCGGACTGTAGGGGCGAGGTTACCTCGCCCCTACAGTCCCGGACATCACGAAATCACCTTCGATGGATCGGAATTGTCGTCCGGTATATACGTCTATCGCTTGACTGCTGGTAAGGTGTCGAGGTCAGGGGCGACCCCGACTATGATGTTCGGCAAGATGGCGCTGATGAAATAGGCTCTGATTACTGGATATCGTATTTAGAAAAATTGAGTAGCATTATGCTACTCTATTTCTGTTCAGAATAGTTGCTTATATACTGGTAATTAAGTACTTACACAGACAGAAAAATTGGCACGAAAGATGCATTAGTATTAATCGAAACCAACATAGCAACGTAGGAAGTTTAACTTCCGATTACATAGATAGAAAGGCGGTCGATTGACCGCCTTTCGCCTTATCCTCCTCTTTACTCATCTGATTTTATCTAACGCCGCACGGCAAAACTGCGAAACTTCAACTCCCCTGAAATCGCCGGAATCCATGTCATAGAATTCAAACATCTCGTCATCGTCAACCATTGATTCCAATTTCTCACTTGTTGCATTAGATTTCATATTTCCGAGCGCTCGAGCGGCAAATGCTCGTATGTACGGATCGTCAGCCTGCAGAGATTCTATGAGCAGATCGACTGAATCGTTGAATATTTCAGGTCTGATTTCAGCTATTCTGGCGATGCCCCAGTGAACTCCCTGCGGGAAAGGTTCCAAATCGATATTGGAGACCAGGATCGGCGCGAATTTTTTGATCAGAGCGGGGACGTTGAACAGAATCTCAGCCAGCGTTTCCGGCGCGCTCCAGATGATGCTTCCCGATTCATCATTCATCCCCCACATCAAGCGGAGGATGGTCTTGCGGGCGGCTTCACGGTCGCCTTCATGGTCTCGGTAACCGCAGAGTTTTCCGATCGCTTCGATAGCTCGCCAGCGGATCAAAAGGTCGCTGCTAAGCAGATATGAGCTGACGACGCGGATAGCTCGTCCTTCCTTCTCCTCCCAGGAAATCAACTCTTTCCAGTTTCTATTTCTTAAGCAATTATTAACGAGCGCTTTGTGGTTTTTTCGCATGGAGTATTACTTATAATAGGATATTGTTGCTCTGTTCTTCCCTTGGTTGGATGACAGTGATTTCCGCGCCCGCTTCACAACAGCCCTCGTTCGGATAGAAGCTGCCGGATCTTGGTTTGTAAGAGATCTACGGCGACCATCTTCTTGCCGCCTTCGGGAATGATCATATCGGCATAACGTTTGGATGGTTCGACAAATTGTTCGTGCATCGGACGGACGGTGTCCCGGTACTGCTGCAGAACCATCTCCATTGTTCTGCCGCGGTCGCGGACGTCGCGTTTCAAACGGCGCATCAGGCGGACGTCATCGGCGGTATCGACGTAGATTTTAATGTCCATCATCTCGCGCAGTTCGGTGTTATCCAGGATAAGGATGCCTTCGAGGACGATCACCGTATGCGGACCAATTACGCGAAATTCGCCGGTGCGGGTATGAGTTGAATAGTCGTAAATATGCTGCTGCGCCGATTCGCCTGAGAGGAGAATCCGCATATGCTCCAAAAGCAGATTCCATTCAATGGCGTCTGGATGGTCGAAGTTGTGGTGAAGTAAATCATCAGGCGTCAGGTGTGACAGGTCATGGTAATACGAATCCTGCGTAACTATGCCTACCTTATCCGAACCAATACCGTTCAGGATGTTTGCAGCAGCAGTGGTTTTGCCGGATCCGGTTCCTCCGGCTATTCCTATTAAGATGCCGCGTTTGGGGTTGTCAGGGTTCATGATTATTTAAGATATATTTTGGTTCTCCTGTCAGAATGACTTACAAATCCCCATCTCCGAACGGTCGCGGGAACAGCTTTTCCAGCGATGTTATCACCGGCTCGGATTTATCGCCGGCGAGGATGATCTCGATGTCCGGAGCGTAGTCGAAAAAGAGTTGGCGGCAGGCTCCACAGGGCGGAGCAGGCGGATCTGATTCGGTATAGACGGCGATGCGGATGAATTTATCAGCTCCCTCCGAGAGCGCTTTAAAAAGGGCGACTCTCTCCGCACACATGGTCAGCCCGTAGGAAGAGGATTCGACATTCGACCCGACAAAGACCTGTCCATCTTCCGTTTGCAATGCCGCTCCGACGGAGAAATTGGAATATTTCGCTCGAGCAAATTTGCGAGCGACTTTTGCCGCTTCAATTAAAAATTGTATCTCCTGTTTATTGTCTGCCATGTTATTTTATCCCGAGCGCTTTCTTCTCCGACCGTGTTAGACGCAGATTTTCACATATATTGATCATCGCAGCTCCTGGCAGATCGACTAAAAATGATGCCCAGACGGATGATTTGCTCTTCTTCTTTTTAAGCAGATTTACCGCTTTTCGAACGCGGCAGGTCGTATAGGGCAGATCCTGCCACATGCCTGCCCAGAGACCGCTGGAATAGAGCAGACCGACCGCTCTGCCGGGGTTAGGACCCAGCAGCATAAGCCGAACTTCATCGGTCTGTCTTTCGGGTGGAATGCCGGAAATCATAGGCGCCAGCGTTCTTAAAGCGTCCCAGGTCAGCAGATCGAATTTCAGGGCGAAACGTGCCGCAAAACGCACCGCTCGAAGCATCCGCAGCCAATCCTCATCGAAGCGTTCAAAGGGATCGCCGATCATGCGCAGAGCCCGATTTTCAACATCTTTTTTACCATCGACTAAATCGATAATAGTGTTATCCGCCGGATTAAAGTAGAGTGCATTGATGGAAAAATCGCGGCGGACGGCGTCTTCGGTGATCCCCGCGTAATTAACCCAGGCAGGACGGCGGTGATCGTAATAGAAGCCGTCTTCACGGAAAGCGGCGATTTCGAACTCGGCGGTTTCTGCGGGGACAACGGACACTCCAAAACGCTTACCAACGCCCCGTGCAGAGGAGAAAATCTCCTGCACCTCGTCCGGTTTGGCGTCTGTGGCGATGTCGTAATCTTTGGGTTTGCAGCCGAGCAGAAGATCGCGCACGCAGCCCCCGACGAAATACGCTTTATAACCGGCTTCCTGAAGCGTGGCAACAATCTGTGCCGCTTGAATATAAATAGAATCCCGCTCTATTTTCAGTTTTTTAAGAATATCAGCCATTGCGAGAATATAAGAAATTTGGGCGGGTTTTACAAGCGTTTTATGAACGGTGAGGTTTTGGTGAAGTGATGTGTAGGCATACCTTCCCTACCTCCTTCTTCTCAAATCCTTAAACAGAAATCCCAGCGCGCCGCAGGCTGCTCCCGCGACGCCGATCACCACGTACACCCAGCGCACGCCGATCAATTCGCAGGCGACGCCGGTCATCGCCGCGGACAGCGCCATCATGCCGATGACGGTCAGGTTCACCAGCGAGAAGAACCGTCCCTGCATGTTGGACGGGATGCCTTCCTGGATCAGCGAGGTCCTCGGCACCATGATAAAGGGGATGCCTATAGAGTGAAACATGAAGATCGCTCCCAGCCAGTACATGTTCGGAGCCCAGAAGATGGGGATGAAGGTCAAGCCGTCGAAGATAATGGCGGCAAGGACGACCTTTCCCTTGGGTAGTGATTTCCCGAAACTTCCCAACAGCAGCGCGCCGATCAACATGCCGACTCCGTGACAGGCTTGCGCCGCAGCGAACGCCTGCGGACCCAAGCCCAGCTCTTCCCTGACGATAATAGGTATCCCGACAATGGCTGGTCCCATGATGAAGAGATTATCTAAAGCGGTCACCAGGAGCAGTTCACCCGACCACTTCTCCTTAACAGTAAATTTCAGTGATTCTATGACGGCTTTGATCGGCTGGACAGCTTTCTCTATGGTTTCCCGTGGCGGGATGCGCAGCAGAAAAATTGTCAAAAGCGAGACAGCATAAGCTGCTGAATTGAAGTAAAATAAGCCTGTCAGACTGGTAAGAGCTAAGATACCGCCGGCTATCATCGGACCGGTCAGGAGCGCCGCGTGAGCGGAAGTCTGCACCAGCGCGTTAGCAGAGAGCAGTGAATCGGACGGCACCAACTGCGGCACGGAAGAATCCCGGGCGGGATTGAAAAGCGTCGCTCCAGTTGAAATCAGAAATGCTGCCAGCGCTAACTGCCAGGGTGTCAGCCAGCCCCCGACAAAAGCGGTGGGGATGTAGAGCAGTACCACTGCGCGCAGCAGATCCGCAATCATCATCAACCTGCGGCGGTCACCGATATCGACCAGCGCGCCTAAAAAAAGTCCCAGCAACAGCGCAGGAAGATAACCTACCGCGGCGATGAATCCCGCCAGTGATTTCGACCCGGTCATCTCCAGGATCAGCCACAGAAGCCCGATCTGGTAGATGGAATCGCCCGTCCAGGCGATGATCTGACCGATCCACAGCATCCGGAAGTTACGGGCTTTTAAAGGATTGATAAGGGGATGGTTGAGAAGAGATTGCAAGGGGAAATGTTGACTTTTAAAATACGGATACTTTTAACTTTAACCTTTGACCTTGAAGGTTCGTAGATCCTCCACCACTTCCAATAAACTATCGAAAGGTGTGACATCCAAGCTGTTTTCCTGCAAATATTTCAGGAGCGTGCCTTTGGCATAACGGACATGTGCGGCTTCAGCGGGACAGAAATCGGTCAATCCATCACCGATATACACTACCTTAGAACCGCGCTTGATCGCTTCTTCCAGGTGCCAGCGTTTACAGTGATTGCAGAGGTTTTTAATGCGGGGTGTTATGGCAGGAATAACCCTGATACTGCCATCATCATCCCTGTCATGGTCATTGGCATATAGAGGAATGTCACCGTATCCCCACTTGCGCCACAACGATCCGGAAAAACGGATCAATCCGCCGGACAGCACCTGCATCCGCCAGTTTTCTTCCCTTACGAGCTGAACCAACTCCTTCAATCCATCAGCAGGACGGATTTCCTCTTCAAGTGTCTGCATGAGTTGATCGTCCGGGGCGCTCAATAGGGCGAGTTCAGAACGGAGGCAGTCACGTTCGTCGATTTCGCCGGATAAGGCTCGCTCTTCAATAGCGTACCAGTCGGAAGATGTGTATCTGTTCAGGAGGACAACTAAGGTGTCTTTATTAGTGAGGGTACCGTCAAAATCGCAGAAGATTTCAGTCATCGTAGGGAGTGGGCACAGCCTTGCGGCGGTAGTCTCCGGGTTTGAGAAACGGCGAAACCACCTCACGCTTGGCAGTTTCCAGGACTCCGCCGGAATGGAACGAGAAGATAGGTGGATTTATTCTTTGATAGTTCTTGCCGTCCATTAAGGTGTGGCACTGGTTCCTGCCTTCGCGGGCTTTGGGAAGCTCTTTACCGAGCTTTAATGCTCGGTCAAAGCAGTCATTGGCTTCAGTAATTATCTCAATCTGGTTTTCTCTGATGAAGATGGGTTCGCTGTCGGATTTGATAAAAGTCAGTATCGCTTCACCGAGGTAACTCCAGGCTTCAGCCAATTTAGTATCCAGTTCAAGCGCCCGGACGAAGCAGGCGGCAGCTTGCATGTTATTTTCTTCTCTGGCGAAAAAACGCCCTCTACGATACCATGCCTCAGCGCAGTGCCCATCGGCGCGCAGCGCTGAATCATAGGCGTCCAGCGCGCCTTTATAATCTTCAATGGAGTACATCTTATCGCCCAGCGATACCAGTTCGAGCGCGCGTTCATCGACCTCGATATCGACAGGCGATTTGGGAGGTTCAATTTTTTCGAGGAAACGTTCTTTAAACCATCTCCACATGCATCAGCTCCAGTAAATCCTCTTTAAAATACAAAAACCCGTGCAATATTTCAAGCTGAAATTGGAGAATTCTTGCCTGTGAGGTGATTTTTAGCTGGATCACGGATTTGTCGGATTCTCTTGAGGCGGACAAGTTACGCGGACTTAATCAAGCTGTCGATAGAGCATCAGGTCACCGCTTCGCTGAGGACCTGACGCAACAGGTTAAGTTGCGCCTGAGCAATTATGGAGTACAGCACTATGAGGACTGTAATGCAAGCACCAAGAATTCTTCTTGTTGTTGTTGACATGATAGTAATCTCTCTTTTTTGATTTGATTCGACTATGTGGTGATCACTTACTATATTGAATGTTAATGATTGACTATTTTAACAGAACACATTTTTGGCTTTTTGTCTGTGATTCTGCCTGTACCTTGATTATATATACTCCGGACGAATGGTTTTCTGTAGTCCAGATAGTTGAGTGTAATCCTGGCAAAACAACCTTTGATTCTCGGAAAACGACTGCACCTGAAATATCATAGATGGCAATCTCAGTTTTTAATCTTTTTGAAACCTCATAAGATATTATAGTCGAACTGTTGAACGGGTTGGGGTAGTTGGAGTGAAGCAGAAATGCCTGCGGAGAGGATTTGATAGGTTCTTCCCAAATCCCCGGTGATGTGTTCTCCCAATCGCAGATGATCTCCGGCCCGATAATATGTGTACCAACTATAAGATTCATTTTACCATCCTGATCCATATCAAAAAGCAACGGATCGTGACAGAAAGTGCTGTCCAAAGTGCCGCTGCCCCAGAGCAGGTCATAGGAAGAACCTTCCCACCCGAACAGATACAGATCCATAGCTTGCCAGCTTGTCCAGTGCGAAACAGCGCAGAGCACGGCTGGTTCACCGTCCACCTCTCCCGATGTAGATTCATTAGGTCCGAATACCATACTGGTGGTATCTAACCAGGTTACCTCACCCTGACCCAATCCTGATCCTTCCCAAATAAAAGCTGACCCTCCATTGGGATACAGTCCTCCTGCAAAAAGCTCCTGGTCACCATCATGATCAAGGTCAGCGATAATAGGTGTCACACATGAGAGCGGAATTCCTGTTTCCAGCCATTGCTGAGTAAAATAGGGGTAGGCTCCTCCATTATATCGATAATATAGAAGGTCTATGGGATCATATGAATATACATAGCCCGCGCTCCCAATGACAATATCCGAAAATCCATCATTATCAAAATCTCCGACTGCCAGGCGTGATTCGACCCACTCTTCCCATTGATTCCATAATGTTGTGAAATTATAACTATATCCCATCCAACTGCTTTTCAGGAGAAATTCCTCAACCTGATAGTATGTTGGCGGCTGTGAACTCCAATTACAGGTTAAATATGCAAGTTCTGGAATACTGTCCTGATCAACGTCACAGATCTCAACATCCCGTACTGCCATCATGAAGGTGCAATTAGATCCCCACATAGCATAAACACCCGGCGCAGAAAATTCCCATATGTAAACTCTATCGAGAGTGTAAACCAGCTCCTTTAGCCCGTTTCCATCTAGGTCAGTTATTAATATTGAGGTTAATGTTGGTGTATGGGGGGGGGTTACATAGAACCGCTCTTCCATAAAAAGTTCATATTCGTCGTCGCCAATGCTTTTGTAGATCAAAAAGAAGGCGCTGTCGGAATAGTGGGATTCTTTATACCATGTCACCAGCTCAATAATCCCATCATTATCCAGATCACCCACCGCGCAGTAATCCATCCCATAGGGTCGCGGTTCGCTCTCCCATACGATCTCAAAATCTGCTTCACTGACGATGCGGGGGATTTCGGATTTTATCGAACTGACGGGCGTATCGTTCAAGTCCAGAACGCCGCGGCTATGGCAGAAGGTTTTCTCAGAGTTA
>JALGVT010000038.1 GCA_025774555.1 candidate division LCP-89 bacterium
TGGAAGAGATAAAAATCAGCGGAAATGCTGATAATGGAAGGTCGGTATCGACGCCGCGTGGTTCGGAAGGATACTGCGGATCCCAGAAAGCGCGGTCACAGATGAAATCTTCGCACCGATTGACGCGCTCCCAGATAGTTAAGAAACCCAAATTCGCCAAGGCGGTGCGATATGGAGCGGGAAATAATATCACCGCCCTGGGTCTTCGGGTTTTGGGTATGCTTAACGTACGCCTTTCGTTCTTGGCCGATTCTTCAGGCGATAATCCTGTCTTTGAAAAACGCTTTTTCACGGCTGCCGTAATGGTATATGGAATAGACTCTGCGGACTCAGATTTTACTCGATAAGACTATCGGTCTGAGGTTCGCGAGAATCAGTCCATCTGTTTACGCAGAAACGCAGGGATATTGCGGTCGTCCAGATTGATAGAACTGACAGCCGGGCGTTCGATTGATATCTTCCTGGCGCTGGCTGTCGCTTCCACGGCATCCTCTAACTGCGCAGGGGACGTCGCCGTTACCGGGCGATCCGTCACCAGCCGCTGCGGTCGGTAACTGACCTGGCGTGAATAATCCCCGAGAGGACGTTGGTCGCGTTTGTGTGCTACCGGCTTTTTCTCGACTATTTCGTTGAATCCAGTGGCGATGACCGTCACCCTGACTTCCTCACCGGCATCGGGATCGATCACTGCGCCGACGAATATGTTCGCCTCGTCACCGACAGCTTCGTGTACAATATTAGAGGCTTCATTATAATCGTCGAAGCTCAGATCGCCGGTAATGTTTGCCAGAACTGCTTTGGCGCCCTGGATGCAGACGTCATCCATGAACGGAGATGCTATGGCATGCTGCGCAGCTTCGATGGCTCTGTTTTCACCCGTGGCTACACCAACACCCATCAGCGCGTCGCCGCCTTCCGACATGACGGACTTCACGTCGGCAAAGTCGAGATTGATTAATCCGGGCACCATAATCAGATCGCTGATGCCGCGCGTTGCCTGCAAGAGCACTTCGTCCGCCTTGGAGAATGCCGCTCTTAACGGCGTGCCTTTTTCAATGATGGCAACCAGCCGCTGATTGGGAATCAATATCAAGGTATCCACGTACTCTTTTAACTTGCGTAATCCTTCTTCCGCTCTGACCATACGCTGACGACCCTCAAAGATGAACGGTTTAGTGACCACGGCTACGGTTAAAATTCCCATCTCCTTGGCAATCTGTGCCACAATGGGAGATGCGCCGGTTCCGGTTCCGCCGCCCATGCCCGCTGTAATGAAAACCATATCGGTGTTCATCAGGTAATCGTAAAGCTTATCCCGGTCTTCTTCCATCGCCTGGCGTCCCAGCTCGGGATCAGCTCCCGCGCCCAGACCGGTTTTCCCTATCGCTAAAATGTGTCCCGCCTTCGACATTTTCAGCGCTTGCGCGTCGGTGTTGATGGCGATGAATTCCACACCGGCAAGGCTGGCGTCTATCATTCCATTGATAGCGTTATTGCCCGCTCCTCCGACTCCGATAACTTTTATCCGGGCGCTGTTGTTATCGTCGTCGCTAAATCTGATTTTCAATTCTTCCATTTCCGCTCCTGATGTATATGATTAAATAATTATTTCTGTACTTAGCCTGTCATATTAGAAAATATCGGCAATCATGCGCTTGATATTTTCAAACCTTCCGGAAGCAAATCTTGCTGGTTTCCGTTTTCTGCGTTGGACGCGCAGTCCGCGATTAATTGCATCCTGTTGCTTAGCGCCGTGCAAAACCAATCCTGCGGCGACTGCATGAACAGGCGAATCAGCCAGTTCGGACAGCCGCCCCAATCCTACTGGCTTTCCCAGCCTGGCAGGCAATGCGAACACCTCTTCAGCGAGTTCGACCGTGCCCGGAATAAGCGATGCGCCTCCGGTAAAGACGATGCCTGCTGTCAGTTTTTGCAGTACTTCCGCCTGACGAAGGTCTTTTATCAGCAGATCGAATATTTCCTCCATCCGGGGCTGGATGATCGAATTGATGATGTCAGGGGTCACATGTCTGTCCGGGCGTTCATTATTTCCAGTCAGAACGATCTCTTTCGCTGAATTGGCGAGGCTGGAATGTGCGCACCCTGATTCAAGTTTCAGCTCTTCAGCTTCGTTGCGGGGAACGCGCAGACCGTGCGCAAGGTCCCGGGTAACGCTTTCCCCGCCTAAGGGAATGACACTCGTATGCCGGATGGCGCCGTCGTAGAAGACGGCGATGTCTGTGGTTCCGCCGCCTATATCAACCAATGCGACTCCTAACTCTTTTTCATCACCTGTCAGCACCGCATGGCTGGCGGCAAGCGCCTGCAGTACCAGCTCTTCAGAATAGGTCTTCACCTCCTGCAGACAGTATAAGATTGTCTGTGCCGCGGCTTGAGCGGCTGTGATGATGTGAACCGTTGCTTCAAGGCGAAGCCCGACAATACCGACAGGATCCTTGAATCCGTCACGATTATCGACCAGGAAATCCTGCGGTATGACGTGCAGCACCTCTCTGTCAGCGGGGAACTGCACAGTTTGAGCGGTCTCTATAACGCGCTGTATGTCCTCCCGGGTGATCTTATTACCGATGCCGTTATTCGATCTGCCAACGGCGATCATTCCCTTGGAATTGACCGAACGAATGTGATCGCCGGACACTACCGTATAGACTGAATCGACACTGACGTTTGCCATGCGTTCAGCCTCCTCCACGGACTGAATAATGCTGTCAACTGTCTGCTCGATGTTGACCACGACGCCATTTTTCATACCCAGTGACGGACTGGTTCCAAGACCGATAACATTCATACCGGATTCCTCACGTTCGGCAATCATCACCGTAGTATTAGTGGTTCCCAGGTCAAGACCTACCAGGATATCGTGATCGTTCTCACCAGTCATTCTCTTTTTGCTTCCCATTTCAGCCTCGTGAAAGAAAATTAATATGCAGTCTCTGCGTCAGGAAGAACTGTGTTTTCTCCTGACGATTACCTGCCCTCGAAAGCGCAGATCCACGAATTTTATATCATCGATTCCTGACCTGCCCCCTTCGTAGATCAGAAATGAGTAGAAATCAGTAAACTGCTGCCATTGGGGATCATGCCCCAGCAGAATGCGTGTGCGACTCCCTGCTAAATTTAAATAGAGCTGTCCATCGCTGTCCCATGACACTTCAGAAGTCATCTCCCAGAGTTCCGGCAGCAACCGCTGCATCGTTTCCAGAAAATGCAACACCTTTAAAAGCGATTTATCATCTATACTGCTGCCCGGCGTAAGATTTTTACCGCTCTGATACCTGATTAAAGGAACGTCGAGAATCCCATTCCAGCACTCCAGCGGCAGAACTGCGCCTTTCCTATCAACTGCTCGGCAGCGACTGCTGTTAATCAGCGCAAGCGGTCGCTTCTCTGTTACGGAGATGACGAGCTTATGCGGCAGTCTGCGGTGCAGCGTCACCTCTTCGATCCAGGGATGCTCCGATACCGCGGATTTCACAGCTTCCACATCTATTACGAAGATATTGACGCCGATTATATCGGGTAAAAGCGCGTCAAGCTCCTCCTTATCGATGTGTTCATTACCGGTATAACAGATAGTCTCAAGTTGAAATACTTTCTGCCGACAGAGGAAATCCCACAGATGGGGATGAGCGAACCAACCCGCCGCTGATATAATTCCGAGCAGCATCAGGGCTATAACTGTGCTGCCCATCAGCCGCACACGGGGTGAAATGGGTGTATTCTTACGATTTTTCTTTTTACGTCCCATTAAGCTCTTCCTCGGTAAATCCCAGAAGAATAACCTCACGCTCCAGCGTTACACCAAACTCTTCCTTCACTTTCTTCCCGGCAGCTTTGATAAGATAAAGCACATCCTCAGCTTTGGCGCTTTTGTAATTGATAATAAAATTAGCATGTTTTTGTGATATTTGCGCGCCGCCGCAGGTCAGCCCTTTCAATCCCGCCTCTTCGATCAACCTGCCTGCATAATCACCTGCAGGGCGTTTGAAAACAGATCCGCATGACGGGAATTCGAGCGGTTGACGGTTGCGCCTCCGCTGGATAGTATCACGGATTCCCGCTATAAGCCTATCTCGCTCGCCTGTTTCAAACCGGAACTTAGCGCTTAATACCAGTTTCCCCTTCAGTCCGGGCGCATGACGGTAAGCAAATCCAATATCTTCCACTTTTAACTGCTTAACTTCCAACTCTTCGGTCAGTACCTCGACACTGACCAGCGACTGACATATTTCCTGCGAATAAGCTCCGGCATTCATGCAGAGCGCGCCTCCAACAGTGCCGGGAATGCCGATCAGATCCTCAACTCCGCTGCACCCTGCCCAGACCGTCCGTCTCACCCAGGGGGTCAGCATAGCTCCCGCACCGACTTCCCAGGTGTTATCCTGATTCAACTTTCCGGGATCGTAGTTAAACCCTCTGAGATGCAGGATAAGTCCATCAAATCCTCTATCAGAGAATAAAACGTTGGTTCCAGCTCCCAAGATAAAAACCTGCAGATTCTCCGCTTCTGCCCAACGAAGCGACCTGATCAGTTCATCGAGGCTACCGGGGGATGAATAATATCTGGCGCAGCCTCCGATGCGGTAAGCAGTCATCGGCGCTAATGGGACGTTATCCTGTATGGTGCCCTTCATTGTTATGACCGTCAATCCTTTTCGAGCGATAGAAAAAGATCACGCGCCGCTTTCCAGATACTTCCAGCGCCAAGCATGATTATCATATCGCCGGACCGGGCGATCTGCTTAACTTCAGGGACAATGCTGTCAAATTCCAGCACGTAATGAACGTTCGTGTGTCCGGTCTGGCTGACCGCATCAGCGACAATCTGTCCTGTTATTCCGCTGATCGGTTTTTCTCTTGCGCCATATATATCGGTAATAAAAACAACGTCGGCTGCCGATAGACTTACGCCAAAGGCCTCCGCGAAATCCCGAGTCCGGGTGTACAAATGCGGCTGAAATACCGCTATCAACCGCCGGTTCCATCCTTTTCGAGCGGCTTCTAAGGTGGCGCGCACTTCGGTTGGATGATGCGCATAATCATCCACTACCATGACGTCACCGGCAATGCCTTTTATTTCAAAACGTCGCTCGACTCCTTTGAATTGTGATAACCCCCTCTTAACGTGCCCGAACTTAATCTTCAGCTCTTCAGCCACTCCAACCGCGGCAAGGGCGTTTTTCACGTTGTGCAATCCCGGTTGGTTTAAAGTTACGCTGCCACGATTTTCACCGCGGACGATGACGTTAAAGCTCGATTTGGTTTCGGAAAACTGGATATCATCAGCGCTTATGTCGGCTTCTCCTTCAATGCCGTAAGTTATAACCGGTCTCCGGATTTCAGGGATCAGGGCGGTAACGTTCGGCTCATCACTGCATAACACAATCGAACCATAAAAAGGTATGCGGTCTGCAAACTGGAGAAATGCTTTATGAATTTCTTCAAGGCTGCCATAAGTATCGAGATGCTCCGTTTCCAATGTAGTGATGACGGCAATCGTAGGCGTCAACCTCAGAAAGGAACGGTCATATTCATCAGCTTCGGCAATCAGGAATTCACCCGATCCAAGTTTGGCGTTCGTAGCGAGGGATTTCACGCGTCCTCCAACTATGAACGTCGGATCCAGATTTGCCTCCGTCATCACCGCGGCGATCATAGAGGTTGTAGTGGTTTTTCCATGAGTGCCGGCGACGGCGATGCCGTATTTCATCCTCATCAATTCACTGAGCATTTCAGCTCTACGGATAATAGGAACTCCACGTCTTAAAGCTTCCTGGTATTCGGAGTTGTCCGGCTTGACGGCAGAAGAATAGACCACTACCTGAGCATCACCCACGTTCTCTGCGCGATGCCCTATGTAGATATTGGCTCCGAGCTGCCGCAGATGATGGATTATTTCTGAATCGGATAGGTCGGATCCCGTCAACTGAAATCCCTGATTCAGGAGGACTTCCGCTATACCGGACATCCCTATCCCGCCGATTCCGATGAAATGCAGTTTATTTATGTGGAAAAACATATTTATTAAACAGTCTGAGAATTACTATCCCGCGGCTATTATAAGCTCATCTGCGATGGCGGCTGCGGCATTTTGTTCAGGTAGTTCGGACAGTGCATGCCGCATTTTTTCAACTTTATCTTTATCGTCTAAAAGCTTCGTTATTTCAGCGAATAATCTTTCGCCTGTCAAGTCTTTGTTATCAATCATAACAGATCCGCCATACTTGCAGAATACTTCGGCGTTGTGCCTCTGATGGTCGCCTGCGGCGAATGGATAGGGCACCAGAATAGCGGGCAGTTTCGCAGCTTGCAGTTCTGACAAGGTCATAGCTCCGCTGCGGCATACGGCAAGATCAGATGCCGCATAAGCGTTGGGCATATCGTCAATAAACGGTTTCACTATCAACGTGCCTGGTCCCTGCCAGGCGGACGTATCGGATTTGTCAATGTAACCGCGGCTCCAGATCAGATTGCATCGTTCCGATAATTGGGGCAGATTCTCTTCAATCGCACGATTGATACTTATTGCACCCTGCGATCCACCGAAAACGAGAATGGTGGGCAGATTCTGATTAAGTCCCCATCTCGCAACCGCTTTTTCTCGGTCAACCTCGTCAAATCCGACTCTCACCGGATTTCCAGCATGACGCCATTCAATGCCGTCACGCAGATAAGAAGCAGCTTCTTTGAAATTCAGAAAGACAATCTTAGCCAGTCTCGATAGCAGCCGGGTGGTAATGCCGGGAAAGCTATTCTGTTCCTGCAAGATCAACGGCGTACCCATCAACGCCGCAACGAGCAGAACTGGACCGCAGACATAGCCGCCAGTCCCCAGTGCAGCCTGCGGCTTGAAACTGATTATAATCTGTATTGATTGCAGTAGAGACGTCAGCACCTTAAATGGAAAGAGCAGATTTGATAATATGCGCCGCCGGTTGAAACCCGACAGCCATAGATAGCGAATCGGATAATCTCTCTGAGGAATCACTCTCGCTTCTATTCCTGAGCGCGTTCCTGCAAACATAACCTCAGCGCCGCGTTTTCGAAGCTCATCGGCTACTGCTAGCGCTGGAAACAGATGTCCTCCAGTTCCGCCGCCTGCTATCAGGATTCGCGGCTTCACCGCTTCGACCCTGCTGAACTTTGATGCCGGGAAATGTTCAGAATCACTCCGCAGGCAATCAAATTGGCTATTAATGCGCTGCCGCCATAGGAAATAAAGGGAAGCGGCAGACCGGTAACCGGCAGCACTCCGACGGTTACAGCAATGTTGACAAAGGCAAGAATAGAGATCGAAAGAGTAAGCCCAGCCGCCATTAGAAAACCGAATTGATCAGGGCATTTCAAGGCAATTCTTATCCCCCGCCAGAGAAATAACACAAATAGAGATATTACAAAAACAGCGCCTATGAATCCTTTCTCTTCGCAAAGAATGGAGAAGATAAAATCGCAGTGTGCTTCGGGGAGAAAGTGGAATTTCTGACCACTCATCCCAAAACCTAACCCCCATAGTTTGCCGCTGCCAACGGCAATCTTCGATTGCAATAAGTGGTATCCAGCACCCAAGGGATCGTCGGCAGGATTGAAATAACTCAGGACACGGTCAAGTCTGTACGATTTCAATACGGCAACAACCAGCGCGATGGGAATGGCGGGTATCAGCACAGAACTCAGATGCAGCCATTTTGCCCCTGCCAAAAAAAGAACCAGACCAGCAGAAATCACAATAACAGCCGCGGCAGAATAGCTCGGTTCGATGACCACCAAGCCAGCGATAATGGCAATGAACGCAATCATGAATAGAAATGCTTTGTATGATTCTTGCAGCCTCTGAGCATTCCTCGAAGACCAATCTGCAAGATAGATAACCAGCGCGATACGTGCGAATTCGGAAGGCTGCAGACGAACTCCCAATATCGTAATCCAGCGGTTGATGCCGCTCCCAGCAAAGAGCACCCATATAAGCGCCGCCACTGCAATAAGCAATGGAATGATACTCCAACGGTGCAGTCGGCGATAATCCAAGCGGTAAGCGGCAAAGCAGAGCGCCAGTCCGATACCTAACCTGTACAAATGATTTTTAAGGAAGAAGTAAGGATCGCGATAGGTCTCAAATGCTTTCACAAATGACGAGCTGAAGACCAATAGTACTCCCACGGCGCAAAGTCCGAATAAAGCTAGCATGAACAGTCGGTCGCCGTGCCCTTCAGAATCGTCGAAGCCAAATCCCAATACTTTGTTATTATGAATATTACGAGCCATATTCCTTCACTAACTCTTTGAAAGTATCACCGCGATGCATGTAATTATCGAATTCATCGAATGAAGCGCACATCGGTGAAAGAAGAATAACGTCTCCCTCGTTTGCTGACTTAGCCGCAAGTTTCACGGCATTTTCCAGCGTCTCCGCTCGCTTTAATTTGACTTTTTTCTTCCACGCATTCTCCATAGCTGAGCCCGCTTCACCGAAGAGAATGACGCTCTTAACTTTAGCGTTTAACTGCGGCGCAATGCCTGCGAAATCGCTCCCTTTATCGCGTCCGCCGGCTAACAGAATCAGCGGTCGTTCAAAGCTGTCCAATGCTACCATTGCCGAAGCGATATTTGTCGCTTTGGAATCGTTGATCCATAGAATACCATGGGATTCTGTTACAACTTCAAGTCGATGCGGGACGCCCTTAAATTCACGCAGCGATTCCTGGAGAGCCTTGAAGGGAGCCTTCATTTCCAGGGCAACGCATACCACGACCATGCCGTTTTCGAGATTATGCCATCCTCGCAGGTTGAGTTCAGTTCGCTTCATCAAGGATAAACACCCCACGGGATTGGAAACCACCAGAGTATTATCCCATAAACCCACTCCCGGTTCAAATGACTCATCGCAACCGAATGAGAGCTTTTTCCCTTTTGCGCCTGTTACCATCGAAGACAACCTGGCGTCGCCACGGTTGAAAATCAACGCATCATCAGAATTTTGATTCTCAAATATCCTGCACTTGGTTCTGATGTACGCTTCGTAGGAAGCATATCGATCCAGGTGATCCGGGGAGAAGTTGGTAACCGCCGCTACACGAGGACGAAACCTGACAATGTTCTCCAGTTGAAAACTTGATATCTCCAGCACTGCCACACTTTCTTCATCAAGATCGTCAACGATTGCAGAAAAGGGCGTTCCCACATTGCCGCATACGGCGACTTTACGCTCCGACCTTCCGAAAAGATCGCCGATCCACTCAACCGTGGTGGTTTTACCGTTCGATCCGGTCACTGCTATAATCGGCGCTCTACAAAACCAGCTTGCGACCTCAATTTCAGAAACGATGAGAATTCCATCTTCCTGCGCCTTCCGCAGAATAGCGATATCAGCCGGCACTCCAGGGCTGCGGACGATGAAATCACAATCGAGCAGACGATCAGAATGCTTCCCCAACTCTATGTCGATATCGAGGTTTTGTAGTGCAGATGCTTGTCTTTTAAGTTCGCCGTCGCTTTTTGAATCGCTGACGAGAACATGACAACCACGCGATTTTAATAATTTCGCGGCTGCAACGCCACTGCGTGCCATACCTATTATGCTTGCTCGCATCCCGCTTAAGTCGGGTGGCAGCTGCTTCCACTCTTTTATCTCATTTTCGGTCAGCATTCCAGCTATTACCTGATTTTGAAAGTCGTGAGTGAAATCAGAACGAGCAGGATTTGCAATATCCAGAAACGGACGACCACTTTGTTTTCATGCCAGCCTAATTGTTCGAAATGGTGGTGCATGGGCGCCATTTTGAAGACGCGTCTTCCCTCTCCGAACTTCTTCCTGGTATATTTAAAGTATCCAGTCTGAATAATTACGGAAAGCGCCTCTAATACAAATATCCCGCCAATGATAATAAGCAGCAGCTCCTTCTTAATGAGGATAGCCAGAGTGCCGAGTGCTCCTCCCAGCGCTAAACTCCCCGTATCTCCCATGAATATCTCCGCAGGATGGGCATTGAACCAGAGAAATCCCAGGGAAGCGCCCATGAGTGCGGCACAGAATACCGTCAATTCACCGCAGGAATCCAGATAGATTATATTCAGATAATCGCTGAACTGAATGTGTCCTGACACATAGCAGATAAGTGCGAACGCCGCCGCTATAATTCCAACTATGCCAATGGCGAGCCCATCCAAACCATCGGTTAGATTCACGCCGTTTGAAGTCGCGGTGACGACGATAACGATCATCGGCACATATAGAATGCCCAGATTGATTAATAGATTTTTAAAGAAAGGCACAGTTGTCTCAGTGACATGCTGCGAAAAGTTCAATCCGAAAGCATCGGGGAAGCTCAAAATGATAATCCCAATTATCAATCCGAGCAGAATCTGTCCTGCTAACTTGTATCGTGCTACCAAGCCCTTTTTCTTCCTCTTTATCGCCTTCAAGTAGTCGTCGATAAAGCCGACAAAACCCATCCAGGCTGTCGCCAGCAGGATGACGCCGATATACAGGTTGTCCAGCCTCGCCCAGAGCAGAGTTGGAATGATCACGGCGCAGAGAATAATCAACCCTCCCATAGTGGGGGTCCCTGCCTTGACCAGATGAGTTTTCGGACCATCGCTGCGAATATCCTCTTTGATCTGCCGGGAACGCAGAAACTTAATAATGTATGGTCCAACGAAGAACCCAATTAGAAGCGCGGTAATTGCCGCGCCTGCAGATCGGAAGGTAATATACCTGAACAGGTTCATCCCTGATATAGTGTCGTGAAGCGGGTAGAAAATATGGTAGAACATCAGCCTTTAACCTCTTTGCAAAACTGGTAGATGTCTTTAACAACACGATCCAGTCCCATTCCCCTTGAACCCTTGATTAGAATCGCGTCGCCAACCCCTAAAATCTTCTTGATTTCCTGGCTGACCGGATTAACGTCCTCGTGGTTCTCCTGATGCAGAATCAAGCGTTCCTTTACCGCTGGCAGCGCGTGTCTCATTTCCTTTCCTACAAGAAACACTCCGTCAACACCCTGTTCCGCCAGCATCGCGCCCAGTTTCAGGTGTTCTTCAGCGCTGGCGTCTCCAAGTTCGAGATGATCCCCGAGCACAACATATTTTTTCCCTGGTATGTCCACGGTTTTCAGGAAATTAAGAGCCTGCATAGTGGAAGTCGTATTAGCGTTATAAGCATCGTCGATCAGGGTGATACCCGAAATCAGATCAACTTTCAATCTGCCTTCCAGAGGAGGCATAGAAGCGAATTTCTCTGCAATGTCTTCTAATGGAATCCCGAAATAATTTGCTACTGTCGTTGCGGCTAATCCATTGTATATCTGGTGAATGCCATACCAATTCATATTTATGGTTTCGCCGCGCAAACGGAAACTCCCGAAACCCGCTTCATCCAACCCGAGATTTTCAGCACAAATCATACGGAGACAATTTTCACCGGGCGCATCTACATCGAAGCCATAACAGAAGCGTTGATTTGCAGAGGTTTCCATCTGGTTGACATAAGAATCATCGCTGTTGACAAAAGCCGCGCCGGCGGGCGGTAAAAATCGAAGCAACTCAGCCTTCTCTTTTGCCACACCATCCAGATCTCCGAAACCCTGCAGGTGAGCTGGTCCCACATTCAGCACCAGACCATATTCAGGCTTTGCAATGGCACAGAGGAGAGCTAAATCGCCGGGCTGGTTCGTTCCCAATTCCAACAGCACGATCTCGGTAGCCGGATCGATTTGAAGCAGCGTAAGAGGAATGCCGATATCATTGTTATAATTGCCAGGCGATTTGAGCACCTTGAGTTGCGTTTTCAGGGCAGTAGCGAGAAGTTCTTTGGTCGCAGTCTTTCCGTTACTGCCGGTTAGAGCGATCACCGGTATATGAAAGCGTTTGCGATGTGATTTGGCTAATTTCTGAAGCGCCTCCAGCGTGTCATCAGCGACGATAAACGATGAGCCCGGGTGTGATTTGCGGTTAATGTCAAACCATTCTTTATTTACGAGCGCGGCAGAAGCGCCTTGGCTGAAAGCCTTAGCTATAAAATCATGACCGTCTGCCTGATCGGTTTTTAATGCGATGAAAACGTCCCCGGGATTCAATCGTCTGCTGTCGATAGACAGAGGTCCCAGAATACCCTTCAGAGTTGAGGGCACAATCTGGCAGGATATCAGCCTCGGTATTTCTTCGAATAATAGACTCATATTGCAAGTCCATCCATATATTTACGTACCTCTTCCCGGTCATCGAGAGGGTGTTTCACGCCTTTAATCTCCTGATAGTTTTCATGACCTTTTCCAGCGATCAACAGCGCTCCTCTCTCCGGTAGTTTTTCCAACGCCAACGATATAGCTTTCCGCCGGTCGGGAATTCTCTCTATATAATGCAGGTCTTCAATGCCCTTCATAATCTCATCAGTTATAGCTTCAGCATCTTCATCACGCGGATTGTCGGTAGTGACATACACCTTATCTGCGTACATTTCGGCGGCACGACCCATCTTTGGGCGCTTATCGCGATCCCTGTTTCCTCCGCATCCGAAAAGAACATGCACCTCGCCTGCGGAGATGTTTCTCAGCTCTCTTAACGCCAGTTCCAGTGCTTCAGGCGTATGTGCGTAATCTACATAAGCCCGGCGGTCGCCGAGATCGAAAAGTTCCATCCGTCCGGGGACGCCTTTGAAACGGGATGCGCCCTCAATGAATTTATCGTGATCGATTTCAAGTGTTTCAGAGACCGTCAGAGCGCAGATAAGATTATAAGCATTGAATCTTCCCAGCAGCGGTGAGACTAAATCCAGCCTGCCCCGGGGCGTCGCCGCGGTCATCCTGATACCGTTCTGATCTATATCCAGCGACGTTGCTTTCACGTCTGTATCACTCTTTAATGAATAAGTTAAAACCGGCGCCTTGCTAAGCCCTATGAGTCGTTCACCAAAAACGTCATCCGTATTGACGACAGCCGTTCCCACTGAATAGGATCGGAACAGCTCCGCCTTGACGTTAAAATAGGATTCGATGTCATCGTGAAAATCGAGGTGATCCTGGCTCAAATTAGTGAAAGCTGCCGTATGAAAGTGCATTCCATAGACTCGATCCAGGGTTAAAGCGTGTGATGAGACCTCCATTGCCACGGCTGTACAGCCTGCATGTTTCATTTTATTCAATAGAGCGAAGACGTCGGGCGCTTCAGGCGTGGTGCGCTCCAGCGAAAACGTTTTATCCCCAATACTTCCACCCAGCGTGCCGATGACGCCGGAATTACCGTATGCTGCCTTGAATACCTCTCCAAGGATTGATACCGTTGTCGTCTTCCCGTTAGTCCCGGTAACGCCGACGAGAGAAAGGGCGCGGTCGGGCTGCCCATGGAGTTCACTTGCGAGCAGCGCTATCGCAGATCGAGAATCACTGACATGCAGGTAATCACGTCCTTTCAATTCAGACGTTTTTCGCTGAACGACAACAGCTTCGGCTCCCTGCTGAAAGGCGCGTGAAATATACTTATGCCCATCAGTCACCTCACCGATTATCGCTACAAACAAGCTGCCGGGTTTTACCTGCCGGGAATCGTAGTCGATTCTGGTAATGTCAGGATCGCGGGGCACGTGGATTTTGCATTTTGCAACCGCTTCTGCCAGTTTTGAAAGCTTCACAGCAACAACCTCACGGTTTCGCTTTTAACTTGCAAAGAGCATTTTCCTTGATCAACTCCCCCGGACGGAGCGATTGGCAGGTTACCCAGCCTGAACCCTCTATTTCGACCTTAATGCCGCATTTGGAAAGCAGGTTGACGGCTTCTCTTAAGGAAAGCCCTTTCAGATCAGGGACAACATCCAACGGCTGCTTTTTTTCGCAATCACTCTGTGAACCATCATGTGAAATATCGGAAAACCACTTGCCACGCAGCCAGTCGATGGCATCGGCTATATTTGGTAATTGCATGCCGCCCCGGGCTCCGCCTCCGAGATCAGCGATGTCGATGGGCGTCGTTTTCCACGAATCACGGATAGCTTCAACAGGGCGGAGGCGCTGCATAACGCGCTTGAAGACCGGCGCGGCAACCTGCGATCCGAAATGCCCTCCTTTAGGATCGACGATGGTGATAATCAATATCCGGTCAGCTCGGTCAGCAGGCAGAAAACCGACAAAAGTGGCGACAAAACGATCCCGGTAATACCCTCCGCTGACCAGGTTAGGGATTTGTGCGGTGCCGGTTTTACCGGCGATTTTTGTTCCCTCGATTGAGGCTTTTACGCCAGTCCCTTCGTCCACCGTTTTTGTCAAGATGCGCTGCAGCGTTCTGGCAGTCGCCGGTTCCATCACGCGGCGCACCTCACGCGGCGGATAAGAATCACGTCCTCCGGAAGCATCGGTCTGATTTAATATAAGCCGGGGTTCCATCAGAATGCCATCGTTGGCAATAGCGGCATACGCCAGCGCAACTTGCAGCATAGTCGCAGAAAGCCCCTGCCCCATAGCGATATTTGCCTGATCGATAGGCTTCCATTTATTAAACGGCCGCAGCACTCCGGACGCTTCGCCGGGGAAGTTCACTCCCGCAGGCGTGCCAAACCCGAAGCGCATGGCATAGCGGTACAGTTCTTTCGAACCAAGCGCTTCAGCAACCTTCGCCATGCCGATATTGCTGGAATAGACGATGACGTCTTCAAAGGTCAGCCACTCGAATTTATGTGCGTCTCGCAAGACTATCGAACCAATTTTATATTTTCCATTTTCACAATATATGGAATCTTCCGGAGTAACAATTTTATTCTCCAGAGCCGCGGCGGCTCCGATAATTTTAAAGACTGAGCCAGGCTCGAACATATCTGTAAGCGGGCGCAATTTATGATCAGATTGTGAACCCGCTTCGGGTCTGAGCGGATCGAAATCGGGAACGCTGCACATAGCTAAAATTTCGCCCGTCTGCGGATTAAGCAGGATGCCTCCCGCCCATTCCGCCCGGTATGCCGCACATACTTCCATCAATTCATGATGAAGCACGCTTTGAGCGACATTGTCAATTGTCAACCTGACCGTTCCGCCGTCTCGCGGCAGAGCGTAACTGCGCAGAGGATCCCAGAAACTGATGCCTCTGGCATCCTGCTTGTGTGTTTCCCACCCCTTCTGCCCCTGAAGCACCTCATCGCAGTTAAGTTCCAGACCTGCGATTCCCCGCCCATCCACGTCAGTATAGCCTAATATCTGCGAGGTGGAACGGTGATGAGGATAAAAACGTCCCGTGTTTTTTTTCAGAGTAAGACCACCGATACTCAGTTCATTCAGCCTTTCAGCCTGCGGAGGCGTCAACCGCCATTCGAGATAGAGGAATTTGGAAGGCGATTGCAGTCGCCTGCTGTAATGTGAGGATGGTCTTCCGGTAAATCCCGCCAATTCCTGACAGAGGACTCGCTTGTTAGTCAACTGACCGGGATGAACGCCCAATGTGTATAATTGCGGCAGATCTATTGCCAGCTCACGGCCATTGCGATCCACGATGTAGCCGCGGCGCGATTCCAGAGGCACTTTGCGGATTTGCTGTTGGCGTGCTTTCTGTGAATATTTCTCGCCCTCGATGATCTGAATTTGAAATAGCTTGAGGCTCAGGAGAAGAAAAGCCAAAACGATCCCGCAGGCGAGCAGACGAACCCGCCAGATTCGCCTGATTGCAGCTCTGGGGTGGGCTGCTTTACGCTGTTTTGTTTTTGGTTTGTGCATTGGCTTTTAATCTTGCAAAGATTTATTTCTGAAGGCGAGGAATCGCTCGTCAACGGTGGTGATCACAACTGGCGGCTCAACCGCTGGTCTCATCCCGAGTTTTTCGCGCGCAAGTGGTTCTATCTTCGGGTAGGAAGACAGATCATCCAGCTTCAACTGGAGAGACAGAAGCTCTTCATCCAGTTCCCACTGACTGCTGCGCAGGCTGTCCAGCCTTGCACAGAGTCGTGAAACCCGGCTCTCTTTCCATATCTCTCCCAGCCCGAAAGCAATGAAGAGGATAATGATTAAAATCCAGTAGTTACGGACACCGGCGTCCCGGCTGGGTCTCGGTTTCCTGCTGGGACGATACGGTCCTGGAGGTCTTTGCGCCCGACTGCGCGCACGCAGGAACTTGGAATTCGCGGTTCCCCTGCGCGAATTCGTTTGAATTCCGCTGTGCGATTTATTTTTAGACCTCATACTCATTCTGATTGACCGTTATTCCCGTTAATAGAACACTTCAATCATCATAGATTTTAACTGCTGCACGCAATCGGGCGCTTCTTGATCTTGGATTTAACCGTACTTCTATTGATGTCGGACGGAGCGCCGATGAAGTTAATTTCTTTGCGGATGGTTTCTTTCCGCAGGCGCATACCGGCAGCTTCGGCGGGCAAATACAACCTTTTACCTTCTCCGCTACAAAGCGCTTCATACGGCGATCTTCAATTGAATGATATGAAATAACGCAGAGAACGCCGCCTACCTTCAGGACGTTCCAGACAGCCCTTAATCCAGCTTCAAGCTGTTCAATCTCACTGTTGACTTCTATTCTGATCGCCTGAAATATTCTGGCAACTGCTTTATTTCTAAATCTAAACGGAACAGATTCTCTGATGACGTCCGCCAGCTCAGTTGTCGTTCTTAAAGCGCCAGTTTTTCTGGCTGACGCGATTCCTCTGGCAATGCGGGGCGATAAAGGCTCTTCACCAAATCTGAAGAAGATATCCCGCATTCGTTCTATCGAATACCGGTTGACCACATCGTAGGCAGAAACGTCAATATCCGGATCGAAACGCATATCGAGAGGTGATTTCTGACCAAATGCAAACCCGCGGTCACCGTTTAATTGATCGGAAGAAAGTCCCAGATCTAATAGCACACCGGATATGGATTGCGGCTGAATGAAGTTGTCCGCTTCTGAGTAGCTCGCCTGTATCAGTGTCACACGCTGATCATCATGCAGTCGCGCACGCGTGAGTTCTATTGCGGCTGGATCCCGGTCGAAACAATAGAGCCGCGCCTCGGGATCCAGATGCTCAAGGAGGGCTTTGGAATGCCCGCCTCCCCCCGCGGTGCCGTCAAAAAAGATTTTTCCTGTGGATTTTCCGGTTGTGTTTTTATTCAGAAGAAGGTCGATCACCTGATCGACCATCACTGGCAGGTGATGACTGATTTCAAGAGATTGGGGCGTATCATTTGTGGAAAACGGCATATTTTCGCCCTGGTGTTATCAGTCAGATATCAAACGGCTTTATCGGCAGACTCCCCCATGTCAGTTCCTGGTCTCGTCAGGTATTCCTCCAATATGGATTCCACCGTCTGATCACTTTCGCTGATGTATTGTTCGTAGATGTCAGGATTCCAGAGTTCCACCCTGTCCCCCATCCCAACGATCAGGACTTCTTTTTTCAGTTTCGCGAGTTCTATCAACCTCGGCGTCAACGTAATGCGTCCCTGACCATCGAAAGCCGATTCCTTAGCGCCGAAAGACAAGAGACGCTGCAAACGGCGCTGCTGCTGCGGTGAATATGGTGTTTTGTTGAAATCTCTGCGACGCTGTTCCCATACGTCTTTCGGGAAAACGAGGAGACATCCATCCATTCCGCGAGCTACAATAACTCGATCCTTCGACTCATCGGAGAGCGCGCGCCTGAACGGCGCCGGAAAGTTGACGCGTCCGCGATGATCGATGGTATATCGAAATTCGTCCGTAAAGGAGTTGGGAAAGGGATTCCTCTCTTTCCCGTCCTCGTTTTTAACAGCATCAGGGCTCATTACCCACCATTACCCACATTATGGGCATAGTATAACAAATAAATGACTTCATGTCAAGCAATATTTTAATATTTTTGAGTTTTTTCTTTGAGAGTGTAAATTCATAATATCTTAATATTCAATACTATAGTTATTTTTGCGCAGCCTCCTCACCAATTCAATTTGATAACAGGGGATTTTTACTTGGATTTATCCCGTTTTTTCATTAAATTGTGCGCTAATTGGCTTAAGATATCCTGAAGGAAATTCAATCATGCGAAAGATTCTGGTCATTATACTGCTTACAGTATCGTTCATCGTTACAGCATCAGCCGAAGACTTTACCAGTGAAGCTCTGTACAGTCATCCCCTGATTGTAGGGAATCCTCCATCCAACCCGGTCTGGTCTCCGGATGGTAATAAGCTGGCATTCCTCTGGAATGAAGAGGGAAACCGCTTCAGGGACGTCTATATCAGCGATGCCTCAGGTAAAGTTACGCGGCTTACGGACCTGAAGAACCTGCCCCGAAACGAAATCGAAGATGACGACCGGACAGCATTGGAAATGCAGGAGGTGAAGATATTGGACGGCGGGTTATCGAACCTCTTCTGGTCACGCGACAGTAAGAAGATTTACTTTAGTTTCCGCGGTGATATATTCGCCATCTCAGTGAAAGCGGGAAGCATCCCAGACCGGCTTTGCCAAACTTCTGCCGGTGAAGGAAATGCCTGCATCAGCAAGGATGGACGGTGGATCGCTTACACATCAGCTAACAACATCTTCGCCAGAGAGATTTCCAGCGGTAAGGTTGTGCAGTTGACGCGGGATGGATCGGCTGACATCAAAAATGGAACCGGAGCTTATGATACCTATCTATCCGGTGTCTTCTGGTCGCCTGACAGCCGGAAGATGGCATTTGTTCAGCACGACGTTACTGGTTTTCAGCGGCAATTGATTCCTGATTATACCTCCAGAGAGGTTGAGGCAAACAAACAGCAGCGTGAGATAGCTGGCGGTAAACTGCCGGGAATCAAGCTGGGCGTCGTAAATCTCGATTCGGCTTACAAGCTGCCGAAATGGGTAGACCTACCTTCTGATGAACAGTTCTACCTGCGTTCGATTGACTGGTCGCAGGATTCAAAGCGGATCCTGTTCGAGGTGATGCCGCGCGATATGCTGGAAAGGCATATCTTGATCGCTGACGCCGAGACGGGCGAAGTGGACACACTATGGCATGAAACAGACGACAGATGGATTCCCCGCAACATGGCAAAAGTCAGATTTGGACCCGGTGACGACGAGGTGATCTTCGGATCGGAAATGTCGGGGTGGTGCCACCTGTATTCGATTCCTGTCGAGGGGAGTGCCGGAATCATGCGGGCTCTAACGTCCGGTGAGTGGGAGATTCCATCGGGTGGATGGGGCGCCATGAATGATTGGCGATTGACTGAGGATAGAAAATACCTGTATTTCATCTCCAGTGAAGATGATCCCGCGGAGCGTCATCTGTACCGCATGAATCTCCCATCAGGCAAGAGACAGAGATTAACGGCTGAAAAGGGATGGATACGGCAGTTCAGTGTGTCGGATGACGGTTCAAAGGCGGCGATTATCTATGCAGACCTCGACAACCCCTACGACCTCTATATCTGCAATGCAAAATCCGAGAAACCGATGAAGCGGATCACCTGGTCACAGCCGGTCGCTTTTGACAATTACGATTGGTTCAAACCTGAATACATCAACATTCCAACTTCAGATGGCAAATCCTTCCCCGCCAAGCTATGGCTGCCTCCTGACGGCAACGCGCCTGCGCCTCTGATTGTGTACATTCATGGAGCAGGATACCATCAGAATGTAGAGAAAGCCGCCTGGGGCTATGAAGACCGCTTTCACCGGATGCTCGCACAGCGGGGCTTTGCCATCGTTGATATAGATTACCGTGGATCCTCCGGATACGGACGCGACTGGCGGACTGCCATATTCAGGCACACAGGCGGCAAGGACCTGGACGACGCCGTCGATGCGGCGAATTACTGCATCGAACAGGGTTGGGGAATTTCCGGCAAGGTGGGCATCTGGGGATGGTCGTATGGAGGTTTTCTGACCAATATGGCGATGTTTAAGCAACCTGATATTTTCAAGGTCGGCTGTTCCGTGGCTGCTGTCAATGATTGGCGCAATTATAACCTCGAGTACACCATGCAGCGCTTCAAGGATCCGGATGACGATCCTGAAGCCTACGCGCAGTCATCCCCCATCGACTTCGCTGCAGGACTGGAAGGCAAACTGCTGCTGGTTCACGGGATGAAGGATGATAACGTGCATGTTCAGGATACCATTCAACTGATCGACAAGCTGATCCGCCTGAACAAAGATTTCGATCTACTGCTCTATCCGAGAGAACGGCACGGATTTTCCCGCGACGAATCTGACATTCATGTGATGCGTTCAATCATGAACTACTTTGAGGAGCATCTAAAATGAGCATACACCGCATACACTTTCCTATATGCCTTATCGTGCTATCAATCATGCTGTTAACCGGCTGTGTGAAAGAGCAAACTCAGAGTTCTGCTTTCAAACAACATGACCAATCTCCTTTGCAGCCAAAGAATACCTTCAAAGCGGTTGTAAAAGTCATTCGAGGAGGGGATATAGCAGAAGCCATGAGATGGAAGCGCGCAACCATCTTATCACCATGGGTTGGCGGATACAAGGAACCGCTGCTGAATTTCCTGAGACTGATTGAAGATAAAGATTACGATCTGGATTCAGTGCTGACGTCACCGGTTGAAAATGTCCCGGCGCTCGGAGATATTCACCTGTATCTACTGCTCGGCTGGAGCGGAAGCGGTCTGGATGAGATGCGTATGGCGGCTGTCGATTCGGTCAATATCGAAGAGAGCGACATCAGAATATTCGCATCACGACCGAGGGTACAATATGATGATGTTATGGCTGGCACGGATGACATGAAATTCATCGGGTGGGACGTAAATGTGGGTAAACTGAAAATAGGATCGTACACTCTTAAACTGTTCGTCCAGCGTGACCTTATACGAATTAAGACGCAGCCGTATATGAAGATAATAGAGGAAGAAGCCGGTTACTCGCTCAAGAAAACAATTGAATTTGACGTTATCGGAGTCGATTGATCTGCGTTTTCATGGTGGACTTACCCCCTACCCCACCATGTCTAAGGCGACTCAGCGAGACGTGCATCTTTGGCAAAATAAAAAGGGGCTGTTCTAAAAGAGGAATATTAAGTCATTGCCCCGTAGGGGTCCCTACGGGACGAGGAACGTAGTGACGTGGCAATCTCCTATTTTACAAACACTAAGAGATTACCACACTTCGTTCGTCCCGTAGGGATCCTCCGAAGGAGTCTTACGGACCTTTGGGATAATGACAGTTCTAAGGCTTTTAGGACAGCCCCTTTGTTTTCGACCATATACGTTAGGCATTGTTGGAATTATTATCTCCCAGCCATTTCGCCAGCCGGTCGGACATATATGACCTGATACCGCCCTGAAACGTCATCCGGTGATGCCCCCAAAAACTCCAGATCATGACGATACCGACCGCGACAACTTGAGCTACAAGTAAACGCATGTGTGCAGCGTGAACGAAGACTTCCATCAATAGAGCCTTCATAACTAAGCCTATAGATGCCACAACGAAGAAAGTGCGCGCCTGCTTCAGGAATGAACGGCTCTCAGATGAGAAATTCAAGTATTTATTTAAGAGAAAGTTGGTTGCCATTCCACAGATATACGCCAGTCCAGCCGACAGCCAGACATACAGTCCGAACTTGACTCGGAACAGTATGAGCGCTCCCGTATCGATTACCGTCGCAAACCCGCCTATCCAGATATAATTAAGAAACAGTCTGATAGTTCTTCTACTTGGCAGCCACATAATTCTCCCGGTTTAAGCCAATAATATAAATAGATGTGAAAGGAATAATGGTGAGCTGTATCATCTCCATACTACCATGTCCGATAATTACAAAAGATGCTGACAATTCTGCCAGCATCTTTCGATGGATGTGTATAAAACCATATTAAGGAATTAGCAGCGGATTGAACAACCGCTCCAGCAGGACGGTAGTGGCGGGACCATGCCCGGGATGCAGTACCATATCATCGCCAAGCGGGAATACCTTTTCCCTGATCATTTGCACTTCGATATCATGATCCGCTTTATTCGATACGCTGCCAATCGATCCAGCAAAGATGAGATCACCGCAAAAAACGTCGCACCCGATGACAAAAGCCAAGGAATCGCTCGTGTGGCCCGGTGTTTCCAACACCTTAATTTTGAGATCGCCAACCTCAATTATGTCGCCATCGACTACTGAATGATCATTTTGGAACTCGAGCCCATATCCAATGGCGTCGACGTTAAACTGGTTTTTTATCTCCTCTATGCCGCCGGTATGATCCTCGTGGGAATGAGTTACGAAAACCTTTTTCAGGTTCAATCCCTGCACCTCGAGGAATTCGATGATCTGATCGTTCCACTCTCCCGGATCGATGATAGCTGCTTCGTTCGTTTCGCTGCAGGCGATAACATAGCTGTTGGTTTCATTGACCGATAAAAGAAACTGCTCCAGTATCATGTTATCACCTCTTCATCGAATATTGCGTCGGTAGTATTCGATTCGTCAAACGATACATTTTTTAGATCCGCTCCGATCAGGATGGCTCGCTCGAAAACGGCTCCGGCACAATTGGCATCCGCTAAGACAGCCGCAGTTAAATCTGCTTCACGCAGAATGGTGCGTTCCAGTCTGGCGCCAGTCAGGTTAGCTCTACGCAGACAGGCTCTACCAGGTCTCGAATAGTAGAGGTTTGCCCCCACAAAGGACGCCTCTTCGAGGTCGGCTCCAACCAGATTTGATCGGGATAGATCAGCCTGGTCGAAACAAGCTGTCGAAGCGCGAGCGCCTCCTAAAATAGCAAATGAGAGATCGGCAGTGTTGAAATCCGCCCCTTCAAGAATGGCAAAATCCAACCGGGCTCTAAAAAGAGATGCTCCCGCTAAATTCGCTCCGCGCAAATCTGCATTTGCCAGAACCGCGTCAGCCAGTTGAGCGAATTCCAGGTTGCATTCTGCTAAAAACGTACTCTCGAATCGCGCCCCGCTGCCCTGCAATCTGGATAGATTAGCAAATCTGAGATCGGCGCCTTTCAATTCAGCGCCCGAAAGATCAGCGCCGCTTAAATCCGCCGAATGCAGTCTCGCTCCTGAGAAATCCGCACCGGGTAATTTCGCTCCGGGGAGACGGATGTTCTCGAGGTTGACGCGGGCAAAGTTAGCGCCGCTGAAATCGTACCCCATCTGCGCTCTGAGCTCAAGATCACCACGATAGTGATCTTTGACTTTCATATGAAACCAGCATGTTTCCGATAATGTCACCGCCTTGAAGCGGCAGTCTGGATGCTGGCAGTCTTTAATTTCTTCTGACATTACGACAAGTTCTATTAATTCGAATGGCTCTATCTATCTTCGATGGAAGTAAAAAGAAATGTGATAGTCAGCGTTTTTTTTAATTCAATTGTTTTTGTATTGCTCGAGAAAGCAACATTATTGTTTATCATGCATATATAAACTAATTAGTTATCGCTTTGCAAGTAAAAGATTGCTTATTTTATCCACTTTAAGCAGCCAGTCAGGAGGCAGCACAGTTGTGGAAATGATCTCTTCAATCAGACATGGACCTGTCAATTCAGTGCCGCATACCAGACTATCACGTTCATAGACCGGAACGTCAAGGAAGCCTTTGCCAAAGAAATAAACCTTGCGCTTCTGTTTTATTTCAGGTTTCTGACCGTTTTCAAGAACAGATTTTTCCGGCAGCTCCAAATCCGATGCTTTTCCTACCGCCGTTATGCGCAGGTTGACCCATTCGGTGACTTCGTCAACCGCTTTAAAAGCGTAGACCTTCTCGTGAAGTTTATGGAAATCAGATTTAACTCGATCCAGAACGCTCTGATCGATGGTTTTCTGATCAGGGAACAGCACATTCAAATCGTATGATTGACCTTCGAATCTGAGGTCGGTGGAATAGATAAATTCCATTCTATCCGCAGGAATACGCTCAGCTTCAAGCTGCGCTCTTCCCTGCTGCTTTAAATCAGATAGGATCGCGGTAACTTCTTCAGGCGTAACTTCGCTCTCGCTGCGCATGATCGGTTGAACATAATCATGCCGTGCATCCGCGACCAGCAGTCCGAGTGCGGAAAGATTACCAGCAAGCGGTGGGATGACAACACGATCGATGCCTAATTCTTCGGCTATTTCCACTGCGTGTAAAGCGCCCGCGCCTCCAAATGCCATCAATGCAAATTCCCGGAT
>JALGVT010000039.1 GCA_025774555.1 candidate division LCP-89 bacterium
TCGGTCTTGCACAGACCTTAGGGCAATTCATGAATTGCCCAAAAGCCTGGATCCCGGATCAAGTCCGGGATGACACATTTGAGGCGGGGAAAGCCCCGTAGGGATGCCTTCGGCACATCACCGTGCTACGTTTGTGGGTCGGCGCCCCGAAAGATTTCCGTTGGTCACAAGACCGACCCCTACGCGACTTTAATCAGCGCAATCCAATAATCTATGCGAATCAGTGATTCAGAATAATGTCAACGCATGAATAAATTCATGCGCCCAAATCTCAGGTAAAGTCTCTGAAGAGACTCTCTCATTTTGGCGCTGCCAGGTATTTGTAACTGGAGTTTGTTTGTCTGTCGACTGCGGAGAGTTGACAGCACATGAACGGGGGCGAGCCCTCGCAAAACCTCGTAGGGATCGGTCTTGCACAGACCTTAGGGCAATTCATGAATTGCCCAAAAGCCTGGATCCCGGATCAAGTCCGGGATGACACATTTGAGGCGGGGAACGGGATGACACATTTGAGGCGGGGAAGCCCCGTAGGGATGCCTTCGGCACATCACCGCGCTACGTTTGTGGGTCGGCGCCCCGAAAGATTTCCGTTGGTCACAAGACCGACCCCTACGCGACTTTAATCAGCGCAATCCAATAATCTATGCAAATCAGTGATTCAGAATAATGTCAACGCATGAATAAATTCATACGCCCAAATCTCAGGTAAAGTCTCTAAAGAGACTCTCTAAAAAGCATTAACCTCCCGCGGGTTGCGAAACCGCGGGAGGTTTCAGGTCGGCGCAAGACCGACCCCTAAGTATCTTCCCCTCAATTGCCAACTCCCCAAACTATCCCTTGACTTTCGTTGAGAAAATCCCTAAATTTCAAAGTTAAATTTAGCATCTGTACGACCGTCCCACGGCTCATATATAACAGCGAGAGAAAGTATGGACAAAAACCTTACCGGGAACCGAGGCGTCAGCCGGCGCGATTTCCTGCGGAAGTCTGCCACGGGAGCTGCTCTGGCGATAACCACACCGCCGTTAGCGGCAGTATTACTGCAGGGGAAAGAATCACTTGCCGCAGCCGTCGCTTCATCGGAAGCGCAACTGAATAAGAAGACCATCAGGAAGCTGCTCGAGATAGCGTTGTCTCGCGGCGGCGAATTTGCCGAAGTCTATATTCAGTACACGACGCGAAGTTCGATAAATCTCGAAGAAGAACGCATCCGCAAAGCGACTTACGGCATCTCTCAGGGAGTCGGCATCCGCGTATTGAACGGTGCGCAAACCGGCTATGGCTATTCTGATGACTTCAGCTTCGACAGCCTGAAAAGCGCCGCTGAAGTTGCCGCTTTCATCGCCAACCAGCCCGGGAAATCAGTTGCTCCGGCTGAGATCATGCCGCGCACCTATCCCAACGTCAATCCCATCAGCATCTATCCCGATGACGTCGCTATCAAGCAGAAATCCGATCTGCTCTACCGCGCCAACGACGCCGCCCGCAAGCAAGACAGCAAGATAGTTCAGGTGGACGCCGCCTTTTCCGATTCGACGTCGCTGATCACCATTGCCAATTCCGAAGGTCTTTACACCACTGACGAGCGTGTTCTCTACCGCATGAACGTCAGCGTAATCGCCGAAGAAGGCGATAGGCGCGAATCAGGGTATCACGGCGGCGGTGGTCGATTAGGGTTCGATCAGTTTGACACTTTCACCCCGGAAAAGATCGCTGATGAAGCGGTTCGCCAATCACTGGTGATGCTGGATGCGGTGGCAGCTCCAGCAGGTCCCAACGTCGTCGTACTGGGCAACGGCTGGGCGGGTATTCTGCTTCATGAAGCCATCGGTCACGGCTTAGAAGCGGATTTCAACCGCAAGAAGACTTCGATGTATTCGGGTCGAATAGGGGAGAAGGTCGCTTCTGAACTCTGCACCGTCGTAGATGAAGGAAACATCCCCAATCGACGCGGTTCTTCGACTGTCGATGATGAAGGCACTCCGACGCAGAGAAACGTGCTGATCGAAAACGGCATCCTGCGCAGCTACCTCGTTGATCGTTTAAACGGCAAGCTGATGGATATGCCGCTGACAGGCAGCGGCAGGCGGCAATCCTTCAAGCATTATCCGATGCCGCGCATGAATAACACCTACATGCTGGGCGGTGAACACACGCCTGAAGAGATCATCAAATCCGTTCCTTCCGGCTTTTATGCCAAGTCATTTGGCGGTGGGCAGGTGGACATTTCCAACGGCAACTTCGTCTTCAACGTTACCGAAGGTTACCTGATCGAAGACGGTAAAATCACCGCGCCGGTCAAGGGCGCCACGTTGATCGGCATCGGTCCTGAAGTTTTGACTAAAGTGGAGATGCTGGGCAACGACTTTTCACTCGATCCGGGCGTCGGTTCCTGCGGCAAGAACGGGCAGAGAGTTCCTGTCGGCGTGGGGCAGCCGCACGTGAAAATCAGCGAAATCACCGTCGGAGGCACGGCGGTGGCTGGAGCTTCGATGACCGGCTGATAGACACTCTCGTGAACTGATTATTGGGGCAGAACCACTTAAAAGCAGGATAATATCATGACAATACAGGAAGCTGCAAAATACGCTGTTGAACGGGCGATGAAATCGGGCGCCGATCAGGTTGACGCCTACTTAGAAAAGGGACGCGAATCCACCGTAACCGTGCGCATGGGCGAGTTGGAAACATTGAAGCAGGCAACGTCAAAAGGTCTTGGTTTGCGCGTCTTTACGGGCAACCGGCTGGGATTTGCTTACACATCCGATTTCAGCAAGAAGAGCCTGAAAACATTTGCCAAACGCACCGTCGAGATGGCTCAGGAGATTACTTCGGATCCGCATAACGTCCTCCCTGATGCGCCGGTGAAAAAGGATTATCCCAGCCTCGATCTATACGATCCTGAAATAGCGAAAATCCCGATCAAATGGAAGATTAAAACTGCTAAGAAACTTGAAAGCACTGCATTTGCTTATGATAAGCGGATCAAGAACAGTTCCGGGTGCAGCATTTACGATGGTGAATTAGAAGCAGTTATCGCCAATTCCGCCGGCGTTTTCCACACTTACAAAACAGGCAGTATTGCTTCTGTCTGTTCGATCATCGCCGAGCAGGATGATGAAAAACAGTCGAATTACTGGTATTCAAACAAGAGGTTCTTCAGTGAACTCGAAAGCGCTGAAGAGATAGCGGTTAAAGCCGCGCATCGGGCGCTCAGAATGCTGGGAGCTGTAAAACCCAAGACGCAGGTTGTGCCCGTTGTCTTCGATCCACAGATGGCTGCCTCCTTAATTGGGATCATCTTCGCCGCGTTAAACGGGAATCGAATACTGAAGAAGTCCAGCTTTATGGTGGACAAGCTGAATGAAAAAATCGCCACCGATCTGTTCACCATGATCGACGATCCACTGATGAAGCGCGGCATCGGTTCACAACCGATAGACGATGAAGGCGTTCCCACGAATACCAAAACGGTCATAGATAAAGGCGTGTTGAACCACTATTTCTACGATGCCTATTCAGCTCATAAAGCGGGCACTAAATCAACCGGCAACGCCCGCCGCGGGTATAGTTCAACGCCCTCTGTGGGAGCCTGGAATCTGTACTTAAAAGCTGGCGATTCAAAGCCTGAAGATATTATCGCTTCAGTTGACAATGGTCTCTATCTGACTCGCACCATGGGATGGGGGGTCAACATGGTCAACGGAGACCTTTCCAGAGGAGCTTCCGGCATGTGGATTGAAAACGGTGAGCTGGCATATCCGGTCGAAGAAGCGACTATAGCCGGGAATCTGTTAGAGATGCTGAAAAATTTAGTAATGGTTGGCAGCGATCTCGAATTCCGAAGTTCTCGAGTTGCTCCGACATTAAAGATCGAAAACATAACCGTTTCCGGAACATGAGAAATCAAATAATATCCATAGTGTTCATACTGCTGTTGGTCGTTCCCTTGTCCGCTCAGCAACAGTTCCCAAAACCGTCTGGCTACGTTAACGATTTCGCCGGAGTGCTGGATCAACAGACCGCGCAGAAAATTGAAGGGCTCTCGCGTGAAGTCGAACAGAAGACCGGTGCGCAACTTGTTCTGGTCACCATTAAATCTCTCGAAGACGGGGAAATCACAGATTACGCCAACCGGCTATTCGAAGCATGGGGAATTGGTTCGCGCGGGAATGATAACGGCATCCTGTTCCTGGATGCCATAGAGGACCGACAGATGTGGATCGAAGTCGGTTACGGATTGGAAGGCATCCTGCCGGATGGTAAGGTGGGCGGTATTCGCGATCAGTATATCATCCCTTTTCTTTCGAAGGATGACCGAGCGTCCGCTTATCAGAACGGAATGATTGCGTTAGCGTCTGTAATTGCTGCTGATGCAGGTGTTACTATCACAGGTGTGCCCCGGTCTATTTCGATGCAGCAATCCTCGCGCTCGCGCACCAGCCGCGGTATCGGCGGTTTAATTCCCATCTTGTTAATTTTTGTGATGATGGTGGTGGGACGCAGACGCGGCGGAGCCTGGATGATTCTTCCTATGATGTTGCTCGGCGGAGGCGGACGCGGCTTTGGCGGCGGTGGTTTCGGGGGAGGCTTCGGCGGAGGTTTTGGAGGTTTCGGCGGCGGCATGTCCGGCGGCGGCGGCGCTGGTGGAGGATATTGACGTCCTGCAGATTGTGGTGATTATTGTATATAAATCATCGAGTTAATCGACTTATGACCAAAACAACAGAATGGCTTATCCTGTGTGTAATCCTGATATTGGGCGGTATCCTGCTCTTTTCCAATCTCGATCTGTACGATATCTGGGGTGATGAGATATTCACTTTTCCGAAAGGCACTAATTATAAAGAGGTGTTGGAATATACTAAAGCAATTGCAATAACAGTTCACCCCCCTTTCTATAATTTTATCCAATTCACATATTCTGAGCTATTCTCTGGAATGGATACAGTAAAAAACAGGCTATTCTATGCTTTTTTTGGATTTATGAACATAATTATTGTTTACCATCTTGGTAAAGAACTATTCAATAGGAAAGTTGCTTTGATAGCCGCCTTTCTGTGTGCCACCAGCCCCTTTTTGGTCATGTATTCACGAATGTTGCGTTATTACCCTATGAATACGTTCTTTGTGCTCATATTTATCTTTCTTTTCCTGCGCTATAAACGAACAAAACGCTGGGGAGATTGGATTCTCCTTACTGTTGCTGGCACTGCGTTGGCATATGGTAATTATCTCGGTATAATAATAATATTCGTTCTGTTTGCATCTTTATTACTCCGATTCAGCGAGAACAAGGATCGTATATGGAAGTTTGCTTTATCTGCTGTCGTGATGTTCGTTTTATATCTTCCCTGGTTGCCAGTCGTAAAGTCACAGATAGGACGAGAATATAATCCCTACCCTGAATTAGCATATAAAGCGGAACAGGAATCTCCCCGGGTTGCGCAGAAAGGATTCGGTATTAAAGGTGTGGCATTTAACAGCGCTATGAAAGTGGGATTCTCAGGTTACGTATTTACTCTGGGCGAAACCACATATCCCTGGCGCTGGTTTTTAACTTTGCCTGTGTTGCTATCTTTTGCAGCTCTGTTTTTATATTCATTCAAATGGATTCGCGCACCTGGTGAAAAGAATTTACAGTTCTTAATCTTCATATTCATCTTGAGTTTATTGATATTGATTCCACTGAGTGAAATTCACCGCAATTTCTCTTCACGGACGTTTCAGCTCCCATCCAAAATTGTTTTTCTATTGCCTATTTTTCTGCTTATCATTGCCAAAAGTTGGAGTGATCTGAAGAAAAAAGCGTCTTTAATTATTTTAGGTATTATCATACTCTCAGGTAATTGCTACGGACTTATGAACTATTTTAGCGGACGGCAGTTTCTGAATCCTAAGTTCTTAGCACCTTGGAGAACAGTTCAAAACGATATTGAGAACTCTGGGGATCCGCAGGATCTTATATTAAGCGATGAAGAGGGTCTTTTACATGAAATGCGGATAACTCATTTTCCGCTTGAGGTATTCGGTTTAGTTAATGCAATAGAAAAAGTAAAACAGACGTTTACCGAACGTGGTCGGTATCATATCTATTTAGTAATCCGTTATCGAGGTGATGAACAGATTACTCTTGAAACATTAAATGTAAAGAAAAAACTATCAGAGCTATATCCATTAGTTGACACCTGGAACTACCTCCCATCAGATCCTGAAGCAGCCCCTTTCTGGAGAAGAATACTGGGCAGGGAACCGCCGGAATACTTAGTGCAGGTATTCGTGTTTGAAGTTAATCAGCAGGTTGAAGATAAACCAGATAATACAGGATAGCTATGTCTTCTAAAAAAAATCCAGTTGCAATAGCCGAAGAATTTGCTTCAAAGATGAAGGAAGCGTTCGGTAATGAATTGCAGTCACTCTTTCTTGTGGGATCTGCGGTTCGCGGTGATTTTAAATCCGGCAAGTCGGATGTTAATACTCTGGTCATTCTAACTTCTGAGGGGATGGACTGGCTGGAAAAAACGTACCCCATCCTGAAAACAATGCGCAAGAAAGGACTGGCAGTCCCACACTTCATGATGCCGGACGCCGTCACGCGCGCCCTTGATTCGTATCCTCTCGAATTTCTCGACTTCAAGACTTTCCATAAGGTAATCGTGGGTCCGGACATCCTTGCGAATATCAGCATCCCGCATCAACCGCTCCGACTCCAGATAGAACGTGAGATGCGCGGCAAGTTATTTCTGCTCAGGCAGCTATTCGCATCGGAGGCTGGAAAAAATAAACAGTTGCAATCCACTTTAAAACTCACCGTTTCGGTCCTGACGGCTGTCTTTCAAGGAATATTAGAACTGGAAGGAAAACCGATTCCCTCGAATCGTCCGGAGCTTTTCAGAGAAGCCGCAAGCATTACCGGATCTTCCGACAAGGTTTTCCAGCGTATCCTCGAAGTCCGCGAAGGCAGGGGTGAGAAAAACTACCGGGTAGTCTTTAAAGAACTACTGGGGGAAATCGGCGGGATCGTATCCTGGGCGGATAAATACGTCATTACAGACTAAATAACGGATAAAGAAATGAAAAAAGGAACTCTGATTCTCCTGATTGTCATCGGTGTTATACTGATCGGCGCAATTTCAATCTACGGATTTGTAAAAGGCACTTATAACGGGCTGGTTGTCGCTGATGAAGGCGTTAACGCCGCCTGGGCACAGGTTGAAAACCAACTGCAGAGACGCTTCGATCTCATCCCCAACCTGGTTGAGACGGTCAAGGGCTATGCCGGACATGAAAAAGAGGTTTTCATACAGGTAACCGAGGCGCGAGCCAGGGTAGGCGGCGCAGGTTCAGTGGGGGAGAAGATGGATGCAGAAAACGGACTGTCATCCGCTCTTTCGAGGCTTCTGCTGGTAGTTGAAAATTATCCCCAGTTGAAAGCCAATCAGAACTTTATACGCTTACAGGACGAATTGGCGGGAACGGAAAACCGCATTGCTGTGGAAAGAAGGCGTTACAATGAGGCGGTGCGCGCTTATAATATCTTGATCCGAACCTTCCCCCGGAATATCATTGCCAATATGTTCGGTTTCCTTGCTGCCGAATTCTTTGAAGCGCCTGAAGAAGCTAAGGCAGTGCCGAAAGTCGAGTTCTAATAGATAAAGAGATATGAACGATCTCAGATTATTAAAGATGGCTCAAGTACTGGTACGCTACTCGCTGGCTTTAAAAGCTGGCGATCTCTTTTTGATACAGGGGAGCGATCTCGCTGCGCCGCTGATACGCAATGTGTACCGTGAAGCTCTGCTGGCAGGCGCACATCCCTATCTGAAAGTGACCGTTGACGGCATAGCCGAAATTCTTTACAACAATGCATCGGATGAACAGCTTCAATATATCAGCGATCTTCAGAAGCTGGAAATCGAAAAGATCGACGCTATGCTTACTATTATGGGCACGCATAATACACGCAATCTAAGCGGTATCGATCCGCAGAGGATTGCCATTCAGAAGCGAGCGGGATTGCAGCAGACTAAGAGGATGCTGGAACGGATTTCCGAGCAGGAGCTACGCTGGTGTGGCACACAGTTTCCAACGCAGGCTTCAGCTCAGGATGCGGAAATGTCGCTTTTCGACTATGAGAATTTTCTCTTCACGGCGTGCGCCGTTGAAAAAGATGACCCGGTTGAACACTGGCGAAGACTGCGCAAAGATCAGGACAGTATCATACAATTTTTGAGTCAATGTAAAGAGCTGCATGTAACCGGCGTCGACACCGACTTGAAATTCAGCGTAGCCGGACGCAAATGGATTAATTGCGCGGGGACGGAGAATTTCCCTGACGGAGAGGTCTTTACCGGTCCAGTTGAGGATTCCGTGAATGGACACATCTGTTTTACTTACCCCGCAGTTTATCAGAACAGAGAAGTAGTGAACGTCCGGTTGACGTTCGAGAATGGTCAAGTCGTAAAAGCTGAAGCATCCAAGGGGTTGGATTTCTTGAAGACGATGATTGAGATAGACGACGGCGCGTCCTTCGTAGGTGAATTTGCTTTTGGGACCAATCGCGGTATTACAGGCTTCACGCGAAATACTCTGTTCGATGAGAAAATTGGAGGAACGATACATCTTGCTCTCGGAGCTTCACTGCCGGAATCCGGCGGAAAAAACATCTCAGCAATCCACTGGGATATGGTGTGTGATATGCGTTCGGGCGGTGAAATCACCGCCGATGGCGAGCTGTTTTACCAGAATGGAGAATTTCTGATTTAAATAAACAGGATGGATACAGGGGTTAATCAATAATGGGGAAACTGATCACACTTACTTCAGATTTTGGTCTTTCAGATGGGTATGTAGCGGCAATGAAGGGAGTAATTCTCTCCATTTCACCAGACTGTAAGATTATAGATATAACTCACGACATCGAACCACAGCAGATATTACCTGCTGCGATAGTTCTGGCTACGGCGTTTGAGTATTTCCCGGATGATACCATTCATGTTGCAGTCGTCGATCCGGGCGTCGGGACAGATCGACCCATTCTTGCGGTTCGGATACTTAATCAGTTTTTCATTGCCCCTGATAATGGACTCCTCGGATTCATTCTTGAAAAAGACCCGAAATCGGAAGTCAGACGCCTTGAAAATCGCTCATTATTTCTTGAAAATATCTCCCGTACCTTTCACGGCAGGGACGTTTTAGCACCAGTTGCGGCTCATTTGGCGGAAGGCGTTCCCTTTGAAGAAGTAGGTCCTGAGGCTAAAAAACACATTCAGAGTCCGTTCCCTCGTGTTGTCCCTGATGGAAGCGTGCTTAGAGGGCAGATTGTCTATCGAGATCATTTCGGCAATCTGATGACCAATATTAAAATAGATGATATAAGCCGCTTTGACGCGGCAAAGATCGTCCTTCAAGCCGGCTACACGACGGTGCGAGGTCTTTCGGAATCTTACAGTGACGCCGAAAAAGGAGAACTGCTCAGCCTGATCGGTTCAGCCGGGTATCTCGAAATCGCCCTGCGTGAAGGATCCGCCGCTGATAAATTAAGGTTTCCTCTGGGCACAGACGTTATTATTACTGAAGAGGATGAATAATCCAGGACCGAAAACCGATTAAAAGCGTCTGAAGGCAGTGACATGGATACTAACTAACAATTTGTTATAAAAAACAGCTTGACATTTCACAGAAATATAGCTATTTTTACTGATTAAGTGTGATTTCCCTTAAGAATAGTAATAATAAAGCAGAAATCGGTTAATTATCAAATCCACAAGGAGGCAAGATGCGAAAGACCAATCTGATTTTCCTGCTCGTTTTGATCCCCGCCTTTGCTCTGGCGAATACCGTGCTTCAACCCAGCGTTCCCGTGCCGTTGACCACCGGAACAGAAACCGTTGATGCGCCAGTTACATTTCCACCCTACATGATTCCGGCTATGGACGGCACAGACCTCGTTGGTGATACCGTGACCATCGGCACCACCTGGTATGAAGGTCAGCATAATGGCACTATCGGTCGTATGGTGGAGAAGAGCGATGACGGCTATCTCCACTTCGTATGGATGAACGGCACCAATTCCGGCGCTTCCGACCGTCATGTCTATTACAACACCATCGATCCGTCCGGTACTCAGGGATGGTACATGGCTGGCTATGCCGTCGAATCATCCGCGCGCGCAGGTTACACCACGCTTGACGTCGATCATGGCGGGATTGCTTTCCCCGCTTTCCATCAACAGCAAGCAAATCCGAACTTCCATACCGCCGTCGGAACTGATTTCTTCCCGCATGCAGGCGCGTTCTTAATCTATGAACCCCCATGGATTTATGAGAACAGTGTAGATCTGCAGGCGATTTGGCCCAGAATAATGTTCGACAGTGACCAGGTAATGCGTATAGTAGCAACGCATAGTCACGGGGTTGCTGCAGCTCCTCAGAGACAGTGGTATATCTCGGGAGAGTACGACCCGTTGACTTATGAGATCACCTTTGATGCTGAATGGGATCTAGTTGGCTGGACGAATGATATCGCAGCCGACGTGGCAACGTCCGACGTATCAGACCGGGTGGCGTTTGCCTGGACGTATAGTATGGATCCAGGCTTCCCGGATACGACTGGAGGAGCAACCTACTCGCAGTGGAACAACGATATCTACGTGCTGATCGATGATGACGGTCAGGATTTACATTTCGACGATTACTTCAATCTGACCCAGTTTATTCCCGCCGATCCCGCCTGGCTGCCCGATACCCTGATGGCGAACATGGATACGCTGCGTGCCTATACAGACCTGAACGTATTCATCGATCAGGATGATTGGGTACACGTATCATTTACCACCAGGTCATATCTGGAACTGGAAGGCGGTTCATCGTACTGGCACCCCTCGATTGTATGGCACTGGTCTGAACAGTTTCCCAGCGAATTCCAGGTTGTCTGCAACGCCTTTGACGACTGGGATTGGAACTACACGTCCTGCGGCGCATGGCAGGTCAAAGCTCAGCGACCGTCTTTAGGACAGGATCCTTCCACCGGCTATCTCTACTGTATGTATCATTATTATGATACCGACACAACCGCCTTCAGCCTCGGTGGATTCCCATCCGGTGAGGTCTTTATCTCCATGTCACAGGATGGCGGCGAGAGCTGGTCGGAGGGTATTAACATCACCGGCACGGTTACGCCGAATAACGCTTCGCCCGGTCAATGCTGGTCGGAATTATCGCCTTCGATGGCAAAACTGGTTGACGGCACCTGCCATATCATGTATGTCGTGGACCGTGACGCAGGCTTCGTAGTGCAGACTGAAGGCACCTGGACGTTCAATGAAGTTAAATATCATAGTGTGCCAGTGGATCTGATCCCTGCTTCACCGCTGGTTCCTCAGGACGTGCCGCTGCACGTATCTCACGGTACATGGCCCGGTATCCCCGGCGAAGACAGCCGCGCAAATCCGGTGGAATTCGGACTAAGCCAGAACTATCCGAATCCTTTCAATCCGGTGACCTCAATTACGTTTGCGCTGGATGAGGTGAGCACGATATCCCTGAAGGTCTTCAACCTGCTGGGAGAGGAAGTTGCTGAGGTTACATCCGGTAATTATGGCAGCGGCGAGCATACCGTTACCTTCGATGGTTCCAATCTTGCTTCCGGAGTCTATCTGTACAAACTGGAAGCTGGCAGCAGAGTTGAAACGCGCAAAATGCTGCTGCTGAAGTAAGGTAAAAGGTAAAAGGTAAAAGTAAGGGCGTCCCGCCGCGGTGGTACGCCCTTTTTTTACTCGTTCGGAGCAGTCTGCCAATATCTCTGACGGATTGTAAAATCGAAGTGGTGCCCGGTTAACAGGGCACGGTCCCCGGCGGGGAATAGATATCATCTGTTCCTGGTTACAGCAAACTCGGCAAATTTCTCTAACGATCTCCTTGCGGTGGAATCTGAGAAAGAATACAGATGTTCAAGCGCCTCAGTTTTTAATTTGTTTGCGATTTCCATCGCATACTCAATGCCGTTATACCGATGGATAAAATCCAGCACGATGCGGCTTTCGCCCGGTTTCACGCCCCGACGGATCATCTTAACTATTTTTTGAGCGTTTCCATCAGCGCTGCTGCGTATTGCATGAATCAGAGGGAGAGTTATTTTCTTCTCTTTTACATCCCCCATTGTAGGCTTGCCCAGCAATGACTTTTTCCCATCAAAATCCAGTATGTCATCGCGAATCTGGAATGACAGACCCAGTTTTTCACCGAAATGACATAAAGCCTCTCGCTGTTCAACGCTGGCGCGCGAAGTTACTGCCGCAAGCTCACAGCAAGCGCCTATCAACGCTCCGGTTTTATCTCCGATCATATCGAAGTAGATATCTTCTGTGATATTCAGTTTCCTCGCTTTTGCCGCCTGCAGTAACTCTCCACGGCTCATCCGTTTGGCTACCTTCGAGAGAATCCCAAGAATGTCAAAATTCTGCAAGTCGAGCATTTCAGAAAGAGCTTTTGCCAGCAAGTAATCGCCAACGAGAACCGACACCTTATTTTTCCATATAGCGTTGATTGAAAGAAAACCTCGTCGTACCTGCGCCTCATCTACTACATCATCGTGAACGAGTGTGGCAGTGTGCAGCAATTCGACGATTACAGCGGCTTGGATAGTCTGTTGATTTGGTTTGTCGAATAAGCGGGCGGTAAGAATCGTGAGGATCGGGCGGAGGGTTTTGCCTTTGTGTTTGACTATGTATCGAACAACCTTGTCCACCATGCGGACGTCGCTGCTCAGGATAAGCTTCATCTGATCGTCAACCCTTTGCAGGTCTCCGTCAAGATCTGATAAAATGTCCTTTATACCCGCATTATCCATTTATCAACTCGGAATGATCCGATAGATTTTACGCTTACCTACTTGTAGAATCAAATCATCAAGGGGCTCTATCATCGCTCTGAAATCGCTGATTTTCTCTCTGTTCACCTTAACTGCGCCGCCTTGCACGAGTCTGCGTCCTTCACCTTTGCTGGAAATAGATCCGCATACAATCATCAAATCGAGGATAGGCATGGGCTGATTGGCAAATGAAACCTCGACTTCAGGCAGGTCGTCCGGTATCTCCCTGTGTCGGAAACGGGTCAGGAAATCATTCTCGGCACGAATTGCATCTTCGGGTTTATGATAAAGTTCGATGATTTCACGCGCCAGTCGCTGCTTATATTCCATCGGATTGACCGATCCATTGGCGATCTCTTTTTGTATCGAAGTAATTTCTGAAGCGGGGACGTCGGTCGCCAGAGTATAATAATCAACGATCAATTCGTCAGGGATGGACATCACTCTGCCGTACATATCCTCCGGTCTGTCGCAAATTCCCACATAGTTATCGAGGGACTTGGACATCTTCTGTGTGCCATCAGTTCCGATCAGCAGCGGCATCAAGAATACAACCTGCGGTTCGATATTGAATTCTCCCTGGATCTTCCTCCCTAACAGCAGGTTGAATTTCTGATCCAATCCGCCCATTTCCACGTCAGCTTTAAGCGCGACGGAATCATAAGCCTGCAAAAGGGGGTAGAGGAACTCGAGCATCGAAATAGGCTCTCCTGCCTGATACCGATTCAGGAAGTCATCTCGTTCGAGCATCCGGGCGACAGTGTACTTGCTGGTCAGCTCGAGGAACTGATAGATGTCCTTTTTGCCGTGCCATTCAGAATTAAAGCGGATTTCAGTTTTTCCGCGGTCCAATATTTTAAAGACCTGTGCTTTATAAGTCTCAGCGTTTTCAAGCACCTCTTCACGGGTCAACTTGGGACGGGTTTTTGACCTGCCTGATGGATCTCCGACCATACCTGTAAAGTCGCCGATCACAAAAATTACATGGTGACCAAGCTGCTGAAACTGACGTAGTTTTCTGATAGTTACCGCATGTCCCAGATGGAGATCGGGCGCCGATGGATCAAATCCCTGTTTGATGATAAGCGGTCTGCCTGAAGAATAAGATTTCTCGAGTTTTTTCTCCAGCTCCTCTTCAGAGATTATCTCCAGTGCCCCGCGGAGTAGAAGGTCCATCTGTTCTTTGACCGGGGCGAACGTATTCATTTTCTCATTCATCGGTTTCTGTATTTCAGGTGGTCTTTCATGACACGGTCGATATCCCGCGCCTGCTCACGACGTGCGATAGCGTCCCTTTTATCGTATTCCCTCTTACCTTTTGCCAGCGCCAGTTCCACTTTCGCCAGTTTCCCTTTCCAATACAGCGATAAGGGAATAACCGTCAAACCTTTCTCCTGTGTGGCAGTCTCAATCTTGCGAATTTCACGCTTCTGCAGAAGCAGTTTCCTCTTTCTCACAGGATCATGATTAGCAATATTACCCTTATCGTATTGAGAAATATGAAGGTTATGTAAAAATATCTCACCATTATGCACCGCCGCATAGCTCTCTTTCAAATTAGCCTTGCCCTGCCTGAGGCTTTTGACTTCGGTTCCGAGTAGACAGATGCCTGCTTCGTAGCGGTCGAGGATGTGATAATCGCGCCGAGCTTTTTTATTGCCGGCTATGAGGGTTAATTCCGCCATTGTTTTCCTAGTAATACAGTCAAAAATTTACCATCTTCATTCATCTAAGTCAAGCAGTATTTTACTTTAAGAAGTTCGCCGATTGTGATATGGATAACAAATACCTTTGCGTTTATTACGTATATTATGATAGAACGGAAGACATTTCCTGAATATCCAGTCAAATCTAAAAAAAAGTATTTCTTGAAATCTATTACTTGACTTTTGCTATTTTATATTGTATATTGTACCTGAGTAAATATGCCATTTTATCATAGTCCTAATATGATAGACATTTTAATCTAAAGAGGTCTCTGTAAATCCCCTTTGACCTCATTGGAGAGGGCCAGATGAGAACACGACATTCTTTGAACTGGTTCTCGCACTGCCTGCTTTTCTTAATTCCGCTCGCTGCTTTCGGACAGACCACTGTGAGTGGTCCTGTATTCGGAACATGGACGATCGACGCGGGACCCTATATCGTGGAAAGTACTATCACTGTAGAACCAGGCGCCACGCTCATCATCGAACCAGGCGTTAATGTGTTCGTCAGCGCCAATGCCTCTATCGACGTCTATGGAATTCTCCGTGCACTCGGCACTGCCGATGAAATGATTTACTTCCAACCTTATGAAATAGAATGCTGGAATGGGATCTCCTTTTTAAATGGTTCCAGCTCAGAATGCCTGCTCCAATATGTTCAGATTGAAAAACCCCCCTTTGCAGTGTACATGGATCACTGTAGTCCCACTATTAGAAGTTCTATTATATATGCTAAGTATATTGCAGCCAAAGCGCACTATGCTGATTTTATAATGAGAAACACAGAGTTATATGCTGACGAAGGCGATGTGGATTGTGTGTCTCTGCGGTTCTCTGATGCTGATATCAGAGATTGCGAAATCTATGCGAGCAATCTGGATACCGGTATAGATGTGGTTGGTATTTACGGCAAGTGTTCCGACCCGGAAATTAACTACACTGAAATCATCGTCGATGGGACGGGCACCTCTTACGGTCTCTGGCTGGAAGATGTGGATAAAGGTCAATTTAACTACGATCTAATGTACGTTCGCTCCAAGAATCAAGCGAATGGCATGTCGTTAAATCACTGTACCTATCCCTCTTTCGTCAACAATACAGTCGTTGTCGAATCGGATCATTTTTCCGACAAGGGCGCTATCCTCTGGCTTAATTCCAACCCCCTTTACCTCAACTGCATCGTATATGGTGACATGACTTCTCAGGGTGTTGTGGCAGGGCTGGGATGTTTCCCCGAGATCAAGTACACAGATATATACAATAATACTGATGATGTTGTGGGTTGTGTGATGGGAGAAGGGTGCTTTTCAAGAGATCCGCTCTTTGAAGATGCAACTGCTGGCGATTTCGACCTTACAGAGTATTCTCCCTGCATCAACGCTGGAGATCCAGAAAGCCCTCTGGATCCTGATAACACGCGCGCAGACATGGGATGCTTCTATTTCGATTTGATAAACAGTATGTCTTCATATAACCCTGAAATGCCTGTTAAATATAACGTAATCGAGGCGTTTCCCAGTCCGTTTAATGCCTCAAGTTCGATTCAGTTTGAACTTGCCAGTGATCAATTCGGCAGACTGGCTATATATAACCAGCAGGGCAGAATGGTTGATCTGCTGAAATCTGGTAAATTTAATCCCGGAAGTTACGATTTCAACTGGGATGCATCCAGATTCAGCTCCGGAATATACCTCGCTGTGCTGAAGACCAACCGTCAAACGTCCATTCAACAACTTATTTTAATTAAGTGAATAAAATCTGAATACATGCAAAAACCGGCAATGCCGGTTTTTTTATGTGCAAAATTTACAGTATTACACGAAAATCTGTATTTTCCCTTGTTTTCAGCATCATTAATGGTTACATTTGCGCATCGTTTGATTCGGCTGCCGTTCTAAAGATAATTGAACTGTGCGAATATTTCACTATATCACCCTGATACTCTTAGGTTTCGTAATAATTGCATGCGATGCCCCCAGAAACAACCCCTACGATCCCGAAGCAGGTAACTATCAGGGACCAGGCTATCAAGCAGGCACTATTGCCGGCACTGTCGCTGATTTGGGTAATAACCCGATTAGCGGCGTTCTTGTACTCGCCACGCCTGTTTACAGCGGCGGCATAACTGATAGTGTGGGAAATTACCTCATAGAAAATATCGAGCCCGGTGATTACAATCTAATTTGCGCGCCGGATGGGTTCTTGGCAGACACCCAGTCGGTCACAGTGTCAGCGGACCAACAGTCGATCATTGATTTCCAACTGAATGCGCTTCCCGTCATCTACACCTATCGTTTGACTTCACATTTCATACATACCGGCGGATCGCCTCCGCAATACTATGAAATCCATGCGCAGTCCTTTCTGAGCGATCCGGATGGAATTAACGACATCGATAGTGTGCTGATTAAAACCGAAGAAGAAGACCTCTATTTCACCATGAGTTTCAACCCGGATTCAACTTCCAGCGATTCTCTCTTCTACTTCATCCATCTTAATGAAAACTCTCTCCCCGGACAATCCATTGACACGGTAAAATGGAATCACTTTTACGTTGAAGTGGTTGATAAATCCGGATGTAGAAAAACCTCATCATCGTTGACGCTGACGCGTATTTTCGATGATTACGTTATCACGGGCTATCCATCCAATGGTCAGACCGTGCAGGATCCCACTCTTCTGCTCACCTGGGATCCTTTTGGTGAGCAATTCTTTTTTACCTATACCACGAGCATTTTTATTTCAAATAATGACCAGCTTGTTTGGCAACAAACTGGCATTCCATCCACGGTTGACACACTGGAAACTGATTTCTATGAACCAGGGGATTATTATTGGAGAATCGCGGTGCTCGATGAATACGGCAACTCCTCCATTTCAAATAAATCTCTTTTTACAATATCCCCCTAAATATCCTGACGATAGTCATCATGGAACAAAATCAACGGATAATCGACACTGAACAGCTTCAGGCGCTCTTCGATATAGGGCAGGTGATCAATTCCATTGCACAGAAGCAGCCCCTACTTGAAAAGGTCATGGATATCGCCACAGAAGCCATCCGGGCGGATCGAGGATTCCTGATGCTCAAGGATGAGAGCAACGGGAACCTCAATGTGGAAGTAGCTCGCAATATGAGTGAAGGTCAGGCGGATGATATAGCGAAGCCTTCATCAAGCGTTATCAATAAGGTCTTCAAAGAGACTAAACCGCTCTTGCTGCATAACGCACTCACAGATCCGAGGTTCTCAGGTTCTGAATCCATCATTCTGCAGAAAATCACCGCGGTGACTTGTGTTCCGTTGATCTTAAAGGGTGTCTCCATCGGTGTCATATATCTGGACAGCGCCGCCAATCGCCAGGAGTTCACTGAATCAACCATGAACTTCATCCAGGCAATAGCAAATCAGGCGGCGATAGCGATTGAAAACGCCCGCCTTCTCGAAGAACTTCAGTACGAAAACAGACTCCTTCAGAGCGAACTGCAGAGAACCTATGGATTCCCTGAGATAATCGGCACCAGCGCCAGGATGCAGGAAGTGTTCGATATTATGCGCAAAATCCTGAGTTCTGATATATCAGTTCTTTTACAGGGAGAATCAGGCACTGGCAAAGAACTGGTCGCTCGAGCAGTCCATTATAACGGTCATCGCAAGGATAAGCCTTTCGTTGCTCAATTTTGCGGCAATTTATCGGAAAGTCTGCTTGAAAGCGAACTGTTTGGACATAAAAAAGGATCGTTCACGGGAGCGATTTCTGACAAGCGCGGGTTGTTTGAGATAGCCGATGGAGGAACCTTCTTCCTCGATGAAATCGCCGATATCAGTCCTACTATTCAGGCGAAACTATTGAGAGTGCTTCAAGAAGGTAACTTCCGCCGGGTGGGGGATACTGAAGATCGTCATGCTGATATCAGAATAATATCAGCCACCAACAAGAATCTTAGCAGTGAAGTTGAAGGAGGCAATTTCAGAGAAGATCTCTACTATCGTCTCAATGTTATTACGATAACCATGCCACCCCTGCGAGAACGTCGCAGCGATATTCCAGTGCTGGTTGATCACTTCCTTAAAAAGATTGCAGAAAAGCATAATCAAAAACCCAAAAGAATCAGTTCCGAAGTGATGAAAACACTCGCACAATATCATTGGCCCGGCAACGTCAGAGAGCTTGAAAACACGGTAGAGAGAGCTGTTGTACTTGCCGGTGACAATATCATTTCCCAGAGCGATCTCCTGATTCCGCAGGTTGAAGATAGCAAGACCAAAACCAGGAACCTGAAAGAACAGGAAAAAGAAATCGTCTTGCGGACTCTCGAAGAATGCGAAGGGAATAAAACACGGACAGCAGAAATACTGGGTGTTTCGCTACGCTGGCTGCATTACAAACTCAGCGAATGGAACATTGGAAAAAATAGAGGAAATCAAGATTCCTGAACAGATAAGCTGACTCTTATTTACGTAAATTGATATGGGACCAGAAGCTCAATTTGAAGGTTTTCAAATCGAAGAGGTACTAACCCGCAGCAGTACCACAACGGTTTATCGGGCCTATCAATCATCATTGAAGCGCAAAGTTCTCATCAAGGAACTCCGCAGGGAACTCTTCGAGGAAGAGGATATCCGCACGCGCTTCGAGCGCGAAGCGCAGGTCTGCGCCCGTATCAAGCACGAAAATATCGTAGATATCTACGAATATTCCAAAGATAATGGTTATCTTATAATGGAGTTTGTGGAGGGCTGCTCCCTCGCCGATTTCCTTCGAGATAACGCTCATCCTCAGCTCAAACTAATCTATGCCATTGTTCTTCAGACACTGCGTGGATTGGCGTATGCCCACTTAAGACTCGTAATCCATCGCGACCTAAAACCTGATAATATACTGATATCAAAAGACGGCTGTGTGAAGATCACCGATTTTGGTCTTGCACAATTCGAGGGTGCTGACCAGGTGACGAGAGCCGGCGCAATTGTCGGAACGCCTGCCTATCTTTCACCAGAAGCCATCAGCGGCGGAGAAATCACTGCTCAGAGCGACATCTTTTCTTTAGGCGTCACGTTTTACCAGCTATTGACCGGAGAGAAGATTTTTAGCGCCGAGCACTTCTCCGACAGCCTGAACAAGGTTATCTCTTTAGTTCCCATTAAACCATCAGAATACCGTACCGATATTCCGCCCGAGTTGGATCGCATTATCCTTCGTATGCTTGAAAAGCAACCGGTGAAGAGATGGGCGAATTGCGATGAAATTATTGCTGATCTCGAGAAAATAGATGAAGTAGCTCAAATAAAACCGTTAAAGCTCTTCATCGCGAAATATTGGGAAGACCCTGCTGATACTGTTCACCGCGCCGATAATAAGACGCAAGAGCCTAAAAGCAGTGTGGTCTTTCAGCGAAGAACCTCGAAAAGGTGGGTATCAATAGCGCTGTTTGCCGCCGCCATAGTCATATTTGGAATCATTTATTGGCAGCAACGCCAAGAACCGCTTTCCGAACAGGAGCCAATCACGCATAACTTTGACGTTATCGCTGACCAGGATACTTCCGATAGTATCCCTGCACAACAGCGCACTTTTCCTGATACTATCATTGGTGAAGAACGAATATCTTCACCGGCGACAAGCGCGGGGGAGATTGATAAACCAGGCATTGTAATCCCAAAACCCGAGGTCTCTGAAGAAAGAACCATAGCTCGTATTGATACTGGTTCTCAAACTTTGGTCGTCTCAGATAATGATCTTTCTTCGCAATTAGCTGATTCACAGCCCGATTTCAGATCGGAGACGGCTATGGATATACCTGCTCTCCGAATTCCGGCTGCCCTGCATCTTCTCTGCGACCCTTGGGCGGATGTATTTATAGATGATATTCATTACGGCAAGACGCCATTCGGAAAGGTAGAACTAGACGAAGGTCCTCACCATCTGGTGTTCCGGCATCCGGAGTTCGAGACGATCAGGCGCGATATTGCCCTGAAATCCGGTGAAGAGTTGACTTTAAGAGTGAATTTCTGGGAAACAATAGGTCGTATTCTGATTTTAGTAGATACCTGGGCTGAAGTCTATATCGACGGCGAATACCGCGATACAACACCCTTGAAAGAGCCGCTGATTGTGCCACTTGGCAAACATAACATTACTCTAAAAAATCCAGCGTCAGAACCGTGGGAGGTGGAGCGCAGTTTCTATAAAGGCGATCCTCCCTGCACCTTAAAAGTGGAGTTGAAACCGGCAAATGGTTAATCGAATAGATTTTAATCCTAAAAATTATTGGCTGGCTGCCCTGGTTTTTATTCGCAGATTGATTCTGTCCATCATAATGCTTGCGATTCCTTTTACATGTTCAACAGCTTCTGCTCAGACCGCTGGCAGTGAACTGGTCGTAGAGACGATTCTGTTGTATGACGAGGGGAGGTTTGAAGAGGCTGAGCTGACAGCATTGCGCGCTCTTGCTATCAGTCAAAACCTTCAATATACGGATTATGTCCGGCTGCACCGAATACTAGGTTTTATCTACGTGGTTTTACAGGATAATGAAAAGGCGAAGCAGCAATTCATCAAATGGTTGGAGTATGAACCTGGCGCCAGACTTGATCCGCTGTACATATCCCCTAAGATAACGTCCGTCTTCGACGAAGCAAAGAAAGAGTTTTTAAAACGTAAAGAGAGAAAATCTCCGCCCGAATACAAGACCATGACCGTTCAACATAGCGCTTTTAAACGATCCTTGCTCTTTCCTGGACTCGGACAGCTTCATACTGACAATAAAATCAAAGGATACAGTCTGATCGCCAGTGAAGCCGTTCTTCTTGGCACGTTTATCTATTGCCAGTTGAACTATGATAAGGCAAGAGATGACTACATGAACGAAACCAACCCATCCCGTATGCAGGACTTATACGATGAATATAATCTCTACTATCGCGGTAGAAACGTAAGCCTGATATTAGCCGCCGGGGTCTATATATATTCACTGTTTGACGTTATGTATTTTCCACCTGAAATCGACAACAACTCTGAAACGCTCTCGCTGTCGCTTCAACCAGGTATGCCGTGTCGTCTGACTCTGAATATCAATCTCCCCTGAGAAACTCTGCACACTCTGCACACTCTGCACAACCTTTCGCATTACTTGCCACATAATTCGCTATCCTACATACCTCCAGTACTTGGGAATAATGGCACGGACTTTGCTTTTTCTTAGATTGTATTATTGAGCCTCCTTAGTAGTCGGGAGGTCAATGCACTGATGAAGTAGCTGGAAGCGACCTCCTGTACCGGTTGTTGGATTTTGAGCGAATTGATACATGGACGGGTGAACTTTTGAAGTCCATCAAACCGGTTGCACCGGCATATTGATCAATATGTCGGTGTTTTTTTTGTATGCCCGCTTGCAATTCCACTTTTTATTTCGTATCTTATTTAAATATGCATTTAAGGAGCAGACATGCGATTTAAGCCTATGATCATTACCGTTTATGTGGCGCTTTTCTTAATAGGATCAATGCCATCATTTAGCGCTAACCAGCTTCACTCATCCTTAATAGGTCCGCACAAACACATCACGCAAGGGGATTCGATTGACGTCTGGGTCTTCTTCAATGACCGCGGCTATGAAGATGAAAACGAACTTAACCTGGCTTTGTTTCAAGCAGAGAAAAACCTCCTGCCGAAAACGAAATCAAGACGTTTGAAAGTAAGACCAAATTCACTTGTTGACGAACGTGATCTCCCTGTGAATCAGAATTATGTGGGGACGATTCTGGATATGGGTGGCAGATTCCGCACCGTCAGCCGGTATTTCAATGCCGCTTCCGTGCGCGTTCATCAAGACCTGCTGATTCCTATATCCGAACTGGCATTCGTGAAGAAGGTGCGTCCAATTGCTAAGGGGAATCGCAATCAGCCTGATCCCGACTGGTCATTCTCACAGCCTGGTTCGCAGCAGCCTGATGGAACCGATGAACTCGACTACGGTCCTTCCTACGATCAACTTAATCAAATCAATGCAATTGCTGCGCATGATTCCGGCTATTCGGGCAATGGCGTGCTCGTCTGTCTGCTGGATACCGGTTTTTTCACCGATCATGAAGCTTTGATAAACCAGCCGGTAGTCGCCGAATGGGATTTTATCAACAACGATCCCGAGACGCAGAACGAACCGGGCGATCCTGAAGATCAGCACAATCACGGCACTTACACCTTCTCGGCTTTAGGCGGCGCACATGATGGCGATCTGTACGGTCCGGCTTATGGAGCGGAATTTCTCCTCGGAAAAACGGAGAACGTCCCTGTAGAGGAGCCGATTGAGGAAGACTGGTATGTGGCAGGATTGGAATGGGCTGACAGCATAGGCGCAGATATCGTTTCCACTTCTCTGGGATACTTTGACTGGTACGAGTTTGAAGACCTGGATGGAAACACGGCGGTTACCACCGTTGGAGTTGACATAGCCGTGGCAAACGGTATTGTATGCGTAACCGCAGCTGGAAATGAACGACAGACCAGTTGGGGACACATCATTGCGCCGGCGGATGCGGACAGCGTCATCACCGTTGGCGCGGTCGATCAGTTCGGAGTTCTAGTGTATTTCAGTTCACCCGGACCTACTGCTGACGGCAGGATTAAACCCGAAGTCTGCGCGCGCGGATTAGGCACCTGGTGCGCAGTTCCCTGGGATGACAGCACGACCACATACGCTGGTATAGGCGGCACCTCGCTGTCAACACCGCTGATTGGTGGAGCCTGTGCGCTGATTTTAGAAGCTCATCCGGATTGGACACCGATGCAGGTTCGGCTGGCGCTGATGATGACCGCCGACAACGCTACAACACCGGACAACGACTATGGCTGGGGTGTTATCGACGTTATGGCGGCGATCAATTTCAACTTCCCGCCGTATATCATAGCTAAAGACCCCCTCGCGGGCACGCTGACCATCCCGCAGGACAGCACTCAGAATTTCTGGGTGTCGGCTGTCGATTTTGAGGGCGATCCCATGGTTTTTACCTGGCTTGTGGATGGCACTGTAATCGCGTCCGGATCTGATACCACCTTCAGCTATTCATGGAACGTTGGTGGAATCTACACTGTGATGGTATTAGTTGCCGACAGTCCAACACAGGCTGACACTGCTGTCTGGGAAGTGAACGTGGAATCATTGGGGATTGGTGATGAAAATGATCAATCTCTTCCAACCAGCTACGCTCTCTATGGCAATTTCCCTAATCCGTTCAATCCCAAAACAGCTATCAGCTATCAGCTTCCAGCGGTCAGCTTTGTGAATCTTGCAGTCTATGATATTTCCGGACGGAAAGTGACGGATCTGGTCAATGGCAGCCGTGAAGCAGGTGTGCATGAAGTCATCTTCGATGCTTTGAATCTCACTTCAGGGATATACCTGTACCGCCTTGAAGCTGGAGAATTCACTGCATCGGGCAAGATGGTGCTGATGAAGTAAAAAGGTCAAAGGCAAAAGGTAAAAGTGATCCCCCCCAACCCCCCTTTCTTTTTCAAGGGGAGAGTAAGGGGGGATTTGTTTTCCAGTAGGGGCGAGGTGTGCCTTGCCCCCTACAATATCATTAGGCGATCTTCGTGATCGCCCTTTTATTTTATGCAAATCCAATAAAAGACTTGATAAAAGGAACTATGATAATTAAAATGACGTAATATTTATATATTGGTTATTCTTGCATTCTGCTCCTTTGCCCACTCTGAAACCTACCTCTCGCCTCTCGACTTCGGCTTGTCCCTGATGGAACACGGGATGGTTGATTACTGCAACACGCCCGACAACATCCAATGCGGCAACTACGACAGCGACGACTACCCGGACATTGCACGCGTAACCGGCAACAAGCTGGAGATCTTCCTTTTCATGGGGAAGGGTTATACCTCTGAACCGCAGCAATCCCGCACCTTTCAGCAGACGATTAAATCCTTACGCCCCGGAGGCACGATCTGGGATACCCACCCGCCCCTAATTGTGACCTTTGAGGACAACTCCGAGAAAACCTTCCACCTTAAACACGGCTGTATTGACCTAAACAGTACACCCAACAGCCCGGTAAAACCTGAAATTCCACGCATCGTCAGTGAAGCTGATTTCCAAATTGTCTGGGAGAGCGAACCGAAACCCTATGGAATGGAAGAATGTACAGTGGGTGACCTGGATAATGACGGGATTGACGAATTAGTCACCTGGTGGAAGGAAAATGCAGTAGCGGATACAGCCTGGATTTTAATCTACAAAAGCATCGGTAATGATGAATACGAGTTGTTTATGGAGGAGGAATTTCAAGTTATAGATAATGACGATCCTACAGTTACTTTCTTTACAATTACTGATATAGATCAGAATGGACAAAAAGAACTGATTTATACTTATGATGCTTGTTATTTCTGGGAGTTCTCAGAACCCGGTGTATATACGTCATGGGTGTCCAATTTTCTCTTCCCCAGAGCAGTTAGGGACGTAAAGATAAGTGACATTGATCAGGACGGAATTCAAGAAGTTGCGGCAGTTACATCGAATTACTCAGAATGGCCTCCAACAGCTTATAATGTAAAAGAGTTTAACTACAAGGTCACCGAACCGGAAAATACAATTTTCTTCAGCAATATCATCGGTTTTTATCAGGATTGGATAGATTCTCGTCTTGCCGTCGGCGATTTCGACCATGACGGTGCAATTGACATCGTTGCCGGCAATTTTAATCCTGTCCTATCATACGATCCAATTCAGACGCAATATTTCCGCTATGACCCCACTGCTATTAACAACTACACAGAGCACTGGTTATACACAGGCTTACCGCTTAGATGCTGCAATCCTATCATCGCTGATATGGATAGTGACGGAGAGGATGAACTGTACGGAGGCGGTATCTGTCCCTCTGGCGGTTCAGCTTTTGTCTATGAAGCCACCGGATTTGAGTCGGGTTATGTTTCCTGGTTCGATACAACCAGCTCACCCAATGGCCCCAATGAGAGCTGTTTTGGAATAATAGATTCTAATCCCTCCGTGGCGGCAGTTCACATCATTACCGGGCAGCCACCCACAGAATCGAAGTTATCGCTCTGCTCATACATCAATTGTGTCTATACTTATGCCTGGGAGAGCCCCTTAATCAATTCCACATCCTACCATAATCCATATATTGTGGATATGGATAGTGATGGAAAAATGAGCCTTATCCTGGGAGCCAATGTCTCACATATTGTAACAGACTGGGAGCAAACCTCCACCGGAGTCTGGGAAAAACCTTTCAAACCCACAGAGCAGGCGTTTCAGCTTTATGCCAACTATCCTAATCCATTCAACAGTACTACAGTTATCCCGTTTGAACTGGCGAAGCCGTCAGATATACATTTGTCTATTTACGATATTTCTGGCAGGATGGTCCATGAACTTCTCCTGAAAAATGTTCTGCCTGGCAAGAGAACCATTGAATGGAACGCAGAAGAGTGCTGTTCCGGAATCTATTTCGTTCGTATAGAATCAGAATCCGTCAGACAGACAGTAAAAGCTATTTTA
>JALGVT010000040.1 GCA_025774555.1 candidate division LCP-89 bacterium
ACTTGGATCCCGTATCCCGTAGTCGGTGGTCGTCCCCGACCCCGACGAAAAAAAGAGGATCACGGATTCTCGCGGATTTTATAGATTGCACGGATTAAAATCAGCGAAATCAGCGGTTCGGAAATTTGATAGGTTGGGTAAGTAAAGTGTAACCCGACAGAAATAGCCATCATTTGTCATTCCCGCGTGGCGTAGCCATCCTCCGTAGGAGTCCTTCGGACCTTCGGGAAAAACGGGAATCCAGTGGGGGCGCACGGTGGTGCGCCCTTTTTTTGCCCCCCCCCTTTTTTTTCTGTTGCGTCAGCTCCTGAGCGCAACGTATTCCTGACCAACAGGATTATTCACAGATTCTCTATTGAACTTCGCTGTATAAAATGTTATATTAGGCGTTATGCCGATATTCAAGACCGCACAGAGCGAAGCGATGGCGCAGTATATCCTCTTCACCATCCTCGTGGTTCTCACTCCCTTCATCGTCGTCACCCGCTATCTGCAGGGCGTCGTTCACATCTTCTCACACCTCAGCTTTTCAGTTTTTAACTTCGACGTCCCCTATATTCTCGTTATAGCATTAGCAGGAATTATCTTCCTCCTGATTAAATACGTCAAATTTCTCACCCGCCGCAAACTGCTGGGATTGCTATTTATTGCAGCGTTACTATCCATTGCGCATCAGACTATGGATTTATACCTGCAGATGTCGTTCTTCGACCTTCAACAGAACTGGCACTATGTCGCTTACAGCGCTTATGCTTTTTTCTTTTTCAGAGCCTTCAGATTCAGGAACATGCCTCTTAACAAGATGATTATTTTCACTTATCTTTCTGCAATAGGCATGTCGGTTTTCGATGAAGCTTTTCAGTTCTTTATGTCCGACCGCGTATTTGACATCAGTGACATCGCCAAGGATTCCTTAGGCGTATATTGCGGATTGATCCTCATTATCTTCGTCACCGAAACTTATGGCTCTATCGATTTCAACAGGAGTGATTTTACTCACCGAAGACTGACGGATTACTTTCTGCATCCTCTGTCCTTATTAGTGACGGCAGGTGTATTGACACTGTCATTCATATTTATCAGTCCGCTGTTGACCGCACATGACAACTGGCAGTACTGCCTGTTAGGAGGATTCGGACTTTTTGTTATAGTAATGCTTACCATCCACCTTATGCAGTTTAGAAAAATCAGAATTGTGTTAATCAGCATTATATTGCTGATAATTATATTGCTGTGTGGATCATTTACCATGAACTTCAATCAGAATATCTCTCATGCCGCTTTTGGTTTCACAGTATATAAAGGTGTTCCCGTTCCTTTCTTCGACGTGCTGATTTATCCCGGCGGTTGCTTCCGCCTGGTCGATAAAAAGCATCATTTCAACGAGAAAGATATCAACTATTTCCTGCAACAGAGCGCTGATATCATCCTGGTCGGCAAAGGATACCACGGAAACGGGGGGAAGGGTTTCGATATTGATATAGGGACTTATTTCATTTTCAACCAGTTCACTCAGAAGGGCACACAGGTTATTATACTGCCAACGCCCGAAGCCTGCGAGAAATTCAACCAACTGCGCGAAGAGGGTAAATCAGTTCTTTTCGTGCTTCACAGCACCTGTTAGGCGATTGTATGTCATCATCTTCACGGAAAAGGAAAAAATCCAATAAGCCGGGCAGTGCACAGCCTGTTGAGGCGGCAGCACTATCTTCCGTTCCCCAAAAAACGCATTCGATACTCGGATGGATCACGCTTCTGGGTCCAATACTGATTGTACTTTTTGTCCTGCTGTTCGGCAGCCAGATCCCTTATCTCAAGGAACAGTCCGCTGTCGAAGCAGAAGACGCCGCAGAAACGGTCTGTTTAGGCGCCGATGCGGACCTGAAGGCGGGCGATTATCAGAATGCTTACGGCAAATTTATGTACGCTTTGCAGATAAAACCCGATTTAGTTGAAGCCCATCTGAAGCTGGGCAGAATCTACTACCTGAACAAAGACATTTCGGGCGCTATTAGCTGGCTGCAGAAAGCAATCGCTCTGGACCCGCCGCAAAAAGACCTGATACTAAACAATCTCGGATTGCTATATGCACAACAGGGCGAATACGTAGCTGCCCTTAAGATGTTCGAACAGGCGCTCGCTACCGGATTGAACGCCGAGCAGATTTACAACAACATAGGAAACGTTAAGCTGTCTCTTGGATTGCATGACGAAGCAATAGAAGCCTTTAAGGCTTCCATAGACGCCCGCCCAACATTGCGAACACTATATCTCGAAATGCTCCGCAAAGTATTGATTGACTTTAAAGACGAGGCGGATTTACTTGAAATATACCAAGCGGCGAAAGCAGCTCTCGAAAGCGGTGTAACCGATCGCGAACTCGAGGCTTTCGACGCCAGAATCCTCATCAGTTACGGACGCAGCCCACAGCGCGAAATCGAGCTTCAGACAAACTTATTGAAGGTGATGGGAGCGAGGCGGGAGAACGCTGATCCATAGATTTTCAATGTGTTCCAAAAAGAGATTTTGTCACAGATTATCTAACATCAATAGTATAATAATCGACAGAGCCGCAATTCTTTTCTTGGTTCTGTCGATTTGTTTTATTATATTAACTGAGAATCGGAAACCTCGCATTGAAATCATGGAGTGAACTATGAAAAGGCGCTTGATTATAGCAATGCTATCGATCCTCTTCATCGGGTCCGCCTCTGCTCAGGAACTATCAGGTCAGTTGTCGGGAGTCTATGGACCAGGAACTTATACCGTAGTCGGCGATCTCTATATCCTCGATGGCGATTCAGCCCTCATCCTGCCGGGAACAACCTTCCTCTTCCAGGGCGTCAACAATTACAGCCTGGACGTCGATGGCTATTTTTCAGCCGTCGGTACGGAAGTTGACAGCATCCGCTTCATGCCTGACGAAATCGGTTCGACCTGGACCGGCGTCGATTTCAACGACTCCTCATCGGATGATAACCGGCTCGAATATTGCCTGATTACGGGGAGCACTCAGAGCGGTGTGGATTGTTTCAGTTCTAATCCTACCATCTCACACTCCTCAATCGTGGACAATACCGGGGGATTTGGCGGAGGAATCTATGTCACTTCCGCAGCGCCGACTATTGAACACTGCCTGATCAGCGGCAACTCGACCACGGTCTGTGGAGCGGGCATTTGGGCATCCTCTTCGCAGCCGATTATCACCGACTGCATTGTCACCGGCAACATCGCTGGCAATTCATCAGGAGGTATTTACTGTTATTCATCCGATGCGGTTATCACCGGCTGCATCATCACCGGGAACTCCTCCTATGCTGGAGCTGGAGGAATCTTCTGCCGCAATGTATCGCCTGTCATATCAAACTGTATTATTATGGATAATACCACGCAGACGGTCGGCGGCGGTATCAATATGAACAATACCTACGCTGCTATAGATCACTGCCTCATTGCAAATAACACTGCCATGATCTCCGGCGGCGGTATCGAATGTTACATCTCAACCCCGGTTATTATCAACTGCACCATCAGCGGAAACCATGCTGATCAACTTGGAGGAGGTATAGAGAGTTTCGATTCTTCACCGACAATCGTCAACACCATCATCGAAGGAAATACCGGCTTTGGCGGCATCTACTTCTTCAACTCACTCGACGCATCATTGACCTATTGCGATCTCTTTGACAACGAAGAGGGCAATCTTACCGGCGCCGTTCCCACGGGATTGGGGGAGTTGATCACAACCAATGCCAATGGTGATTCCTGCGACCTGTGCAGCAACATCTTCCTGGATCCTCTCTTCTATTCCACCAGCGGCGATTCAGCGTATTTCCTCTCGGAAGATTCACCCTGCGTCGATGCAGGCGATCCCGCCAGCCCGCTGGATCCGGATGGCACCACTGCTGATATCGGTATGTACTTTTTCTACCAGGAGACTTCACCGCCGCCCGTGTCGCTGCTGCTGACACCCTACGGAACGCCAATCCAGATACCAGCTACAGGGGGGAGCTTCGATTTCAATATAGCAGTGGCAAATAACGAACCTTTACCACAGAATTTCGACGTCTGGATCATGGCAACTCTTCCCGGTGGGACACAGTTCGGACCTCTGCTGGGTCCGGCTAATCTGATCCTGCCTGCCAACGCATCCATTGATCGTGACCGAACACAGATTATCCCGGAAAACGCTCCGTTGGGAATCTATTCCTACTGGGCGTATGCAGGAATCTATCCAAATGACGTATGGGACAGCGATAATTTCGAATTTGAGAAACTCGACTACGGCGTGGGTATGTCATTTGATGAATGGATCAATATTGGCGATGATTTCGGTGATAAGTCGAAGCATAAAGAAGCTGTGGAACCCTCTGAATTCCGGCTTCAAGCCTATCCCAACCCCTTCAATCCAACCACAGCCATCAGCTTTCAGCTTTCAGCGCTCAGCTATGTAAATCTGACTGTCTATGACATTCAAGGACGCGAGGTTGCTGAACTGGTCAACGGTTGGAGAAACGCTGGTTATCATGAGGTTGCATTCGATGCATCGAATCTGTCTTCGGGAATATACCTTTGCAGGATCTCGGTCGCTAAAAATGCATTCTCTATGAAAATTGTGCTCGTGAAATAAGCTTCAAGTTGCTTCCGCAGCTCCGGATATATTCTATACTTTCCTCTTACAAAAACCATCCCCATCCCGCTTGCAATCGGCATCTCTTTTATTTATATTTATGGCATGATAAGAAGAATGAATAATCAGCTTCGCAGTACGCCTCAAATGCTGCTCTGGGTGAGTATTTTCGGCATTGCAATGGCGTACATGGAAGCTGCCATAGTCGTGTACCTGCGCATGATCTTCTACCCGGAAGGATTCGATTTCCCCTTGTCAGCGGCGCCTTCAACTACGATTTTTATCGAACTGGGACGTGAAGCCGCAACGATCGTCATGCTGGTCGCAGTCGGAATCATCAGCGGCAGAAGTAAGATCGAGCGGTTTGCCTATCTGCTGCTTTCCTTCGGAATCTGGGATATCATGTACTATGTCTGGCTCTGGGTGCAAATTGGCTGGCCCCCTTCTCTGTTCACCTGGGATATCCTCTTCCTTATCCCTGTGCCCTGGGTAGGTCCGGTGATCGCTCCTGTGCTGGTTTCCATTGCCATGATCTGGGCGGCTCTCTGGATTATAATGCGAGAAGAGAAAGGTCGATCTCCAAAATTCACGCATTGGGCTTGGTGGGGAGAAATTGCCGCCGGGCTGATCATTATCATTTCCTTCATCTATGACGCCGGCAACGTCAGCGCCGGAGGCTATCCGAATCCCTTCCGCTGGGATATCTTTGCTTTCGGGCTTCTCGCCGGGGTTATTCTCTTTTGTTACATGATGCGTTCTCAAGCGCCAAAAATCAGCCGGGAACTGGAATGAAAGCAGAAAGCACTGCGGCTGAAGATTACCAGAACAATTACGTCCATCGGCTCTGTGAACAGAACAGAGAGCTTTTCGATTCAGATCATTTCTGGAGTTTTAATCCTGAAGATCTGCCGCTTGATCCGCGCAGACTCTTCCCTGATTGTCAACGCACCTTTTTAGAGATAGGTTTCGGACACGGTGAGGTCTTAGAGGAAATGATCCCCGATCATCCAGCGGACACAGCCTTCTTTGGGATTGAACGCCGCCCCTTCAGAGTGAGAAAAACGTTAAAACGGTTGAAGAGAACCAACAGCAGGCATTCCCGGTTGATGCGCTTGAACCTCGAACTCCTGCGCGATGACCTTTTCGTAGATGGAGCATTTGATGACATTCTCATCAACCATCCCGATCCCTGGCCCAAAAAAAAGCACAAACAGCACCGCTTATTAAACAGTCAAACAGTAAACTGGCTGGCAAAGCTTCTGGCGCCGGGCGGAACTTTGGAAGTGGCGAGCGATCATGCGGAATATTTCTTCACTATCCTGTATTACTTTGAAACCGATCAGCGCTTCGATAGTCTTCTGCCGCCGCCGTTTTATACGCCGGACGTCTTACCAGGACGAGCCATGAGTCGATTCGAAAAGCACAAACGCGGCATCGGTGAAACCGTTCATATACTTAGAGTAAAACGGATATAACAGACCTTGAAAGAAACGTCCATAAACACAACCAAGTTTAAAAAAACCGTCTTCATTGTCAACCCTCAATCGGGGAAACTTGGCGGCAAACACGGCATCATTTCGACCGTAAAACGAATCTGGGGAGACGCCGCGCGCGATTTTGAAGTTATCGCTACAACTCGCAGAGGTGAAGGCGAACGCTTGGCTGAAAGCGCGGTTGAAAATGGCTGCGATCTCGTTGTCGCGGTAGGCGGAGACGGCACGCTGAATGAAATCGTTCGTGGAGTTATGGGATCAGATACTTGTGCGGGCTTGGTTCCATCAGGTTCCGGCAACGGTTTTGCGCGGCAGTGGGACATCCCTCTTAACTACGAAGAAGCCTGCCGGGGTTTGTTGACGCCTGAAGTTTCACCCTGTGACGTCGGCATGGCGGATGACCATCTATTTCTGGTGACTTTCGGTTGCGGATTAGATACCTTGATCAGCGAATGGTATGCCAGGAGTAAAATCCGCGGTATATGCTCCTATTTTTACCACGGCGTCCGTGCCTTTTTCAGCTATCATCCGGAAGAACATACAGTTTCAGCCGGCGGCGAAACGCTTTATAAGGGCAAACCTCTGCTGTTGACCGTCGCCAATGCCGCAGGATACGGTGGTGGGACTGTCATCGCCCCGTCCGCCAAATGCGATGACGGCATTCTCGATCTCTGCATCGTTGAACCCCTGTCGCTTAAAGCGACGCTCATAAATCTACCTAAGATCTTTGACGGCGGCATCCAGAATATCCCGCAATACTGGCACTACCCGATCAGGGAGATCACCATTCATCGTAACCGGCGCGGTCCCATTCACGTCGATGGCGATCCATTCGACGCTGAAAAAGAGATCAGCGTTAAAGTGATCCCTTCAGCCATCAAGATCGCCCTGCCAGCTAGATAATATCAAACCAATCGTATCATTACCATTTAATCGCCAGTCTAACTTTAGACTGTTGAAATATACCTGTTTTGTCATTCCTGCGAAGGCAGGTCCGAAGGACTCCTTCGGAGAATCCAGTTATGTATTTGTTATTACAGGATTCCGGATCGAGCCCGGAATGACACCATGTACAAATTCTCTAATATTTCAAAGAAATCAAGAATGCCTAACCTCCAATCTATACAAGTTCATATGAGGTGGAGGATAGACATTCTTGTCTGTCATTAAGTCAATCTCGGAAATTACTTTCGAAAACTGCTATAATCATTATGCCCGAACGATATATTGTTCGACACTGTAAATGTGAGCAGGATCACATAACCTGAATGTGCTTCAGTTATATTTAACCGAAATAAAAGATGAAGTGAAAATTATTGCCCAGAACCGCTTGACATCCAGCTTTATGCCTTCTAAATTTAACATAAGCGGGCAAACAATATCAGCTTATTAAAAGTATTACATATAGATACAATCAAGCATTTAATAAAACAAATACAATACCTTGAGGAGGTAAGATGCGAGTTGTACCAACCCGATTAGCTATCTCTCTGATAGCGCTGCTAATGTTAGCCGGGACAAGTTCTGCTGTCCTGATGGATCTCTCTAAAGAAGACCTCATCAACAATGCGGATGGCATTGTGCTGGCTGTAGTTCAAGACGTCTCTTATGCCTGGGCTGAAGACCACAGTCAGATTTACACCTACGTCACACTCAACGTTTCAGATCAGTTCAAAGGTGAATCCGTCGGACCGACGCTCACAGTTCAAATCCCCGGCGGCAAAGTCGGCGATATAACTCAGGTTACGAGCGACACACCGAAAAACCTGGAGATCGGAGCCGAAGTTATTCTCCACCTGTTCATGAAAGAGACGGGCTATTATTGGATTTACGGCTGGGAAAAAGGGTCGTTGAATGTCGAAAACGAAGCGATCCCGGATTATATGATGACCGTGAACCAGTTCCGCCAGTTGGTTGAACACACCGTTAAATAGTCCCCGTTAATTTACCCTTAATTACCTTTCGTAGAATGAATAGGAGAAGATCATGAGAAAAATAGATAAATCAGCAATCTTGGTTCTGATAGTAGCAGGCTTGCTCCTAGCGCCGGTTGCAAGTCAGGCGTATGAACTCCTGCCTTACAACTGGGTTTATCTGGGCGGAAGCCCGGTAACTGTTAATGAATACGTGAATCCCAACTGCCTCGATGCATCGGCTCCGAACGAGCTTGCCACCTTGCAGGCTGCCATGAGTTCATGGACCAACTCAGGCGCCGACTTTGCATTCAATTACGCAGGCGCCACAAGTGTGACCAATTTCTACTATTATAACTTCCAGAATGACATCTGCTGGAGCACCGACAGCGGCGGCGGCGCGCTTGCAACCACAGGCATGTGGTTCAGCGGCGGCAACATGACGCAGGCAGACGTCGTCTTCTGGGATTCATGGACCTGGAGTACGACAACGCCAACGTGGAATCAGTTCGACGTGCAAAGTGTCGGCACGCACGAATTAGGACACGTACTCGGTCTCGGTCATTCACAATACAGCGCTGCGGTTATGTACTATGCAATAAGCTACGGTCAGGTTAAACGCGACTTGTATTGGGATGACGTTGACGGCATTATCGCTATTTACGGCACCGCCGGCGCCGGGAATTTCAACATAACGCTGACTCCAACTGGATCGGTCAACATCCCCGGTTCCGGTGGTTCGATCCCCTATGATCTCGTTATTGTCAACGATACCGGCAGCACCGTGTATTTCGACGGCTGGACGGGATTTGAACAGGTCGGTGGAGGCTACAGTCAAGATTTAATACTGCGAACCGGTCTCTATCTCCCCGATGGCGGAAATATCTCCAGATCGTTGACCCTGACTATATCTGGATCCGTGCCCAACGGGACGTATGAGTACTGGGCAAAACTGGGCACCTACAGTTCCGTAGTCTTAACCGAAGACAGCTTTGAGTTCTATAAATATGGCAGCGATATAGGTTCACCCTGGGTGGAAGAAACCTATACCACATGGTGGGACGATGAGGTTACTCTGGAACCAGTTGCCCCTGATGATTTCCAGGTCAGCGGCGTCTATCCCAACCCATTTAATCCAGAGACAAAAATTGCCTTTGATCTCCCTGCAGCGACAAACATAAATCTTACGATTTTTAACCTGTCCGGGCAAAAAGTCGCTGAGCTGCTGCATGGAAACCTGGATGCAGGTCATTACAGCGCAGTATGGAACGCTTCGGCTTATCCATCCGGGACTTACATCTACCGCCTCTCGACCGATTACGGCGTTGAAAGCGGCAAGGTAATGCTGTTGAAATAACTTAAAACGAAAAACTAAAAACTTAAAACCAAAAAATACAACCCCCCCAGCCCCCCTTTCTTTTCAAGGGGGGAGTAAGGGGGGATCTGTTTTTTAGGGCGATCCTTGCGTGCTCCTTTTCCTTAGCCCTCTTTAGAGGGGTTGTTTATTCGTAGACCCGTCATTTATGGCGGGGATCTTGTGCGAGATCGTTTCGTCCTTGTCGGGGTCAGAGGCGACCCACACTATGGAAGCTCCTGCAGAGGCGCACGGTGGTGCGCCCTTTTTATTATACTTAATGTTTGTTATTCTAAAATGACTTATTATATTACACTTATTAGCATAATGAGGGGGTCAAAATGCGAAATACCACGTTCCTTCTTTCCGCACTATTTTTGTGCGCCTTGTTTTCCCACACCGCCCACGCCTGGTCTGATCCCATTCTGGTGACGCCGGATTCCGCCAGCAGTAAGAATTCCCGCGTCGTCTTCGATAACACAGGCAGCCTGCATTTCTTCTTCATCAACACCCGCAATCATATCTTCCCCCCTGAAGGCTGGGATGTATTTCACTGTAAGTTCTCTCCCAGAGGCGAACGATTGACAGAGGATATTCGTTTGGATACGACCACCAGCTATTCATACTGCTGTCCCTCACCAGCGTATGGCGCTGATAGAAAATTGCACGTAGTTTGGTCTGATAACGTAACCTATCCAAATCATCATTTGTCTGGCATATACTACGCAAGGTTAGATGTAGATGGTAACATTGAACGATCAGCATCTAGAATCATACCAGGTGAAACGATTGACTTTGGTGAGACACTACTTTTTGAAGATTCACATACAGATTTAAATATCGTCTGGCTGCAAAACGACAGCCTTTTCTTCGCCAAGTTCGACACAACATGCCAGATTATTGTCCCCAAAACACTTGTGTTCACAATGGATCCAGAACCAGGATCGTTGTCTAATCTGGAAGCCTGCATGGATGGCTTAGATCAAATTCACTGCACATACCGAAGATACTGGGGCGGTTGGATGGGATGGAATCTCGGGTACAGCAGGGTAGATAATCAGGGGGTTGCCCAGATTGTATACAATCCGCTTACTCCAGAAATTCCAGGGATTGTCTGTGGTAAAGGTCATATTATCTCCGACGGTGAGAACAATCAGCATCTATCTTATCTCTACGATGAATACGGGACAGCAATTCAAAGGTATCGAAAGTTCGATCAGTCAATGACCACTATCTATGACACCGTAGTAGTGGAAGAACCCCTATCAGGGTCAGATGTTGGTCTGGGAGATATAGAGCTCAATGGCGATGGAAATATTGTCATCGCATTTGTGTATAATTACCAGGGAATCGATGTCACCTATAAGAGAGTTATTTACAGTATATATGGAGAGCAAATCATGCCCCCAGAGACAATTACTGATAATCGAGATGCAGACTTCATTGATTTATGTGTGAATAATAACGGCATGTCAGCATTTACCTATACAAGTCCCATTTCTGGGCTTCCTGGAGGGCATATCATGTACACATATATTGTGGATGAGCTATCGGTAATGAATGAGATATTCTCTGCCGTACCTTCGAATCTACAACTCTCAATATTCCCCAATCCTACCAACGATAGACCTACCTTTCAGATAAACTACCCTAAAGGAGGTGATGTCCATGTTCAAATAATCAATCCTGCCGGGAGAATTGTCTATGACTATGGCGGAATCTTTCTGCAGGGGAAGCGCACTTATACACTGGGACAACCGCTTTCAAGCGGTGTGTATTATGTAGTTGTAAGTAACGATCTGGCGGAGATCGTTAACCCATTAATTCAATTGAAATGAGGGGTCAAAATGAAAACCATGCTAAGCAGAAAAGCAGGGTTAACGCCCTGCTTTTTTTACTTATTTTCAAATCTGTGCTTTTCATCACTTCTTACGAATGTAAATGATTGTAAATTGACAGGCGTCTTAATCACACTGCTACAAAAACAAATCACACTTGGAGGGGGAACATGACCTTGCCACGAATTTTTGTAATCATCGCACTTCTTTTACTGCTGTTTAACCTGCCCGGTCAGGCTCAGACCGTGGACGTCTATGGACAGGTTGGAGTATGGGATGGGGAGTGCGGTATAACTGATGGTATGGACGGCATCACAGTACTGTTGTACGATGAAGGACATACCGTTGAGTACGAAACCGTAACCTACACCGACGAACCTTTCGCCAGCTCTCTCGGTAGAGAATCCTCAGTGGGAATGTATATTTTTGATGATGTGCTCTACCGTGAAGACTATGTCCTCGAGGTGCTCGCACCTCTGGGTGTGGATTTCGCAACCAATCCTGCTTATGGCTCCTGGTGGAACGCCAATCCACGCACTATCGGCACCTCTTTCTATCGCTGTTTCTTGATGGTTGAAGCGGAATATTGCCCCGATCCTGAACCGAAATGGTGGTGGAAATACCAAACCTGTAAAACACTGTGTGGATGGGGCTGTGCTCAGTTTGACTACGATGAATATCAAACCTTGCTGGACCTCATCTATGAACACTTTGATGGCACAGAATATTTCCCTGTTGAAGGAGTCAGCTCCGTAAATGGCGAGCCACTGACGCCAGACGATGCTTGGGACACTTTCACGATGCCTTCATGGTGTGGTCCTGATAAACAGCAAAAACGCGCAAAGAAACAGCTCCTGGCACTGTTGCTGAACGTTGCCGCCGAATATATCCCGACCTGGGAAGAGATCAGCAACGATGACAGAACTGTTTCGGAAGCGATAAATTACTGTGCGGATCAGATTAACAACAACGGAAATTGGAATAAGGCTAAAAAGGTAGCAAGAAAAATCAATAAAGAGAAAAACGTCCCTTCAGGCTGGATCCCTGACGGGTATGGTTTGATCTATTTCGGTGATGAAGAAGATCAGATCAATGTCCAGGAGGTAATGCCTTCCAGCGCGATCTTGATCGGCAACTACCCCAATCCTTTCAACCCGGAAACGCAAATCCGGTTCAATCTGCCTGAAGCATCCGATGTTACGTTGGCAATATATAACCTGCAGGGGCAATTGATCGAAGAGATCGTCTCAGGAAACCTGCAGGCGGGACTCCACACTGGCGCCTGGAATGCCAACGGTTATCCATCCGGCACCTACATCTACCGTCTGACCAGCGACATGGGCGCAGTCAGCGGTAAGATGCTGCTGCTAAAATAGAGCGAGAGTAGTAAAAAACAACCAATAACCGAAGGGGCTGTCCTAAAAGCGCCCAACAGTGTCATTGCGAGGAACGAAGTGACGTGGCAATCTCCTATATTACAAGCACTAAGAGATTACCACACTTCGTTCGTGCCGAAGGCATCCTCCGAAGGAGTCCTACGGACCTATGGGATAATGACAGTTTATAGACTTTTGGGACAGCCCCTTTTATTGCATGATTGATATGATGTGTGAGCTAAGTCACATTATCCGATACAATTATGTTGTTAATTAGGATAGAAAATGGGGGGGACTCAACCCGTACTTATTGTGGAGTGCTTTTATGAACTTGCCACGGCTTCTTATCATTATTGGACTGCTCTTGTTACTGTTCTCATTTACCGGTAAAGGATAAATCGCAGAAAACTGCGATCAGATTCGCTGCGTTCTTACGACCCGGCGAAAAAAGGGGACGCCAGGCTTGAATCACCTGTTCTGGCGGAAACCGAAAAGGCGACCTTAATAGGTCGCCTTTTTATTGGGGGGGGGGAGTAAGGGGGGATTTCACTTGAGCAACTGCATTGACCGCCTTTTTTATTTGTCAATAGTAACATTATTCATTGGTTTTGAATTATCTCTTGACTTTTTAAGTTTTTTTAATTATATTGAATATTTGTTAAATACTTTATAAAATAAAGGAGCAGGAGATGAAAAGGCTGTTAGTAATTTCAATGATGATCGTTCTTACGATGTTGAAAATGTCAAATGCAGTTCTCGTTGATGGCAACTGCTATCTGGAAAACCAGACGAATCATGAAGGCATCAAGGTTTTATTCCTGGGTGACTCAATCGGCGCAATCGACGATTCGACCATTACAGATGCGACCGGATATTATCAGACCGATCTTGCCCCGGGGTTTTATGATGTCTACTTCTATGAGGACAATTACTACGATGGCTCACACCTCGACCAGGCAGCTTTCGGACCTTTGACACTGCCTGATATCACACTAACTATCTTACCAATTGCTGACGGTTTTGTTCTTCTTGAAAATCAGACCAATCACCAAGGCATCAAAGTGTTGTTTTCCGCGGTATCATCCGGTGCGCAAACGGACTCAGTTTACTCGATTCAATCCGGAGCATATGAATTATACCTTAATCCCGGAACTTATGATATCACCTTCTCATACACAGGCTATTTCGACTGGATGCTGGATAATTATATAATATCTGGTGCTCACACACTGGATGATATTATGTTAATCTCACAAATAGGAACCATTCCAATTTCCGGGAATCTCAGCGGAACTTTGGCAGGGAATACAAATTATCTGGTACAGGGAGATATCACTGTTCCCGCCGACAGCTCATTAATTATTGAGTCAGGCGCAAAATTTTTATTTGCAGGAGATTATCTCTTTCTGATTAATGGCTATCTGCACGCTGCGGGTACTCTGCTGGATAGCATCTACTTTCAGCCATGTTATAACACCGACAGTTGGCAGGGAATTCGATTCTGGGGCACTACTATCGACACATGTCGCCTAGATTACTGTAAATTAAAAGAGGCAACAAATGCAGCTATCAATGTTTCAGCCTCATCACCAATCATCAATCACTGCCTGATTGAGGATTCCCATAGCTTTTATGGAACGATCACGATATGGGATGGTAATACTAAGCTAAGCGGTTGTACAATAAAAAATAACTCTTCCACCTATTGCGGTGCCGTTTACACTTCTTCTGGTGCTGACATTATTATTGAGAACTGTATAATTGAAGGAAACTACGGAAATAGTAATACTGGTGGAGTTTCGGTCTATGCTGGCGCAGATGTGACAATGAGTAATAGTATTATTAGGAATAATTCAGCCTCTCTCGGTGGTGGTGGGATTAGATGTGCGAGCGCTGGAGCAACCCTGATAATAAATAACTGTCTTATAACCGGCAATACCGGTGGTGATGTTGCTGGGGTGTATAATACTGCATTTATGACGATGGAAAATTGTACTATCTCGAATAATGATGGAATTGGGCTATATACGAACTCTGCCTCTACTGTAAAAAATTCGATAATCAGTAATAACAATGGGTCGGGGGTCCAATTTATCTCATCCGCGGATACCTCTTTAATATACTGCGATGTGTACAACAATGCAGGTGGGAACTTTAGTGGTAATATGCCTACCTGGATTGGTCAGATTGTAACGGTGAATGCAAATGATGATTCCTGCGATATATATCAAAATATACTACTGGATCCTCAATTCTACGCTACAGCAGGTGATTCTGCCTACTTTCTGACCGCCACATCGCCTTGTATAGATGCAGGTGATCCTGGGTGTGTTTCAGATCCAGACAGCACCGTTTCGGATATAGGGGCATATTACTACGACCAGGGATCTAGTATCGCACGCCCTGAAATGTTGCTTTCAGCCGATTCATTGAATTTCGGAACTTCTCCACTGACCCAGCAGGTGTTTTTGCCATTTACTATCTATAGTGTGGGTGATACAAATTTGGTGGTAAACGATATAACCAGTAGTAATCCCGCATTTACGACAGGTATCGCTATTAGCGATAGCTCAGTAGCTCCAGGAGATAGTCTCGAAATTTTAGTAATTTTTACACCAGATCAGGCTACCCAATACAACGAAGGATTAATCATTATAAGTAATGATCCATATTCACCAATCCAGATAGTTACTCTATCCGGGGAAGGGATTGAACCGGTGCAAGTGACCCTGACTCCTCTAAATCCACCTATAACCATTCCGGAAAACGGAGGAAGCTTTGAATTTAACATTTCGGTTGAAAATAATTCCAATCTTACTCAGCAATTCGACCTGTGGACCGAAATCGATCTGCCGGGCACTGGATCTGTTGAAATCCTGACCATCACAGAGGTAAGCTTTCCGGGCAATACTACAATTGAGCGAGATCGTACTCAGATTGTTCCAGGGTTCGCACCAGCAGGAACATACACCTATTATGCCTATATCGGTGACTATCCCTGGGTAGTGGAACATTCCGATTCATTTACCTTTGTTAAGGAAGGTACTCTGGGTGACGGAGCATTGGGAACAGCATCCGACTGGTTCTGTTCTGGTGAGAGCTTCGATTCCTTCATCAACGTGGATGATGTGGAGACGCCTTCAGAGTACGCACTTCACGGCTGCTACCCCAACCCCTTTAACCCGACAACCACAATTTCATTTGCACTTCCAGAAGCTAAGACCGTCAACCTTGCTGTCTTCGACATCTCCGGCAGGCAAGTAGCAGAGCTGGTCAACGGCTGGCGTGACGAAGGTAATCACCTGATCACTTTCGATGCTTCCCACCTCCCTTCCGGTATCTATTTCGCTGAGTTGACAGCGGGGGAGTTTAGCGCAGTTCAGAAAATGGTGCTGGTCAAATAGGGGCTGGGGGATAGGTTTTAGGTACTGGTAGGGGCGCACGGCAGTGCGCCCTATTTCTCTGTCCTCGGTTCTCTGTTCCCTGTTCACCGTTCACGGTTTACGGAATTCCATCTTCACACCCGCCGCCAACAGCGGTATCATGATCTCATGGTGTCCGGTTATGCTGTACCCCGTGCCGCCAGCCATCGTCGGTCGGTTGACTACGTTGACTGAAGGGCGATAGTGCTGGATCATGTCGAAGTTTGCGGTTGTGAAGTTCTTGCAGGAATAACCCAGATTTCGGGCTACTGTCAAAGCCTTCAGAAAAACCTCAGGAAGCACAACCGCAGAACCGATATTGAGGATGACGCCGCCGTCTCCAATGTCGGCGATCTGCTTTGCGAAGATTTTAAAATCCCGGTAGGTCAATTCACCGATCTCCGCGCCGTCAGCGGACGGCTGTTGATGGATGATATCCGTTCCAACAGCTACATGCACCGTCACCGGAATTCCCAGCTTGTACGCCTGCCCCAGCAGACTGATACTGAGATGCGGAGCTTTTTGATCGACCAACTCCTTCCCGATGATCTCGCCCATACCTGACTTTTCTTTCATCCCCCTTGAAATAGCACGGTTGATGAATTCACCAGTCTCCTTCGCCATACCGAACGTCCCGTCAGCGATATTCTCTGCGACATCCTCAGAGGTCATCCCGAACATCGCCAGTTCCGTATCGTGGATGATGCCGGCTCCATTCATCGCCAGCGCGGTGATGACTCCCTGCTCCATCAAGTCGATCAGGATAGGTGAAAGCCCGACCTTGATTACATGAGCGCCCATCATTACTATGACAGGTTTCCCCTTTTTTCGCGCTTTTACGATGGCTCCAACAACCGATTTTAAATCGGCGGCTTTTAGAATATCCGGCAGAGCGTCCCACCAGGTTTTAAAGTCGGCGTCCGCATCAACGGGTTTGCCCAGAAACTCCAATTGCACCTTGCTCTGTCTCTGGGCAATGGAATACAGCTTTACTTTATCAATTTCAATTTCAGAGTATTTCGACATGGTATTATGACATTTAGTTACATGCAGAAAGAAGGACTACCCTAAAATACGATCTCTTTTATTTAGTGTCAAGTAAAATAAGACGTATAAGAAGTGAGACAGCTGGTATTTTGCATCTAAATAACAAAAAGAGGCTGACCCTTTCGGGACAGCCCCTTCTGATAATCTATTTAAAGCGCCGTTTACCTCATCGTACCTTCATACTGCGCGGTGAGCTATTTCTTATTGAGGCTCTTTTACAGCTATTACTTCTATATGCTTAATCCTTCATATCTGACTCTTCTTTCAAGAACCTGTCTCGAAACACCAAAAACTCTAACCAGTTTCTTATAGAGATAATCTTCAAATAAATCGTAAAAATTATCTGGATCATGCCCTTCTGTTTTTAGATATTTTACTATATGTTTGAAGTTATCTTCTAATTGTTTTCTTGGTACTAATACCAATCCTGCAAATTGGTTAGCTTGATATTCCATTCTATTGTATCCATTACGTGGAATCTCATTAATAAATCTCTTCTAATCCAAAGCGCTTTTACATGGGAACTGGCGGTATATTCCTTCATGAATTAAAATATGTCCAATTTCATGGGCTGATGAAAAACGATATCTATTGGTATTTGAATGTCTACTACATAAATATTCATCAATGTAAATTGTTTCCATGTCTTTTGTTAATGCAGATACATTACCTATCTGCCTCTCGAGGTTCGGCAGAAGAATGATGTTAATTTTCATGTAAAATTCGACGATTTCTTCAATAGGGATTGGTAGTTTTCCTGAAGGGTGAAACTCCTTCAGAAACTCTTTTGTTTTATTCTCAATTTCATCAGCTTCAAGCCAGTTTACTTGGATTCCAACTATCATAGTTCTTCCTTTAATTTTTCAATGAATGCATCTAGTTGCTCGTCCGTTAGCTTACGACCATCTAGTGTTCGAAAGAATAGTGGAAGTTTAGCTACAAGCTGTTCGTCACTAATAGCATTCTGCGGCAGTTTTCCAGCGCTTAAATGTGCTAAACTAATGAAATCATCATATTCATCAGTGTCTTCAATTAATCCGAGTATTAAAGCTATCTGCTCTAACTTTTCAAGTTCTTGCGGTGGATTAATCTTTCCTCTTTCAATTCGACTCACGTTTCCTGGATCGATTCCAACCATCTGGCTGAATTTGCGCAGGGTAATTCTACGCTCTAAACGAAGCTCTTTAAGCCTCTCCCCAAACAATTTAACAGGCATTTTTATCTCCTCACTTTTTGTGTTGTAAAATTTACACAACATTTTATGAAAAGTCAAGTCTTTTTTTAAATATTTTCACTTTTCTATAAAAAAACCGGATCGTAATGACCCGGATTTTTCTATTCTCAGTGTATTGTAAACTTACCTCATAGTCCCTTCATACTTCGCCGTAAGCTGTTTCTCTTTGACATGCTCCAGCGTGTAATCAGGCAGCAGCATGGGAGAAATGCGGTCGCTTTCAACGCCGCCATCTTCCATCTCTTTGTGATACTTCCTGACATGATCCAGCGTTAATGCGCTGTCTTCAGCCTTGTTCAAGGCATATTCCGCCGCGCTCTTGCCGGCGATGCGTCCATAGACCATGATGTCCAGCAGAGAATTGCCCATCAGTCGGTTTTCGCCGTGAGTTCCTCCACCGACTTCACCACCCAGGTATAGACCGGGCAGACAGGTGGCGCCATCCGCCGTGAACTCGAGACCGCCGTTCTGGTAATGCAGTGTGGGGTAAATCAGCATCGGTTCTTTGCCGATATCGATTTCGAAGCGGTTATAGAGGATGTGCTTGCCGGGGAATTCCTTCTTCACGTAGCCTTCACCGAACATGTCATCCAGCATGGGGCTGTCAAGCCAGATGCCAAATTTCCCCGTCGGTGTCGGAACGCCTTTGCCTACTTCAACGCATTCTTTGATTATACAGGCGGCTTCGATGTCGCGCGGTTCGCGTTCGAAAACGAACTGATTGCCTTCGACGTTGACCAGATTTGCACCTGCACCGCGGAACTTTTCGGTGATCAGAATACCTTCAGCCTGTTCCGGAAAGATCACGCCGGTGGGGTGATACTGAATGGTGTGCAGGAAACAGATCGGAACTCCGGCGCGGTAACCCATGACGATACCGTCGAAGGTCGCTCCGTAATGATTTGTGGTCATAAAGTTCTGCACATGCAGACGACCACTGCCTCCGGTCGCCATCACCACAGATTTCGCCTTAACTACGATGTATTCTGCGGTCTCCATATTATACAAAACCGCTCCCGCACAGTGACCTTTTTCGTTGAGTATCAGTTCAACGGCGGGAGAAAATTCGATGACGGTAATGTCATCCACGCGGTTACGCGCTTCATCGCGAATGGTGCGCATCATTTCAGCGCCGGTGATATCAGCCGCATAGTGCATCCGCTTCCGGCTGGTGCCGCCGCCATGCATGGTTTGTAACGAACCGTCTTCATGTTTGCTGAAATTACACCCGAGTTCGAGCAGCCAGCGGAGTACGTCGGGCGCTTCGTTACAGAGCGTCTGCACTAATTCAGGTTTATTCGTGAAGTGCCCGCCGCCCATGACGTCCAGGTAATGATAGTAAGGAGAATCCTTCCAGCCTTTTGTCGCCGCCTGAATGCCGCCTTCTGCCATGATAGTATTGGCGTCGCCATGACGCAGTTTGGTGGCGATTATTACTTTAGCGCCCTTTTCCTGAGCCAGAAGCGCCGCTGAAGTTCCTGCTCCGCCGCCGCCGAGAATCAGCACGTCCGTCTCGTGATCAGGTTTGGACAAATCCACACTATCCGGGTTGACACGGCTCTTTGCTTCCAGGAGATCGACATACTCATGGGCTATGCAATAGCCTTTATTCGGTCCTACTTTTACTTCGCGGCGCCCCTCATCCTTTATGTCCGGATGGAAAGCGTTCAGTACTCTGCCTCGATCATCGAGACTCAAAGCTGGAAATTCCTCACCCGCCTGCTTTTTCTTGATACGTTCCGGGCGTGTCGCTTCGACTTTCTTTATTAACTGTTTTAAACTTTCTGGATATGGCATTGCTCACCTCGTTATCGGGTGGATAAAAATCTTCGATTTATATTGACACGGAGGAACTTATTTCAAGGTTGCGTAATCGCTTTCGGGAGTCCACTCATTTTCTGACGTGGAAGGCTCCATCTGGCGTTGATTGTAGAGTTCCTTCAGTTTCTTTATTTCAGGAGTCACTTTGTCCTGCTGCATCGGGTCCAAAGTTCCCAGATCCATCAGCTCTTTCAAGAAACCGTCGTAATAGCCGGACTTGATCGCTTCTACCTGCTGGTCACAATGTGGTGAAGGTTTCGCGATGAATTTCCCACGAATCCGCCGCACCATCTGAGCGATGTGATACTGAGGCATCTCTGCCATACAGCGCGTGGCACAGAGACCGCACTGGATGCAGTCAAAGGAAAGTTCAGCAGCTTTGTCAAGGTCCCCGCGCTTGATTGCCGCGATGTAATCCATCACCTGTATGTCCATCGGACAAACCTTGGTGCAGGCGTTACATGCCAGACAGCGGAAAACTTCCGGATAAGCCTTAAAAACCTCTTCAGCCTCGCCTTTGATCTCATCCCAGTCATAAACTGCGCGATTAGCGGGATAGAAGGGAATCTGAGCCAGGTACATTTCGGGTTCAACGACTGTCTGACAGGCGAGACCGACGCGGATATGATAATCGCCGGGGAGACGATAGACCGTTCCGCAGGCTCCACATACGCCGCCGCGGCATCCCGCGCCGCGCACGAATTTGTATCCGGCATATTCCAACGCCTTCATGATCGTCAGGGACTCCGGCACATCGTACTTCTTTCCCATGATATAAACGGGAATCAGCTTTGCTTCGACAACCGGTATATTATCGTCTTTAGCTTGAGCACACATTCATGCCTCGATTGGTTTGTTCATATACAAATCTATATGAAGTTTTGGGTTATTTCTCTATTACAGAAGTCCTCTTTGCTTCAGGAATTCTACAGAAGTCGGAGAACTCAAATCAAAGCGGCATACCGATTCATCCAACCCCAGCGCAATCGCCAGTAACTGCGTGAAGTAGAACGTCGGCATGGCATTGATCTCTTCGTGTTTTTTAATAATATCACCCTGACGTTTGCCGAGGTTATATTCGCACAACGGACAGCTCATAATCAACGCGTCCGCGCCCTGCTGCTGAGCCGATCCTATGACCTTCGATGCCGCATTGACCGCCTCTTCAGGATGCGATACCATCAAATAAGAGCTGCAACATACGGTGGAATGATCGAAATCCACGAACGTCGCGCCCAGCGCCTCTGTGAAATCCTTGAATATCTCTGGCTGCACTCCACCGTCAATAGAGACTTCGTTGGGACGAGTCAAGGTGCATCCATAGTAAGGAGCCAGCTTTAGATCCTTCAATGGCTTCTTCACCGCATCTGCCAGTTTATCCCAGCCGATTTCATCCTTCAGAAAGTTAAGCAGATGTATAACTTCAACTTCGCCGGCGTAATCGTTTTCCTCTTCCATGAAGGTGTTTATGGTGTCCCTTTTGACCTCATCTTCCTTCATCAGCAGATTGGCGCGCGCCAGAGTGTTATAACACATCGAACAGATCGTCATAACCTTATCGAAACCCTGATCTTTGGCGCGCATTAAATTGCGCGCCGGCGCCAGGATATGGATCAAGTCGTCATCTGACAGCGAATAGACCGCTCCGCAACAGTTCCAGCGATCCAACTCGACCGTTTCAACACCCAGCGCCTTAAGGGATTCAACAGCAGAATCTTCCAGGTTCTTCGCCTGTGTCTTTAAGGTGCAGCCGGGATAATATCCTAATTTCATTTTATTCCTTCGCGAAGTATTGCTTCGTCGTTAAGCGGTGTGTTTGCGGAAACAGCTCACCATGGCAATCGTCGGTAGATCTTTTATCAGCTCGTCGTCTATCTCAAACGGAGCAATGTGATCGGTGTTGGTTCTCAGGGTAATCTGACGGATAGCCTCCATTACCCTGGGAACGTCTATGCCGCGGGGGCAGCGCACCAGACAAGATTGGCATGAAGCGCAAATCCAGACGGTGTTGTCCGCTGAAACCTGCTCTTCTTGTCCCCATTTTGACAACAGCATGGTCCGGCGCGGACCTAACGACATTTCCGCGGACATGGGACAGGTGCCGGTGCAGGTGCCGCACTGCATGCACTTGCTGATATTCTCGCCGCTGATCTCTTCGACCTGGCGCACGAATTCTTCTATAACAGACTTATCGGTAATGACGATTGGCATAGAGTACCTCTTATCAGGCATTGATCCCAACAGCCTAAATTCAGCTTTGGACAATGACTACTTAAACTGATGACAATTCCGGGAGTGTACACGGTGGGAATTTTCCCAGGGCTGCACTGTCCAGACAACCGGTACGGTTTGGGAGGGCGGTGAGCGGCTAATAAAATAATAAATTCTGAGTCATAAATCAAGCACGAATGCGAAAATTTCGGTTGTGAAATGTTTATCAGGAATGAGAAGGCAAAATCACTGTTACCACCGGATTGTACCATAGGCATCCCTTCGGGAAAAGTCCGGTGCTCCAGTAATAGATCCAATTGACTGAAATCAATGAGGCGCAGTCACTTTAGTGACTTTGGTTTTAATAGTGAGCACCCGACATTTATTCGGGTGGAGACCCCCGCACCAAGAGGGAGGCAAGAGAGAGAAAACTACCGCAGTGCGGTGGGGCACTAGGTTTATATTATCTAATTTCTAAATTCAATATTTCTCGACCCACACTTCGGGCATATTCTATCTTTTGTTGGTCCCTTATAGTTAGATTGTTCTTCCTGATTTACAATTACAGGAACTCGTTTTTTGAAACCACAATCTCTGCAAATAAGAAGTTTTTGTTCCATGGTATTATCCTTTCTTAAAATCAATTAAACAGATCGTATTAATAAACCTATATACTAGTGGGGTAACCAAGCTCTATATGACTTGACTTCTTTAGACTTAACGAATTTAACTGTCCCAGCTTGATCCTTCACATACGAATTCTCTGATAAATCTCTGTAATCACCACCAACAGGATTACCATCTTCATCGAAGTAATCGATCATGATCCTATATTTTTTACCGATATCTTCAACTTTATCTAACTCCCTTTTGTAGGTATTAATTCCGGATCTAAAAGCTTTCATAGTTTCTTCGTAGTCGCCACCCCATTCTTCTAAGACCTTATAAGTTACTTTTATTTCCGAATTTCTCTCGGTCACACCGACTATTTTCAAATATCTATTAGAATCGATGACCTCATAATCGTTATTGATTTTAGCAATCTTCTGTTTTATTATCCGCTCTATTTTAGACGGACAGAGGTACGCTTCAATTATATAATGTACTTTCTGTCCCACAACGTCTTCCTCTATTATTTTTGTATCTTCTAAGTAGCCGGACGAGATCATTTGAATCAAATCATTCTTTAGATGATAATTTTGAACTTCAGAAGTAGCCAGTACATAGACGCGAAACGATTCAATTGCATTTCGGATTGCCATCGAGTAACATAAACTCTTCGCTTCGAGCAAGCTTTCATTATCACCATAAGTGTAGGTATACTGTACTGCACCCAAAAAAACAAGACATTTTCATGCGGCTTTTTGTGTAGAGTTTGAGGACCATTCGGTCTCAAATTCTACCGGGCTCAGGTCGTTCAGCATGGAATGCGGATTCATCCAGTTGGACCTGGTCTAAACTATTCCACTCACTGATCCAGATGCTCTCTTCTTTAAGCGTACGTATGACACGTTCGGTATTGGCGTTGCCTTTGGGATTATTGTATGACGTAAATGCTTGTTCTATCTTTAAGGTGCGACAGGCTTTCATAAAAGAAATACTGGTCGGCTGCGACCCGTTGTCGGACATCAAGTGCAGGTTGTGGTTCCGTACACCATCGGGAAACTGTTGGTTTACTGCTTGATCTAAGGCTTGCAGCCAATCTGCTGTTTTACTGCGTAAATCGAGGTGATAACCGACTATTTTGCGAGAGTACCAGTC